>NZ_JAGGQK010000001.1:77262-627385 GCF_018613355.1 Bacillus sp. ISL-35 | reverse complement strand
CATTTTCTTCATGATCTGCCGGCGTTTTGTCCCAACCTGAACCTGCTTCGGACATTTTCTTCATTGTCTGCAGGCGTTTTGTCTGAACTTGCAGCTACAATGACACTATCTCCGTGTCAACCCAGTGTTTTATGCCTTTACAATATCGACCTTATCAAGATAAGCCCAGTTCTGCGGAGAACGGAAGCTCAGTTGCCAGTAGGTTGTTCCATTCAATCCATATAAGTCGATCAGTCTGTATTTTTCAATATAACTGCGGATATCCTCGAACCATACGATGTGTTCCTCCGTCCCTTTCCAATACCTGTACCAAGGTGATTGTGCGGCTGTATCAAACTGAATGACGGAACCTATTGAGATGGCAAGATTTTGTGCATCCAGCACGGAAAGGGCACGATACTGGCTAGTTGATACTATTTTGTCATGCCCATAGAGTGGAAGGCCAATCTGCAACTTTTCACGGGGGATAAGGGTCAGTGAATACCTGACAACAAGCGCGATCCACCACAGCGGAGAGACAGGATCCGGCGGACCGCCCGGGTACCCATAATCAATTGTCATAACAGCGACGATATCAGCAATCTCTCCGATTGTCTTATAATCATAAGCTCCTATGATGGGGTTGGAAGGTATATCTTCGGATTTTGCATGAACATTCACATGCAGGATAAGACTTCCCATTGCTGTTTTCAGTTCCCTGAGGAATGTATTAAAATCCTCTCGCTGAGGAGGCGGAATAAATTCCAGGTCTATGCTGATTCCCCGGTATCCTCTTTGTAATGCGAGATTCACCAGGCTTGCCACAAGATTCCTTCGATATGCCGGAGTTGAGAGAACTCTTCCTGCAAGTTCTTTGCTAAAACCTGCGGCTGTTGTATTTTGAACCATTAATAATGGAATGATATTCAATTCATTGCTTTTAATGACGATAGGGAGATCATCACCTGCTACATATGCATACCCTTCTTGTGTGAAGGAAAATGCTGCAACTGCCAGGTAAGTCAGGCGGGGTGCAATTTCTGCTAAATCGGTAAGGAATGTTGGAGAAGAACCTGGAACGATGAATCCTAAGGTGGAGAACTGCGGTTTGAAAGGAGAAGGTATGTTGATGTTCTGGCCAATATATAATCTGTTTGGATCCAGACCAGGATTGGCATTTAGTATAATGTTTATACTTGTCTGGAATTGCAGTGAAAGTTTCCACAATGTGTCGCCCGCTTTAATTTTATAAAACCTGATGATCGGTTGCCTGTCTGGAATATAAAGGTTAAGACCTGGAACAATAACATTCGCGGATGGAAGACCATTAACTTCCACTATATTTTGAATCGTTACACCATACAATTTGGAAATGGACCAGAGGTTTTCTCCTGGTTTCACTATATGGACAGCCATTTGATCACACCTTTTTGTTTTATCCTTCTATTATCATATGGCTGTTGTTCCGGTATATATTACTTTCGTTTTCCTAAGAAGCAGGGCTTAAGGAAATAAGCCCTGCTGCTAATAAATCATCTCCACCGGTCCTTTGGAGCACTGCGTTTTCTGTATTTTGCAGCATGGCAAGCATCACATATTTGGTAAGGAGAGTCCGTGTGGATTCCCTTCCCGCAGTGCCTGCATTTCTTTTTATAATTTTTCACTTCTGACTTTAAGAATTCATGTACTTCGTCACTTAGCTCTGTACGGACCCTTTCCCAATAAACAGCTTCTGTTTTTTTCCCTAGTTTATATAAAAACAATAGGTGGAGTCCGATTGCTTTATAAGAAAGCTCAAGCTCTTCAAGACTTGCCGTTTTCACAGGAGGTTCTGGCAGCTCATCACCAGCAACAATCGCCTTGATCGTTTCCAGCCACTGTTCGATAAGAGCTGGTTCCCTCGATGAAAAAGGAAGATGCAGGAATCCGTAGAGTTCCATCATCGGCAGCCTTGCTTCGATTTCGGTGTCCCTCACATATTCATAAAGCTCCCTTTCTTCAGACAGAGAAGCTTTGTTTGTGCCCTTTGGACTCTCGAATTGATCCCATAATTCGAAGAATACAGCCAGCGTTCGATGATACTTCTGGAACCTTTCAAATATTGCTGAAGTAGGTGCGATAGAAAATGTCTCAACGAGTTTATCCTCTTTTTCAAGCAGCTTTGACATTAAGTCAATTTCCGAAGTAAAAGCTACCCTGCCGACATTGTAAATTCCTTTTCTTCCTGCACGGCCAGCAATTTGCTTAATTTCCTGGGAAGTCAGCTTCCTTCTTCTCGTCCCATCAAACTTTTCATTTTCAAGGAATACGATTCTCCGGATCGGTAAATTCAGCCCCATGCCAATAGCATCCGTAGCTACGACGACACTTGTTTCCCCCTTGATGAAGCGGTCTATTTGCTTCTTCCTCGTTTCTGGCGGCATGCTGCCATAGATCATGCTGACCTGGCGGCCGCTGTTCTGCAATTTCGCTGCATTTTCAAGCACCTGTTTCCGCGAGAAACAAACTAGCGCATCCCCTTTTTTGGTATTCTTAAGGCTGAATTCTTTGTTTTCGACCTGGAGAGGGATTTCTCGGCTGTATTCGTATATTTCCGCCACCCCATCATCAAGAAGATCCATCATCATTGCCTTGATATTTTTGCTGCCGATGATATGAACTTCTTCCGCATTCGCTTTTGTGATTGCTTTGAACCAGGAGAAGCCACGGTCCTTATCTGCGATCATCTGGGATTCATCAATGACGACTACATGGTAAAAGTCTTTTTCATGGAACATTTCAACTGTACAGGAAATATGGTTTGCACCTGCCACTGGTTTTTCTTCTTCCCCTGTCTTTAAAGAACAGGGGACGCCCTCAGCATTCAATTTTTCGTATACCTCAAGTGCCAGCAGGCGCAGGGGAGCGAGATAAAGGCCGCTTTTTGCTTGCTTCATCCGTTCAAGTGCCTGGTGGGTTTTACCGGTATTGGTTTCACCGATATGCATAATGTATCGGACATTGCGCCTGAGGGAAGGGTTGTATTCCCTGCCAAAAATATCTTCCATCATGCGGGCTTCTTCTTCCCTGATCCTTTCAAGCTCTGCCTGTTCTTCCGCCCTCCTGCGCTCTCTGTCGGCAAGGTTCTTATCATAAACTTCCTGATGAACTTCATAATCAAATGGAATATCCGACAACCGTATAAGATCACTGATATACTCTTCCTGAAGCTTATAAAGGAAACCGTCAATATAAATTTCGACCAGATCACTGATGATTCTCCGGGTCCCAGGAATCGACAAAGGATCTTCAAATACATCTTGATAAGAATTGATCAAGTCCTGGTCAAGATATTCCAGCACCTTCTCTGCTGCTATGCTGGAAAAAAAGTCCAGTACCGCTTTCTCAAAATGATACTGGTAAGTTTCATACTCAAAATAATACCTTCCCCAGTGGGATGTCTGGTGAATTTGCCCGGTCAGCTCATCGAAGAAATCAGCCATTGTCCTGTAGTCATCTGGATTGAACGAACCGATCACTGTCAATTTTTCTTCAAGCATAAAGGTGTCTATATCTTTGTATTTCGATTCTTCCTGAAAAATCCTCTTAAGCTCGATGGACATATTATATCTGATTTTTAAATAGGCAAGTTCCTGGAATTCATTTAAAACCGTCTGGGCTTGTTGATAGATCGTTTCGATGACTTTCGCCTTTTTTTCAAGCAAACGGTCTTCTTCCTCTTTCTTCAGGAACTTCTTTCTTGCTTGCTGGTACAACTCAGGCCAGACGTCCTCACTGATGGAAGAAGTGATCCATGCTTTTGGATCAAAAGGTTGATAGCTTCTTATTTCATTCCTGAAAAGCTTATTGATGAGTTTGCGGTCTACACCTTCCACAATATAATCCCGCTCACTTAAAAATTCCTTTTTATCACGCTTTGAAAAGTCATTTGTCGATTTCGTCAGCCAGACATTCAGCCAAATCTGGCTGATGTATGTATCTCTTGCTTTAAGGTACTCTTCCAAGTCTGGAAGACGGTCTTTTTCGCCAAGGAATTTCTCAATGTCTTCCATGATTTTATTTTTCGTATTTCCAACTGCTTCCTGATAGATTGTTTCAATTTGTTTCATATCTGATCCCCTCAAGATTGCCTAAATATAAATAAAAGGCCGCACAATTGGAATGTGCGTCCCTTCCATTTCCTATACTCTGTAAAGTCAGAGGAATGGTGTGATACTATGCATTCTTTACCTTAAACTTTTTCATGACCTTTGTTGAAATCTTTTTATCATCCTTTGTAACAGACTTTGGTTTATACGGCGATACAGGTTTGATTTGTTCATTATTTTCAACACTTAGAATTTCCAGGTAAAATGCTGTACTCTCCCGATTACCATTTAAATATCCACGGAGGATCTTCATTTTTTCAGGAGTTCCTGTAAAATCGCCTTGATAGTCCCATTCGATTTCATTTTCATATCTTGAATCCATTTTTTCCTTCAATGCAAAAGCCTCTGATAAAGCATCCTCTGGTGTCGAAAAATAGGATTTCGTTCTCCTAAGCCCTTTCTTTTTGCTGCCATCTCCAGCTTTTGCCTGATATAGTTTGATTAACATCTTCCTCATCCTCTCTGGTTTTGGTCTCACGCCTTCTCATGGTAAGTCGAAACACCAGAAGACCCGAGGAATTACATATTATCTAGTATACCCTTTTTTCCATCAGTTACCTATTAATAAGAAATAAAGCCTACAATAAACGGAAATGGAGAGCTAAATTTGGGCGATATTATCGTCAGCCAGCTAAAAGTAAGAAAGGAGCGTGATTTTGAAACACGCTCCAATTGAACATTATTTTGCTGCGACAGCTTCTTTTTCATTATTTTTTTCGTGGCGGATTGTTGCCTGAGCAGCTGCAAGTCTTGCAAGCGGCACACGGTAAGGAGAGCAGCTGACGTAGTCAAGTCCAGCATTATAGCAGAATTCAATCGAACTCTTCTCGCCCCCGTGTTCACCGCAAATTCCAGTCTTCAACCCAGGCTTTGTTTTTCGGCCCAGTTCCACACCTGTCTCCAACAATTTGCCCACTCCCTCGCGATCAAGGACGGCAAATGGATTTTCAGGAAGAACTTTTTGCTCGATATAGGCCTGCAGGAATTTGCCTTCAGCATCATCTCGGCTGTAACCGAAAGTCGTCTGGGTCAGGTCATTCGTGCCAAATGAGAAGAAGTCTGCTTCCTCAGCAATCTGATCAGCAGTAAGGGCTGCACGCGGGATTTCAATCATCGTTCCCACGGTATACTCGAACTCCTTGCCTGTTTCTTCTTTTATGCTAAGAGCAGCTGCATTAACGAGTTCACGCATTTCCTTCAGCTCATTCACATGCCCAACTAAAGGAATCATGATTTCTGGTTTTGCCTCGATTCCCTTATCAGCTAATTTCGCCACCGCATAAAAAATCGCTCTTGCCTGCATTTCATATATTTCAGGATGAATCATGCCAAGGCGGCAGCCGCGGTGTCCAAGCATTGGATTGAACTCATCCAGCTGGCGCACTTTCTTCAGCAATGCTTCTTTTTCCTTAAGTACCTTTGATTCCGGGTCCAGAATTTGAAGTTTTGTAATCTCAACCAAAAGTTCTTCTTTATCAGGCAGGAACTCGTGCAATGGAGGATCAAGCAAGCGAATCGTCACAGGCAGTCCCTGCATCACTTCCAGAATTCCCTCAAAATCTCCCTGCTGCATCGGCAGGAGTTCATCCAGCGCAGCGTTCCGCTCATCAAATGTTTCTGCAAGGATCATCTTCTGGACAATCGGTACCCTTGCAGCGTCCATGAACATATGCTCCGTACGGCAAAGACCAATGCCGCCAGCTCCAAACTCCAGTGCTTTCGCGGAATCCTCAGGGTTATCAGCATTTGCGCGGACGCCAATTTTCCGCTCCTCATCTGCCCATGACAATAATAATTGAAACTCAGCAGACAGCTCAGGTTCAATCATCGGGATTTCACCGAGCATAATTTCACCTGTTCCTCCATCGATCGTGATGATATCCCCGTGGTTCACGACCACTTCCCCGACCCGGAACTGCTTTTGGTGCAGATCGATTTTCATCGCTTCACATCCGCAAATACACGCTTTACCCATTCCTCGCGCCACTACTGCGGCGTGACTAGTCATACCGCCGCGGCTTGTTACGACAGCCTGGGCTGAAATGATACCATGGATATCATCTGGAGTTGTTTCTGGACGCACAAGGATGACCTTTTGTCCTTCATTTACCAGCAGCTCTGCCTCATCTGCATCAAAAACAACCTTGCCTGTTGCGGCACCTGGTGAAGCAGGAAGGCCTTTAGCCAGCTGATTACGTTCATAATTCTCATCAATCCTGCGGTGAAGAAGCTGATCAAGCTGTTCAGGATCAACACGCAGCAGTGCAGTCTTTTTATCAATGATTCCTTCTTTCACAAGCTCTGTTGCAATTCGGATCGCCGCCTGCGCGGTGCGTTTCCCTGTACGTGTCTGAAGGATGAAAAGTTCACCGCGTTCTACAGTAAATTCAATATCCTGCATGTCCTCGTAATGCTGTTCAAGCCGGTTGCATGTGTCAACGAATTGCTGATACACAGCAGGCATTTCATCTTTTAATGTCTGGATTGGCTGTGGGGTCCGGATGCCTGCCACGACATCTTCTCCCTGTGCGTTGATCAAGTATTCTCCATAAAGGATGCTTTCCCCTGTGGATGGGTCCCTCGTAAAAGCAACACCAGTACCCGAATCGTCTCCCATGTTCCCAAATACCATGCTCTGGATATTTACCGCTGTGCCTAAATGTGATGGAATTTTATTCAACCGGCGGTAAACGATCGCCCGTTGATTGTTCCAGGAGTCAAATACCGCGTTGATGGACAAGAATAGCTGTTCCTTTGGATCCTGCGGAAACGGCTTCCTCGTATGCTTTGTCACGATATTCTTATATCCTTCGATGACTTCCTTCCAGTCTTCTGCCGTCATCTCCGGGTCTGAGTTATAGCCTTTCGCTTCCCTTGTTTCTTCCAGTAATCGCTCGAAAAAGAACACGTCAACATCGAGGACAACATCACTGAACATCTGAATGAAGCGGCGGTAGGAATCATACGCAAACCTTGGGTTGTTTGTAAGCTTTGCCATTCCTTCAACTGTCTCGTCATTCATGCCAAGGTTCAAAATTGTATCCATCATTCCCGGCATTGAGAATACTGCGCCAGAGCGGACGGAGACTAGCAGCGGATTTTCAGGATTTCCCAGCTTCTTTCCTGTTTTCTCTTCAAGCTCCCCAAGAGCTTCGAGCACCTGTGCCTGAACTTCTGCCGGGATCGTCTTTCCCGCATCATAATATGAGTTGCACGCTTCTGTCGAAATCGTGAATCCGAAAGGTACCGGAAGGCCAATACGTGTCATTTCCGCCAGGTTCGCACCCTTCCCACCCAGTATTTCTTTCATTCCGCTATTTCCTTCATTAAAAAGATACACAAATTTAGACATTCGCTTAACTCCTCTCACTTTTTAGAATATCAAGTATCAGCCCTGCAGTTTCTTCAATGGCCTTATTGGAAACATTGATGACCGGGCAGCCAACACGTTTCATGATTTTTTCAGCATAATCCAGTTCTTCTAGAATTCGCTCATAGCTGGCATAATTCGCCCTAGCTCCAAGACCAAGCGCCTTCAGCCTTTCCGTCCTGATTTCATTCAGCTTATCTGGTGAAATGATCAGGCCTACACATTTGCTTCTCGGAATCTGGAATAATTCATCCGGCGGTTTGACCTCCGGCACAATCGGTACATTGGCTACTTTGTAACGCTTGTGGGCCAGATACATTGACAGTGGAGTTTTCGATGTTCGAGAAACACCGACCAAAACGATGTCAGCCCTTAATATCCCCCGCGGGTCCCTGCCATCATCATATTTTACGGCAAATTCGATGGCTTCGATCTTGCGGAAATATTCATCATCCAATTTCCGCATCATGCCCGGACGATGGTTCGGCTCTTTGTTGAATTTCTTTTCAAAGGCGTTCATAAGTGGATTCAACAAGTCGACTGCGTAAATCCCTTCCTCTCTTGCCCTCCGGTCCAGATAGTCTTTAAGTGCAGGTACGACAATGGTGTAGGCGATAATGGAATGTCCTTGCCTGGCCATCATCAAAATGTCCTCAATGTCTTCCTCATCCTCAACATATGAATTCCTTCTTATATCAACCTGCCCGCCGTTAAACTGTGTTGCCACAGCTTTAACTACAAATTCTGCTGTTTCCCCGACTGAGTCGGATACCACATAGACAACTTCCTTCATATCCAAAGTGCGCTCACTTCCTAGACAGATTTTTGCTCTGCGATTTCTAAATATACCTTGGTAATCGTTGTTTTGGTTATTCGCCCGATGACCTCATATGAATCGGGGTTACTGCTGAGTTCACGTACGACAGGGAGAGAATCAATTCTGTTCGTAACCAGTTTCCTGGCAGCCTGCAGCAGCGTTTCTTCGGGCTTTACCGTTATGATGTTAGGCATCCTGGTCATGATGACGCTTACAGGAAGGTCCTCAAGGTTCTTGTTTCCAATCGCTGCCCTCAGTAAATCCTTTCTCGAAATGACCCCAGCCAGGCACCCCTCTGAATCAACAGCATACAAAGTCCCGACATCCTCAAGGAACATCTGGACAATCGCATCATATACAGAGGAAGACTTTTGCACCACAATTGGATGGCCTTTATAATCCTTCACCTTCAAATTCAGTACCTCTGTCGGTTCGAATAGTCTCTCTTTATCCTTATTGAAAAAATAGCCGACTCTTGGTCTCGCTTCCAGACTTCCTGCCATTGTGAGGATCGCCAGGTCGGGACGAAGGGTTGCCCGTGTCAGCTTCAGCTTTTCGGCAATTTGTTCCCCAGTAATCGGACCGTCCTCTTTTACAATTTGAACGATTTCTTCCTGCCGTTTTGTTAGTTTAATAGAACTCACCACCAACGTACCCCCAATAATAATTATGTAACATTATCAAGGATTTTTTAAATGTGTTATCCTTATTAGTTTATAGTATATAACATTTAATAAAAAATCAAAAGAAAAGGTTTTAATATTTCTAGATTTCTTTTAAAAATGTTGTTTTCAACTGGTCATTCTTTATTTTAAGCGAGGAATTAGGTCATACTGTTTAGAATTCCGCATTCACTCAAGTACAACCTTGTCTGTTAAGAAAATAAATCCCCTGGAACACCATCCAGGGGATTCAAAACCTTATATATTCAATTCAAGTGTCACAGGACAGTGGTCGCTGCCCATGACAAAACACTCTGTTCCTGCTTGATGAATGGCAGGTGCCAGTTGTTCGGAAACAATGAAGTAATCAATGCGCCATCCTATATTCCTTTCTCGCACTTTACTCATATAAGACCACCAGGTGTAAACATCCTTGGCATCAGGATGGAGATATCGGAAAGAATCAACAAAACCACTGTCCAGGAGTTGGGTCATCTTCCCGCGTTCCTCGTCGGTAAACCCGGAATTTCCGCGATTCGATTTAGGATTTTTTAAGTCGTGGTCATTGTGGGCGACATTCAGGTCTCCGGTCAGGACTACTGGCTTCACCTTTTCCAATTCGAGTATATATTCCCTTAGTTTGTCTTCCCAGGATAAACGATAGCCGAGTCGGGCAAGATCACGCTGAGAGTTCGGTGTATAAACATTAATAAGATAAAACTGATCAAACTCAACAGTGATCGCTCTTCCCTCATGATCATGTTCTGCTGATCCGATGCCGTATTTTACTGATATAGGCTTCTGTCTGGTAAAAACAGCGGTACCTGAATACCCTTTCTTTTCAGCATAGTTCCAGAACTGGTGGTACCCTTCCATTTCGAGGCTTATCTGGCCTTCCTGCAGTTTCGTTTCCTGAATGCAAAACACATCCGCTCCCGCCTCCTGAAAGAAATCCAAAAAACCTTTGCGGACACAAGCCCTTATGCCGTTCACGTTCCATGATACTAATTTCATAAATCACTTTCTCCTTGATTATTAATCTGCCTTGCGGAAAACTTGTATTCTCCTATTCTAACAGTCTTGTATCAGCGATTCTAATACTGAGATTCCCTTAACAATATCTTCAACCGGAGCGTTGGCAAAAGATAGCCGGAAGTGCAGGCTTTTTTGGTTCGAATAAATCCTGCCAGGATTGATCAGCACCCCATTCGCAAGGGCTTTGCGGTATAAGTCAGCCAAAGAGATTTCCTGCTTCATTTTCACCCATATAAAGAAACCGCCTGCAGGCTGTTCCCATTCAGCATAATGGCTCAAGTGCTGATCCAGTGCTTGCAGCACAGCGTTCCTGCGTATTTTCAAATGCTTCCTGACTTCTGAGGCATGCTTCTCGTACAGTCCGCTTGAAAGCCATTCTGCCGCTGACCTTTGCGATATGGAACTTGTTCCATAGTCCGTTTGCATTTTCAGATCTGCCAGACGGTCTATGACAGCTTCCGGGCCGACAACCCATCCAATCCTCAATCCAGGATTAAGACTCTTTGACAGGCTGCCTAAGTACAAAACATTTCCATGTCTATCGTGGGATTTGATTGGCATCGGCGGAGGATTGTCGAGCCATAAATCACCATACACATCATCCTCAATTATTGGAATCTGGGCATTTTCCGCCAAACTCAACAATTCCCGCCTTCTTGTTTCCCCCATCAATGCCCCTGTTGGATTATGGAAGGTGGGATGACAATAGAGCACTGAGTTCTTGTTTTGGTGGATCTTTTCTATCTTCCCGGGAATGATGCCCTCTTGGTCAATCGGTACCCCCTGAAGCCTCATTCCTGCGGATTGGAAGGTCGATAAAGAGTTTACATAAGATGGATTCTCGAGTAACACTGTTGATCCTCTTTCCAGCAACCCAATCGAAATAAGGTGCAGTGCTTGCAAAGCACCAGATACTACAAGGATTGAGGACGCAGAAGTATGGATCCCTTTTAGACTAAGGTATTTGGCAATCTCTTCTCTCAACTGTGGATTCCCCTTTGGTTCCTCGTAGCCAAATGGTTCTAGATTTTGTCCCACTTTTGTTATCACAGCTCTCATCTCTTCAAGAGGAAACAAATCCTTCGAGAGCTCCCCCTTGCTAAGCTGTATCAAATCCTCATTGGATTCTGCCTGATTGATCGCCTGAACAGTTGGCATGCTTGCCTGATGAGTCCCCAGCCCTACCTGCTCATTCCAGTTCACTGGGGGTTCGGATCTCATAAGTGTCCAGGTGTTGTTGACAACGATTGTCCCCATCCCTGTTTTCCCTTCGATCAGGCCATCAGCGGCCAATTCATCCAGCGCAGTCACAATCGTGCTCCTGTTCACTCCGAAGTGGCTGGCGAGAGCGCGCTGGCTCGGAAGCCTGCTGCCAACCGGCCAGGTACCATTTGTTATCTGTTCCTTTATATAGTCATTAATCATCTTGTACTTTGGTGCTTTCATCGACAGGCTCCATTCAAAATTGGTTGGTTTCAATATACCCATATTGGTTGGATACATTTTATCAAGTCCCGGTTATATTTAAAAGACATAAGGTTACTAAGGATTAAATTGGATGGTTTTTGTTGAGGTGGAGAACATGAAAATTAGACTGACAATAGCACATTTGCTCGTCATCCTATTATGGGGGTCGGCATTCGCCGGTATAAGACATGGACTGGAGGGATATTCTGCTGAGCACTTATCCTTTCTTCGGCTTTTGGTGGGATCAATTGCGCTTGTCAGCTATGCGGCCATTACAAAGATGAAACTGCCGGAGGTTAGAGATTTGCCTGTCATCTTCTTGTTTGGATTCCTTGGGTTTGCTGTCTACCAAACAGCTCTGAATTTCGGGGAACAAACGGTCAGTGCAGGGGCAGCAAGCCTGCTTGTATCAACATCACCTATATTCATTGGATTGTTAGGAAGAATTTTCTTCAAGGAACGTGCCGGAAAAAGGTACTGGACTGGCGCTGCCATCAGTATGGCAGGAATTGTCCTTATTTCCATCGGCTCAGGCGGAGGGCTTGAATTAGGAATCGGCGTATTGTTGATCTTGGTTGCTTCCTTTTCAGAATCAATCTATTTCGTGTTCCAAAAAAAATATTTGAAAAAATACGGACCACTCCCATTTACTGCCTATACGATATGGAGCGCGACCATTTTCATGGGCTTCTTTGCTTCCGATCTCTCAGCTCAGATTGCTTCAGCATCCATTGGAGCGACGATTAGCGCTGTCTATCTTGGAGTTTTTCCAACAGTAATAGCCTATTTCGCCTTAGCATATATTACCGCAAAATCAGGTGCATCAGAAGCAGCCAGTTCTTTATATCTTACTCCTGCCGCCTCTTTCCTGGTAGCCTGGGTGTGGTTGGGAGAAGTGCCAACCTTATTGACCATTGCTGGCGGCATGATCACACTACTGGGAGTTTCCCTGACTTACCTGAAAGGATGGAGCAATTCGGCAGAATCCCTTTCAGATATCAAAGGATAGCTGCCCTGTTTCGTCTTCACCTTTTTTTCCTGAGGGCTTATCTTGTTTTGTTAGACGATCAAATTTTTGCCGCGCCAGCTTATTCGCTTTTAGGACATCAATTATTGGGGGCGGATAGCCCAGTTGATAAAAAGCAGGATAAAGCCATGGTTCATGAATATACTCGCCCGGGATTTTTTCCAATTCAGTGACATACCGACGAATGAATGCTCCCTCTGGGTCGATCTGCTTGCTGACTTTTATCGGATTTATGATTTTCAACCTTTTCGTGCTTAGGCCAGTTATTTGTTGGACATAAAAATCATGTAATCCAGGGTCATAATCCAAATACAATTGTGCAAGCACAGCCGAGGGTTTCTGTCCATCCAGCCATAAAGTATTGGCAATAAATGAAGTCACCATTTCCCTTAATGTGTAGTTCAACCAGCCTGTTTTAACCAGGCATCTCATTGCAGCGTCAATGACAGGAACTCCTGTCCTTCCCTCTATCCAGCGTTGGAACCACTCTTCATTCCAGTCTTTCTTGACTATTGATACGTCTTCGTTCTGCTCATATTCCAGATGATGGCAGGCGGTTCTTACCCTGGCCGTTATTTTTGATAAAAATGCTTCTAGCTGAACCCTCTCCTCATCTTTCCCGCATAATTGAAGTTTTTCGGTTGTTCTCTGAAAAATAGTCCTCACCGAAATATTCCCCCAGGAAATATAAGCGGAAAGCCTGGAAGAAGAAAACGATGATGGAAGCGGTTTATGCTGGTTACCAATATAGTTCGCAAATCTTTCCTCAAGAAAGGAATCCAGCGTCTCGAGTGCCCGGGATTCGCCTCCTTGCTGGCCAAAACGGATTCTCTTGCCTTTTACACGGAAATGATGGATTTTTTTCATATCAGTGAACAGAATCGATGGTGTTTCTTCCGGAACATGAATCCTCTCTGGCGCTTCGGCAAGCGGCACATCCAGATATAACTGAACTTGCTTTTTAAAAGCCTTGGCTGATACCTGATCTATTTCTGCTCCATAAATAAACAGTCGTTGCTGATTCTTCTCCATCCATCCTGTAACCTTTTTTAAAATCCTTGCATCCCGATGGATAAAGACATTAATAGATTCATAAGCTTCAAGCAGTTTTTCGAGAACTTCCCTCAGTTCCTCGATGGAAAAAAAGAGTTTACCGCCCCGCCCTTCAATCTGATCAGAAAGGTCTTCAAGACTTTCAACTACAAATTGAAAGTGACGAACTGAATAGGCAGCATCCTCCCATTGTGATGGCTCAATTATATAAAGAGGCAAGATTTCGCCCAACTTTGCGGCTTCCGCTATCGGTTGATGGTCAAAAATGCGCAGGTCTCTATCGAAAAGGATGATGTTCATTCCGTTCACTCCGTTTATACAGATATTCCAGCCTAAGCCGAAAACAAGTCCTGTAAACAATTATCAAAGTCTACTATTATAAGAATGCTTACTTTAAGTCGAAAAGCTAGTCACGGCATGTCCTTTTTAATTGATCATTTCTCTAAGGAGAATTCCAAACATGATACCAAGGAACATGGAGGTCAGTGTGCCAAGCAAGAAATATTCCGCCCAGTCCCTGTCATCCATTTGCTTGAAGCGGGCGATTGATTTCGCAGTCACAATGAAGGCGATTGCCGGATAAGAGCTATAATAAGTAAGAAGGATGACAAGCAGTCTTTCGATGTAGCCAATCAGTTTTCCGCGTGAAAGGTCGTGTTTGTTGAAAATCATATAGCTGTATTGCTCTGAGAGACCACTATCCCCCTTATTATTGGGGTATGAAGAACCGATCATTTCGTTTTTAAAAGTATATTTCCCTTCAAATGTCAAAAGCTGGCCAGGCAATGAGCCAAGCAGGATTCTGATGATATGGCCGCTGACTGTCGTACCCAGAATCAAAATGATCATAATAACCAGCAAGATGGAGGCAGCATTCATTTGCCGACCTTCTGTGAAAAGAAGCTCTATAAATCTCTTTAAATTTGTAACTATGGGGATTTTGTAAAAGAATTGCAGCGCAACCAACAGCATGGTGAGATGAAGAAGCTGATCCAGGACAAAGAACCAAAGTTTATGGAGATCACCGCTTGTTGTATATTGGTCAATGAGTTTGATTTTTAACAGGTCAATAATCAAATGAGTGAAAGTAATGAATAGGACTGGCCAGATTACAGCCATCATTGGATCATTTTTCTGATTAAAAAGGAACCAGCCAGCTCCCAGGACCAGAGTGTTGACCATTAAATGATGAAGTATATGCCTTTTCAAACTCCTTACTTTGTCCTCTACCATTCGATCTGTCTGGAGGTAAAAGTCAGCTATTAAATGCGCAATGATAAGACTTAATAAAAGCATGATCCCTCTCCTTTCCCCAGAACCTAGAGACTGAAAACTTCCCGTACCTGAACTTTAATGTCTTTTTTAACAAGCGTTTGTATGCCATTCTCCTGAAGGTGCTTCAAGTCTGGGAATGATTTAGCCTCAACGGAGTCCAAAACACGGACGATTTCCTGGAAACTTTGAAGAATTTGTTCGCTATGTCCCTTCTTGAAATGACTGTAAACAGTAGGAGCTGATCGGCCAAGGAGGTCTGCGACGGCATTCTGCTTGCCATAAATAAGATACAGTGAACAAACCAAACGCTGTATTTCAGTCTGCTGTTCGCTTAAAACATGCTGAAGGCTAAGCATGCCATTCATCATAACCTGAAGCTCTGGCTCGATATCATTACTTTGGAAATGAAATGATTCTCTGTCTTTTTGTTTTTTCAGGTAGTCATTGGCATCTCTAGCCTGTTTTACCAGAGGGTGAATCCATTTTTCAATATCAATTGCATCTATGCTTTTCTCTATGCTGCCAAAAGATAGTCCAAAATAGGGAGCGTTCAGACGATATTTCCAAACTCTGCTTATATAAAAGGCAATGATAAAAGCTGATGAATATCCTTCTGCCAGGACAATCAGTTCATCACCTGCCCTGTGATTTACCTGTCCTCTTCCGGACCATGACTTTACCGTTGACTCGAGCTCACTTAAATAGCGGCTCAATGTTTCTCCATTTTCAGCAGAAGAAGAGTTTGATACATCCATTATAAATACAGAAGCCGGCACCATTGCCATCCCACCCAATACGATAAATTAGACTAATTAATCTAATTTAATCAATATTAGATAAAAGAGTCAAATATATTGAATATTAGCCTGTAAATCAGTATGATCCTCTCCATCTTAACAAGAGCGTATGTTCGATTCAATAGGTAATTGAGTATAAAAAAAGAGCCCGCAGGCTCTTTTCTTATATTCCATTATTCTTCTGTTACAACTACTTTTTCCATTACATCGCCATTTCTCATCGCTTTAGCAGCTTCCAGGTTGGAAGTTACTTTTCCAAAAACAGTATGGACACCGTTTAAGTGCGGCTGTGATTCATGTACGATGAAGAACTGGCTTCCGCCTGTATCTTTACCTGCATGTGCCATTGAAAGTGAACCCGGTACGTGCTTGTGCGGATTGCCTTCTGTTTCACATTTGATTGTATATCCTGGCCCGCCAGTACCTGTTCCGTTAGGGCATCCTCCCTGACTTACAAATCCAGGAATGACACGGTGGAATGTCAATCCATTATAAAAGCCTTCGTTTGCAAGCTTTTCAAAGTTCTCAACTGTTCCAGGTGCTTCGTTTGGATATAGTTCGAATTCGATTTTTTCTCCATTTTGCATTTCTATGTATCCTTTTTTCGCCATGAAAATCATCTCCTTAATGTAAAATCACTGTTATCATACCACTATTCGTTTTAAAAATAAAAGTATCCACCCTTCAAAGTGTATTTTTCCTGTATGTATGTGTTAAAATATAACTGCCTCTGCCGGACATTCGCTTGTTGCGGGACACTTAACCACTGTACGGACGGCAGAGGCCCTGCTTTGCAGGCACATCGCTAATCTGTTAAGCCTTGCCGTGGTAAGGTTTTTTATTTTGATGACCAAAATATAGATTGAGATATTAGGAGAATACATGATTAATCAAATAGATTCCAAATACAAAAAATGGATATCAGCCACATCGTACGGCCTCTTCATCCTATACATCATCCTTGCTGCAGTTTTGTTATTCCTCAGTCCCTACAGGCAGGCAGCATATGAGCTTAACACAGCTGGATCAAATCCCTATAACATCATTCCATTCAAAACGATTACAGACTATATCAAAGCGTCATCCCATATCAATCAAAGCATATGGATTTCCAACCTTTTTGGCAATATCCTGGCATTCCTGCCATTGGGCATCTTCCTCCCATGGCTGTTTGAGCGATTCACCGGATTCTGGAGGACAACCGGAACCGTTCTTCTCGCAACTTCACTTGTCGAGAGCCTTCAGTTTCTTACCAGGGTCGGCAGCTTTGATATTGATGATATCATTCTTAACACACTGGGCGGAGTAATAGGCTATGTCCTATTAAGAATTACTTATAAGCTTTTTATGAGGGGGAATCAAGGTGGAAATTAGGGGGCTAACACCAGACGAACAGCCTCCCTGGGATCTGCTGCTTCTTGCCGATCCTTCAAGGGACATGGTATCTCAATATCTGGATGAAAGTTTGTGTTATGTTGCAAAATCGGATGCCAGTGATACGCTAGGTGTAATCGTGCTGCTTCCGATAGGAGGACACAGCATAGAAATAAAAAACCTGGCAGTCGCGGAACCTGCTCAGGGCAAAGGCATTGGAAAAAGCCTTATTGCACACGGTACTCAAATGGCCAGGAAAATGAGGTATAAAAGCATTGAAATTGGAACAGGCAATTCGAGCATCAACCAGCTGGCTCTTTACCAGAAAGCTGGCTTCAGAATTACCGGCATCATCCACGACTTTTTCTTGAGGAATTACCCTGAACCCATATACGAAAACGGGATCCAGTGCAGGGACATGATCAAATTGACGATGTGTTTGAGTAATGAAACCCAGGATAAATTGTAGCATCAGGACTATCTTGACTTACATTATGATTTTAGCACTTCTTGATGGTCACCAGTCATGTCTATTGCTGACCTCTTTTTCTTCTTTCCGCATTTTTAGGTCACCAATCATGCTCATTGGTGACCTCTTTTTCTCTTTTCCGGGTCTTTTGGGCGCCTATCTGTCTGAACAGATTTATTTTTTTTATTGATCAATCCACTCTGGCAATTGTTTATAAATCCCGATAATTTCATCCAGTTTCATTCTGACAAGGCCACTTGACGATGGGGCGACAAAATCGATTGTTCCAGCCACAACGGATTCGTCCTGCTTTCCCCATGGTATATCTTTTTTTTCGCTGTATTGCTGATAAACTCCCTTGCCAACGAAGCAAACGATTTTTGGACGGTATTCCTCGATTTTCTTTCTGAGCTCCAGCTTTCCCTCCTGGTATTCGTCTTTCGTAATTTCATCTGCTGCTTTGGTCGGTCTCGCCACAATATTCGTCATGCCGTATCCCAGTTCCAAAAGCTTGTAATCCTCAGATGATTCAAATTTTCTAGGCGTAATTCCGGCTTCATAAAGAATTTTCCAAAACCTGTTATTTGGATTGGCGTAATGATGCCCTGTTTCGGAAGAGCGTATGCTTGGATTGAAACCGACAAAGACAACATCCAGATTTCTCTTTAAATGGTCTGATAATGGCTGCATTAGCTTTCTCCTCTCTCCATATATATCTATCTACCTGTCCAACTCACCAATACCGGGGAGGCAGCTCATTATTTTTGCTGATATTCTTAAAAATCCTTAAATGGAATAGGAATTCGTCATAGTACATCGTTTCGGCATTCTCAAATGAATATGCATCTGCAAAGTGATCTAACAGTTCGGCATCAATGCTGTCTTCTAGGCCGCTGAGCCACATTTTGTAGCCATGCTGATCATAAACAGTGGAGAGCCCTGCCCATTCGAACATCTCCTGCATCTCTTTTTCACCCATTCTATCACTCCTTCCGCTCTCACCTCCATTTTCCCATACTTTTACATCCCTTATACCAAAGCTTAAATACAGGGAGTGCTTATGATAGTCAATAAGGGAAGGAATAAAGAAAAGCCAGGTTTATACCTGACTTTCTTTGACTTCGTATTTTGCCTCCGCAATACGTTCAGGGTGTGTATAAACATTCAGCGACCGATTCCTGATGAATCCAATAGTGGTTATCCCCAGTTCATCAGCAAGCTTAAGGGCCAGTTCCGTTGGCGCAGATTTGGACAGTACAATCGGGCAGCCGATTTTAGCTACCTTCAATAAAATCTCTGAGGAAATTCTGCCGCTGAAAACAATCACTTTATCGTGAATCGAGATATCATTCTTCAGGCAATGCCCATAAATTTTATCGAGGGCATTGTGGCGGCCTATGTCCATTCGTGACACGACAGGGCCGAACAAACTGCAAAGAGATGCATTATGGACTCCCCCTGTATTCTGGAAAAGTTCCGCGGATTCCTGCATTTCCTCCATAAGCCTGAAACAATCCTCGACTTGGAGCTCTGTCCTTACCTCGTGAAGTTTTTTGGCTGTCATTGCATCTGTTGCGAATACAAATCCAGACCTGCTCGCTCCACAGCATGATGTTAAATAACGTTTCCCCTGCAGATTCCTATAAATAGAGTTGGATCTAGAGGTTTTCACATGGACAAATCCTTCTTTCTCCTGAATCCATAAATCTTCTATATCGGTATATTTTTTGATGATCCCTTCTGAAGCGAGGTACCCTATGACCATTTCTTCAATAAAATCTGGCGTGCAGACCATCGTCACAAGCTCTTCTCCATTCACTTTCACGGTGACAGTGAATTCTGTAACAATGCTGTCTTCCAGTCTTTCGGCCTGGCCATTCCCGAACCGAAGGATTTCCCTTTTAACTTCGACTGGTTTCATAACAGCCATCCTCTCCACATGAGTTTGCCTTACGTCATTTACTTTTAACCTATAAAAGAAAAATCAAACCAGAAAAAGCAGGGAGCATTGATATCAAATGATATCAGAATGCCCCCTGCATTATCTTTTTTATCGGTTCTCCAGCCTGCCATCCTTGCTCTGATGAAGATCCTGATCTTCAGGAAGCTGGGTCGTCCTTTCCAGCCCTTCCGTTTTTTCACCCATGCCTTTAAGGAATTCAAAAAGCAGTGACAGCGCACGGTTGATTTCCGGATCCTTCAGAGAACGGACAATGTCGAAGTAACCAAGCTTGTCATCATTACTATCCCTGTAATCTGCCACTCTGGCAATCCCGGAATTCAATTTCAACAATAGCGGTTCAAGCTGCTGGACATTGATGGTTCCAAGAACACCTACCATCAGCAATAGGTTTTTTAATGTATTGGTAGCTTCAGCATTGTCCGCTGCTTTAACAAGGACGTTAAGGACTTTATCCCCTTCGCTGAACAATCCGTCCAGAAGCGACAGAACGCCGCGCTCATTCATATGCTTGATGATGTCCAGTGACTGTAAAATCGAGTCCTTGTTATCAAGCAATGCAGTCTCAATTTCTTCAAGGTCCATTTTTCTTTTCTGTTCCTCAGTCAGCTCGATCCGTTTAATATTTGTGATTGCTTTAGCCATGCTGGGTCCGCTCCTTTTTCACAAGATCACCTGGGAAGACATAATCTGCACGCGCCCACTTCTTTTGGACTTGGACACCGATTTGCGGCTGTGGATTACCATATCTGAAATTGTTCCTAGGTAATGGATTGACGCCTTCATATTGAAGAATTTCCATCTTTGCTTTCGTCTCCTTATAGGCAGGAGTGTCCGTGTCCTTATCTGCAAAGCTGCTTGTCAGGAGATTGATTGCCGCGTCGCCCTGGTCATTCATTGGCAGATAGACTTCCTTCCCTTGAACTCTGTCAGTTACCACGCATCTGACCTTAAGATTGCCATATGGGGATGTTAATCTGACCAGGGTTCCATCTTTCAGGCCTCTTTCTTCGGCAAGTTCAGGTGATACTTCAAGGAAGGTTTCTGGAGTCTTCGATGAAATACCTTCTGACTTATAGGTAAGATTCCCTTCATGGAAATGCTCCAGCAAACGGCCATTATTGACATGGATGTCATATTCTTCACCAAATTGAACCGGAATGGACCATTTTACCGGGTGAAGACGTGCTTTTCCATCAGGGAACGGGAATCCATCCAAATACAGGACAGGACTGTCAGTGCCATCCGGCTGGACCGGCCATTGAAGACTATTGTATCCCTCAAGACGTTCATAAGTGACGCCAGAGTAGATTGGCATTAGTCTTGCTGCCTCTGCCATAATTTCACTTGGATGCTCATAAGTCCATCCCGCGCCGAGGCGATTTGCCACTTCAATCAAAATCTGCCAATCCGGTTTGGATTCACCCACTGGCTCAAACACCTGGTACAAGCGCTGAATCCTGCGCTCCGTATTCGTGAACGTGCCTTCTTTTTCAAAGCTCGGACTTGCTGGCAGTACTACATCAGCGAACTGTGCAGTTCTTGAGAAGAACACATCCTGGACAACAAAGAAATCCAGCTTTTCATAGCCCGCCTGAACATGGTTGATGTTGGAGTCGACAAGCCCCATTTCTTCGCCCTTCACGTAAAGAGCTTTAAGCGTTCCATCATGCATTCCTTCAACCATGTCATGATTATTGATGCCTGGTTCTGCCGGAAGCTTTGTGCCCCATGCCTGTTCAAATTTTTGCCGGGCAGCATCGTCATATACCTTTTGATACCCTGGCAGTGAGTCTGGCGCGCTCCCAAAATCGCCTGCACCCTGCACGTTATTGTGCCCGCGCAGTGGGTACGCACCAGTTCCAGGACGGCCATAATTTCCAGTAATCAGCAACAAGTTTGAAATTGCCGTACTAGTGTCACTTCCGCCAAGATGCTGAGTAACTCCCATTGCCCATAATGCGCAAACACTGTTTGCATCATGGATACTTTTAGCGATTTCAATAAGCGTTTCTTTCGATAGTCCAGAAGTTTTTTCCGCATATTCCAGCGTAAATCCTTCCAGGCTGTCAACGTACTCGGAAAGACCGTTTACTTTATTATTCAGGAATTCTTCATCTGCCCAGCCCTGGTCGATGATATATTTTGTTACCGCGGAAATCCAGACCAGGTCACTTCCTGCTTTAGGCCTAACGAACATGTCCGCACGGTCTGCCATTTCATGCTCCCGAAGATCAGCCACAATCAGCTTTTGACCATTAAGTTTTTGAGCACGTTTTACCCTTGTAGCCAGTACTGGATGAGCCTCGGCAGTATTCGATCCAATAATGATGACTAAATCAGCCATCGCGATATCCTTGATGGACCCTGCATCTCCTCCGTGACCGACAGTCCTGAACAGTCCCACTGTAGCCGGGGTTTGGCAATATCTCGAGCAATTATCGACGTTATTTGTACCGATTACTGACCTTGCAAGCTTTTGCATTAAATAAGACTCTTCATTTGTACATTTGGATGAAGTAATGAAGCCCAGGGAATCGGGACCATACTCATTCTTGATTTCCGTGAATTTCTTTGCCATCAGGTTCAATGCTTCTTCCCACTCGGCCTCCCTGAAGCTGTCGCCTTCACGGATGAGCGGCTTAGTCAGGCGTTCCTCACTATTCACAAAGTCCCAGCCGAATTTACCTTTTATACAAGTAGAAATACCATTTGCAGGGGCTTCCACCTGTGGTTCAACCTTCAGGATCTCGCGTCCTTTTGTCCATACATCGAAGCTGCAGCCAACTCCACAGTAGGTGCAAACAGTCTTCGTTTTCTTGATTCTTGAGTCACGCATCTCTGATTCCATATCGGAAATGGTGAGAATGGATCCATATCCCGTTTCCACTCCCTTGGTGATCTCAATCATCGGGCGAAGTGTTTCTTTTGCTATCCCTGTCAAGAAGCCTGCTTCGCCTTCCATTCCTTTTTCCATCATGGCATTACAAGGGCAAACCGTTGAACAATGGCCACAAGACACGCAGGATGATTCATTGATCGGCACATCGTTGTCCCAAATGACTCTAGGACGATCACGATCCCAATCAATCCTCAAGGTTTCGGTTACCTGGACGTCCTGACAGGCTTCGACGCATCTGCCGCATAAAATGCACTGATCAGGATCATAACGATAGAAAGGGTTAGATTCATCCCTTTCATACGGCTTCTGGTCAAATGGGATGCTCTGGTGATTGATTTTCATTTCCTTGACTGTGTTATGTACCTCACAAGTCCCATTATTGTAGTCACAGACGGTACAGTAGAGTTCATGGTTATAAAGGATTTTATCCATCGCCATTGTTTGTGCCTTCTTGACATCAGGCGCAACTGTGTCAATGACATCCCCATTTTTCAGGGCGGTTGAACAGGATCTGACCATTTCCCCATTCACTTCTACAATACAGGTATCACATGTCTCGATAGGTCCAAGGCTTGGATGAAAACATACATTTGGGACCTCAATCGAGCTGTCTGAAAGGTATTGAAGGATTGTTTGATTTCCGTCAGCCGTCACTTCGGCACCGTTGATTGTTACATTAATTTTGCCAGACAAAGCCTCATCTTCCTTTCTGTATATAAATCACTCCCTTTTCTCCTACCCTTTCAGGAATAAACATTAACCATTTTTATCGGTGTTTTTTTTAAAACGCCAGCTTTGCTATAGTCGTTGCCTCTTCCACACAAAAAGCCTTTTCGTTAAGAAAAGGCTTCGTTCTTATAAATCTCTTTGCCCGTGATGGCCTATAAAAATCTGCATGAATCTTGTTCTGCTTCTTCAGAGGCAAGGAGATAAACTGTGCTTCCCCCGGCTGTGTTTTCCTTTGTAAATCCGTAACGTTCTAATGCTTCACAGTCATTTCCTGTTAGGATAGCTGACGAATAGAGCAATGCCTGCAAATGGAATAATGTTAACTCTACTGCCTCATTAAGTGAGTGCTCAAGGGGGAGATTTTCCACTATAGATAGCCTTCCGCGGATACCGAATTCTTCCTTAGCAAACTCGATTGTCTCTGTGACCCTCTCCGATAAAGATGAAGCACTGCTAGGGATATCATTCCAATTTTCGTCAAAAACGTAAGCCTGCCATGATGATTCTTTCGCTTTGGAAAAAAACTCAATTTTAAGATATTGATCCTGATCATCAAAATAATAAATGGCTTCCATTGGGTCTAACTCCTTTGCTATTTTTTGATGTAGTCTTCCTCAACGGGCCAAGCTTGATGAAATGTTTTGCATAAATATTGCTATGAGGAAAATACTTTGAAAATGGAATGTGTTTGCATGATTTTTTCTGCAAAGGGAAAGTAAAAAAGAAAAGCATGAAGTAAGGAGGATAAAACTCATGAAAAAAGAGCCAATAATCCCGAATAATTCTGAAGCTGAACATGAAGATCAGCACAGCATGGTGTGCAATGATCAGCTATTTTTCCAGGAATTAAGGATTGCCGCTGAAGAGGCAGAACGTGACCGTATTGAAAATGGTGAAAATGCATAAAAAAGAGAAAGGCATCTTGCCTTTCTCTTTTTTATCAACTGATGAATCTGTCTCTTTCTGCAGCTTCTTCTTCACGCTGAGCTTCACGGTCTTCATACCAGAATTTAATGTGGGTCAAAATCGAGAAAACAAGGAAAAAATTCATTGTCCAGACACTGACAAACGGGGCAATTCCCCCAAAATCAATCGCTTCATATTGTTTAAGAACCATGACAATATATGACTCAATGAACACAAGGACAAAGCCGGCCACACCTGCAATTGCCATACGCATCATTATCAATAACCACCTTATCGTTTATTCAGATTATTTAAATAATACGACTAATTATTGTTTAGCGCAACTGTTTTGTTCATTATTTTGCCACATTTACTCATTGACAATTTGTCATACTGTTTTATCTATTTAGCCTCTTTTGCTTGAGCATAATTTCATATGATTTTTCGATAATATCTGTCAAAACATCACCTTTGTAGATCCTGCCAATTTTCGTATTTTCTTGATAGTATTCTACAATTTCATCTAGCTTGTCCGAGGTATCCCTGGATACCCTGACATTTAACTGAATCCTCTGGGCTTCATTCATAGAACTAACTTCCCTCCAAATCCTTCAAAAACTTCTATCTATCTCCTAGCAATTTGATATTATGTAGATATATGTCGCTAACTATACTGCAACGCCCTCTATTTTAGCATAATCCTTCGGTATAAAAAACTATGTTGTTCCAGGAATCAGTTTCCGTCCCATCCGCCAGGGTATCTTATAAATATATGCATTAAAACATTAATGCGAGAATAAAAGATGGAGATATTCTATGAAACTGACAAAATGGTCATACACCAAAAGATATAATATCAAAGCTCAATTTGACATGTTCCCTAACTCCGTTGTTGTATTCCGCCAAATCAAAGATTATTATTTCGTTTATACTGTAAATTGGGACTTGAGCGATCCTGTTGTCTCAAAAAGCGCATTAGAGGAAATGGAATTGCTTCTCAACAGTGAACTGGGGACTCTAGACGGATACCGCCATAGAATGGGTTTCAAGCATGGTCCAGGATGATTTTTGTTTTGCAAATTACAAATGAATCTATAAATTTATTAATCCATTTTGGACTTGGATGCCCCTGGGCCTGCTAGTCCTGCGCGTAATTACCTCCTTTCGGCTCGGTTATCATTTTTATTGTGGTTCTCTATGAACAAACCCAGCACCTAATGAGAGTAAGCCGTTCGGTTGAGAGGGAGAAAACAGCAAATAACATATATTTTAGAGGTGTAATTAGCATGCTAATTAGCACCTCTTTTTTTCGTTGATATTACAGAGGTTAATGGGCAAATCTTTACTTTTAACATTAAAATCAGCATGCTAATTAACACTACAATTAGTAAGTATACAATAATTTTTGTACTTCTGTTAATTGGTATGTTAATTGGGGTGTTAAAAATTCAGAGTTATGGTTATACTGGTTCAAAACAAGGATATGAAGGAGCATTTATAGTAATGAAATTTATTGAACCTAGAAATATCAATGCAGATAAGGTGGATTGGCTTATTTCAGAACGCGCAAGAGCCGTTGTCTCTTACTATGCTGAATACACCGAGTACACAGAAAGTGATGTTGTAGATAAACTACTCATTCATCTTCTGGAAGATGAAAACTTCATTGAATGGATTAAAAATAAACGAAACAACAAACGTGTTATCAAACAACTAAAAATCGAGCAGTTAATGGAGGAAGACTAAGTTGGCTAACCTCAAGACATTCATTCCAAAAGCGGATGTTGTATTAGAAGTCACTTCCCCTGTATTGCAGAAGGAATTAGATAAAAGAAGCAAAGATTATGATGTCTTAACTCCTAGACAATTTGGGACAAAATATAGAGATTTATTATTTATGCCGATTGAGTTTAATCATTTACATAATAGTCACTCACTTCAACTAAACGTTTGTGTGAATCCATACTGCAAGTGGCAAGGGCTCCAACAAGAAAAATTTAAGGACGCGAAAGGGAATCCTAGTAGATATAAATTAAATTCGTCGGGCGATGCAAGGAAAATGATTGAATGTAATCCTGACCCTATACATCCAAATGTAGGTGTTACCTTTGGTTGCAAGACAGTCGCGTTATCCAACTGGTCTATTACTGAAGAAATCGAGAGATTGATCCGTATTAACAACATTAAAGACGAAGAACCTAATTATGACTTCCATAAAGAAGGGTGTCTTCAAGGAGAAAGCGATCCTTTTGAAATGCCTTCCTATTTCTACAAACAAGGAAAAAGTAGTACCGGAAGTCAACAGTGGCAATGCAAAACATGCAAGAAAAAGACTTCTCTAAGACCAAATAGCAAGCAATCGGTTATATATAAACAAAAACGCAGTGAAATTAACCTTATGTTTACAAAATTATTGATAAACAAAAACCCAATTAATAGAACTTGTGAGATTTTAGAAATCTCCAAGGGAACATACTATGAGAAGTTAGAATTCGTTTACCGAAAGTGTCTAGAATTCTTGGAAAGACATGAAACCAAACCGTTGCTGAATAAGCAATTTAAAGAAATGTGGGTCAACACAGATAAAATGACCTATTACCTTAACAATGTTCGCAAGAAAGGAATGAGTAAAAGTAAATACAGAGATCTTGAAGATTCTGTTTTCCCTACTCATGTGGTTGTTAGTGCGGATGTCTTCTCGAGATATGTATTTAGAAGCGATGTGTCTTATGATTGGGATATTAAACTCGAAGAAATTAATAAGGATACAATTCAATATAAATGTGATCACTTAGCGATATATGCGAGAAAAAATGCAAGGTTTTCTAAACACTCTTATTATCCGCAACCACCATCAGATAATGATACTCAGACTAAAACTGAATATAAAACTGAACTTTCTAAAATAGAGAACAGGGCGAAATATACAGATGGATTACACGTTAATTCGACCTATACAACGGTTGCACACCATTGGCTAATAAAGGAACTTGTTAATGCATCTGAGTGGCGTTTTGTAACGGATGAAGATAGTTCACTTATAACAGCTATATTTCGAGTGTTTGCAAAAGAAATCCGATTAAGTGATGCACACCATTTCCTTTGCCACACCGACAAGACTAAATCAAGGCCACAATGTCAAAGGGAGCATTTTGAGGCAGTAAGTGAACTTTTGGAGTGGGGAGAGTTTAATGGATATAAAACAAATTCACCAAAAGAGTTAGCTCTCCTTAAACTAGAGCAACTTCTTAGGACTCACTATTTTCATAAGGAAGTTAAAACTTCTGCAGGTTCTCATTTGGAGTACGCTGATAACCCTATAGAGCATCCATTAGCTACTATTGATCGAGGATATCGTTCGGTTGATTGCACCACCAACATATCATCGCTAGAAGCAAGAGATGTCGCAAACCTGGTACTAAATGTGAATGACAATGCAGCCAATGCTTTTATTCAGCTTATTAGGAGAAGACTATCGATACTGGAAAGGCCATTATCGACAGCTCGAGGAGATGTAAAGAGCTATATTTATGCTAACTTCAATCCTAAATATGCACAGATGGCAATAACAATTTTGAGGACATATTATAACTTCTGTTTGCCTTTCGAATCAGGTAAGACCAAAAAGACACCAGCACAGCGTTTGGGTATTGCAGATAAGGTATTTGAACTTAAGGATATCTTATATATACGGTGATGAATTATATCAAAAATATGAAAGGAGCTTGAATGAACAAGCTCCTTTTCATGTGATATTTTCTATCTTCATAAAGACAGACATAAAGTACTAATTCAGAAAGGATTGCAAAAACAGAGAAACAAAAAGTAATACAAAAATATCTTAAAATATTTTCTTTCTCTTTAACAATCGAATACTCTTGGTATAGTTAAATCCTACGTTTTAATAAAAGTGTTGCAATGATGACTAGAAATAAAATCGATACAACTAAAACAAAAAGGCCAGTATAAACATTCAATGCAGGGTTGTCGAGCAAAGTGGAAGCTTCTCCATTGACAATCCTATTTATGTCCAAGTACGTGAAAGGTGATAGATGTGCAGCAGCGACAAGGTAATGTTTACTACCCATAAATCCCCCGATCACGATGAATACTGTAGACACAAAAACAACGAATTGACTTTTTATAAAGATAGATAAGAATTGGCTTAGTATAAGAATAAAGAGCAATACCACCAAGAATAAAGATATAATTTGCATGAGGTACAATCCTAAGGGAATGAATTGAAATCCATAATAAATGGATTTCATGCCTTTATAGTCGGCTGTACTAGACTCACTCAATCCATCATAATGAAGGATAGGGTAATTCCAATCACCAAACCGGTCAAACACTGTCCCAATTAGGATGACAGTTCCGAATAAAATTAAGCATGTGATAATTGATACAATAGCTGAATGAAGAATTTTTCCATAAAAAATCGATTGTTCTGAAACTGGCTGTGTCCGCAAAAAGGAGATTGTCGGGCGTTTCCCCCTCTCATAAGCCAGCCCTCCACCCACTAAAAACAACAGGAAAACTAGCGGAAGGAAATGGGCGTTTTGCTGGAAGAATAAATAAAGAGAAAATAGCCCATTATCATCTATTCTTTCATTGTTTACTATCCATTCCCTTGACAGTTTTTTCGTATTAGTATGGATATTTAAGAGAAGTTCCCCGGATGAAAGAGGACGTATCTTATGCTTTAAAAGCCACTGCTTTTCTGCGATGCTGGCATCCATTGTAAATTGTCCAATATCATCAACGACACTGTAAGATGAATCAAATTCCCCGTTTATTAAACGATTATAAAACAATTGATATTCAATTAAATGAATATAATTCCCTTTCTTATAGTCAGCTATTGCCAGACTGATAAGGTCCGCTAATTCTCTATGAGCGTTTAAGGCAATTTCTTGTTCGTTTAGTTGCTCCATTAAATAAGAGGTTTCCTCTTCCTTCTCCAAGGCTGTCTGCAGGTCATTCTTTATATCATTTATGAATTGTTCTTGGAACGGAATAGCAACTTCAATAAAGTCGATTCTGGCCCTCTCCAAATTAGCTAAGAATTCCTGCTCCTTTTCTTTTGCTTCTTGAGTAATAAAAGCATAGCCGCAAGCGATAAAAATAATCGAAATCGCTAAAACAAACCGATAATTCCCTTTCCTTATCAATTTCCTCCATTCAAAAACGACGATCATCCATAAAGAGTTCCTTCTAGCACTTGTCGCACCCTTTCGAAAGGGCTTCTTGGTTATCCTGGAATCTAAAAGGCTATATTCTCGTTCAGGCAGATAGACGGAAAGGAAAATCAAAAACAAACTCCAAACAAATGCGCTAATGACATATAGACCGTCTTTAGAATCAGGCACCGCAGTCAATAACGGTTCTAAATGAAGTAAGTAAAAGGGATTGAGCGGATTCTTTAAAATTCCTGCCATGCTCGTCAACAAATATCCAGCAAATAAAATTGAAAACGTAATGACCAAGGCATTAAAGGTGTTTTGCATTCGGGTGCCAATGAATAAGGCCAAACTGAATGAAAATATCAACGCACCTATGAATAAAGCAATACTTTTTAATATATATATGACGGTTGAAACAATTTCGACTTCTGCTCCATTAAAGACAACTTGCGGATATTCCAATCGCAACGGCTGTTCTCCAAATGCCATTGGAATCAACAAACCAAGACAGATGACGAATAAAATATACACCAGTGACACCAGCAAGATACTTACATACTTCGAAGTTAGCAGATCCCTCTGTGTAATCGGTTGTGTTCTTAACATTAAGATTGTCTTTTGGTCCTTCTCCTGTGTCAACGTGGTCCCAAAGAAAAATAGCAGGATCACAAGCCCGGCAAGTCCGATAAACAGGCTGCTTAACTGCTTTAATATCAGGTGGGCAGAAGTCGGATGTTCTTCATTTTCATATGGAAGGTTGTTGTCGCGCATATAGTCATTTTTCTTCACAGCTATTACTTTTTCCATGCCTTGCAAAGGAGGAAATACTCCTCCAGCCGTTTCAAATCGGCCCAAACTGTCAAGGAATTCTCCTTGCAGTTTAGGAATCTCGTCCCACTTTTTGCGCTCAACAGCGATTTGCCAATTATACAAGGCGTACCTTGCTTCCACGATATATTCATGCTGCAGTAATCCAGGTTCATCAAGGAGATCTTCTTTCCGTTTTCCTTCTAGGTCTGTCTGGATCTGTTCAGCCGCATTTTCGTATTCTACAATTTCTTCCTTTAACTTGATAACCCATTCATTCTGCTGGGAAGCATTGAAATGAAAAAGGTATGCCGCGCTGATAAGAATGATCAGGAAAAGCCACCATATCTTTTTTTGTCTCCAAATTTTCTTCAGTTCAAAGGTTAAAAGATTCATAAGATCTCTTCCTTTTTTCCAAAAATCATCTGATACCGTTCCTCGGAACCAATGACTTTTTTCTCGATGTTCAATACTTTCACCTCATGGGTACTTAACTGTTTGAACAACTGACTTAAAGAAGCATCTCCCAAACTTACAATCAGTTGATTTTCTTTTTCGTGTTCAGCTTCTATACCTGCGGCACTCAATACCCCGATCACTTTTTCTGGTTCCTGGACTGTAAGCTCATAGGCAACTTTTTCATGGAGAGATAAATCTTCTTCAATGAGCTGTCCATTTTTTAAAAATAGAATATGGGATGTCACTCTATCAATCTCGGACAGATTATGGGAGGAAAGTATAATGGCTGTACCTTCCCTATTCAACTCCAGTAACAACTTCCTTACCCGGATGGCACTTGTTGGATCAAGGCCGTTTAGAGGCTCGTCCAGAATCAGAAGCTTTGGCTCGTTGACAATTGCCATGGTAAGCAATAGATGCTGCTTCATCCCTAAAGAATACTTGCCAACTTTTTTATGCAAATAGCTTTCCATTCCAACCCGTTCAGCTGCAGATAGGATTTGTCCTTTCGAAATGCCCTGGACATCCCCGATAAATTGAAGATGGTCATAGCCTGTCAAATAATCATAGAGGACAGAGTTATCCTGCATAAAAGAAACATAGCGGAAAATTTCCGGATCTTTATTGGTACGATTTAAAATTTTCACCTTGCCATGGTCCGGGCTGATCAAGTTGGTGACGATTCCAAGTAGGGTAGATTTTCCCGATCCATTCGGTCCAACCAAAGCAACGATTTCAGGCTGATGAATCCGGATGCTCACTCCATGTAACACTTTTTCTTTTCCATATGATTTTTGTATTCCTTCAACAGATAAAATCATGTTTATCCCCCGTAAGTAATTTTCTTCTCTCTTTCAAATATTGCAACTGTTTCCAGGTGTACTTGTATCTAAACCAAATACTTCTTTTTCACCATTCCTGCATCTATAGTTGAATAACGTCCTAGAACTTCTTTGTACTCTCCCTTTATTATAACACCATTAAGTTAAATATTCCCAATATTCACAAAGAAAAGCAGGCCTTAGAATTAGGCCTGCTAATTAATATGTTAAATACTACGCGATTAGTGTTGTTAATTACTATTTTCTCCCTCTCAACCGAACGGGTTATAATGAGAGGTGCTGGGTTTCATCATGTCTTTATTTTTTTACAGTAACCATTGCTTCCCAATCGATAGTACCATTCTTAATCTGCTCGCGTTTTTCTTTATTCATGATATCTGCTGGTCTGCCGCCTTTTGGCCAGTCCCCTTCATGCCCTTTGAACTCTGGTCTGTCGTGCGATAGAATATACGCCGCTACATCGATTGCCTGCTGATCAGTCACTGTACCTCCCTGTCCCTTAGGCATATTCTTCTGCACATATCCTGCCATTTTAGTCAGTCGTGACATTCCCGCTCCATCATTGAAGGAATTTTCGCCCCAGACTGCAGGCCCACTATTAGTACCAGTTCCTCCTCCATCTGCTGCATGACAGGCAGCACATGATTGTGCATAAACCTTTTCGCCATCCTCTATGCTTGGAATTGGAAATTGTTTAGTCTCTTTTTCAGCTCTCCAGGGAATATCCGCCCCAGATGGTACTCCTTCAGACATATAGTGCAAGTAAGCGATCATCGCTCTCATTTCTTTACTGTCCTCGGGAATCATCTTTCCATTCATACTGCGGATCATACAACCATTAATTCGATCTTCAAGTGTATACACTTCTCCTTCACGAGGCCTGTATTCTGGGTAGACTGCAGTGAGTCCAATCATAGGAGCCTCATCCTTGACTGTGCCTCCGTTGGCATGGCAGCTTGCGCAGGATAAATTATTGCCTACATACTCATCAGCGATTGTGTTTGTTTCCATCATTAAGTCATATCCATATTTTATGCTTTCACCCAGCGGCCCATCCGGCACATCCTCCATGCTTGGCGGATTGAACTCAATTGTATTGCTGGCTGTCCCTCCTGACTGCTGAGTCGCTGTTGCTGTTTCAGCAGGTCCGAGATCCTGACTGATTTTCCAGCCGACAAATAAGGATCCAACGATTAAAAAACCAATAATGATTGCGAGACTGTTCTTCATAATTATTCCTCCCTATGTAAAATTTCCAATTCTGCAATTTATTTTCCCTATACCCATTCTAGTATAAAACACATCGCTATTTTTCTATTAAATATGTAAAAATAGTGAAAACTATATAAAAAAAAGAACTGGAATTTTCCAGCTCTACTTCTCTTTCCCATAAAAATAAAGGAACCATACCGCGTGGTTTTGCTCATCATATGCAGCACGCCTGAAAACTTCTTTTATGACCGGGTCCGCGGCTTCATCAGCAATTTCATGATAAAAATCAGTCGTCACTTGTTCATCATTAAAGGACGCTTCAAGTCCCTCGATGTAAGTCTTCGCGCACTCTTCCGTCATTTGAAGCTGAGGCTGCTTTCCCGTAAGTGCGGAATAAATTTGAGATAACTGTTGCAAGTGCTTTTTTTCATCTTTCAGTATTTCGTTGATTCGCTGTTTCTGGACTTCATTCGGCGCCATTGCTGCCAGCTGAGCGTAACACTTCGTAGCAGTGTATTCCCCATTGATGGCTTTGGTTATGTCACTGATTAATTTTTGATTTTGCCTGTAATGGTCATAATAAGGATACATGCCAATCCTCCCCAAATTATTTATAACAGTGTATGGAGAGGATCTAACGGGTGTGCCTGTATCAAGCTTTTCCCTCGTATTCTACGAAGATACCCTTGAAGTATTTCTTTTCCCTTGTCATCTCTATTCCGGATTCTTTCATGTACCGGCCTGTATCCCGATTCAAATGACAGCCGTCACAAAGTCTTTTCCAAGCCGGAGTGAGGAAATCCTGGATGGCGGCAAGAGACTTGGATTCTGTCCTCACATGCTCAAATAGGACAATCCTGCCTCCCTTTTTGCATACTCTTTTCATTTCTTTGAATACCTGGCGGGGATTCTCTACTGAACATAAAACCAGAGTGGCGACCACTGTATCGAACTCTCCATCCCTGAATGGAAGCGACTCGGCCATCCCTTTATGAAACTCAACCTGCAAACCACTCTCTTCAGCTCGTTCTCGTGCCTGATCAAGCATATACGGATTTGGTTCGATTGAAACAAGCCTGTCCACTTTTCCCTTTGAATAATAGGGATAATTGGCACCCGTACCTGCGCCAATCTCAAGTATGTTTCCCTCTAGACCAGAAACGATATTTTTCCTTACACGGGCAATCCATCTTTTCTCAAGCGGGCCCATGAGAGTGTCATAAACAGAAGCAAATAATTTTGCCACGATAAAAAACTCCTCGCTGTTTTGTTTCCCTCATTATATAAAAAAATGGCCCCTGATAGCCAATGCTGGACCAGGTATATTCTTTTAGGATTCAAACTCAAATACACAAATGAAGAAAGACAGCCATTAACAGGCTGCCTTTAAAAGATTCATCATGGTTTTAAAACAACTTTTATGCAATCATCTTTTCGGTCATTAAATATATCATACCCTTTCGCTGCATCTTCGAGCGGGATTTTATGGGTAATGATATCAGTTGGGTCAAATTCTCCATTCACAACCATATCAAAAAGCTTCGGCATATAATGGATGACAGGAGCCTGTCCCATTTTCATCGTAATATTACGTTCGAAAAATCGGCCAAGCGGGAACATATTATATCTTAATCCATATACACCGGTAAGCTGGACTGTACCAAATTTACGTACGGCTGTATGGGCAATTTCCAGCGCAGAAAGCGTTCCGCCCTGCAGCTTCAATTTTTGTTCAACTTTTTCCACAACTGATTTTTTCCCATCCATCCCTACGCAATCGATGACGACATCCGCCCCGCCATTCGTAAGATCCTGTAGGAATTTCCCAGGATCATCCTCCTGTGTGAAGTCAAAAATTTCTACATTGTTTGTTTTCCTGGCATGCATAAGCCTGTAATCAAGATGGTCAACTGCAATAACTCGTTTTGCCCCTTTCATCCAGGCAAATTTCTGAGTCATTAGTCCAACAGGTCCGCTTCCCAGGACAATGACAGTATCCCCATTTTTCACACCTGCATGCTCGACACTCCACCAGGCTGTTGGTATAACATCCGATAAAAACAATAAAGATTCATCTTCAAGTTCACAAGATTCAGGTACGACAAAAGAAGTAAAATCAGCATATGGTACCTTCAGATATTCTGCCTGTCCGCCAGGATGATTGCCGTATTGTTCGGTGTAACCAAAATAGGCGCCAGTATCCTTGTATTCGTTCGTATTATCACATTGACTTTCCATTTGGTTTTGACAATAAAAACACTCACCGCATGAAACGTTGAAAGGAATGACGACCCTGTCTCCCTTTTTCAGGTTCTGGACACCTGGTCCTACTTCTTCAACGATCCCCATTGGTTCATGGCCTATGATATAGCCTGGCCGCAGCGGCATATTGCCCTGATAAAGGTGAAGGTCTGATCCGCAAATCGCCGTTGAAGTGATCTTCACGATCATGTCTTTTTCATGTTCGATTTTCGGCGCCTCTACATTTTTAACTTGGACATCTTTAGAACCCTGGTACGTAACTGCTTTCAAAATTCGCCACCCCATTCCTATTTAATACATTTAAAGAGTTCCCTTTCGTTATTCGTAAAAAACATGTTTGGAAGTTTTTCCAGTAATTAGCTCAATACATAATTGCTCTGGCAATAATGCAACTTATAGGATGGAGGTGTTTATGAAATGGAACCGAAACAGCCTGGCAGTAATAGTCTTCCTGACTTCAAAGAGATGACAGACAGGGTGCTTGCAAATCCGGGAACAGGCCCGCAACTGGTCATAAAGACAAACTTGGACCCTCATGAAGTCACTGAGGAAAACCCTTATGTCCAATCAGGTCAACCAACTGATCCCGAAGAATTCAAAAATTATTTCAAGGAGTAGATGATGGAAAAAACACAGGCCTATCTTCGTGAAATTGTCTCCAATTATACAGAGACATATCCACTCAGCAAGAAAATCTATCAAAGGTTAGAAAACGGAAGGTACCCTTCTGAAGGTGATTTTGTCAAAGACCTGACAGCGGAAGAAATAGAATTTTTAAATAAGATCTTACCGGAAGCGATCGAGTATGCGAATAATGAACAGGATGAAAAACGCGCCCAGCAGCTGAATGAAGTATATGAGCTGCTTTATTGAAAATACCAGGGCTTCCTCCCATTTAAAACGAAAAACAGCAGGAATGAATCCTGCTGTTTTTAACCGTTGGCTGAAGCTGTCTCTTCCTCTTCAATTAGTTCTTCGCCCGTCTTGTCACGATGGTAAATCGCATTGATTTCACCGCCAAGCACAAGCGCCAATCCCGTCAGGAACAACCATAGCATTAACACAATCACGCCGCCAAGACTTCCGTATGTGGCTGAGTAGTTGCCGAAATTGCTGACATAAAATGAGAACCCCAGGGAGATCAATTGCCAGACAATAGTGGCAAAAATGGCTCCTGGCAGTACATGTTTAAATGGATAATGCTTGTTTGGAGCGATTCGGTACAAGCCAGTCAATACTGCCACCATAACGACAATCCCGATGACCCATCTGATCACATTGAAGATAATATCATATGGTTCAGGAATTGGGATGATTGTTTGAACCATATCCAGAATGACATTCCCGAATACCGGAAGCAATAAGGCAACTACAAAAGCCAGTATCAAACCAATCGTGAGAAGAATCGAAACAAGCCTTGCTTTGATGAAGGATCTCGTTTCCTTAACATCATAAGCAATATTCATTGCTTTCATAAAGGCGTTCATTCCGTTGGAAGCTGACCAGATCGTCCCGATGATCCCGAAAGTCAAAAGTCCGCCATTACGCTCACTTACAAGTTTTACTACATTATCTCTTAATAATTGCGCAGACTCTTCCGGCAATAATTGATTGATAACATTGATTGCCTTCTGTGGATCGATATTTAAGTAAGGAACGATGGCAATCAACAAAATCAGCATTGGAAACAATGCCAGCATATAATAATATGCCTGCTGGGCAGCAAGGCCAGTTGCCCGGTCTTTTTTCAGCTCTCCCAACAAACTTTTCCCATAGTGCTTAAATTTCTCTTTCACTAAACGCACACCTCATTTCTCCATTGCAATATGCTTGTCTTTTCCCCGACTTAAGGAGTTTTAATCATGATTAATATAACGGCAAAATAAAAAAAGACCATCTGGTCTTTTTTTAATCTACTTATCATCTTCAACATACGGGTCATGCTCGAATGCAGGCAGATCTCCAAAGGATGTCATAATCCCTTCCCTGTCCAGCTCCTCTTCATACTTTTCGTGCTGTTTATTTGGATAGACAGTTATTTCTTTACCGGTAATATCATTGCCGACGAAGTTTTCGAAGTCCTCGACATATCCAATATTTTCTTCAGATTCAATATACGTATCGTTATAATGATCCTGTGGTTTCATGAAATCAGAGGGACTTTCTGAAGTGCCCCAACTGGCTACTGCCTGCCAGGAATCCTCTGCGTCGAATGCGACATTTTCATCTTTATTATCCAAATCGAATTTCCCGAATGGCGGCATCAATACTCCCTCTTCAATTGGACGGTTATGCGAAACGGTCCTGTCTGGAGTGTGTTCAATGCAAAACCTCGTTTCCGGCACTGCTTTTAGACGATCATATGGAATTTCCTTCCCACATGCTTCACATTTTCCGTAACTTCCTCTCTCGATCGCCTGTAAGGCCAGATCAATATTCTTGAGTTGATATTCCACATGGTCGTTGAGTGCTATATCTTTCTCACGTTCATATAACTCGGTTCCCTCATCTCCCGGATGGTTATCGTAGCTTGAAAGCTCGCCAGTCGATTCGTGTGCATGGCCACTTCTTAAATCGAAATGATCATTAGCATCCAGATGGGCTTCAAGCTCATTTTTGTTTTTGAGTAAATCTGACTGGAATTCCCTCAATTGCCTTTTTGTTAGCATAATTGCTGCCCCTTTCCTAGTAACGGTTTTTATTAGCTTGCTGCATTTGGCATTATTTCATTAACGGTAATAAGTGTTATCTCCCGCAAGTACCAATTTTATGGCATAGCTCATAGTATGTAGGAAAACTTATTAAACGGAGTGTTGCCTATGCCTTTATTTGTCAATGGTTTTGTCTCCCCTCAAGTTTTCAGCAAAAATCAGGAGGTTGAGGAACCAGAAAACCAGGAGAAGTTTCGCTTAAATTACCTGCATGAGGTGTTAAATGAACAGCAAAAGTTAAACCATGAGTTGTCTGGAAGCGTCATAAAATTTGACAGTTCCCTTCAACAGAATAGACAGGAACAGATTGAACAATTCAATGCATTGCTCTCCTCTTTTGCAAAGCAGGAAAATTTATCAGAGAAAGTAATCGAGAATATATTCGAGCAAAAGGAATCGACTTCTGACCTTGACGATAAATTAATCAAACTCGAAGAAATGCATGAACAATTTTCAAAAACACTTTTAAACAAGGAACTGACAAGCCAGGCAATATTGGACCAGCTTGCCTGCCAGCAAACAATGATTATCGATTTAAACAGAAAACTTCTCGAATACGAGGATGTCACCAAAGCTCTTGTCATTCAGGCCCAAAAGCAGGAAGAATTGCAGGATATGGTTGCAAAACACATTGATTTGCAAGGGGTATTCCACGAAACAATCATGGAACAACTAGGTAAGCAGGATGCTGTGGGAGAAGGAATTTCAGATCAATTAACTGAAATAAAATCTTCTTTGTCAACTATGGCTAATGAAATCCTTGAAAAGCTTGAAAACCAGTATTCTAAGTTGACACATTTTTTCTTAAGCCTTATTGTCCCTAATATTACGCAAAAGAAAATCATCAACGGCAAAATGTTTAAAAAAGAAAAGAAACAGGAAAAATAAAAATAGAGCATTGGCAATGCCAATGCTCATCCTTACCATATTTTAATCGAGAATAGTTACCTTAACTTGCTTTCTGCCCCACTCAATCGCTCCGTCCTGTGTAGGGATGAATACATCTATGCGGTTGCCTTTAATCGCTCCGCCGGTATCTTCGGCTGTGGCATATCCGTAGCCTTCAACATAAACTTTTGAGCCCAGCGGGATGACAGAAGGATCAACAGCAATTACTTTTGCATCTGGATTTGTCTTCAGATTGACTCCTGTCTTGGTAATCCCTGAGCATCCAGTGCAATTGGCTGTATAAGCTGTCGCCTCAACAGTTAGTTGGTTCGTCGCAGCTGCAGGCTTAGCTGCAGTAGTTGTTTTTTCTGCTGGTGCTGATACAGGTGTAGCCACCGGAGTAGCTGCCTGCTTTTTGGCAGAAGTTTTTTCTACCTTCATTTCAGCAGGCATATCCGTATAAACTGCCAGCTTCATTCCAGGATGGATCAGGTCAGAAGATAATTTGTTCCATTTTTTTAGATCATCTACTGTTACACCATATGCTTTGGATATTTTCCAAAGTGTATCCCCTTTTCTCACCTGTGCGTATTTAATAGGAGAAACTTCTAATAAATCATTTGGGTGTATTACATCATTTGAAAGGTTATTCCATTTTTTTAATGAATCTACTGACACGCCGTATTCTTTAGAAAGACCCCAAAGTGTATCCCCCTTATGTACGACGATTTCCTCTGCCTGTGCTTGTGTGCCGGCAGCTCCAGAAATTGCCGCTGCTGCAACCAAAGATAATAATGACTTTTTCATTTGTTTGCCTCCCATCGGCTAATTTTTATCACGTGAATTATCGTAACATAGAATTTCTGGAGAAAAAGAACAAGCACATTTAAATTGAATTACGAGAATAACAGAATTATAACGAGAACATGTCAAATTTACCGAATTTTCAGATAAAATAATCCTTTTATATCAGGTATTTCTAGTTATTTTGTAAATTATTCTATCTTTTTCTTGTATATCCAGTATTAACCTAAGAAATTGTTTTCCTTTTTTGAAGTGATAACTCCTATTCATGACATTAAACTTTTAAAAAAAGGATCAAAAATACATATTTTATACGCGTTTGAACAATTAACCAGGCCATAAAAAAAGCAAAAATCCCACAGAAATGGGATTTTTGCTTTTTTTTAAGCGATTCTTTCAATCTTAACCGCACATGCTTTGAATTCTGCTGTGCCGGAAATTGGATCAAATTCATTCAACGTAAGGACGTTCGTTGGTACCTCCGACCAGTGAAAGCTCATGAACACAAGTCCAGGCACTACTTGTTCAGTTATTTTCACTTTAACATCGAGTGTACCCCGGCGAGAACTTACCCTGACAAGTTCACTATCGGTTATTTCTAGCCGCAAAGCATCTTCAGGATGTATATCCAAGGTTTCTTCTGTTTGTTTTATCTTGACACCTGGTGCGTAATGGCGAGTTTGGGTATGGGTGTTATACGATTCATATCGCCTGCCGGTTGTCAGTGTGAAAGGGTATTGCTCATCCGGTGTTTCCAGCGGCGGCGTGAAATCAACAGGCACAAAGCTAGAGCGCTTGTTGTTTTCCTTTTCAGCATGGAACCTTTCATGCATGATTTTTGTACCTGGATGATTTTCGTCAGGGCATGGATAGTGTATCCCATATTCCTTCTCCAGACGTTCATATGAAATCCCACCGTACATCTCCCAGGCAAGTTCCCTGATTTCTTCCCATATCTCTTTGCTGGAGTTATAGTTCATCTGATAGCCCATCCTTGAAGACAGTTCACATAGGATTTCCCAATCCTCTTTCACGCCAGGCTGTGCTGTGACAGCGGTACGAACCCGCTGGATCCTTCGATCAGTGTTCGTATAAGTGCCATCAACCTCTCCCCATGATTTCGCAGGAAGAACAACATCAGCCATTTCAGCTGTTTCTGTCATGAAGATATCCTGGACAATCAGTAAGTCGAGATTCTCTAATAACTTTCTGGTATGGTTCATGTGGACGTCTGCCACCAACGGATTCTCACCAATGCAGTATAATGCTTTAATCTCTCCAGTCTCAATCTTATCAAAGGTCCTTGTTTGGGTATCACCAACTTTTTGGCTGATTTCCGTATCCCATGCTCTCTCGAATCGTGAACGGTAAGCATGGTCAAGCAAACTGATTGCGCCTGTAAGCTGGTTTGGCAGGCACCCCATATCTCCCGCACCCTGGACGTTATTTTGTCCCCGCAACGGCATGATGCCTGACCCCTTCTTTCCAATATGTCCGGTCAGCAGGGCAAGGTTAGCTATATCGAAAACATTGTTCACGCCGCAGTGATGCTCGGTAATACCCAGTGTATAGGCAATCATCGAACGATTTGACGCTGCATACAGACGCGCCACCTCGATGATGTCTTCTGCGGCCAGACCTGTGATTTCTGCTGAATATTCCGGGGTATACCGGTCGACCTTTGCCAGCAGGGAATCAAAATCTTCGGTATGCTTGCCGATGAAAGCCGGGTCAAATAATTTCTCGGTTATGATGATCCTGATCATCGCATTGATCAAGGCAATGTCTGTACCAACATTAATTTGAAGATGCTTATGCGCAGATTTGACCATATCAATCCTTCTCGGGTCTATAACCACGATTTTAACACCATTCTTGGCCGCCTTCTTCATTCTATTTCCAATGATCGGATGAGCCTCAGTCGTATTGGAACCCATCAGCAATAAAACCTCGGCATCATCGATATCTTCTAAAGTATTGGTAGGGAAACCGCTTCCAAAAACAGTCGCCAGACCGGCGACACTAGGAGCGTGTCAGGTTCGGTTACAGCCATCAATATTATTGCTGCCAATGGCTGTTCTCATGAACTTTTGGGTAACAAAATTGGATTCATTGGTAGTCCTGGCACAAGCAAACATTGAAATGGCTTCCGGGCCAAAATCTCTTTTAATAGAAGTTAACTGTCTTGCGATATATTCATAGGCTTCCTCCCATGTTGCTTTAACAAGTTTGCCCGCTTTCCTGACCAATGGCATATCCAATCTTTTCGGGGCGTGGACATATTGATAGGCAAAGGCCCCTTTCACACATGTTTGTCCTTTATTAACAGGTGCTTCTTTATCTCCTCTGATTTTTACAATCCTATTATCTTCCACTTCCAAAATCAGTCCACAGCCGGTACCACAATAACCACAAACGGTTTTCACCTGGCTTATCGATGACATCGTTTCCCCTCCGTTATCTTTTTATACAAACTCCTACTTTCATATTAGTCTAAATTTTTGTGGGGATGTGATAATTCCATGAGAATTTTTTGTCATATTACCAACATTTTCTCGACAAAAAGTGATCACGACTGGCAGCATGGAATACAGGCTCAATTCTTAATAAATTTAGACAATAAAAAAAGGCAGGATAAATTCCTGCCTTTTGTACGATTATTATGCAATTTTGGCGGGCAGTACAATCTTGAAGGTTGTTCCTTTGTTCTGCTCGCTTTCAATATATACTTTACCGTTATGGCTCTCGATGATTTTAAAGCTAACCATAAGGCCAAGCCCATTCCCGTTTTTCTTGGTGGTATAGAAAGGTTCACCAATCTTCTTGAGTGTATCCGGAGGAATTCCAACACCTGTATCCTTGATGGATACCAGGACACTGTCATCCTGAATTTCAGTTTTAACTATTAGGTCTCCACCATCCGGCATGGCTTCGATTCCATTTTTAATGAAATTCAGGAAGACTTGCTTGAGCCGATTTTCATCACACTCAATCTGGATAATTTCTTCGGGCGCATCAAATTCCAATTTAACATTTCTCTTTCTCGCTTCGAATTTGAGCATTGAAACAACATTATGCACGATTGGGATGATGTTCTTCTCCTCAAGTTCAACCGCCTTCGGTTTTGCAAGGACCATGAACTCTTCTACAATATTATTGACACGGTCAATCTCATCAAGGATGATTTCGATAAACTCCTGACGCTGAGGGTCTGATTCGTCCAGCTGCAGGAATTCCGCATATCCTTTCATTGAAGTAAGTGGATTCCTGATTTCATGGGCCACACCAGCAGCAAGCTGGCCGACCGCGGCAAGCTTATCTTGTCGGTGCAGCATTTCCTCTGACTTTTTCTTCTCAGTAATGTCGTTCCGGATGGCAAGGTATTGATATGGTTTACCGTTTTCATTCAAAAATGGAATAATCGTCGTATCAACCCAATAATAAGAGCCATCCTTCGCCCGATTACGAATTTCCCCTTTCCACACCTGTCCTGAACCAATCGTTCTCCAAAGATTTTTAAAGAACTCTTTAGAATGCAATCCAGAATTCAAAATACTGTGGTCGTTTCCAATCAATTCTGCTCTGCTATACTTAGAGATTTCACAAAACTTGTCATTTACATTTTTAATGATCCCTTTTTCATCCGTAAAAGCAACAATCGAAGACTGATCCAAGGCAAAATTTATATCACTTACTTCTTTCAGAGAATCCTTCAAACTGGCTTCTGCCTGCTTTCTCTGTGTTATGTCTGACCGTATCGAGACATATTGATAAGGTCTCCCTTTACTGTTCAAAAACGGGACAATCGTCGTATCAACCCAATAATAAGAACCATTCTTCGTCTTATTGCGGATTTCAGCCTTCCACACTTTTCCTGACCCAATTGTTCTCCACATCTCTTTGAAAAAATCTTTAGAATGAAGTCCAGAATTGAGTATTGAGTGGTTTTGCCCCAACAACTCAGCTTCACTATATCCGGAAATTTCAACAAATTTTTCGTTTACATAAGTGATATTTCCTTTTGGATCTGTAATGGCAACGATCGCTGATATATTAAGGGCGTCGGTAATATCCTTCAAATTCGTGTCAGTGACGGCCAGTCTTTTACTGATCAACGCACTGGAGCCAATCAAGCCGGCAAGAATAACGATGGAAATAAACGCAATCAGGTAACTGATCAAGGACTCTGGTATGCCACTTTGTTGAACTAAACCATTATTCAGATTGATCATAGAAGCTCTGGTTAAAAGAAAGTGACCTTCAACGATAGCAGCTGTTACGAACAATGCGCTTAAAGGTTTAATCCAACCATGCGAACCTTGAGTAAAATTTTTGGAAAAGAAAAGCATCCAGAATGAAAAGTAAAATGAAACGAATACGAGTGCCAATCCTACTAGGAGAATCGCAGGCTGATAAGTAAAGTGCAGCTTCATTGAGTACATTCCCAGTATGTGGACGGACATAACTGCCAGGACCATGAATAAACTGCCGACCAGTAAATCGCTCTTTTTAACATTCTTTCCAGTCATTGTGTAGAATGCCATTGCAGTAAATGAAATAACCAGGATGATAGACAGGATGGTAATCGGAATTCGATAAGAAATATTGACATTCAGATTCAATGCCAGCATTCCGAAGAAATTCATCACCCAAATCCCGATTCCAAGTGAAAAAGTCCCACCCAGAAACAAAAACCTTTTATTTCGATCCGATGATTTAATAAGACTGAACAAGTCCAGTGCTGTATATGATGACATGACTGTCAATAAAATCGCAACCAGCAATAATATTGGATTGAAGGATAATTCTAGATTATCCATTTAGCATCATTCCTCACTTAAAGTTTCATATCGATTGTATGTTAAAAACGGTAAGAATAAAAGGGGTTATTAAATAATTTGTAATAAACCTGTCACTTTTAACTATTGACTAAAACACAAATTGTATTATAACAGCTTTTATTTCTTCCACTTCATTCATATTTCAGCAAGCATTTTCTATGCTATTGCCTTGAGAAGACAGGTATAAACACCTAATTTTGAAAAAATTTTAAAAAAAGCCTACACAAATTTAGAAATAATGTTTATACTGTACTATAACAGGTTAAGTTAAATATAAATTGTACTATAAAAGGAGGAAATACTTATGATGAGTCCAGTAGAATTTTTCCGCAACTTGCCAAAGAAGGTTTGCCCAGAATGTGGTGAAGGAATGCAGGAGCAAGCAGAATCCTACTTGTTGGAATGTGATCGCTGCTTATCAAAAAAAGAAGAGTAACAAGCAAAGGCACCTTTTCTTAATAAGGTGCCTTTTTTGTTCGCGAATTGTAATCAGGCCAAAAGAAAAAAGAAGCCCATAAACGAGCTTCTTTTTTAACATCTTAGGAGACCCAACCAGCATCAGCCCAAAACTTTTTTGGAACTATTGAGTTGTAAAATCCTCTTACTATAGCCGATGTGTGTTTGTTCCGCATTTAAGGAATCTAATTGCATAAAAGAGTTTTCCCTTCTTTTATGAGTTGATCCTCAACAAACACATGATTCGGTATAATCACCGAGAGACTCATTATTCCCTTAGAAGTTTTTAGCTATAATCATCATTTAGACATGCATCCCTACTCACCATTCACTGGTGCGTTGCGTTCAAGAATTCAGAACCTAATGGCCGTTTCACCATTTCTTTGCTTGATTTCCCTTTAATCTGTTAGTCCCCAAGCTTCCTTACAACTTAACGGATCCTCTTTTGGTAAAAAGCTTCTTTTCAGCGTATCAGTATTGAATAGGCAGAATTTCCGCTCTTTCCCTTTTGGTTGAACTGATTAAAGATCAGAACAATTTTTGGCTAACTAGCTTGATTAAGGTCGAACCCTTGTAGCTGGTGATGCTGGCAATCTGATGCAAGCTAACTTACTTTAGGAATAAACCGTTTTTTCGTTCACTACGGAACGAACACAATTGGTTGAGCCTCCTAAAATGTTAATGTCTTTCTTCTTACACTCTTATTATACCACCCTGAAGAAATGTAAACCCTTACATTTATGACGATTTGGTGACTGTTTCATTCTATTTTATGCTCATTTTTACGGTATAACCTGAAATCCATTACAGAAACTATAATAACCAGGGGGTGAGATTATGGACTATAAAAAAGAGGATAGCAGCAAAAAAAGCCTTAAATCAACATATACTCCGAATCAAAGGTTTGTGCCTGGGGAATCTGTAGATGAGCACCGGGATATCGAAGCAGCGAATATCTTCCTGACTGGAGATGAAATAAAACAACAGAATGAAAATCTCTGATTGGATTCTTGAACAGATGAATCTGTTACCACAAAAGGAAATGAGGTAGTCAGCTTGGATTTAATCGATCCGAAAAATTTAAAAAATGGTGATGAAGTTTTTGTTATTTACCGTAACCCCCATGTACCTTCTGTATCAAATATTAAGGCCGGTGAGATTGTTCAGCATCCGAAAGACCCAAATGCCCTGGCTCTTTTCCTGAATGAGACGTTACATGTTATTGAAGATGATGATGCTCTTTTCGATACACAAGCCGCAGCGGAAAAGGCTTGCAGCGAAGCAATGGACCCCTTTGGTACCTTGTGATTCAAACGGGGTTTTATCCTCTGGTTAAAGGGTATTTTATAAACGCAAGCCAATTTCCATTAGGAGGGTTCGAACATGAAAGTTCTTTCAGCATCTTCTAAACTCGTCATTGGCTCTGCACTCGAAGGAGGATTTGTTTATCTAAAGAAAGGCACCCTTACCCCCAACAAAGTGATACGACGCGGAAAACTTTAAATGCACAAATCCTCTTTCAATAAAAGCACATCCGATATGGATGTGCTTTTATCATTGAGCAATAACGCTTCAAAAAACGATGGTTTTCAGAGATCAGACCTTTTGACTGGTTCCTCTTCGTTATTCGTCTGATTCCCTGTACTTGACGTATAGCCTACACGATACACAAAGTCTTTCTGTTTCTTTAATGCATCCGGCATCTTATACTGTAGATCGTTCGATTGGAATTCACCTTTTTCTGACACCTTAATCCCCCTGCTGGCCTATTGGTAGCCTCTTCTATTTAACTCATCATGTGCATCGGATGTGCGTTCAATTTTTCCGCCAGCTTCCCCCTCTGCATAACTGTCGCTAGCTTGTTCATGGGTCATGGCAAGTCCGCTTGAAAGTTCATCATTCCTTTGGTAATCTGCTGTTTCGTACATACTACCTGCTACTTCTGCACTTTTACTTTTATCTTTTTTCATCGGTAATCCCTCCTTTCGTTTACTCAGGTTATTTTTTGACATTAATTCATAAACCATACTCCACAATTCACTCTACTAGCGGTCTTCTCCCCAGATTTCCGTTTATAAAATCAAAACACCCCTTCATATATGAAGGGGTGAAAATCACTGAATGCCTGTTTCCATTGATGTTTTTTTATGATCATGCAAAAGCCAGATTGTCAGCAAAACGCCAACTAAGGTCAATATAGCAAAAAACAAATACACAACATAAATGCTAAATTCCTCGAAAAGGATTCCGCCTAAAAATGTAAAGAACCAGTTACCCAGACCATTGCCGACAGCTGAGTAAATCGTCACTGCCGTGGCTGTGACATGTGAAGGTGTAATGTCCCGTATATATTGCAATCCTGCCGGAATGAATAAACCAAGCGAAAATCCCTGAATGACAGCGGATGCATAGACAAGGCCCAATGCAGGCTCGGTAAAATAAAAGATCCATCTGATCAACGAGACAAGGGACGCAATAAAAGCAACCTGAAGAAGCCCCAATTTGCGGATCCAGCTGCCAGCAACCCTCATAAATGGAATCTCGGATAGCACTGCGATAAGAAACGCGATGCCAATCCCGGTATATGTCCCACCCCTATTCTCAACAAACAAGCTGAAATAAAAGTTATTCGCTAGATTAGGGCCAAAAATCATGAACGTCACACCGAGGAAAACCAAAAATTTCTTCATTCGCAATAAATCCTTCATACCGGAAAAGAGACTGCTGGACCTATCAGAGGATTCTTGTGGCATTTTCAATGTAAAGCCCGCCCCGATCACTAATGTCAGGAAAAAAGCATAAAAAATAACCTCTGGGTTCCATTCAGATAATCTTCCCATCACGAATACTGCGAGGCCAAATCCCAGTGATCCGAATAACCTGACATTTCCATAGTTGACACCGACTTTGCTTGTGTATTTTAAGGAGATGCTATCGGATAATGGAATTATGGCACTTTGGAAAATGGCCAGGATAATGGCAACAATCAAGAACAATAAAAATTTGTCAAATACGAGATAACCAAAAGCAGCAATTCCAGTTATCAGTGTCGTAAGTGTTAACAGCCGATTATGGTAATTTTTCATATCGGCAAGCATTCCCCAGAACGGCTGGAAAAAGATCATGATTACAGGGCCAATCGACAGGATTAATCCAATCTGATAGCCATTCAATTTCTCCACATCCGTTAAATATATACTTAATAACGGGAAGAGGCTTCCCATCCCGAAAAATACAAAAAGATAAAAACCTTGTAATGTAAGGATATTCTGTTTTACTTGCTTTTCCATTTAAATCCTCCGTGCTGACGATTTATAGAGTTATATTTTACCACTATTTTAGTATAAGAATAGAAAAAATCGGATTATGCAAAATAAAGAATGAATAAAGCGTTTTCATTCTGATTATGTCATGTTAAAATAATGTTGGTTTAAAGTGATCAGACGTCTGCTCACCTATTGATTAAAGCTATCATGCCATAAGAGGCGGTGAAATCATGAGAGAAATAATATTGAGCCTGGTTGCTGGTTTAATCGTTGGTATTTTATTTAAATTCCTTAAGCTTCCGCTTCCTGCACCACCAGTTCTGGCAGGTGTACTGGGAATTGTCGGCGTTTATTTAGGCGGAGTTGTTGGAGAATGGATTTTGAACTCCTTTAAATGATGAAGGGGTTCGGCAATATGATCAGCAAAAAATCCACGGGGTTTCCGCGGATTTTTTCTTATACTATGAGTATTGTTTAAGAGCATTTTGCCCAAATAAAGTATTTGATTCCACTTGCTTATGTGTCGTGACATTTTTTGTGGCATCCAGGTATACATAAATTGTTCCAACGAAAAATGCCCCGCCTAAGATATTCCCTATCGTAACTGTCAGGAGATTATGAATTCCTAAACCTAAACTAATGGTGTCTGGATGTTCAACAAGAAGAGCAATCGAAAATAACACCATGTTTGCGACACTATGCTCAAAGCCCGATACTACGAAAGCGAACACCAGCAGCATCATCACCCCGATTTTTGCTGCATCTCCTTTAATATTGTAAGGGATCCAAACTGCCAGGCATACAAGCCAGTTACAGAGGATCGCGCGGAAAAACAATTGAATGGCTGGAGTATTCATCTTCATGCTTACAGTTTCCATCATATATTGTGTTTTTTCAGGCGTTGGGAAAATTCCCGATAACATAATGAACATCCCAAAAAATACAGCACCTATTATATTTCCTGCATAGCAAGCAATCCAATTTTCAGCGGTATCCCTCCATGATGTTGCCTTTTTAAGAGAACTGATGGTCATTAGCATCGTATTGCTAGTAAAAAGCTCGCCGCCGCCATATAAAATCAGGACCAGAGCCAATCCAAAAAAGATCGAGCTTACAATTGGAATTGCTGGAGAATGCGCATCAAAAAAATACTCTCCCAGGCGATATGAAACCATAATGCCAAAACCGATGTATACACCTGCAAGTGCTGCCCTCATTAAATACTTCAACTTCGAATCCCTTAAATAATCTTTCTTCTTCAAAGCAATACCAATGGCAATATCGATAGGCTGTCTGCTCAAGAATAAGACCTCCACGTTGATTGTGAAATAAATCACTATTTTTATTGTTGGTTTAATCTTATACCTGATCAATCTGTTTGTTAAGGGCAAAACACATGAACTGTTTATGACCATTTTTAAAGCGTTTCCATCTTTTATTTAACGCTGATTTCAATCTTTTTACTGATACTTGTTAAAAACCAATAAGGGGATTCCCCTATTGGATCCACCTTCAATAATTGCAGAGCAACTTTTGACAAAACCACCTGGTTTTGCCGGAGGTTTGTCTGAACATGAGGGCACTTCGGACAAAAACACTTGGAAATGCCGGAAATTTGTCTGAACACGGGGTCACTTCGGACAAATTCACCAGGGCAAACCATGATTTTGTCCGAACTCGGGGTCATTTCGGACAAATTCACGACGGTAAACCATGATTTTGTCCGAACCTGGGATCACTTCAGACAAAACTACCTAGTGAAGCCGGGAGTTTGTCTGAACCTGGGGTCACTTCAGACAAATTTATGAGGCCAAATCAAGATTTTGTCCGAACCTGGGACCACTTCAGACAAATTTACGAGGCCAAACCATGATTTTGTCCGAACCTGGGATCACTTCAGACAAATTTACGAGGCCAAACCATGATTTTGTCCGAACCAGGGGGCACTTCGGACAAATTCACGACGGTAAACCATGATTTTGTCCGAACCTGGAGTCACTTCGGACATATACACGAAAACAAACCATAATTTTGTCCGAACCTGTTCCTAAGACAAATTATCTTACCACTCTAATACCCGGCCAGCACAATTCCGAGCCCCCAAGCCACGCCGCATTGAGGCCCATCATCGTTAATCCTTCAAAAACCCATCAATCTTGCCTGATAATACTTCCTTCAACATGCTTTCGCTCCATTTGATTCAAGAGCTTCCTGTGTTCTTTTGATTCAAATAGAATGTTGAAATCGTAGTCTTCTGGATAAAGCTCTGTCGCAGGGATGTTCAATTTCAGACGTTTATGATTTACTTCTATTTTTCCGTCCTTCAGCTGCACAATATAATTTCCATTACTGTCGGGCCCTTTATAAATGACGCCAAGCTCTCCAGAACTTGTTACGTATACACTATCGCCCATTTCGTAACGGATGATTGATTTGCTGGCATCAGCCGATTTTTTTCTTTTATGCTTATTAACGAGAAGCTGCTTTTCCCTCCCTTTTAGTTCACTGCTATCTTGAAACAGTTCAGTGTAATTCTTTTCTGATTTGTAAGTGATCATATGGGCCCGTTCGATTAATTTTGGATGGACTCCCAGCTTTAGTGCTATTGCAAAAGCCTGGCTATCGCCTCCTTTTCCGATACGCAGACGGTAGGTAGGTTTCAATGTTTCGAGATCGAATTCCATTGAGCCATTCATAAAATCTTCATGTGAATCCGCAAATTCTTTGATTTCGCTGTAGTGTGTTGTAGCGAATATGGTCGCTCCCTTATTGTTCAGGTTCTCAAGTATGGCTGTCGCCAATCCCATACCTTCTCCTGGATCGGTTCCAGAGCCAAGCTCATCCAGAAGGACAAGGGTCCTGTCATTTGCTTTTTCTAATATCTCAATAATATTCACAATTCTTGAACTGAAGGTGCTTAAGTTTTGCTCTATACTTTGCCCATCCCCTATATCCACAAGGACCTTATGGAAAAGACCTGATTTGCTTCCCTCTCCAACTGGCAGGAGCAATCCACTTTGTGACATCAACACCAGCAGACCAGCTGTTTTTATAGAGACCGTTTTTCCCCCAGTATTTGGACCAGTAATCACAAGTGCATGGTAGTCTGTTCCAATTTCGAGCGTTAATGGAACCGCATTACTGCCAAGAAGCGGATGACGTGCTTCTTTATAATCGATCACCTGATCATCCACGAGGTCTACATTTTTTGCATCGATCGATCGACAATACTTTGCTTTTGAAAATAAAAAGTCATAATGGATCATCGTCTCCATCGCAAGCTTAATTTCTTTTTCTTTTCCTTCTGCCAGACCGGTAAGGGCAAATAAGATTTTCTCCACCTCCGCCTGTTCCTCGAAGAAGAGCCATTCCATCTGGTCCTGGAAGACGCCGATTTCTTCTGGTTCCACAAAAAGAGTTGAACCTGAAGCTGATGTGTCGAGCACAGATCCCTTTACCTTCCCACGATATTCCTTTTTTACAGGTATAACGTACCTCCCATTCCTCTGGCTGACGACTGCTTCCTGGAGAAATGGTTTTATTTTTGCTGATTTCAGCAACTGTGTAAGCTTTTCCTTCAAACGCTCTTCCTGAATACCAATTTGTTTGCGGACTTTTAAAAGCTCTTTTGATGCGTAATTATCAATTTGTCCATTGCGGATACACCTTTGGATTTCCGCAGCGAGTTCTGGCAATTCCTCAATACTATAGACATAGACGGATACTCTTGGTGCGCAATACTCTTTATCCTTCATAAATCGGCGAAGCTTGCTGCAGCTGTCAAGGAATGAGTTCAACTGTACAAGTTGATCTACACGCAGTGGGATCCCTTTATTAAAACCATTCATTAACGCTTCCATGCCTTCAAGGCCATGGATTGGAACGCTTGAGCTGATTTTTAGAATCTCAATGGCTTCTGAAATTTCCTCATGCCATGCTTCAATCTGCTTTAGGTTTGTGGACGGTGCCATTTCCATAGCTTTCTTGCGGCCTGATTCTGTTAAAGCGAATCCGGCAATCACTTCTTTGATTTTGTCATAACCAAGAACAGTGTAAGTTTGTTCGTTCAATGCTTATTCCTCCTTAAAAATATAAAAAGCCGCAATGGACAAGTCCAAAGCGGCTTAAAATGCTTACAGCTGGGCTGTGAGCAATATATTTACGAAAAAAAGCTGTGTAAATGCACACAGCTTCTGCTCACAAATATCAAGCATGCTTCTATGTTCATTGTTCTTAACATCCAATCCAGGCCATAATGAAATAAACCTCTTAAAGGTTTCTTTTCAAACCGGATTGACCGTATGAAATTAACGGTTAGTTAAGAACGACACCTAACATAGAACATACTCCTTACATTTCAATAATATTCTCCCCAATAGGATACGTCGTTTCTGCCACGTTTGTCAACCAAATTCATCCATTTTTTAAAAAATGATGTGTAAAAAGAATGTTCACATTTTCTCTATTGACCTGTTGTTTATATTTCATTTTAATTAGGGTAACCAAAGGTCGATAAAGGTGGAGATTTTGTGGCCAGCAAGGGAAATGTCAGTAATTTAAATTATGAGATAAGCGAACTGATCAAGGCCTCCGAAAAGATCATTAAATTTAAAAAAGGGACTTTTTTATTCCGTGAGGGCCAGGAAGCTAAAGAAATGTATATTATACTTTCAGGAAAAGTGCAGGTTTCCAAGATGAACGCCGAGGGCAAAGAATTGTATTTAAGGCTGTGCAAGAATAAGGATATCGTCGGTGAACTGACTCTTTTTACAGTTGGGCCAAGGTATCTTTTCAACGCAAAAGTGGTTGAGGACGGTGAAGCAGCTGCCATCAATATCGAGACCCTGGAAAACATCTTATTCAACAATAGCCAGCTGGCATACCAGTTCCTTAAGTGGATGAACGATCATACCCGGAGGACCATCACTAAATTCAGGGATCTCGTTCTGCATGGAAAAAAAGGCGCTTTGTATTCCACTTTGATCCGCCTTAGCAACAGCTACGGAATTAAAAAAGAAGATGGCATCCATATCAATGTACCGATTACAAACCAGGATCTGGCAAACTATTGTGGCACAGCTAGAGAAAGTGTAAGCCGAATGCTCGGGGAATTGCGGGACGAAGGAATTATTTCGATTAATAGAAAAAGGATCATCATACATGACCTTGTTTTCCTCAAACGTGAAATAGAATGTGAAAATTGCCCGATAGAGTTCTGCAACATGGATTGAAGCATTAAAAAAGGAAGCCCATGAATTGCAAGCTCCCTTTCTTGATTTTATAAAAAATTTCTTTTCGTAAAATGCTTTACCAATCACTCCGATCATAAAAAGAAGGGGATGATAGCAGGCAGCAGCAATGAAGTCAGAATTGCCGCCAATCCCATCGCTGCCCCTGATACTGCTCCCTGCAGCTCCCCTTCTCTGGCAGCTTCTGCTGTACCGATGCCATGGGCGATGGTCCCGATCGCCAGTCCTCTTGAAAAAGGCTCATGGATTTTCATGACATTCATAAGCCACGGCCCAAGCATCGCTCCCGTCATTCCGGTAATCATGACAAAGGCTGCCACCAATATCGGATCGGCCTCTATCATCCTGGCAACCTCGGAAGCTACTGGTATTGTGATGGATTTGATTGTCAAAGAAACCAGGATGATATTGGTCAAGTTCAGTAAATAGCCTATAAGAACGGCTGAAAGAATAGTTGAGACAGTTCCGGCAAAAAGCCCTGCCAAAGCAGGAAGCAGGTTTGCCGCAATAATCTTTCTTTGTTTGTATAGGGGTACTGCCAGGGCTACTGTAGCCGGTCCCAGAAAATAGGTTATAATTACGCTCGCTGCTTCGTACTCCTTATATGGTATATTCAGAATCAGCAAAACGGAGATCACGATGACCGTACTTAAGAAAACCGGTGACGTTAGTGGTGACGGATACTTGCCTGCAGCTTTCCTGGAGAGTAAATAAGCTAGCAAAGTGATGAAAATACTAAAGATCGTGACCAGCATTTTGAGCTTCCTTCCTCTGCTTATATTTTACAATAAGATGTGAAGTTCCCCCAGCGATTGCCATACCTATTAAGGCACTAGACACCAATATCACTGCAAGCTGGACTCCAGCTTCCGCCATCAAACCACCTAATGTCATCAAACCAACAGATATGGATACAAAAAAGAAGGATAAGTGCTTTACAAGGAAGTCAGCTGCCCCTTCAATCCATTCAAGTTTTATTATCTTCAGCCATAGCATCAGAAAGAGGATCATCATCCCCAATACATTCCCCGGGATGAGGAGGTCAAAAAAATCAACAATATAAAAACCGGCTTTATTGATCAATATGAGGCCGCAAATTTGCAATATGTATTTAACGAACTTATCCGCTTTCAAGAAAATGGCTCCTTTTTCGTACCAATCATTATTACTATTATTATAGATTTCGTTCACTTTTTTGCAAGAATGTTTACTTTTTTCATTGATCGTCCCTTTCGAAAAAAGAATAAACATAGTTCACACAATGTCCATATGATTTTCCACTTGTTTCTTATATCTTATAAAGGGGGAGGCTAGCGTTATGAAAAAAATCTATATTATTAGCTCACTTATTATATTAATTGGTATTGCATCCGGAATCTCATACTTTTTAGTCAGGGATGCAAATGCACAGATACCAGAAGGCATTACCCTGTTGACTATGGATGAAGAGAAATATACATTCGGAGAAGATTCGGACACAATCAAATTGGTGGAGTTTATTTATACACATTGCCCCGATATTTGCCCGACGACAACTCAGGAGATGAACCTTCTGCGCAACGATTTAATTAAAGAGGACGTTTATGGAAAGAAAGTTCAATTTTTAACGATTACAATTGATCCGTACCGGGACAGCCCTGAGGTTTTAAGGAAGTACATGAAAAATTACGGACTTGAAAATGACGGTAATTGGATATTCCTCACCGGGGACCCAGCCAATACCCTCGAAGAACAACAAAAAATCAAGAATGTTGCCGATACGTTTAAATTTCAGTACCGAGACCCCGGAAATGGTTTTTATGTTCACAGTACTTTTACTTACCTGGTCGATGAAAACAATAAATTCATCAAGAAATTCCCTATGGGCGAGGATTTTAAAAAGGATGAAGTTTTTGAAGCCATCATGGATGAGCTATAAAAATAAAAGAAAGCGGTGGCTGCACCGCTTTCTTTTATTTTTATCAACCGTAATAGATGGGCTTTTTCTTCATGACTGTGTGAATTAGCTGGATGCAGTTTACCGCGAAGGGGAAAAGCCTGTCTATCTCTTAATGTGAATTAACTGTGGTGGGATGTTTCTCTGTTTTTTGCAGGGAGAAAAATTCTGATTTTGGCTTAGTAAAGCTGACTTTTATCCCTGATTCCTTTAGGCGGTTCACAAAATCAACCAGCTGCTTTTTAGCCATTTCAAAAACTCCTTTTTTCCATCTTTGTCTATTATTATTCTACATGAAAAATATGAAAAATGTGTGAAAATGAGCAAAAAAATTGACACCAAGAGAAAAAATTTTTCATTATTTTCCCAATATACTTCTGCCCCATATTATGTTACCCAGATGGACCAGATTCCTTCGAAACTACTCCTGCTTTTTCCCATTTTCCCTCCAATGGAAACACATTTATGAAAAAATGTTTCCTTCCTGAGTAAAATGACTGTAAAAGAATTCGCCCATAAGGTTCAAACATGTTATAATCTTTGGGATATATATTAATGGAGGCTACTAAATACATGATTACAGTTCAAAATGTTGGCCTGAGATATGGTGACCGAAAGCTTTTTGAAGATGTTAATATTAAATTTACACCTGGAAATTGCTATGGTTTGATCGGTGCTAATGGAGCCGGTAAGTCCACTTTCCTTAAAATATTGTCAGGTGAAATCGAGGCACAGACAGGTAATGTTTCAATGACTCCTGGCGAGCGAATGGCTGTGCTAAAACAAAACCACTTTGAATATGAAGATGTTGAAGTTTTGAAGGTCGTCATCATGGGACATGCCCGTTTATATGAAGTCATGCAGGAAAAAGATGCGATTTACATGAAAGCAGACTTCACTGATGAAGACGGCATGAAAGCCGCTGAACTTGAAGGTGAATTCGCTGAATTGAATGGCTGGGAAGCAGAATCTGAAGCTGCGATCCTTCTTAAGGGTCTTGGAATCGGCGAAGAACTCCACACAAAGAAAATGGCTGATATCAGTGGTGGAGAAAAGGTAAAGGTCCTTCTCGCCCAGGCGTTATTCGGTAAACCGGATGTACTCCTTCTTGACGAGCCTACGAACCATCTTGACATTGCTGCGATTCAATGGCTGGAAGAGTTCCTGATCAACTTTGAGAACACGGTTATCGTTGTTTCCCACGACCGTCACTTCTTGAACAAAGTATGTACACATATTGCTGACCTTGACTTTGGCAAAATCCAGCTTTATGTAGGGAACTACGATTTCTGGTATGAGTCCAGCCAGCTGGCAATGAAAATGCAGCAGGATACAAACAAAAAGAAAGAAGAGAAAATCAAGGAATTGCAGGCGTTCATCGCTCGATTCAGTGCTAACGCATCTAAATCAAAGCAAGCTACTTCCCGTAAAAAACTACTTGATAAAATTTCACTGGATGATATCCGGCCGTCATCACGGAAATATCCATATGTCGGCTTCACTCCTGACCGTGAAATCGGTAATGACCTATTAAGGGTTGATGGCATTACCAAAACGGTTGACGGCGTAAAAGTACTTGATAATATCAGCTTCATCATGAATAAAGATGATAAGATCGCCTTAGTTGGGAAAAATGAAATGGCCATTACGACCTTGTTCAAAATCCTGACAGGTGAAATAGAACCAGACAGCGGTACATTTAAGTGGGGAGTGACCACTTCTCAGGCATATTTCCCTAAAGATAATTCCGAGTACTTTGAAGGCTGCGATCTGACTCTTGTAGACTGGCTCCGCCAATTCTCGCCAAAGGATGACAGTGAAAGCTTCCTGCGTGGATTCCTTGGCCGTATGCTATTCTCTGGAGAAGAAGTATTGAAGAAAGCCAGCGTTCTTTCTGGAGGCGAAAAAGTCCGCTGCATGTTATCAAAAATGATGCTTTCTGGTGCGAATGTGCTTTTGCTCGATGAACCAACGAACCACTTGGACCTTGAATCCATCACCGCTTTGAACAATGGCATGATCAACTTCAAGGGTTCCATGATTTTCTCGTCTCATGACCATCAGTTTGTTCAAACCGTTGCAAACAGAATCATGGAAATCACTCCGACAGGATTAGTCGATAAGCAGATGACGTATGACGAATATCTTGAAAACGAAGAGCTTCAAAAGCAAATTGCTGAGATGTATGTATAAGCTAAAAACCCTCGGATTGCCTCCGGGGGTTTTTGCTTTCAAAAAAATCAGCCTCTTTTCTGCTTCCTTCTTGACGAATCAGCAGCCTTGCTTCCTGTTTCACTTGCCGTAGTGCCCTGCCCCTCCACCTGGCTTGAATTTAGTCCGATGGTTGATGGATCTTTTTTTCGCTTATTAGACATGATTGCACCTCCTTTACCTGCATTTAATATTGTGAAGCTCATGGAATAAATTATTCTTGCCGCGGACAAGTTAAATGAGTGAGGAGGTGTTGAGAATGGCAAGAGTAGGTGTAGAACAATCTTTATCTAATATCTCTGAGGCATTGCGCCAAAAAGGCTATGACGTTGTTGAACTTCGCCAGGAAGCTGATGCGCAGGGCTGCGATTTCTGTGTCATCAGCGGGATTGATTCAAATGTCATGGGTATGCAGGATGTTGTGACACAGGGTTCGGTCATTGAAGCCAACGGTCTTTCTGCTGAAGACATTCTAAGACAGATTGATCAAAAATCAGGACAAATCCAATAAGTATTACCGAAACTGCCGATAGGCAGTTTTTCTTTTCCCCAGCAGACCCTCTGTTTCACGATCCATGATATTTTCACCAACTTGTGATATTTTCATTATGTAGCTTCCTTCTGAATCCGATATAATCAGTTATAACCATTGCATATGATTAAAAGTTTTGTAAGGGGCTGTCTTTGTTTGAGAAAATTACATATATTCCTTTTAGCTGCTTTGTTTACCGTTATGTCGGGTTGCGGAGCCAACAGCGATACGGAAGGAACAGAACTTACTGTCTCTGCTGCCGCAAGCCTTAGGGAGGCGTTGGAGGAAGCAGCAAAAACATACTCGAAACAGAATCCTGACATTAAAATTGTATATAACTTTGGCGGTTCCGGTTCACTGCAGCAGCAGATCTCCCAGGGGGCACCCGTAGACTTGTTTATTTCCGCAGCACAGGACCAATTCAATGTATTAATGTCAAAACAACTGATAGATCAAAACCATAATGCCAAACTATTAAAAAACGAGCTTGTTTTGATTACCCAGAAAGATAACGAAAACCTTCATTCTGTAAAATCACTAACAAAAGATGAGATTTCAAGGATAGCGATTGGAACACCGGAAACTGTCCCTGCAGGGATGTATGCAAAGCAAGCTTTAGTCTCTTTAGGTTTGTGGGAAGAGCTCGAACTGAAACTCATTCCGACAAAGGACGTCCGCCAGGTTCTATCCTATGTTGAAACTGGAAATGTAGAAGCTGGCATAGTTTATAAAACCGACGCCCAGGTTTCTGAAAAAGTAAGAATTATCCCCTTTCAGAAAGAAGCCTTGCATGATCCAATCATTTACCCTGCCGGGGTCATCACAGGATCCAAACACAAGGAAGAAGCTCGCAGGTTCCTCGACTTCCTGAAAGGAAGAGAAGCGATGAAAATTTTCGAAAAATATGGCTTTAATGCAGCATTGGAATGATTATTTATGAGCAGTGATTTTTGGACCCCAATCAAACTATCGGTGGAGATCGCATCAATGTCGGTGGTGTTTGTTTTTATTTTCGGGCTATTGTCTGCCAGGTTCATGGCGAAAAAGCAATTCTTTGGCAAAACAGCAGCTGAAACACTTCTGACATTGCCTCTAGTACTCCCGCCAACGGTAGTCGGGTTTATATTGATCATCATCTTTGGCATCAACAGCCCGATAGGCAGAACAGTGGAAAATCTATTCGGCAGCACCATCATGTTTACCTGGTGGGCGGCCGTAATCGCTGCATCAGTCGTGGCATTTCCTTTGATGTATCAGTCGGCTAAAACCGGTTTCCTGCAAGTAGATCCAGGAGCAGAAGAAGCTGCAAGAGTTGATGGAGCGAATGAATGGAAAGTATTCTGGCATGTAACGCTGCCCCTGTCATCAAGAACACTTGTTACAGGGTTGATCCTAAGCTTCGCAAGAGCTCTAGGCGAATTTGGCGCAACGCTCATGTTTGCCGGCAATCTGCCCGGAAGAACACAAACAGCTCCAACAGCTATCTATATGGCCATTGAATCAGGGAATCTGGATGCTGCCTGGCTTTGGGTTATTGCCATGGTAGGCATTTCGTTTCTCATGTTGCTGTCAACTTCATTCTTAAAACAGTGAATTCGCAATCCTTATTTCGCCGGATTTTTTTCATAAATAAAAAGGGAAGCCAATTGAACGTGGCTTCCCCTTTTGTTTATATACATTCCAAAAATCATTGAAGCTATATTTCTAGTCTACATTCACAACAAGCTTTACAGGATCTGCGACTTTCTTTTTGCTGTCATCAACCACATCTCCAGACATGATTTCTACTTTTTCTAGGCTGTCAAGGTCTTCAACGATGAAACCAAGATTTCCTAATTTTGTTTGTCCGGCTGAAATTTCGCCATTTAGACCTTCCAGATAAAAATCATCTTCCCATGTCTTGTGGATTGAATCATTGATATTCACCATCGCTACTGGGCCAAAGTGATAATTTTCATCTGAATTGTTTTTCAGCTCAACACCTATTTTAACAAAATCAAATTCTTCATCATGCGTATAAGCATGGAAAAAATCAATCAGACTGTAGTCAGGCACAAAGTGCAATAATTTAACATCTTTGACTCTGTATTCAATTCCATTTACCTGAAAGGTCTTATTGACTTCTTTCACTGCCTTAAGGGTTAATTCACCTTTATCGTCAATTAAAGAGTCGCCAGCTTTTTTTAAATTTACATCCTCCGAAACTTGGGGGTTCGGAACATAGACTTCTGTGTTTTTCTTTAATGGATTCTCAAAAGCTGTTTCTGAGGGTTTCGTCTCTTTATTTGACTCAGCCTCTGCAAAAGAACAGCCTGTCAGTAAAGTAGCAGCAAGTAATAATTGCAGATATTTCCTCATTTCAAAAACCCCTTTTCAAGAAATCTCCCGCTGGTCCAAGGTTCCTGCGGGAGATTTTAAATTCAATTATTTTCTTTTGCCATTTGATAGGATATCAAATATATTTTTCGCATTGTCCGTATTTTCGATATGGCCGTAGAAACGCTCTTTTCCAGGACCGAATGCATAGACAGGTACATCTTCCCCAGTATGTCCGCCAGTTGTCCATCCAGTGTTTGAACGCTTGTCAAAGATCTTTTCGATGGCAGTGTCAATGTCTGCAGCTTTCTTAGTTGCTGAAACATCTTTAACAGACTGAATTTCTTCTGTTGTCAGCTCAGGCAATCCTACAGATGCAAAGTCGATATATTTCTTCAGCGTTTCTTCCGTGTCCGCGCCTTTTGCTATTTCAGCAGCCATAAAATCAGGAGTGCGTTTCGCAGCCTTGATCGGAGCCCCGAACCAGTTATAGATTCCGTTGGCACCAATTGAATATCCGCCGGTTGAATGGTCAGCCGTCGCAACGACTAAAGTGTGCTTGTCCTTTTTGGCAAATTCGATAGCTGCTTTGTATGCTTTCTCGAAATCTTCCATTTCACTCATTGCCGCGACAATATCATTATCATGTCCAGCCCAGTCGATTTGGCTGCCTTCTACCATCAGGAAGAAGCCATCTTTATCCTTATTCAAACGCTTGATTGCCGAGTTCGTCATTTCTTCCAGAGAAGGTGTTTCTTCATTGCGGTCGATCATTTTGTCCATACCGCCTTTTGCAAAAAGGCCGAGAACCTTATTATTCTTATCATTAAGCATATCTTCTTTGTTGTTTACATAGCTATAGCCATCTTTTTGGAATTCATCGGCCAGGTTCCTGTCATTACGCACAAAGTTGCTCAATCCCCCGCCTAGCATGACATCGATTTTATGGTCGCCATTTACCAATTCATCATAATAATCATCAGCAATAGCATTCATGTTCTTGCGGCTTTCATCATGCGCACCAAAGGATGCCGGTGTTGCGTGAGTAATCTCTGAAGTTGCTACAAGGCCAGTTGCTTTTCCGTTTTCCTTGGCAGCCTCAAGGACAGTCTTTGCTTCAGATCCATCATTATCAACAGCAATTGCATTGTTATAAGTTTTGATGCCTGCAGACATTGCCGTTGCTGCTGATGCAGAGTCAGTTACATTTTGCTCAGGATCTTCTGGATAAGTCATTTGGTTACCTACCAGGTATTTATCCAATTCTGTTCTCTCTGCTTCAGGTGTATCAGGATTATCCTTCAAGTAACGATATGCTGATGTATAAGAAACTCCCATGCCATCTCCAATCAGGAAGATGACATTCTTAATTTCTGCACTGTTATTTTTCTCGTCATTTTTTGCCTCTGCATTGAATGTTCCTACTAAACTGCCGAACGCCACAGTTGATAGGACAGCGAGCGGAAGAATCTTCTTTTTAAAGTTAGCTTTAATCATTACAAGACCTCCAGATAAGATATTTACTACGCTTCCTACTATAATGCCTGTCTATTAATCTCTTATTAACACACTGTAAAGTTGTTTTAATTCCTTGTAAAATTTATTTACAATTTGTCCTTCCCCTAAAAAGGTCCAAAAAAAAAGCAGGCAAGATTACCTGCTTCGATATCTTCTATTTTTCTTTTGCTTTCGATTCATGATCCATAGAATGGCGGCTGCAACCAATACGGCTCCAAAAATAGTATTGACAGATACTAGTCCGCTTTGCTTTGGCTCCTGAGTGGTTTTTTTCACTTCAGGTTTCTTTTCAATCAATGGCTTTAGTTCAATCGTTTGAAGGGTCCTTCCATTTTCACTCTCTATATTTAGAACTCCGTCATCATCGACTACTCTCTTTCCATTTTCAATCGGTTCAGTTACGAATAGGTCCTCACCCGCTTTGAACTCCAGCTCTCCACTTGTGAAGGTTTCACCCTTCTTGATTTGTGCCGATTTATAGGAAGCAAAGCCATAATCAAATAATTTTATCGTATCCTTATAAATCTCTCTTTTGAATTCGGATTTCAGTAATATTGCCGTCAATTTCAATTGGCCATTCTCTGCCGTCGTAGCCAGGGTTTGCTTGGATTGATCGACAAAACCCGTTTTCCCCCCGGTTACTCCTTCATATGGAATTTCACCTTTTAACATTCGATGATGGGAAAAAATTTTTGTTTTCCATGACTCACCTTCCCACTGCAGTTCCCTGGTACCGAATATTTCCCGGAATTCATCGTTTTTCATCGCGTAGTTCAGAATTAAAGCCAGATCCTTTGCAGTCGTATAATGATTCTCGTCAAATAAACCATGGGGATTGACAAAATGGGTGTCTTTTACACCGATTTCATTTTCAAGGTATTCATTTATGCTTTTGGAGTAGTTCTCCATTGTCCCATCAAGATGAATAGCAATCGCCAATGCGGCATCGTTTCCCGAATTGATCAGCATCCCCTGGATCAGCTTCTTTAATGGCACTTGTTCACCAGGATTTAGATACACTCTCGTACCTTCAATTTCCTTGACTTTTTCACTAACGACTACCTGATCATTCAAATCTGCAGTTTCAATCGCATAAATAGCTGTGGCAATCTTTGTAAGGCTTGCAGGATACATTCTCTTTTCTTCATTTTTCCCAAACAGAATGGCACCTGACTGCGTGTCCATTAAAACAGCCGCTTCAGAAGTTAATTCCGGATCATTTTCTTCTGCATGTACAAATTGCGCGAAAGAGTACATGCTAATCAGAAGCACCATTGACAATGCCAAAAGTTTTCTCATCCATAACACATCCATTTTAAAATTCTGCAATCATTTTACCAGAAACCGGCCTATAATGGTTCAGTGTTATTATTTTTTAACCCAAATGGAATAAAAGGAAACATTGACAGTACAAAAAGACAGCTCCTCTTTCTGCGCAGACAAGCGACTTGTGCACTTAGATGTTAAACAAAAGGGTGTCCCAAAAGTTTATACCTTTTGGGACACCCTCTAGCTGTTTTACTATGGGTCAGCTTTTCCGAACCGTGAAAATCAGATTCGAGGTTTCTTTTTGCTCAATGAAACCTTCACGAAAGAAAACCTTTATTATAAACTATGCTTTCAAGGTATCCAATATATGCTTCATCCCTCGCAAGTGCTGCTCCATACTTCCTTTTCAAGAAACGTACTGCTTCTGCGGAATCATTAAACGGTCCCAGTCTTTTATCATGCTCTTGCTTAATAAAATGACGGGTTCCATCCTTATAGATGAAAAACAGATCCCTATCCCTATTTTCGTAGAGACAGCCTTTTTGTGAATCCTTAAGATTATACGTATTTTTGAATGCGTCTTGTTTAATCGGCTCAAGAGGAAACACTTGATCAATATAACGTTTATAAGCTTCCCCATTTATTGTACATCCAGAAGCCTTCGCATGTCCCCCGCCACCAAATTCTCCTGCGACAGCAGAAACGTCTACATCATCATGTATCGTCCTGAAACTGATTTTCCTTCCGCCTACATTTAAGATCGCGATATAATCCAGGTGTGGAAACTCCTTCCCCAGTTCATTCCCCAGTTCAGAGTGATAGGATTCGGCATGCACCACTCCTCCATACAGTCCATCATGTTCCATTTGGATGATTTCCCTTTTCTTTCTCCTTATATAACGTTCGATTTTATCCTCTTCCATTTCTAGTAACTTCTGTTCAAATTCATCGAATTCGAATTCATCACCTGTTTGCAGTCTGGATATCATCCGTTCTTCAAATTCTTCTATAGAAACCATGTAAAATAAATCATTCAGATTCTTTGCCTTGAAATTCTGGAGAATATCCCAATCCCATGTGTCATACTGTCGGACCAGCTCAACAAACTCATCAATTGCTCCGTTATCAGCCATTTTTCCCTTGTCTTTCAGGTATTCATACACTAATGAAGCTGCGCTTGTTAGTGTCCCGGATTCATCTTCTACTTTAACGTATCCCCAGCTATAGTCATTGAAATGCAAAGCCGTTTTATGGTGGTCGATCAGATTGGCCTTCCCTCCTTCTGACACAAAACGATTGATCCTTTCCGTTATTTCATGATTGACGGAAAGATCGGTTATGTATAGATGGTCTTCCTTTTTCATGCGCTCATTCATTCTCTCAAAGTATTTCTCTACCTGAAAATTCAACCCAGATACAGAATTATAGCGGATATCCGCTTTTTCACCGAATGCAAGCCGGAAAAGAATCCCGCAGGCCACTCCATCCAAATCATTATGTGTAAATAAACGGTACATCGGTTTCCACCTTCCCTTTCTCAAGCTGTTTACTCTATAAGAGCCTAATTTATAGTCTGTTGTTGGCAAGATAATCTATACAAAAGAAAATCCAAAAAATTAGACAAGTTCAACAAGGGGACGAGCATAGATATTTATAGAGGATTATAAGGAGGTGAAAACATGCATTTCTTTGTATTTAAAAGAAGGACTTTATATTTAATCGGCCTAATTGTCTTCATTTTCATCATCGGCTCAATATGGTTGAACCTAAATCCTGATGCAACTCCAGCTATTGGCGGACAGAATGAACAAACCAGGGAAATACACCTGGTGACAGGAGAATTCAAGTCGAAAACCGACGACGGTAAAGAAATTGAAGCATACCGCTGGGACCCGGGCACCATCTTCATTGAAAAGGGCGAAAAGGTGAGCCTAAATATACTTGGGGTGAACGGCAAGGAACATCCTTTCATCATTGAAGGAACAGAAATCAAGGGAGTTGTTAAAAAAGGCGAGGAAACTGTTGTACCTTTGCAATTTGACAAGGAAGGAACATACAGGCTGATCTGCCTTACCCACCCTTCAGCGGAACATAACGGGCCGATGATTGCTTATATTGTAGTGGATTAGATCCATCCGAAAACAGGAATTCGATTCCTGTTCTTTCTTTTAATTGGGAGCTGCTTTCTCACTAATATTACAAATTGACACAAAACATACAAATCACTATAGACACAGTGTAAATATTTCCTGTTAGCATTAAATACATAAGTATATTTTATATAACAGACTAATCAAAATCGAAATTAATTATAGTACAGTTTTTTTACACATCCTACGAAAAATTAACTAAGTCACGTTTTAATCGTTTTGTTCATAATTTCACAAATACGTCACACTCATTCTGTTACATTCGTAGTATGATAATAGTGTGGTAACTGTTATACAAACATCTACTTTAGAGGTGAACCAAAATGGAACAATGGAAAGGCTTTAAAAATGGCGCTTGGCAAGAAGAAATCAATGTCCGCGATTTTATCCTGAAGAACTTCTCTGAATATACCGGGGACTCAAGCTTCCTTGAAGGTGCAACTGAGGAAACACTCCAATTATGGCAGCAAGTAATGGAATTGACAAAACAGGAGCGAGAAAACGGCGGGATCCTTGATATGGATACTGAAGTGGTTTCCACCATTACTTCACATGGCCCAGGCTATCTTGATAAATCAAAAGAAAAGGTTGTCGGTTTCCAGACAGATCAGCCATTTAAAAGGTCTATGCAGCCTTTTGGCGGAATTCGTATGGCTAAGGCCGCATGCGAGGCATATGGTTATGAATTGGATAAAGAAGTAGAAAAGATTTTCACAGACTTCCGTAAAACTCATAACCAGGGTGTTTTCGATGTATATACAAAAGAAATGCTCCAGGCTCGTAAAGCTGGCATCATCACTGGCTTGCCAGATGCTTATGGCCGCGGCCGAATCATCGGTGACTATCGTCGTGTAGCTCTTTATGGTGTTGACTTCCTTATGGAGCAAAAGAAGAAAGACCATGGAACGACAAGCAGCGTAATGACTGAGGACACTATGCGACTGAGAGAAGAAATCTCGGAGCAATACCGTTCATTGAATGAATTGAAGCAGCTTGCACAGAGCTATGGCTATGATATTTCAAAACCAGCAACCAATGCAGCGGAAGCTTTCCAATGGGTCTACTTTGCATATCTTGCAGCAATCAAAGAACAGAATGGTGCAGCAATGAGTCTCGGACGCGTCGCGACCTTCCTGGATATCTATATTGAACGCGATCTTCAAAATGGCACCCTGACTGAACAAGAGGCACAGGAGCTTGTCGACCATTTTGTCATGAAGCTTCGTCTCGTGAAATTCGCACGCACGCCTGATTACAACGAGTTATTCAGCGGGGACCCTACCTGGGTGACTGAATCAATCGGCGGAATGGCACATAACGGACAATCACTTGTAACGAAGAACTCTTTCCGGTTCCTTCACACTCTTGATAACCTTGGTCCTGCACCGGAGCCTAACCTTACCGTGTTATGGTCCCCTGCCCTGCCAGAAAACTTCAAGAAATACTGTGCTGAAATGTCCATTAAAACCAGTTCAATCCAGTATGAAAACGACGATTTGATGCGCTGTGAATATGGTGATGACTACGGGATCGCCTGTTGCGTATCCGCGATGGAAATCGGAAAGCAGATGCAATTCTTCGGCGCCCGTGCCAACCTGGCAAAAGCTTTGCTTTACGCAATCAATGGCGGTGTCGATGAAAAACTTAAAGTACAGGTTGCACCAGCCTTCAGCCCGATCACTTCCGATGTGCTTGACTACAAAGAAGTTATGGCCAAATTCGATAATGTGATGGAATGGCTTGCCGGCCTTTACATCAACACTCTCAATGTCATTCACTACATGCATGATAAATACAGCTACGAACGGATTGAAATGGCTCTGCATGATACAGAAGTCCTTCGTACCATGGCAACCGGGATTGCAGGATTAAGTGTCGTAGCCGATTCATTGAGCGCAATCAGGCATGCAAAGGTAAAAGTTATCCGTGACGAAAACGGCATTGCCGTTGATTTTGAAACTGAAGGCGACTTCCCTAAGTATGGAAATAATGATGACCGTGTTGACAGCATTGCGGTTGAACTCGTGAAAAACTTCATGACAAAACTGCGCAAGCATCCGACATATCGCAACTCTGTCCATACTATGTCGATCCTGACCATTACTTCAAACGTTGTATATGGCAAGAAGACTGGCAATACACCAGATGGACGCCGAGCAGGTGAACCGTTCGCACCAGGTGCAAACCCAATGCACGGCCGTGATACAAAAGGAACACTCGCTTCCCTGTCATCAGTAGCAAAACTGCCTTACAGCTATGCGATGGATGGCATCTCTAACACTTTCTCCATTGTGCCTAAAGCGCTTGGAAAAGATGAAGACAGCAGAACAAACAACCTTGTATCCATCCTTGACGGATATGCAATCAAGGATGGACATCATCTGAACGTCAACGTATTCAACAGGGAAACTCTACTAAATGCAATGGAACATCCTGAAGAGTACCCTCAGTTGACAATCCGTGTTTCTGGATACGCCGTGAACTTCATCAAGCTGACACGTGAGCAGCAGATGGATGTCATTAACCGTACTTTCCACGAAACAATGTAAACATCACTTGTGAACTGAACAGGAGTCACCCTCCCCGATGACGGCGGCTCCTGTTTTATTGAAAGGAGAAATCATCATGAACGGAAACATTCATTCTATCGAAACCTTTGGAACTGTAGACGGACCCGGAATCCGCTATGTCATCTTCACGCAGGGGTGCCTGCTGCGCTGCCAGTTTTGCCATAACGCAGATACCTGGGAGATTGGCACAGGCAAACAAATGTCTGTTTCCGAAATTATTGATGATTTGAAGTCTTATCTGCCTTTTATCGAAGCCTCTGGTGGGGGAATTACAGTAAGCGGTGGCGAGCCCCTGTTGCAAATCCCTTTTATCACCGAGCTTTTCAAGGAGTGCAAAAAACTGGGAGTCCATACTACAATTGATTCCTCAGGTGGATGTTACTCAAGCGCTCCCCTTTTCCAGGAACAGCTTGCCGAACTTTTGAGATATACAGATTTAATTCTCCTGGACTTAAAACATATTAACAGAAAGAAACATATCAAGCTGACAGGCATGGCTAATGAACATATTCTTGATTTCGCCCGCTACTTATCACAGAATAGTGTCCCTGTGTGGATTCGGCACGTTCTGGTACCCGGGGTGACCAATGATATTGAGGATCTCACAGAATTGGGGGCGTTCATTGGCACTTTGGAAAACGTATACAAATTAGAAGTACTGCCTTACCACAAACTAGGAGTGTATAAATGGGAGACATTGGGGCTTGAATATCCGCTAAAAGATGTGGAACCTCCAGCAGATGATGAGGTCGAGAGGGCTTACAACCTTCTAACAGCCAAGACAACATTTAAATGACAGCAGGAATTCTTTCCTGCTGTTTTTTCTGCATAGCTTCTTGATATTTTTCTAGTATCATCAGGTTAATACCTTTTTTGGAGGATTTATTGATGTATCAATTGCTTTCGGAGATCAGCAACTTTTTAAGCAGTCCTTTTTTTACTCTGGTGAATCAGACGGAACAAATCCCTTTACTGGCAAGCTTCCTGCTGGGGCTTGTTGGTGCCCTTGCTCCATGTCAGCTGTCAGCCAATATAGGAGCCATCACGTACTATGGAAATCGCAGTTTGCAGGCGAAGAGCCATTGGGCGGAAATGTCCTTTTTCATCCTCGGCAAAATTACGGTCTTTTCCCTGCTTGGGCTCGCTGTCTGGCTGGTTGGACACAGCTTTCAGCAAATGCTGCCAGAATTCTTTTCCTGGTTCCGAAAATTAATGGGCCCACTGTTCATCCTGATTGGCCTCTCCCTTATAGGCTTCTTTGCCTTCAATTGGATCAGTCGCTTAACTTCTATCCTGCCTGAATGGAGAGGCAGCGGCAAGATAGGCTCGTTTTTAATGGGTGCGAGCTTTTCCATCGCATTCTGTCCAACCATGTTTTCCCTGTTCTTTTTCACTCTCATGCCCATTGTGCTCAGTTCATCATATGGCGCAGTACTTCCGGCCGTTTTTGGAGCAGGCACTTCCATCCCGCTGATTATATTTGCTGCAATCATCTCTTTAATGGGCCTTGATGGTTCCTTGATGAAAAAAAGCCGCAAATTTGGAGCTTTAGTACAGACTGCAGCAGGGTATATTTTGATCCTGGTCGGGATCATGGATACTTTGACTTATTGGATGTAGAATACACAGCGAAAAGGCTGACATGCAAGTCAGCCTTCTTTATCATGTGACAAATCGTCTAAAGCCTCTGTCAGTTCTTTTCGTTCTTTTTCCGCTGTTTCTGAAGAGATGATTTCTTCCTTGGACAGTTTATCAACAGCCTCATGTTCTGCATAGAAAACAACTTTCCGCAATGTTTCGGTTTGCTTATCCTTCAGTTCAGGCTTCCTTCGATACAATTCATCCATTTCAGCAATTGCTATTTCCAGTTTTTGTTGATATTTCTGGACATATTCATCCGTAATCGTCTTTGTCAGATAGTACCTTCCTTTTGCTTCCCTCATTTCTTTCATGGCTGTTTCATATCTGTAAATTTTTGAAAGCAGCTGCTCGTATTCAAGATATACTTCTTCTTTTTTGTTGACACCGAGGAAAGAAATGAGAGGCTTAATGGTCAAGCCTTGAACGACAAGAGAAAAGAGCACAACACTGAAGGCCAGAATCAATAGTTCCTCTCTCCCCTGGAAGTCCCTCTGCAGACTCAAAACAAGGGCGATGGATAACGAACCCTTCAGCCCTCCCCAATTTAAAATATGTTTCCAATTCACGCTGAAATTCTTTATGACAGACATGCTAACATACACAGCTGCACTGCGGGCAATCAGAACAAGGACAATGGCAAGGAGGATCATCCCCCACTTATCCTGCATGTCGATTCGCGTTATCTCCAGTCCGATCATCAAGAACACAATCGAATTCGCCAAAAGGGCAGCAACATCCCAAAAATTATTGATGTTCAATTTTGTAGTCGGGCTCATCCCTATCCTGGAACCGAAATTGCCAAAGATCAATGCTGCAACTACAACCGCTATGACACCAGAAGCATGCACGCTTTCTGCGATCAAAAAAGAGCCATAAAATAAGAGGATACTGAAGATGATTTCCAATGGATAATCATCAAAATACTTCGTCAAAAGGGAAAATCCATAGCCCAGTGCCCCTCCTATGATCAGCCCGAGGCAAACAACCCGGATAAAATCCCATAGTCCCAAGCCAAGACCGGACCAGCCGGCGTCCATGTATGTAATCAACGAAAAGGCAGAAATTTTGAAAAGGACTACTGCCAGCCCATCATTGAACAAGCTTTCTCCTTCGATGACGACTGCCAGCCGCTTTTTCACACCCACACTTTTAAAAATAGAAAGGACACTTACGGGGTCCGTCGCACTCATCAGGGCTCCGAAAACAAATGCAGCAGGCAGCGAAAGCCCCATAAAATAGTGAGCTGTGAATCCTATTAGCAGAAAAGACAGCAATGTACCGCCAAAGGCCAATGCAAGAATCGGCTCTTTATTTTCCTTCAAATGGGAAAATGGCAGTTTTAATGCCGCTTCCCCAAGCAGCGCAGGAAGAAATAAAGTTATGATGACAAAATAAAAGATTTCCCCTTCTGTAATGAACATCTTCAATGGCTCTAGTAAAGGTATATTCAATAAGCCAATTAAAGCACCAACGATGACAAGGGCAATAGGATAGGGCTGTTTAACCTTCTTGGCTATCGCAGTAATCCCCGCTGCAATCAAGATTAAAAAGAATCCAGTCTGAAATATTTCATGCAGATTCACTTCCTGCAATAAACTCACTCCAATCCTTATACTACTTCTAATTTCCCCCTTTTCTTCTCCTTATAAAAACTTTTTTACATCATTTTAAAAAAGAGAAAGCCATGGATTCATACCATGGCTTTGAATATTACGCTATATTCATATTTTCCTTATACCCTGGCTCACAGTACAGACACACCGCTTCTTCGTAGTCTTCGGTATTCACATCTTCTGGATTATACTCGATTCCACATAAGTCACACTCTACCATTTCCTCTTCTGAATGTTCAGCTGCTTCCGGGATTCCGTCATTGACTTTCAGTTCACCTACCCAGACACCACTGATTGTTGACATTTCATTTTCAATATATTCATTCGCTGCTTCTTCTGTTTCCCATACGCCATGGTCCCAGAGCATTTCATCAGCGTCACCTGCATTGACCATTAATCCATATACTTTTTTCATAGTTGCTGCCCCTTTCGAATTGGCAAGTTTGTTCTATATAATTAGCCACTCCTTCCACTCTTGAAACCTCCAGTATATGGGAATTGGAACTTTTTCCATTTAAATTCGTATATATACAGATTGTTAAAAGCGGGATTTTAAAATATACTTGATTAATGAAAGAAAAGAGGTGATGGCATGCTTATGGAGATTTACGCTCAGTCGATTGAAGCAACAGCAATGTATAGTGTTTATTTAACTTTGCTCATTAGCATGTCAATGTCCGTCCTATGGGCAATGAATGATACCTCTTATATCGAATCTTATTTTTTACAAATCAGACTTAAGCCATCCGTTTCTGAAAAAGCGTTTAAAATTAAAGCTGAACTCGGAACAAGGTTTCAGCTCCTGCTCCTTAAGCGGATAAAAATAAAAATAGACCCAGGTGATGAAGACAGTATTTTTCTCCTCATGTGAACAACCTGAAAATTAGGAGGAGAAAAATGAAAAATCGATTCACCATGATGATGGTACTTCTTATACCGACACTATTAACCGGATGCCAGGCTATGACTAGCGATGGGTCCTTTTTCCAGACAACATTCATCAATCCCTTCACCTGGCTGATCCATTTCTTTGCAAGCGTTACAGGGGGAAGCTATGGGATTGCAATCATCTTGATTACCATGCTCATAAGACTGACCTTAATGCCGCTTATGCTTAAACAGTATAAGAACCAGCAGAATATGAAAGACAAGATGGAAGTACTGAAACCAGAAATGGACGAAATACAAAAGAAGCTTAAACAAACAAAGGATCCTGCCGAACAGCGGAAGCTACAGCAGGAAATGATGGGCCTATATCAAAAACACGGTGTGAATCCACTATCTATCGGCTGTCTGCCAATGCTCATCCAAATGCCGATTCTGATGGGATTATACTATGCTATCCGTGGATCTTCCGAAATAGCCAGCCACTCTTTCCTCTGGTTCAATCTCGGTCATTCTGATATATGGATCACAGCAGCAGCCGGAATCATCTATTACCTGCAGTTTAAGGTATCGATGTCAAATGTTACCGAGGATCAGAAAAAGCAAATGAAATTAATGGGGCTCATGTCTCCGGTTATGATTGTCATGTTCTCATTAAATGCGCCTTCCGCACTTCCCCTTTACTGGACGATAGGCGGAACCTTTCTAATCCTGCAAACACTCCTTGGGAGAAAGATCTATGGAAAGAAAGAAAATACCATAAAAGTTGAACATCAGCTTTAAAATAGTAACGCCTGGGATTCACTTTCCCGGGCTTTTTTTTAAGAGCTTGTAAATTTGTTGATAAGTGGAATATTATGGTTGACACCTATGGATTTGTGGAGTTATACTTTTACTTAATGAAATCCGAAGGGAATGGTAAAGAGCCGATGAAATACTAATCTTATTTTCTGCCCGATTTTTCAAATACGAAAAAACGCGTGCCTGGAAATAGGATTAGTCTGCCCATTTGCCATTCCCCATCTATTTATACGTCCAATCAATGCATGCAGCCCCAGGGGTCGCCATGCCTATTTTTGGCGTTTAAATCTGGTCTGAATGCCAAGCAGAGCCTTCCAGGACACCTGGGAGGTTTTTTTAATGGATAAAATACTCACCTTCAATCAATAGTCATATAACGAAAGGTGGAATATTCCTATGGCAATCATGAAAATAAGAGGAATTCAGAAAAGCTTCAACGAAAAACAAATAATCCAAAATGCAGAGTTTGATATAAAACAAGACAGCCGAATCGGCCTGGTAGGCAGTAATGGCGCCGGCAAAACAACGCTGGCCAATATTATCAACGGGGAAATCCACGCTGATAAAGGTACAATCGAAATGTTTAACGGCGCTTTAAAAATCGGTTATTTAAAACAATCTACAGATCAAGCGTTACATGAAACGGAAGATGCCTATTCCCTTGCAGAAAATGGCCTCTTCCATCATTCAAGCCAGTTAGGACTCACAAAGGAAGTTGATTTATTCAACGAAGAATGGACAAATTTAAGCGGCGGTGAAAAACTGAAACTTTCGCTTGCCGGTGTCTGGGCCAGCAGGCCAGAACTGCTCATACTGGATGAGCCGACCAATCACCTTGACCTTCAGGGTGTTGAATGGCTGATTGAGGAATTAAGCGCTTTTAAAGGAGCCATTGTAATTATTTCTCACGATCGATATTTCCTGGACAGGACCATTACAGAAGTCGTTGAAATAGAAGATGGCATCACCAAATCATTCACTGGCAATTATTCAGCCTACCGTCAGGAAAAGGAAAGATTGTTTCAGGTTCAGCTGCATCAATACGAACTTCAGCAAAAACAAAAACAGCAGATCCAACAGCAAATTGCCAATCTCAAGGGCTGGTCAGATAAAGCGCATCGGGATTCGACGAAACAAGGCTCAGCTTCGGAAAGAAGGCAGATTGGTTATAAGGAATACCATCGGATGAAAGCGAAGAAGATGGATAATCAAATCAAATCCAAAATGAAGCGTCTGAACCAGGAGCTTGAAAAGAATGAAATAAAGCAGCCTAAAGAGGAATCAAAAGTACAGTTCGAATTCCAGGAAAGGCGAAAACGCGGGAAACGGATTATCGAAGCCGCTGCTCTTTCAAAGTACTTTGGCCATCGCTGTTTATTTGATCAAAGCTATTTTTATATGAATCATGGTGAAAAAATAGGACTGATTGGCCAAAATGGGAGCGGTAAAACAACCATGATGAAAATATTGCTTGGTCAAGAAAAAGCCTCATCAGGGGATGTTTGGCTCAGTGAATCCCTGAAGATTGGCTACCTAAGCCAGGACGTTACTGACCTTCCTGCTGTAAAAACGGCAATGGAATACACAGGACTTACAGACCGAGCAGCTGTCGGCAGAGCAAGAACGATTTTTGCCAATATCGGACTCCCTGAAGAAAAGCTTACTGTCCCAATCGGTCAATTAAGTCTTGGAGAGAGAACCAGAGTGAAGCTTGTCATGATGCTCCTTGAGGAACTCGATTTGCTGATCCTGGACGAACCAACTAATCATCTCGACCTCGCAAGCAGAGAGAGCCTCGAAAAAACTTTATTAGATTTTCAAGGCTCGCTTCTGGTTGTTTCGCATGATATTTATTTTCTTGAGAAGATCAGCGACAAACTATTGGTGATTGAAAACAGAAAAATAACCAGGAAAGAATTTGGCATGAAGGAATACAATGAGTCCACCGTAAAAAAGGTTAACGATAAGGAAAAAGAAGAACAACTGATGGTCCTGCAGAATGAAATCAATGCCATTATCGGCAGGCTCTCCTACATGACGAGGGATGAGCCTGGTTATGAAGAACTCGACCAGAAGCTGACAGAGCTCTTTAGGAAGAAAAGGGAATTGGCTTAACAACTTTTAAGACAAAAAAGCACCATTCGGTGCTTTTTTGTTTTGGATGCAGACTTCTTATGATTAAGCTTTATTTCATTTTCTCCTCCAGCAAAGCTTTCACCTTTAACCACTCATCATTGATGATACTGAAGACAACGGTATCTCTTACATAGCCATCGGCGATGATTCGATGTTTCCTGAGCACACCCTCTTTACTGGCACCTAGACGGGCAATCGCAGTTTGGGAGCGGACATTCCTTGAATCGGTACAAAACTGTACCCTGTTTACATCCAAATTTTCAAACGCATACTGAAGCATGAGGAATTTTGTTTCTGTATTCACTCTTGTTCTCCAGTAATTTGGATTGTACCAGGTCCAGCCTATTTCCAATGATTTATTTACTTTGGAAATATCCAGATATCTTGAGCTGCCAATGATTTTTTCCGTTTTTTTCTCTACGACTGTGAAAGGAATTTGTATCCCTTTGTCCTTTTCCCTCATCGCACCTTCAATTACTATTTTCATATCTTCCTTGCTTTGGATCTTTGATGATGTAAATTCCCAGATTGACTGATTCTTGGCCGCTTCCCATAAGTCATCCAGCTGGTCGGGTTTCATAAGAATCAATCTTACTGTTTCTCCCTCCAGTGTAAGCCTATCGTCCATATTCCCCACTCCCTAATAGTCTGTATTTCATAATCATATCATTGAAAAACATATTCAAGGAGTGCTTTTTTTAATTTCCCTCATACATCTTGTTATCATGATCCAAGTACTTCGCATAACTATTTTACAAACAAAAACTGCCCAGCATACTGGGCAGTCATTGTCTTACTTCACTTCATCAAAATACTCTTTATAATATCCGCCAACTTTACCGGAATTGTCGACAATGAAATAAAACTCTTCCGTTTCATTTTTCACGTCATATACTTTTCCTGTTGTCAGCTTTTGATTGACGATGTATTTTTTTGCATTCGTATGAACGCATTTGAGTTTCTTGATTGTTTCACGTTCATGCCAGTTTGTATGGATCATCCTATGCCACTTCCCTTAATTGAATTTCATACTATATAGTATAAGGATAAGATGATCGAAAAGGCAATACTCAGCTCGCATTCGCCTCGTCACCAGCGATCCGCAACCCGCGAATTTCCGATTTATCGAATGTCATGGTTTCACCTGTAATCACATTTTTCAACGTTATATAACAAACATCACAAATGATATCTTTTCGAATATATTGTAAGAAAGATAGCCGTTCATTCTTATAAATCAGCTCATAAAAATCTGTTTTGGTAAATCCCTTCATGTGAACCCCTCTTTCCAGGATGTTTTCATCTTGGTGTTTGGCTGTGCCTATCTATACCACCATCAAGACTTGTATTAAACATCCTGCGAAAAAGGTAAATTTTTCTTAAGATTGGTGCTTGTTTTTTGTACAGGCTTTTTTAAAATAGCTAGCTTTCCTACTTATGTGCTTCCGATTTTCCAATCGAGACACACAGGTATGAAAAAACAACTTATATGATAACAGACACTTTAAATTTCACTTAGTATGAACGAACCAGCATCTGCATTATAGACTGTTTAGTGGGGCAATGAGTGCTTTCCCTTCATTTTTTGCAGAGTTGATTTCAGTGGATACCGTATAAGAGTCCATCTGCCCTGCCTCATAAGGAACCAAAAGTTTTTTGAGTTCATCTGTGTTTTCAATCGAAGTGTCAAGCCACATCCCGATCTTGTTTTCCGGAAGGATGACGGGCATTCTGTCATGTACCTTTTCAGTGACTTCATTCGGGTTTGTCGTAATGATTGTGCAGGAAGTAATGCTCCTATCTCCTTTATTCCAGCTTTCCCACAGTCCCGCAAAAGCAAAGGGCTTCCTGTTCTTCAAGCTAAAACGATATGGCTGTTTTTGTTTTCCTTCTTTTTTCCATTCGTAAAATCCATCAGCCAGTATCAGACACCGTCTTTGTTTCAGCGCCTGCTTAAAGCTCGCTTTTTCATCGACTGTCTCAGCGCGTGCATTGATCATCCTGTAACCGATTTTTTCATCATCTGCCCAGAAAGGGATCAGCCCCCATCTCATTGTCCCTCCAATCCTGCCTTCCCCTTGATCAACTACGGTCAGAATGTCCTGACCGGGAGCAATGTTATATCGGGCATCTATGTCCTCTGGGAATTCGAATTGAAATTGTTCCTTCAGAGAGTTGATGTCTTCAAATAAAGAAAACCGTCCACACATTATGTCTCCTCCATTCTATATACTGTTCTTATCATTCCCTTTGCTTTTCAGAAAGTAACGTATTCCTACCTATAGAAAAAAATAAGCCCAGCTTCTATTGAGCCAGGCTACTTTAAACATTTTTTGGATCTATGTTCTTTTTGATTTTCGCTTTAAGCGCAATATTTGCCGCAACCAGGAAAGGAATGAGCGATGCTATGGTAAACCCAAGCGCATAGCCTGATATACTTTCATTCAATACATGATCATTAATATCCAATCCCAAAAAGCTTACCCTTATCCCATTTCCATCCACATGGTTAATGACCGACCAAAGTTCGAGCCCTTTAAATAAAAATAAAACACTAATGGTCGTCAGTAATAAAACCAATAGCCATTTCATGCGACCAGACCCCCATTTTCTCATGCCTGCAGTTACAGGTACGAGTGTATACACTATATTATAGGGAGTAATGGTATTAATTAATATATCACCATTGGAGTTGTAACAAAATGTTCAAAAAGATGTTGTAAATTTCGTAATTTCGTATTTATAATTTGCTAATTTTTATAATTAAAAGTGCATACGCCCCATTACGAGCATATTATAATATTTTCCATCGGCGAGCTGCTTATCATTCTTCAAGATACCCTCGACTTCGAAGCCAAGTTTTTCATAGAGCTTCCTTGCACCTTCATTTGTTTCCATTACATTCAATGTCATTTTTTTGATTCCATTTTCATCAGCCCATGATATCGATTCCTGCAAAAGGTTTTTTCCAATTCCAAAGCCCCAGAATTCCTTTAAGACTCCTACACCAAACTCAACCTTATGTTTGAATCTCTTCAAATCCGTCCCTTCACACCTCGAAAAACCGACAAGCCTTCCATCCGTTTCTGCCACTAAAAATAGATTTCTCTCACTCTCTGAATCAGCCTTAATTAATGATTGAAAACCCTTTGAATCAATAAAGGCTTCTCCTGGTTCACGGTCCAGGTTTTCGGTTTCCCCATCAATTTGCAGCCTTAAATCAGATAATGCCTCCCCATCTGCCTCAACAGCAGATCTGATAGTATAAGTCAGGTTTTTAACACTCTTTACTCTCTCAGTTATCAGCATCGGTTACCTCCAAAAATTTCCTGCTTTATGATTTTAAACTTTGGATGGAGAATTGTACATCTTTTTATTAAGTTTGTTTTCACCAAGGTTTGTTGCTTATCGAACTGTTCTTGAATATGCTCCAGCTAATATTTCTAGTGATTTTTCCTTAGGATTAGCAAAAATAATAACCAATTGAAAAAGGACGGAATCTTTTGATTCCATCCTTTCCTATTTATACTCTTTTGAACTGTTCCACGGCTTCCATAGCTTGTTCCCTTAGCTTGAATTTCTGGATTTTACCCGAGGCTGTCATAGGGTAGCTTTCAGTGAATTCAATATACCTTGGGATTTTGTGTTTTGAGATTTTGCCTTTGCAGTATTCTTTGATTTCATCTGCTGTGGCCTTCTCCCCTTCTTTCATGATGATCCATGCCATCACTTCCTCGCCATAAACACTATCCGGTATTCCGACTACCTGGACATCAAGCACCTTAGGATGGCTGTATAGAAATTCTTCGATTTCGCGCGGGTAGATGTTTTCCCCGCCCCTGATGATCATATCCTTTAATCGTCCGGTCACACGGCAATATCCGTTTTCATCCATTACTGCAAGATCTCCCGTGTGAAGCCATCCTGCTTCATCGATTGCCTCCCTGGTTGCATCAGGATTTTTATAATATCCATCCATGACATGATAGCCTCGTGTGCATAATTCACCCTGGACTCCGCGTGGAACCTCCTCCATCGTGCCAGGTTTGACAATTTTGACTTCAACCTCCGGAAGTGCTTTTCCGACTGTTTCTACCCTTAATTCGAGCGGATCATTCGTTCTTGTTTGGGTGATGACCGGTGAAGATTCTGTCTGTCCATAGGCAATCGTTATTTCAGAAGCTCCCATTTTCTCATTAACAGCTTTCATTACCTCAATCGGGCAATTCGAACCTGCCATGATGCCGGTCCTCAATGATGACAAGTCGTATTTTTCAAATTCGGGATCATTCAACTCGGCAATGAACATCGTAGGGACTCCGTGAAGCGCGGTACACTTTTCTTTTTCGACCGTTTCCAGGACGGCCTTTGGACTGAATTCCTGGACAGGAACCATTGTTGCCCCGACCGTCGCGCAGGCAAGTGTACCCATCACGCAGCCAAAACAATGAAAAAACGGAACCGGGATACACAGCCTGTCCTCGTCAGTCAGCTTCATAGCAGAAGCCACATTATATGCATTGTTCACAATATTGCTGTGGGTAAGCATCACACCCTTGGGGAAACCTGTTGTTCCCGAAGTGTATTGCATGTTGATCACTTCACTCTGCTTTAACCCAGCCATCTGCTGGTCCAGTTCGTCCTCAGAAACACCATCGGCCATGTCCAGAATATCCTGCCAGCTGAATGTCCCAGGGAAACGCTTTTCACCCATGACAATGACATTTTTTAAAAATGGCAGCTTTGTGCTTTCAAGCTTTCCCGGTTCACTTGTTTTCAGTTCAGGAACAATTTCATAAACCATATCAATGTAAGAAGCATCCTTAAACTGCTCCATTAGAATGATGGTTGTCGAATCAGACTGCTTTAGTAAATATTCCAATTCAGCCGTCCGGTAGTTCGTATTGACGGTAACCAGGACCGCTCCCATTTTCCCTGAAGCAAACTGTGATACCACCCATTCTGGTGTATTGGAAGACCAGGCAGCGATATGCTCCCCTTTTTTCACTCCCAGCTTCATCAGTCCTCTTGCGGCTTTCCTGCATAGCTCATTAAATTCCTTGTAATTCATCCGGAGATTCCTGTCTGCATAAACAACAGCTTCATGTTCCGGATACTTTTTGGCTTGTACCTCCAGTAACTCCCCTACAGTATAAGGCAGCAAATTCCCCATCCTTTAACCTCCTTAAGCAAAATTGTAAGCGTTTGCTACTTACTATATCATCTAGGTTTGAATATTCAATTTTTTTAAAAAATATTCCTTCCTTTTTTCCTAAAAAAAATAAAAAAACAGGGAGATTTCCCTGCTTTATCATTTGTCATGCCACATATATGATTTGCCTGTCTCTGCAGACACAATAGAAATGCCTACAGAGGCACCGTGTCCGGATGCAATGACCGACTGACTTGGCAAGCCCGCGAGCAAGCTCGTGATAAAGAGATTTGGAAGATGGGTTTTCCCATCCGTATCGATGCCAAGTACCTTTTTTATTTTTCCGCTGGGCACTTTCTCATTTACAGCCATTTCAAAGCCAAGGCTCTCAAGTATGGATGTTTGAAGATTGGTAGCGATCACAAGATACTTCGTTTCCAGCTTTCTGCCGTCGGCCATTGATACTTCATAGACACTTTCTTTCTTTTCAACAACTTGTACTGTCCCGTCAAACCATTCAGACCCCGCCGCAACTGCCTGGTCCTTGATGTTTTCTAGCAGCTCTGGTCCGCTGACCTCTTTGATTCCCGGATAATTGAACACTTTTGAAACCTGCTTAATTTGGGATTTTCCAGAATCAATGACCGCAGTTTTCAAGCCTCCCTGGGCAGTGTAAATGGCTGCAGAACCACCTGAAATCCCTCCGCCTACCACTAAAACATCAAACATAATTATTCCTCCCGAAATCAATTACAACATTATGTATCCTCCCTTAACTGATCGGGAGGCTTAAAATAGTTTTGAAATCAAATAAATGACTCCTGCCAGGAGCCATACGTACGTGGCTGGTCATATAGGAGGAAAACCGGAAAACTTTCCCCGTCCTTCATCACCTGTACGCTTTGGTCCAATTCCTCAGGAACCGCCTGCACAATGATTCGTTTTATTCTTTTCTTCTTCCAACAATTCTCACCTCACAAGCGTTATGGCATAAACCAATAAAAAGAGGAAAGCAGTGCTCTCCTCTTTAATTTTTAATGCGTGTGGTGGACAGCGCAGCGGTTTGGACCGATCTCCAGTTCCATTGCTTCTTCTGCTGTCACTTCTTTCACACCGCGGTTGATTGCAACGATGTCTTCAAAGTTTGGCGGTGTCTCGCTTGATGCAGATTGTGCGACATGATCCACAAACTCTTCAATCGTCTTGCCTGCCATGATTTCATTTTGTTTGCGGATTAAACCTAGCTGGCTTCCAATGAAACCTTCCGCATTAACTTCGTCATCAAAGGCAGCGTAGTGTCCTGGCAATACAATCACGTCATCCGCAATTTGCGAAACTTTGCTATACACAGTATCATACAGGTCTTTTGCCCACTCTGCAGCTTTTCCGCCAAGGTCTGGACGGCCAAGACCATTTACGAAGATGGTATCTCCTGAGAATAGAAGTTTATTATTCACGAAGAACGAAACACTACCAGGGGTATGCCCAGGCGTCTTGACAGCCAACACTTCGAGAGTGATGTTCTCGAATTCAATTTTATCATGCTGTTCCAGCGCTTCAAAGTCAAATACTGCGCCTTCACTCTTCATTAGATAATATTTTGCTCCAGTTACGTCAGCGAGTTCCTTGCCGCCGGATAGATGGTCAGCATGGAGATGCGAATCAACGATGTGAGTGATTTTCACATTTTCTTCTTCAGCAACGTCAGTGTAACGGTTTGTGAACCTTGATGGATCAACAACCAGTGCTTCGTTTTCAGAAAGGACCATGTATGATAGACAGCCTTTGCCCACACGGATGAACTGCAGAACTTTGATTTTGTCATCCTTATACACTTCAACTGGATATAGATATTCGCTCCATGACTTCATGCCGCCTGAAAGGTATGATACATCAAAACCTGCATCAGACAGCATTTCAGCAACCATGACTGAAGAACCTTCCTTGGCGCAAATAACAACGATATCCTTATCTTTAGGAAGCTTGTCAACAACCTCTTCCACGCCGTCAATCAATTCAAAGTAAGGGATATTGAGGTAATCAATATTCTCACCCTCAACCTTCCAGTCTTCAAAATCTTTAACATTTCTTACATCAAAAATGAAGAAATCCTTCTTGCTAACTACCCATTCATTTAGTTTTTCAGCAGTGATCGCTTGCATACCCATTTAAAAATTCCTCCCTGTGTAAAAAGATATGTCATGATATTAGATCCCCATCCAATACCCTTATGGGTATATATTAAATCGTTGAAAATAAAATTGCAAGCTTTTTTTGTTTACTAATGTGCGTATGGTGTTTTCGGAGACAAGCAATTGAAAAAATTACTAAAAAAAAATCTTCATAATGGGTTTTCAAATTCTTAATAAACCTTTACAATGAATGAAACTATACAATATAGTTTGAAAATTCAATCCATTCTTACCGAGGAGGAATGCAAATGAAAATTATGAGCAATGAACAATTGGTGGTCTCGTATCGTGATGCATTAAAGTCGGACAGTGATAAAGAATGGGCAAAGATTTTAAAAACGGAAATTTCCAAAAGAGGACTAAAGCCATTTAAGAACCGGTAAACAGATTTGGGAAACAGGCAAGACAGAGTCATTGAAGAAAGATGAATAAGTATCATTGTGATATTGCCGCTTTGCTTTATGGTGGAAAATTAAACGATTGAAAAGCTTAATGACCATTGCCGTTTGTGATCTGGAAATGAAAAACTGTAATTATGGAAAGAACTTAGTGACATTCGCGCTAGTGATTTTTAATTGAAGACTGTAATAACGGAAAGAACCCTAGTGACATTGCCGCAAGTGATTTGGAATTGAAAACATAAGAACTAAAAGAACCTTAGTGACACCGCCGCTTTGCTGCCTTATTGGCAGTGGAGCGGTTTTTTATTGCGGGAAGAATGTTAACAAAAAATTCACAAATCTCTGCCAGTAATTAGCTTAAAATTGACTTATAGAAAGGAAGTGGACCATGCTACTTAAAGCACGCACCGAGCCATTTGAATTAATCGGTTTACGGTATTTAGACAAACGAATGGTTTTGCAATCACAAGAAAAGTACAGGCTGTGGACTTTGGAAAAAGGTTATATAGGAGAAATAATCTTCGACAAAATGACTGAAAACCTGACGGAAGAGAGATATATCATTGATGATTTGCTTCTCCAGGTGAATAATTCATATTTCCAGCTGGATAAAGTGATCATCGGTAAAGATGGCGTTTATCTAATCGACATCAAGTATCACGAAGGAGATTATTATTACGATGGGGACAAATTGTATACCCTTAATAGTAAACGTGAGCAAAAGAATCCTGTCATCCAATTGAAAAGAAGCGAAACCCTTTTCCGTCAGCTGCTCCAAAACCTTAAAATGAACCACCTAGTCCGTGCCACCGTCGTCTTCGTCAACCCGGAATTCACCCTTTACAAGGCCCCGATGGACCAACCCATCATTCTACCGACACAAGTACACCGATTTCTTAAAGAGCTAAACAGCATTCCTTCCAAATTGGACGAGAGCCACCAGAAACTCGCTCAAACCTTACTTTCATTGCATCAAATTAAAAATCCATTCTCCACTCTGCCCAATTACAAATATGAACAGCTGGAAAAAAGAATGCATTGCCGGCAATGTGGGTCATTAAATACAGAGGTAGATCATTACGACCTCGTTTGCGGAAAGTGCGGAACACATGAAAGAATCGAAAAGGCGATCCTGCGGCATATAGAGGAAATCAAGGTGCTTTTTCCTGAAATGAAAATCACCACACAAAATGTTTATGATTGGTGTAATGGGAAGGTTAGTAAGAGGACGTTCTTGAGGGTTTTGAAAAAGAATTATAAAGCAGTTGGCAAGACAAAAGATGTTTATTTCGAATGATGACTGAGTTGGTGACTATCTCCTTGAACACCTGTCAAAATAACATCGGGTTTTTGACAGCTTTGGGGCTTCCTCCTCCAAACCTGTCAAAATAACATCAGTTTCTTGACAGCTTTCAGGCTTCCTCCTCCAAACCTGTCAAAATAACATCAGTTTCTTGACAACTTTGGGGCTTCCTTCTCCAAACCTGTCAAAATAACATCAGTTTCTTGACAAACATTATTGCATTCCGCACCAAAATCAGCTTATAAGCCACCACCGAATACTCAAATAAGATGAAAAGCACTGCCAACCCGGCAGTGCTTTACCAAAACTTATCCCTGCAGCAGCAGTGATTCTGGGTCTTCCATAAGCTGCTTTATGTGTTTCAAGAAGGTAACTGCTTCTTTTCCATCAACGATTCTGTGGTCGTAGGATAAGGCAATGTACATCATTGGTCTGTTTTCCATGCGTTCCTTATCGATCGCTACGGGACGGAGCTGGATGGTGTGCATGCCCAGGATGCCTACCTGTGGGCCGTTAAGGATTGGCGTTGATAGCAATGATCCGAACACGCCTCCATTTGTGATCGTGAAGCTTCCGCCTTGAAGGTCCTTCAAGGATAGCTTATTGGATCTCGCTTTTTCGGCGAGATCATTAATGTCCCGTTCGATCTCGGCGAAGTTCTTTCTGTCGGCATCCCTGATTACTGGGACAACCAGTCCTTCATCCGCAGCCACGGCGACGCCGATGTCATAAAATTTCTTCAGGACAAACTCATCACCCTGGATTTCTGCATTCAAATATGGTGTCTTTTTCAATGCTGCGACAACTGCTTTTGTAAAGAAAGACATGAAGCCAAGGCGCACATCATTTTCTTCAAAGAAGCGGTCCTTCCACTTCTTTCTTAATTCCATGACGGCTGTCATATCGACTTCATTAAAGGTTGTAAGCATGGCTGCTGTCTGTTGTACTTCTACCAGCCTGTTTGCGATGGTCTGCCGTCTTCTTGACATCTTGATACGCTCAAAGCGACTATCGTCTTCATTGGCAGCAGCTGTAGAAGCCGCTTTTTCGGGCCTGCTATTTGCAGGCTTGTTGTCTTCAGGTTTTTGTTGATTAGGGGTATACGATTCAACATCCTGCTTCCTGACTCTTCCAAGTGGATCCTGAGAAGATACCTGGTTCAGGTTGATTCCCTTTTCCCTGGCCAGCTTTCGTGCTGCAGGTGAAGCGATGACCCTGCCCTGACTGTCTTCATCTGCTCCGTGTTCTTCACTGACAGGTGGGTTATCGGTTGATGTATTGTTTCCTTGTTGATTTTCTACGGGTTCATCAGGTGATTCTTTTTCCTTGCCCTGTTCAGCAGTTTTGACCTGTTCTCCGCTATCTCCACCAGCTTGTTCACCAACAACCGCAATAGCTTCCCCAACCTTGACAGTATCGCCTTCTTCCGCAAGCAGCTCTGTCAAAACGCCATCATAATCGGAAATGATTTCAACATTGACTTTATCTGTTTCCAGTTCAACGATATATTCACCTTTTTGTACTTGGTCACCCTTTTGTTTCAGCCACTGGGCAATCGTTCCTTCGGTAATTGATTCGGCCAATTCAGGAACTTTAATTTCTGCCATCATCGTTTCCTCCTCTATTTGTCTTAGTCAGTGCATCCCGAATGATCCTCGCCTGTTCCAACTTATGAGTATTCGGATCTCCTTCTGCCGGACTTGATCTTCTTCTGCGTCCGATATAGGCTACTTTGATATCATTAGGTGCCGCTTCATTGATCCGCGGTTCAACGAATGTCCAGGCTCCCATATTTTTCGGTTCTTCCTGGACCCACACGACCTCTTTCAGGTTTGGATAACGGTCGAGTATTTCTTTTAGCTCATCCAGCGGGAATGGATAGATTTCTTCAATTCTTAGTACATGCAGCCAGTCAATGTCCTCACCACTTAGTTGTTCTGCAAGGTCGATGCTCACTTTGCCAGAACATAACACGACCCTTTCCACTTTTTCAGGATTTGTCCCAAGACCAGGCTGTTCGAAAATTGGTTCAAAGCTTCCTTCTGTCAGTTGTGTTGGGTCTGCCGCTACCAGCGGGTTCCTTAGCAGACTCTTAGGTGTCATCAACACGAGAGGGCGGACCGATTCTTGTCTTAAAATCTTTGCCTGCCTCCTGAGGATATGGAAGTATTGGGCCGCAGAGGAAAGATTGGCGACAGTCCAGTTATTTTCTGCAGCCAAAGTTAGAAATCTCTCAACCCTGCCGCTTGAATGTTCTGGTCCCTGTCCTTCATAACCATGGGGCAAAAGCATCACAAGACCTGATTTCTGGCCCCACTTTGCCCTTCCTGCTGCCACGAACTGATCAAACAGGACCTGAGCGGCGTTCGCAAAATCTCCATACTGAGCTTCCCAGAGAACCAGTGTTTCGGGAGCAAAGACATTATAGCCATATTCAAATCCGACAACTGCCGCTTCAGATAAAGGGCTGTTATGGATGGAGAAAGAAGCTTTGGCATCTGGCAGAGTATGAAGCGGCGAAAATTGTTCCCCAGTAGTACTGTCATGAAGCACAAGATTTCTTTGGGCAAACGTTCCGCGCTCTGAATCCTGACCTGTCAATCTGACTGGTGTCCCTTCCTGTAAAATGGATGCAAAGGCCAGAGTTTCGGCAAGGCCCCAATCGATTTTTCCGTTTTCAGAGAAGGCGTCCAGCCTTCTTTGAAGGATTTTCGCCAATTTGTTAAAGACATTGAAGCCTTCAGGCCATTTAAGGAGGTCACTATTTATTTTCTTTAAAATATCAGCAGGCACCCCTGTATTGATCCGCGGAATCCCCATTTCAACCACTTCAGGAATATCGGGCTCTCTTTTAACCTCTTTCTCTGCTTTGGGAACTTTTTCATTGGCCGCTTTCAGGATTGAGTTTATATTATCTTCGATTTCTGCCCGTTTTTCTTCTGTGAACACACCCTGGGATACTAGCTTTTTCCCATAAAGTTCTTTGACTGTTGGGTGATTGTGCACAAGCTTATACATTTCCGGATTGGTCGTCATTGGTTCATCCATTTCGTTATGGCCGAAACGGCGGTATCCAATCAGGTCAATCAAGAAATCCTTGCCGAATGTCTTCCTGTATTCGAAGGCAAGTCTTGCTGCCATCAAACAGGCTTCAGGGTCATCGGCGTTCACATGGATGATTGGTATTTCATATCCCTTTGCAAGGTCACTCGCATACCTTGTTGATCTTGAATCCATTGATTCCGTTGTGAAACCAATCGTATTGTTCGCTATGACATGAACAGTACCGCCAGTCTTGAATCCCTGCAAGCGGCTTAAATTCAAGGTTTCCGCAACAATTCCCTGTCCTGGAAAAGCGGCGTCACCATGAATCAGGATCGCCATCGCCTTAACTGGATCGTATTTTGCATATCCTGGCTGATCCCGATCATCCTGCGCAGCACGTGTAAAGCCTTCAACAACCGCGCCGGCAAATTCAAGGTGACTTGGATTATTGGCCAGTGTCAACCTTGCATTTGCGGTAGTACCTGATTTAATTTTACGGTCTATTCCAAGGTGATACTTTACATCACCAGTCCAGCCAAAATTGATTCCAATGGAGCCTTCAGAAGGCACCAATTCCTTGTTTGGAGCATGCTGGAATTCAGCGAAAATCATTTCATACGGCTTACCTAAAACATGGGCAAGAACATTAAGCCTTCCCCGGTGAGCCATTCCGATATTTATCGTCTCCACTCCGTTATTGACAGCTCCGGCTATAACCTCATCCAAAAGTGGCACCATTGCATCAAGACCTTCAATTGAGAATCGCTTTTGCCCCACAAACGTCCTGTGCAGGTATTTCTCGAAGTTTTCGACCTCTGCCAGGCGCTCAAATAAGCCAATCTTCCTTTCATCTTCCACCTGCGGAATCAGCGCACCTGATTCTACTTTGTTCCTTAGCCACTCTTTTTCGTCCAATTGATTTACATGCTCAAATTCATACGCTATCGTATTGGAATATACTTTTTTCAGATATTCAAAGGCTTCTTTTCCAGTTTTGACAGCAGCAGGAGCGCTTGGACAAACGAGTTCAACAGGGACCATATTTAAGTCTTCTTCCGTCAGTCCCCACTTTTCCAGACCCTCCAGCACTTTGTCCGAGCTTCCTGTTTGTAAAGGATAAATATTGGCAGATAAATGGCCGTTCGAACGAATATAGTCTGCATATCTCAGGACGGCGGCGATTTTAGCTGGATTACCAGACGTATGTGCTTCCGTTGACATCGGAAAATCTACAACTTGATTTGTTGTTTTCCGCTTACCAGAGTTCTGTTCAAAATAGGCCTTCATCTCAGGATCTACCGCATTTGGATCCTGAAGGAACAGTTCATATAATTCTTCCACATATCCCTGATTAGCCCCATAAAATCCCGGCCATTCTGTACGTTCCGTAACAGGCTTTTTCATCGTATAACCCCCTTGCTTTTCGTAAAGTATGCTAATTATTTGTTACCCTGTCGTATTCTTTTTTAACGGTAAAATCAAAGAATAATATTATAATTCAGATATCAAACGGTTACATTGATATTTTACCATGATATTTTCTTTTAACCAAAGGTTTTGACTATCACGATAGTGTTAAATTATTTCACAGATTTTATTATTTCAAAAAAATGAACCCCATAAAAAAAACCGGTGGGTACCGGTAGTAGTTTCGAAGATATATATAGGCATTGATAATGTTAAAGATTCATCATGGTAACATACATGTTTTTGGGGGCAAAAAGGTTATTTCTTTTTTCGATTTGATTTACCTCGATCATGTCATTATGTTCAACAGGCAGCTCAATATGACCGCAGGTGATGCTTTTTTGGAACCTTGATCCTGCGTTGAATATGTCGACTCCATCATTATTGGTGAATCCAACGCTTTCTTCATGCAGTGAAAATCGATGATGACAATTTTTTGATTCGCTCATCTTCCATCCTCCTATGAAATAGTCCCTTACTATATTATATATTGAATTATCTAAATATTCAGTGATAAAACTCATAAAGAAAAGGAAAGCAAAATAAATGCTTTCCTTCCTTAATTACCATTCCATTAAATTTTTAAACCCCTATTAGAATCAGAGAGGGCATGTTTGATTTTTGTCTCGAGTTGGGCCAATACATCAGGGTCATCAGCATCAATTTCATGAAAGGGACCAGAATACTCCTGAAGTGCATGCCCATAACGAGGGTCATAATAATGAATTAACAAGATTTCAATCAGTTCCTGATAATTCTTTTCTTTCAAGGCAACTTGGAGTGATGTTGCGGCATCCTGCGAAATCCTTCTTAGAAGCTTGGTGACTTTTTCTTGTACTTCTTCTTCAAACCACGCCTCTTCTTTAAAAGGATGTACATACTCATCATATATTCGCTCGACCCTCTTGGGAATTGAACTTTTGACAAGGAAATGAATTCCGTCAGACTTCTTCGCAATCATTTCATCAGGTTGGGCAGCCCGTCCGATTCGCTTGCTTTCTGCCTCAATAATGAAATAATTCGATCCTATTATTTCATTCAGTCGATCAAATAACAGTGCATCGAAGGTTTTTTGATTGTGAGCATCACCCATCCCAATCATTCCAAAAATCGATCCTCTATGGTTGGCCATTTGTTCAAGATCGACTACAGGATAGCCTTTTTCCTGCAAAGCTTTTAGAAGATCCGTCTTTCCTGTCCCTGTCATTCCGTGCAAAACAACAGCCTTCTGAGGCAATAATTCAGGAATTCTTTCTAAAATATATTCCCGATAGGCGCGATAACCGCCCTCAAGCCGATAGGAAGGTATGCCTGCATATTCCAGGAATGAAGCAACGGAACGGCTTCTCATCCCGCCTCTCCAGCAATGAATGACAGGCTCAGCACCGGTCTTTTTCAGTTCTTTTATTTCACCAAGAAGACCTGGCAGCTTCGGGGATACAATTTCCATCGCCCGCCATTTAGCTGCTTCCTCTCCTGACTTTTTGTATAATGTACCAATTTCCTGTCTTTCGTCATCAGTAAACAACGGTACATTCACCGAACCGGGAATCGCTGAATCCTTATGCTCAATAGGTGCTCTAACATCAACAGGGATATATTTACTTGAACTGATTAATTCTTGTACAGATATGTCTTTCATTTTTCCAGATGACCTCCATGGTCCATAAAGTAAAACTTCTTCTATTTATTTAAAAATAAAGTTCCAGTTTCACTCTTAAATCTTTTTAATAAACTCCATCGTATCATATTTTAGGCAAGAAAAAAACCGCAGTGCGCCTGCGGTCAGCACGAAAACTCAATTCCAACGAGCTTGCTGATGGCCTTGCAGAATTCCACCCATTCCTTTGGGAAAGCTTCAAGGCCTTTACTTTCATATGTCTTTCCTTTGGTTTTAAGTGTAACCGACCAACTGGTACCATCAACGATGATTCCCTCTGTGTGGTAATCATCCTGCCAATTCCACAACTTAAAGGTGTACAGCTGTTTTTTGAATTCTTCCACACTTCCATATTTTCCCTTCTTTAGGGGCCCTGGCGCTCTTGAATCAAGATGCCATTCAAAATACGTGAATGTATTTCTTTTAAAATCTATTCTTACTCTCAGCTCCGGACCAGGGTATCCATGCAGTACAACGTTTAGCAGCAATGGTTCTTTGTCTGGCCTGATGGATACAGTTTCATCGTTTAGTACGAACAATTCAGTATTCCGGCTGATCAATGTTTTAATATATGAAGGTTCAAAAATTGGATTTCTGCGACGGGCAAGGTCTGGTGCATGATCATTCATTTCCTCACAGATGAATGGGATCGTTGCGTTCCCTTTTTCTTGGAGTATTGTGAGAATCGCCTCGTACATTTTCATATCGGTCAACTTCCTTTTTAAAAACTAAATATTTCGTCTATTATCTCCCTATGTCTGCAACACTTTAAATAAAGTATATAAAATATTAACGAAAATGTACTGTAACAAATCGCACGTTTTTGCAAAAAATAACGAAGGGTAACCATGACAAAAACAGGCAAATTTTTTTCGCGCTCGACTTTACATTGTTGTTTATTGTCTATTCCTGCGGTTTCCCGAGAAATAATTTTCAGAATAAAATGAAAATTATTGAACTTACTGATATGAATTCATCTAAGCATAATACACATATATAGGCTGTTGAGTTTAAAAGGATACGAAAACTGGTATTAAAGAGAGGAAGAAGTATTTCAGGGGTGACATAGAAATGATTGATTCGATTGCAAAGCAATTTGAGAAGCCTAAAGGATTCCTTGGAAAACTTGCAGGGACGATAATGTATTTTGAAAATAGAAAAATTAATAAGTGGAGTATCAAGAAGCTTCATGTCGAAAAAAATGACCGTATCCTCGAGATTGGCTACGGGCCCGGTTACGGAATCAAGACCTTGATGTCAACCTACAAATCGATTTTAGTAGATGGAATTGACTTATCGGCTAAGATGAGGGATGAAGCCACAAGGCGAAATAAAACATGGATTGAAACGGGTAAAGTACACCTGACAACCGGAGATATAGCTGATTACCAACCGGATCATTGTTACAGTAAAATTATCTCTGTCAATAACTATCCCCTCTGGGAAAAACCGATGATTTCATTGAGAAGATTATATAAATTACTCGATAGCAGAGGAAGGATTGTCCTCACTGTCCAGCCTCGTGAAGAAGGATCCACCGACGAGACAGCAAGACAGCTAGGGGAACAAATGAAAGAAGATCTGCTTCGAGCCGGTTTCGTAAACCCGGAAATTTCATTCCTAAAAGTGAAGCCTGTGCTGACGGCATGCGTCATGGCAGAAAAGAAGTAACCGCTGCTATAATAAACGCAGCGGTTTTTTACTGTCGGTTATTGGCAGATTTGTTTTCTACAAATCATTCTTTTATTCTTGCTAATGTCGTTTTTGGGATGCGTTCATGCATTCTATTCAAATCAAACACTAATTTTTTCAGCAGACAGAATAAGTTCCCTAATTCCTTCCAAATGATTCTGTTCAAATAAGTCAATAATCCTGCTTCCCACAATGACTCCATCACAGTGCCTGCAAACATCCTCGACTTGTTCTTCAGTTGAGACACCGAATCCCGCCAAAACAGGTACGGTGCTCTCACTTTTAACGAAGGTCAAGAATTCAGCAAGGTCTTCACTGAACTTATTTCGTGAACCTGTAATTCCTGTAACTGTTACTGCATAGATGAACCCTGCCGCACTTCCAGCAATCTTTCGTATCCTTTCCTTTGGCGTCGTTAATGTGACCAGCCTGATCAGCGTTATACCATTCTTTTCAAAAGGGGCCAGGACCAAATCTTCTTCCTCAAGCGGGAGGTCCGGGATGATGCAGCCAGAAATCCCGGCATTGGCAGCATCAACCGCGAAAGCTTCAATCCCGTAAGCTACAACTGGGTTTGCATAGGTCATTAATATTAACGGGATCTTTACCTCCGTCTTGTATGATGCAATATCTTTCAGTACTTTTTTAACAGTGATTCCCTGAGCAAGTGCCCGGATGCCAGCTTTTTGGATGGTTGGACCATCAGCAACGGGATCGGAAAATGGAATGCCGATCTCGATTGCGTCTGCTCCGGAGTCCTGAAGGAAGAGCAATCTCTCCTTGAGCGCTTCCAATCCGCCATCTCCTGCCATTATATAAGGTATGAAAACCTTTTTTCCTTTTTCAGTCAGGGCTTTTTCGATCCTGTCCATTATTCCATTCCTCCCATTTGATCTTTAATCGTCTGTACATCCTTATCACCACGGCCAGATAAGCAGACAACGATGTTCTCATCTTTGCTCATTCGTGCAGCGAGCTTGACTGCATACGCGATCGCGTGCGCGCTTTCGAGAGCCGGGATAATGCCTTCAAGCTTCGATAGCAGTTGGAAAGCATCCAGCGCTTCTTCGTCAGTAACCGATTCGTAATTGACTCTGTTGATATCATGAAGATGACTATGCTCCGGCCCAATTCCAGGATAATCCAGGCCAGCAGAAATCGAATGAGCCTCCTGGATTTGTCCGTCCTCATCCTGAAGAAGGTACATCATCGCACCATGCAGGACTCCTGGCTTCCCTTTCGACAGTGATGCTGCATGTTTATCAGTTTCCAATCCCATTCCTGCCGCTTCAACCCCATAGATCGATACGCTTTCGTCTTCTATGAACGGATAAAACAGTCCAATTGAGTTGCTGCCTCCGCCAATACAAGCGACGAGAGCATCAGGCAACTTTCCTTCTTTTTCAAAAAACTGCTGCTTCGTTTCCCTGCCGATGACACTTTGAAAATCGCGGACCATTTTTGGAAACGGGTGAGGCCCCATTACGGACCCCAGAATATAATGTGTATCCCTGACGTTTGTCACCCAGTATCTTAGTGCTTCATTGACAGCATCCTTCAATGTTCCGCTTCCGGCATCGACACTGACCACTTTTGCCCCAAGCAGTTCCATTCTGAAGACATTTAATTGCTGGCGTCTGATATCCTCTTTGCCCATGAAGATGACACATTCCAGATTCAGCAAGGCACAGACTGTTGCTGTGGCTACTCCGTGCTGTCCTGCTCCGGTTTCGGCGACGATCTTACGCTTGCCCATCCTGACCGCAAGCAAAGCTTGCCCGACTGTATTGTTGATTTTGTGGGCTCCTGTATGGTTCAGGTCCTCACGCTTGAGATAGATATTCGCCCCGCCGGCATGCTCAGTGAGATTTCCTGCAAGGTATAGTGGAGTTTCCCTCCCTACGTAATCCTTCATTAACTTCTGCAGTTCTGCGTGGAAATCCTTATCCTCCAATGCACGATTGTATTCTTTCTCCAGTTCCAGTACTGCCTCCATGAGTGTTTCCGGAACGAACCTTCCGCCAAAATTCCCAAAATGCCCCTTTTCATCCGGCAAATTATAAGTTTTTGTTGTCATAGTCTTCTTCCTCCCCTGGATTTTTTGCGTTAGTTATAAAATCTTTTATCTTTGTTAAATCCTTTTCTCCGTTTGTTTCGACACCGCTGCTGACATCAACCATACAAGGGTTGACCTTGGCAATTGCCTTGCTGATATTCTCAGGGTCCAATCCACCGGCTAACATGATATTCTTCTTTGACTTGCCGATTGCTTTAACCAGATTCCACTCAAAACTTGAGCCATTTCCTCCCCGATATTCTGTTGGGGGACTATCGAGGAGGATGTAGTCCGCTTCGATTGCATCAATTTTCTCAAGGTCTTTGGGTGAATGAACGGAAACTGCCTTAATGATTGGCAGTCCAATTGATTGATAGTCAGCTGGAACTTCATCTCCGTGAAGCTGTATGTGTGTGAGTCCTACAGACTCAGCGATTCGCTTTATTTCTGCTGAATCTTCGTTGACAAATACCCCTACCTTCCAGATATGTTCTGGAATAGTTTCAATGATGTTTTTTGCCTCTTGAGCCATAATTTGCCTTTTGCTCCTTGCGAAAACAAAACCAAGAGCGTCAGTCCCGCATTGAACCGCGTGGAGCGCTGTTTCAACTGTTCGTATCCCGCAGATCTTAACCTTCATGATGATTCCTCAAGACTGGAACAGTGAATTTATTGAAAGTTTCTTTAAGATCGGCTGAAGTCATGAATGTCTCCCCAACGAGTACTCCGCTTGCACCAGCAGCTGCAGCACGTACGATGTCGCCCCTTGTTTTCATGCCGCTTTCACTGATCAGAAATGCTCCTGCTTTTTTCACAAGCGGTCCTAGCTTCTCGGTATTTTCAAGATTGACCTGAAATGATTTTAAATCCCGATTGTTGATCCCGATTATTTGAGCCCCTGTAAGGAGTGCCTTTTCCAGGTCTTTTTCGTCATGGATTTCAACCAGGCACTCCAATCCTTTTTCAGAGGCATATTCATAAAGCGCTGCCAGCTGTTCCTGAAATAATGCCGATGCTATCAGCAAAATGACATCTGCTCCTGCGGAACGGGCCAGATCTATTTGAATTTTATCCACGATAAAATCTTTGCAAAGAATGGGCAGGTCCACTGCTTCTCTTACTTTTTTCAAGTCGCTAAAAGACCCCTTGAAACCTTTCTCATCCGTTAACACCGATATAGCTGATGCACCTGCCTGGGCATAAAGCTTCGCTTGCCGGGCAGGATCCAAAGAAAGATTGATGTCTCCTTTTGAAGGTGATGCTCTCTTAAATTCAGAGATAATCGCGACATTATTTGCTACTTTTAACGCTTTAATTAAAGATCGCGGCTTTATTAATGATTCAGTTAGATCAACTTCCACCTTCTTCAACTCTTCTACTTCCACTCTTTTTCGTTCAATGATTGAATCAAGTATTGTTCCCATTTCAACCTACCGCCTTTTTGTTTCGATTGCTGATGCTGATCAAATTCTCCAGTTTAGCCATTGCCCTGCCTGAATCGATGCTTTCCGCTGCCAGGTTCACTCCATCCAGAATCGTTTTTGCCTTCCCTGCAGTATAAATTCCAAGGCCTGCGTTCAAAAGGACGGTATCCCGATGTGCCCCTTTTTTTCCCTGAAGAACCTGGAGCAAGATGTCTGCATTATCGCGTGCATCCCCACCTCTGATTCTGCTGTTGTCGTAAACTGGCAAGTTCACCTCTTCAGGCTGCAGTTTTAAGCGATTGATTTCTCCTTCTGAAACGATGACCATTGCGTTTTCACCAGCAAGAGATGCTTCATCCATTCCTCCAGCTCCGTTAATGACAATCGCCCGCTTCCTGTTCAGGTTCGAAAGCACATGGGCAAACTTATCTAGCATATCCCTGCGGTAAATTCCAAGCAGCTGGTAATCAAGTTGTACTGGATTTGTCAGAGGTCCGATTAAATTAAAGATCGTCGGGATTTTCAGGTCCCTTCTTACCTTCATGATTTGTTTCAATTTTGGATGGACATGGGGTGCAAAAAGGAAAGCAATTCCATTCTGTTCAAGGATTTCTTCTGTTGCTTCTGGAGAGAAGTCAAGACTGACACCAAGAGCCTCCAATACATCTGCGCTCCCGGTCTTGCTCGAAACGCTTCTGTTCCCATGCTTTGCTACCGTTATTCCGGCTCCGGCAATGACAAATGCCGAAGTAGTGCTGATGTTGAAGCTTTTTGACCCATCCCCTCCTGTTCCGCAATTATCAAGAACATTCGGTATTTTCTTTGTAAAATTGAGGGCATATGTCCTGATTGCTTTAACTAATCCGGAAACCTCCTCTGCTGTTTCGCCTTTTAATTTAAGGCCGGTCAAAAATGAAGCAATCTCAGAGTCAGTCGTGTCCTGAGTGAAAATTCCCCGGACAGCTTCCTCCATTTCATGTTCCATCAATGATTTTCCTTCGACCAGCATTTCAAGATAATGTTTCATAAGTTAAAAGCCCCTTTCTGATTTCGCTAAGAAAATTCGCTAGTATTTGCTTCCCGCTCTTCGTTCCAATTGATTCCGGGTGGAATTGAAGTCCGTATAACGGATAATTCTTATGTTTGATTGACATTATTTCATCGTCATCAGCTGCAAGGGCCAGGATCTCAAAATCCTGATCCAGGGTCAGACGATCGATCACTAAAGAGTGATATCTCATTACTTCAGGGTGCTCCTCCAAATCCATCATGAGCGAAGTTCCGGTGTGGTTGAGGGTGGATTCCTTGCCATGCCTGATTTTTCTCGCCTTGATTATGGAACTGCCAAATGAATATGCGATTGCCTGATGGCCAAGACATATCCCCAGGATCGGAATCGTTGGCGCAAAATGTTTTACCGCTTCAACACAGATTCCGGCTTGCTCCGGCCTGCCGGGGCCAGGTGATAGGACAATGGCTTCCGGTTCCATTAGGGAAATTTCCTGAACCGTTATTTTATCGTTCCGAACAGTTCTCACCTCAGCCCCCAGTTCACTGAGGTACTGATAAAGGTTATAGGTAAATGAATCGTAATTATCAATCAGAAGAATCATTGGCCGCCTCCATTAATGCTTTTAATTTATGGTTCGTTTCATCGAACTCTTTCGCCGGGTCGGAATCATATACAATCCCGGCACCTGCCTGAAGATATCCTTTGCCATCCTTGACAACCAATGTTCTGATCGCGAGTGCAAAGTCCATACTTCCACAGGCAGAGAAGTAACCGACCGCTCCTGAATAGACGCCTCTTTTTTCATTCTCAAGCTCGTTGATGATTTGCATTGCCCGTATTTTCGGAGCCCCTGACACGGTTCCAGCAGGGAGGCATGCCGCCAGTCCGTCGATTGGGTGGGCACCTTGCAAGAGTTTCCCGCTCACCTCTGATACAAGATGCATGACAAACTGGTACCTCTCAACAGCCAGGAACTTATCAATCTTGACACTGCCGACTTCACATATCCTTCCTAAATCGTTCCTTGACAGATCGACGAGCATTTTGTGTTCGGCCAATTCCTTTTCATCCTCTTTCAATTCCAATTCAAGCTTTATATCTTCTTCAGCGGATATTCCCCTAGGCCTTGTTCCCGCAATAGGGTTGGTAACCATCGTTCCATCCCGGTATTTTACCAGGCTTTCAGGGGAAGTACCGGCAACCACATATCCCTCAAAGTCAATGAAGTACATATATGGGGAGGGATTATCTATTCGAAGCTTTCGGTAAAATGAAAATGGATCTCCTTTTGCATTTGCCGCAAGCCTCCTTGATAACACAACCTGAAAGATTTCCCCTTCTTCAATCAAGCCCTTTGCTTTTCTGACCGATTCTTCAAATTCCTCCCTTTCTTGCGCGGATTTAAACTCTGATAGTGAAAATGGGTTGACAGGCTGTTTTGCAGCTGGTGAATCAAGCTCCTCTTTACGTTTCTTAATTTTTTTTATAAGATCCTCACTGCTGTATCCCGGAAATGGAATGCCAATCAGGTTAATTTTTTGTTTAAGATGATCAAACACGATGACTTCATTGAAGAACATCAGATGCGCTTCAGGCATATTAAGAGGATCTTCTTTCAGCGCCCCAATTTCTTCAAAATCACGAATGTAATCATAGCTTACAAATCCAACCCCGCCTCCTATGAAAGGAATATCAAATCCAGGCTTCACTTGAGGAAGGAGCTCTTTCAGCAACTTGGAAAATGAGCCCTGGACTTGCTGCCTAACTCCTTCTTTTACCAAATAGGCACTGCCCTTTTCATTCAAGAATTCATAAACGGGGTCACAGCCGATAAAGGAAAAACGGCCTGAATCATTATGCTTGTGTGAACTTTCGAGAAGGAATTTTTTCTTGCCGGAGATCATTTGATACACAGATATAGGTGTTAATGTATCCCCCTCAATTTCCTCGATAAAAACATCAGCTGTCTCTACATTCATATAAATCCTCCTTAGAAAAATAAAAAAGTCCCCTATACATGCACAGAAATTGTGCTGTATAGAGGACGATTACGACTGGACCGCGGTGCCACCTCTGGTTGGAACTCAAAAAGTTCCCTCTCTTCAGGTACAGGAAATCTAAAAAACGATTTCGGTATACCCTATCCCTTTAACGGAGGAGTCCGGGCAGCCCTACTGTCATTTCAGGCTGCCTCTCACAAGGCCATTCAACAGGCATTTTCGTACCGGTTCACACCATACCCGGCTCTCTGAAACGAAAATATCCTGCTTACTCTTCTTGCTCAACGAGTTAACATAATAATATTATTGTTTTTTAACCATGAAAAGGCATTTTCTTTTTGGACAAATAAAAAAGGGCCCTCTCCTTATATAAAAATAAGGACGAGAGACCCGTGGTGCCACCTTAATTAGCTGTAAAAACAGCTCACTTTAAAGCATCAAGCATCATTTGCTTAATACCTGCCTTTTGTAACGATAAGGCCTGTTCGCCAAAGCCTACTGCCTAGTGGGTTCGGTTTGGAAGCTCGGAAGTCCATTCGCTGCAACAGTTACACTGATTTTCACCAACCATCAGCTCTCTTAAGTACCCGTTTCAGTTACTACTCTTCGTCAACACTGTACGATATATTGTTTTAAATGATAAAGGCAATAAATATAAAAGTCAATAAAAAAATACAAAATTTTAATTTTTCTGCATTAAGAGTTTATTCAATTCTTCTTTCCACGCCACTGCCAGTCCTTCGGTTCCTATGAGTGATTCAATTGCTTTAATGTCTTTCCTGCGATGAAAAAGGATTTCATTAGCCATCAGAATGGAAAAGTCGTCTTGTTTTCGCTCCAGCAATACGATTTCTGCATCCTCTTCGACGACCCCTTCCTCCAGCACTCTGAAAAAATAACCGGTATATCCCGTCTGGACAACTCTCTTCAATAACAAATCGATACCATTGTTTTTGGAGATTTTTGAACATGGAATCCTTCCTTGTGAAACCTGTATTATCACTTCCCCCAGCCGGTAAATATCTCCTATGTATACGTCAGCCTCTTTCATTCCATGAGCCGAAATATTTTCCCCAAATGTCGGGGCATCTATGTTTTTTTTGAATTCAGCAGACCATTGCTGGTAATGTTCAACTGGGTAGAAGCAAACAGCTCTGTCTGGTCCTCCATGATACTCTGTTGCTGCTACTCCATCACCCTCGAACGAATTCTTTGTCAGGAAGGCTTGTTTGACACCTTTCTTCCCGATCGCCGATTGCTCCATCTCTCCCTTCCATTTCTTCAGCTCAGGCTTCCCTACATTCAAATACAGTATTTTACCCATGTTCCTCCACCCTTCCGGACTTTTCCAAATATTTTATCCTTTCGCCGAAAAAAATACCATATAGATTTTCAAATCAACTTTTAAAACAATGTACAATCATTACCATAAAAAGACACCATTTTTTCAACCGTTTTCGACCACACTAGAAATAGTATGAATTAAAGGCAGGTTTCGAAAATGAATCATATTGAGAACTTGTTTCCAAAATCCGGGAGTCTTTCGGGTAAGAAAGATAAGGATACGAATGATGATCCTGTCAAAAATCAAAAATGGGCAATCGTGTCGATCGCTTCCATACCGCTTGTGATGACACTTGGCAATTCAATGCTGATTCCTGTATTGCCTGTTATTGAAAAGCGAATGGGCATTTCCGCATTCCAATCAAGCCTAATCATTACCGTCTACTCCATTGTGGCAATTTTTTTAATCCCGATTGCCGGATACTTATCTGACCATATAGGCCGAAAAAAAGTCATCATCCCTAGCCTTATCATAACTGGTATCGGGGGAATTATCTCAGGATGGGCCTCTTGGCAAATGACCGACGGGTATTGGATCGTTTTAATTGGCAGGGCCTTGCAGGGTGTGGGAGCAGCCGGAGCCTTTCCCATCGTATTGCCACTGGTCGGGGATATGTTCAAAAGCGATGATGAAGTGAGCGGTGTGCTTGGGGAAATTGAAACGGCAAACACACTTGGGAAAGTCCTTAGCCCAGTCCTGGGTTCATTCCTGGCAGGATTCATCTGGTTTATCCCTTTTTTCTCTATCCCGGTTTTCTGTGCAATTTCAATCATATTGATGATCTTTCTCGTTAAAAGTCCGAAAAAGAAGAATAAACCTTTGCCTTTTAAGGATTTCATCAAGAAAGTAAAACTGATCTTTACTGAGAATGGGCGTTGGCTGTATGCCATCTTTTTTATTGGTACAATTGTCATGTTTGTGCTTTTTGGAGTATTGTTTTACCTGTCCGATATCCTCGAGAACAAGTACGGAATAAAGGATCTTAAGAAAGGGTTATTGCTCGCTCTGCCATTAGGGGCACTGTGCCTTTCCTCTTTTATTACAGGTAAAATCATCAAGAAAAATATGGTGCTTATGAAATGGATAACCTTTATCAGTTTATTGGTGCTCGGAATCGCAGTTATCATGCTGAGCTTTTCTAAAGAATTGTGGTTTCTAATATCCATGTTCCTGGTTGCGGGTATAGGAATCGGCGCAAGTCTTCCTCCTCTTGATGCGCTAATCACTGAAAGTATCGAGAAGGAAGAAAGGGGTACGATTACCTCCATTTATAGCTCGATGAGGTTCATTGGCGTCGCAGCCGGACCTCCCGTCATCGCTTTAATGATGAAGAATTCGAACAAACTCATATTCATCATACTGGCGTCATTAAGTATAGCAGCAGCGCTTGCCACTTTTCTGGCAATCAAACCGGACAAAAAGGCATAAAGAAACGCATTGATTAAAGACAATGCGTTTTTTTATAACCTTGCGACCTCTAGCATAAACTTGGTTACTTCCTTGTTAAAATCCTGCCACTTCTTCACAGGAACCTGATGTGAGACCTTTTTGATAATTGCTGTTTCGAAATGTTCGAGCTCTCTCTCATAGGTCCTAAGATGCTGGTTAATAAAATCTCTTGATCCATAGATCAGCAGCAAAGGAACTGACAGGGATTTCAGTCTTTCGACACAGGAATAGTTTAATGACTCGTAATAAAAATGAAACCATGTATCCATGTCTGTTTTCAACATATGCTCAATAAGTTCCGACCTGTATTCTGGATCAAAGGTATGAGCAGTTGCAATTGTTTTTGCCAGCGTTTTTGGAGAGTGTTTCACAAAGTACATCCCAAGAATATGTTCATACCTTAACGCCGGGGACTTCACCTCCGCAAAGCCCCCGGATAGAATCAGGGCTTTGGTACGTTCCGGATAAGTCAGGGCGAATTCCTGGGCGATGCTGCCGCCGGAGGAGTAACCGCACAATGTGACTTTTTCCAGGCCAAGCCAATCCGCAAGCATCAACACTTCATCTGCGTACTTCTCGATTGTGACTTTTTCCAGCACTGCTGTGGATTCTCCGTGACCGCTTAAGTCAGGGAAGAACAATCTGAATCGTTGGCTTAATGGTTTCTGAAAATGAAACACCTTTCTCCCCATACCCGGCGGATGGAGGAAGATGATTGGGGTTCCTTCGCCTGCTTCTTCGTAAAAGAGGTCACCATATTGTAATTTGCATACTGGCATCGCAATTCACTCCTTCATGCACGGATTGAGATAACTTTCATAGTATAGCCAAATTGCAAATCTACTCATGCATAAAGGACCATATAACCGTGACATTGCGAGCCTTGTATGGTATTCTTGTATTGTAAAAATGTATAAAAAGACTGCCGGTGTTGGCCCACCGACAGCCATTGCAATAGCCGTTCCCATTGAGGATCGGACATGGAACTGCTGGACCTCTCACTCAATTTCGCTTAAGGGAGGTCTATTTTTTTTGGCCGAACGTCAGCACTGCGAGGATGAGGCTGGCAAATGAAAACATAGCCATAAAAGTCTCGAATACTGTCAAAGGCATCACCCCCTTCCTCCGGGGTTCGCCGACCATCCAATAGATCTGACTATTGCTTCTCAAGTATAACATACCCTTGTCCAAAACTAGAACACATGTTCTGTCAATAAGCAAAAATTAGGGCTAAGATACTAGATGATCAGGGATGACCTCCATCCAGTATCTACCCTGTTATTAATCCGTTACCAGCCTCGGTTTACCAGGGTCACAGTGGGGCTGTTTCATTGCCGCTGCTTCCGCCACTTTTGATAAGTAGTAACACTCTTCCCTGAACATATGGTCAGCCATAAGTGGGGCAAAACTGCCTAATGCCTGTTCAGTCAACTCAAGTTCCTTTAACTCATCAAGAAACCTCATGAAGACCTGTATTTCCATAGAAACCTCGAGATTCATTCTATCCAGCGCTGGAAAAGAAGTTAGATTCGTACGCAGATAACCAGTCAGTTCCACAGCTTTTATATAGAAATCTTCAAACTGCTTTACAAATTTCTCGCTTGTAGCTTTCAAACGTTTTTCAACTTGGTCCAGATTACTTTGGATCGCACCAGCATGGCCGGCTGCATCAGGGAGCCAGACAGTATGGTGATGCAACTCATGAAATACGGGTGGTACCTCTCCCCTTTTCAAATACTCAAGAACCCTTAAATATTCTTCAACTTCGTTTACCATATGGTTTACAAATGTGGGACCAAAATGGATTTTCACCTTTCCGGTCAGCATTTTTTCCATGAGCTCCAGTTTAAATTGCCTGATTTTCTTCGCTTCTTCATCCGCCCTCATACTCAAATGGATTAAGTCGGTTGTGTCAACTCTCTGCAGCAGCCTATCAAATGTATTGATGAAATATTTCGCGGTATCAATTTCTTCCTGTTCAATTGGAGCAAGCGCCTCGAACAGGAATCTTCCGTGATCCCCAAGAACCTGAAGCCAAAACCGGTGCTCATAAACAGCCGCCTCCTTGAAATCCCGAGCCATTCCAGTCCCCTCCTCAAAAATAGCTTCATAAAAGCATATCTGTGTCCCAGGAAAATTATTCATTCATTCGGTTTAAATAAACAATAAAAAGCCTGCAGATAAAAAATCTGCAGGCCATATATTACTTTGTTACAGGCTTTTTCAATAATCCAAGCAAGATTGCTGTGACAGCTGAGCCTATTAGGATTGCGGCCAGGTATAACAGCCATCCGCCGTCCACAAGCGGAACCACGAACAAACCGCCGTGTGGAGCTCGAAGTCCGATATTGAACATCATTGACAATCCGCCGGCTACTGCCGCTCCAGCCATCGCGGATGGAATCACACGAAGCGGATCAGCCGCAGCGAATGGGATTGCACCCTCTGTTATGAAGGAAAGTCCCATGATATAATTCGCTTTTCCGGCATCTTGGTCTTCTTTTGAGAATTTGTTTTTAAAGATGGTAGTCGCGAGTGCGATTCCTAATGGAGGAACCATGCCAGCAGCCATAATGGCTGCCATCGGCTCATATACACCGTTCGCAAGCAACCCTGTTCCGAAAACATAAGCTGCTTTATTAACTGGTCCGCCCATGTCGAATGCCATCATTAGGCCAAGGACAATTCCAAGCAGTACAGCATTTCCTGTTCCTAACCCTGACAGCCAGTCTGTAATTGCCTGGTTCAAGGCACCAACCGGTTTATTTACCAGGAATAACATAATGAATCCTGTTAGGGCAATTCCGAACAATGGATACAATAGAATTGTTTTAATCCCTTCCAGTGATGCAGGAAGGCCGGCAAATAATTTCTTCAGACCGAGAACAAGGTATCCTGCAAGGAATCCAGCGACCAAACCTCCAAGGAAGCCGCCGCCTCCTGTTGCAGCAAGCACCCCGCCAACCATACCAGGAGCAAATCCAGGTCTGTCAGCAATACTTAGGGCGATGAAGCCAGCAAGAATTGGTACCAGCAATCCAAATGCTCCCGCTCCTCCGCCAATATCCATCAGGGCCTTGGCAATCGGATGATAGGATGGATCCTCAGGGTTGAAGGCATTATAGCCAAACATGAAGGAAATCGCGATCAGGATACCGCCTCCAACAACAAATGGAAGCATATTTGATACACCATTCATCAAATGCTTATAGATTCCTCCGCGGCTTTCTTTCTTTTCTGCCGGCGCATTGCCTGTCGACTTATAAAGCGGCGCATCCTTCTTAACCGCTTTTTCAATCAGATCTTTTGGCCTGCGAATTCCGTCGGCAACTGGTACATCGATCAATGGCTTGCCTGCGAATCTTTCCATATTAACTTTTGTATCGGCAGCGATAATGACAGCCTCTGCTCTTTCAATGTCTTCAGGTGTCAGGACATTTTTTGCTCCTCCTGACCCATTCGTCTCCACCTTGATATCCACGCCCATTTCAGCCGATTTGGCTTTTAACGAATCCGCTGCCATGTATGTGTGGGCAATCCCTGTTGGGCAAGCAGTAACGGCAACGATGAATTTTCTATTACCCCCAACAGATGTCTCTTCTTTTTCTTCCTGGTCATAACTGTCAATGACACCCATGACTTCATCAGCAGACTGAGCAGCCATCAGCTTCTCACGTGCATCCGCCTTCATTAAAATGGTCGATAGTCGTGCCAATGCCTCCAGATGCGTGTTATTCGCTCCTTCAGGGGCTGCAATCATGAAAAATAAATGTGCTGGCTGCCCATCAAGAGATTCATAGTCGATCCCTGACTCTGAACGGCCAAATACGATAGCAGCTTCTTTTACAACGGCAGTTTTTGCGTGAGGAATAGCGATCCCATCCCCAACACCTGTCGTACTTTGTTTTTCGCGATTTAAAATCGCTTCCTTGAATATCTCCCGATCGGTAATTTTACCGGCTGCATCAAGTACCCCGACAAGCTCATGGACAGCATCTAGCTTTGATTTGGCAGTCATCGTTAAATGAATGGTTTCTCTTGTCAGCAATTCTGTAATTCTCATTGTTCTCCCCCTCACTGGTATTCGTGGATTTTTACTTCTGGAAGAAGTGTCTCTATTTTTTCAGGTGTACATAACCCGATTGAAAAAGCTGTTGCGCTACCTGATGCCACACTGAATCGGAATGCCTCTTTGCGGTCACCAGTTTTCAAGTACTGTGCCAGGAAGCCCGCCACCATTGAGTCGCCGGCTCCCACAGAGCTTTTCACTTCCCCCTGTGGAACGCTCGCATGGAAGGCACCAGATTCACTAATATAGACAGCACCCTTTTCAGCAAGAGAAACAATGACGTTTTTCGCTCCTGCCTCTACGAGTTTTTTTCCATATACAATGGCATCCTCCACTCCTGATATCTCTCTGTTGAAAAACTGCCCCAATTCGTGATGGTTTGGTTTTATCAGGAAAGGCTTATATTCAAGCACGGTTTTAAGCAAATCACCTTCTGCATCAATGACCACTTCTGCCCCTGTTCCTTTGCAGATCTGGACGATATCCTGATAAATCGTTTGAGGCATGCTTGATGGAATGCTTCCAGCGATGATTAGATAATCACCTTTTCCAAGCTGTTGGATTTTTTCTTTCAATAATCCGATTGCAAGAGAGGATATTTCCGGGCCACTTGCATTGATTTCAGTTTCTTTTCCAGCCTTCAGTTTGATATTGATTCTTGTATCTCCCTCGACTTTGACAAAACCCGTATAAATGCCTTCCCTATTGAGGAACTCTTCAACGTATTTGCCTGTAAAGCCTCCTAAAAAGCCAGTTGCCTTGCTTTCTACTCCAATTGAACGTAGGACTCTTGAAACATTAATGCCTTTTCCGCCTGGAAGTTTTGTTTCATGGGACGTTCTGTTCAAAGTTCCAAGAACAATTTCGCCTGCTTCGACGATATAATCGACAGATGGATTCAGTGTCAGTGTATAGATCATGATGTCACAACCTTTATTGAAGTTTTGCTGGTATATTGTCCTTTGGTCTCTTCTTCAAGAATGTTTGTAATTATTGCCGCTTCATGCAAATCGGCTATTTTAGCAAAAGTGATTTCCGAGAATTTACTGTCATCTGCCAGTACATATGCTTCACGCGATAAGGAAATCGCTTTGGATTTAATCATCGCTTCCTCCTGGTCTGGCGTTGTAAATCCAGAATGAGGATGAATGCCATTGACTCCGAGGAAACATTTATCAAACCGGTACTGTTCGAGACTGGCCAATGCTCCTCTGCCGATCACTGCATTTGTCTTTGGTTTCGCATAACCTCCGATGACATAGGTTTCAATATTCCTTTCCATCAGTGCCGGCAAATGCATCAATCCGTTGGTAACAACTACAATATCCTTTGCAGGCAGGAAAGGAATCATTTCCTTAATTGTCGAGCCTGCATCAAGGTAAATGCTGTCGCCTTCTTCTACCAGACTCGCAGCATATTGGGCGATTTGCCTTTTTTCATGAAGGTTTTTGGAAGATTTCTCGTTCATGCTCGGTTCCTGAAGTTTCCCCCTCAGCCTTGCCGCACCTCCATGTACCCTCTTAAGGAATTTCCCCTCTTCAAGCACCGTCAGGTCTCGACGTATAGTGGACTCAGAAGCTTCTGTTATATCAACTAGTTCTTGAATTTTCACGATTGGTTTTTCTTTGATCAGTTGTAAGATGAGCTGGTGGCGCTCAGGTGTTAACATGAGCCATTCCTCCTAAATTGCTTCGTAAATCCATCATAATGTAATCGATTTCAAAAATCAATCATTTTCTTTCAAAACCAATCAATATTATTCACGTTCCTTCAAGTTATATGATTGGTTTTGGATGTTTTCAAAAAAAAAACCTCTTTTAAAAGAGGTCATAAACATATTATTTTATTAAAATAAAGCTTTAATGCCCTGGTAAGCAAAATACAAACCAAATCCTAATAATGACAGGCCTGATAGTATAGAAATCATCCTTAGGCTGTGATAGTTCAAAAACCGCCTGAACCCGGTCGTAATCGCTGCCACAAATATATCCCACACTGCGAGCCCCAGGAAAATCATACTGCTGTAGATCAATAAGTCTGCCCGGCCATAATTGCTTGCCGTCTTCGCCAGTACCGATCCATAAATCCCAAGCCAGAAAAGGATCGATAAAGGACTGCTGATCGACATGATGAATCCCGTTAGGAAGCATTTAAATAAAGATTCTCTCCCCCGGCTGAAGGCGAGATGAATATCATTTGCCTTCAGCAAGCACTCAATGCCCGAATAAATGAGCACAAAACCGCCAAAAAGCCACAGGAATATTTGGAGGATCGGCATGTCCAAAAAATTAACAAGGCCAAGGTAGATGAGAAGCATAAAGATGGCATCAGCAATCATCGAGCCTGTACCAACAATCCATGCATGCCAGAACCCATTTTTGATTCCCTTATCCAGCCTGGCTGAATTGACCGGTCCAATGGGAGCAGCCAGGGTTAATCCCAAAAAAATATAGCTTGCAAGCAAACTGATGCTCAAGTTCTCGTCCTCCAACACACAGAAATTTTGTAAATTTTATGTGTGCAGATTGAAAAATAATACAACTTGTACGAGATTTCCTAAAATTTTAATTGAAATCAATTACTTTTATGATATAATTCTTTTATAACTAATTCGCGGGTGTGGCGGAATCGGCAGACGCGCTAGATTCAGGTTCTAGTGGTGGCAACACCGTGGAGGTTCAAGTCCTCTCATCCGCATACAGAAAAGGTGCCTTTTAACAGGGCACTTTTTTTGTGTTTTCAGGCAGATTTTTTGTAAAGGTGGCTTATGTGGGATTCGTTATCGCCTTGGTCGATCCCAATGAAAGAGGGTTTTTGACAGTTTTTGCTTCTCTACCTTCAAAGCTGTCAAAATGCTGGGGCTTTCTTGACAACTTTAGCTCCTCTCCCTCCAAAGCTGTCAAAATAATGATGCTTTTTTGACAGCTTTGGCTCCTCTATCTGCAAACCTGTCAAAATTACGTCGCTTTCTTGACAGCTTTGGCTCCTCTACCTGTAAACCTGTCAAAATAATGTGCCTTTCTTGACAGCTTTAGCTCCTCTTCCTACAAACCTGTCAAAATAATGATGCTTTCTTGACAGCTTTAGCTCCTCTTCCTACAAACCTGTCAAAATAATGATGCTTTTTTGACAGCTTTGGCTCCTCTAACTGCAAACCTGTCAAAATTACGTCGCTTTCTTGACAGCTTTGGCTCCTCTACCTGTAAACCTGTCAAAATAATGTGCCTTTCTTGACAGCTTTAGCTCCTCTACCTTTAAACCTGTCAAAATAATGTGCCTTTCTTGACAGCTTTAGCTCCTCTTCCTACAAACCTGTCAAAATAATGATGCTTTTTCGACAGTTTTGGCTCCTCTTCCTACAAACCTGTCAAAATAATGTGCCTTTCTTGACAGCTTTGGCTCCTCTTCCTACAAACCTGTCAAAATAATGATGCTTTTTTGACAGCTTAAGCTCTTCTACCTGCAAACCTGTCAAAATAACGTCGCTTTCTTGACAGCTTTAGCTCCTCTTCCTACAAACCTATCAAAATAAAGGCGTTTACTGGCAGCTTTGATCTCAGCTCTTAGCGTTTGTAGGGATTAACTAGCTTTCAAAACAAAAAAATACAGCCTGGATTTTCATCCAGGCTGTTTGCATCATTGGTTAACCGATTAGATTTTGACTATGGTTGTTGACCACTTCCAATACCTTGGTCGTTTCCTCCATATCACTTTTGCAAATCGGGCAAGCGGGGACATTGCTGCTTTTAAAGTTGTCACGAACCCAGCAATTGCAATCATCAGAAGTACATACCCATATTTTCGTTTCTGCAGTGACGATTTCTTCAGGCGGTTTTCTTCCAAATGCCAATTTCCTCACGCTCCTATCGTTTTAGTCACGGTCTTTTCTCTTTGAAGCTGATCCATCAGCTTGTTTGCAGGATCCAGAATTCATCCTGAGCCCATCTCACTTAGAGAAAAACCTCATCATCGTTCGATTGATAAAAAAATTCATTTATTATAAAAAGCCGGCAATTGATACTTTTTATAATAAATGAATGGTCCGAAAGTTGATATCTATTCCATTTTACCACACTTTCTTATTTTTACCAAAAGTGACACCTCAGATGTTCCTGAACAACAATAAATAGTATATTCATTTCCGCATTTTTTATTTAGAAAGGCAAAATTTTATTTTGTTTTTTTTGTAAAAAGGGTTGTACACCATCGCTACCCTGAATAGAAATAGTACAAGCAAATCACGCTTTGACTATTGGGGGTTTCTTAAAATTGAGTGTCTTCCTCGGTTACATATTCCTTGGCCTGTCACTTGCCGCGCCTATTGGTCCTGTCAATGCGGCACAAATGGACAAAGGGATCAAGAGCGGCTTTATACAGGCATGGCTTTTTGGCCTTGGTGCCTTGACAGCCGATATTATTTATATGCTTACTGTCTATCTTGGGGTTGTTAAGTATCTTGAAACCCCATTCATGCAGTCATTCCTCTGGCTGTTCGGTTTTTTTGTCCTGATGTATACAGGCATTGAGACGATCATCAATTCCGGAAAAATCATGATGGACCATCGTAAAGGAGACTCAAGTATAAAGTCTTTTTTCTCCGGTTTCATCATGTCTATTTCTAATCCGCTGACCATTTTATTCTGGTTAGGAATTTACGGCTCTGTCCTTGCTAAAACCGCTTCTTCCTATGGAACCGGTGAACTTGTTCTTTACAGCTTCGGCATCATTCTCGGTCTGCTTATGTGGGATATTGCGATGGCCGCTATTTCAAGCAGCTTCCGTAAACTGCTCACATCCAGACTATTGACCTTCATTTCCCTTATATCTGGCGTTTCTCTGATTGGATTTGCATTTTACTTTGGTTATCAAGCGCTGAAGCTGTTTCTCTGATTATTTCCGGATTCGTTGTTCTTTTTCAGTATATTCCTTGATTGTTTATGGGGAATTCGATATATAATAGAAAGGACAAAACCAAAAGGATGAGACATACATGAAGATTACCGGACATACCGTTGAACTCCTCGAAGATCCATTTGGACTTCTGACAGGGGACAGATATGAGTATTTTTTAAATATTGAAGTTGATGAAGACGATGAACTTTATACGGATAAAGGGCTGCTTTTAAAGGTGTTGTTCCTTGTCGACGAGAACAACAGCCGAATTCTCCAAAGCTACTTCATTGAACAGGCAACTGAAAAGGTTCTCGATTTTGAACTTGAGGATGACGAGGAAGAGCAGGTTACAGCGTATTGCGAACAACACTTGCAGACTGATGAAGTAACCGAACAGGAATAAGCGAAACAAAGAGCAGGGAAACCCTGCTCTTCTTTTTTACACCTCTACTGACTTTCCTTCCTCGACTATATGGTAAAGAAGATGGGCAAGGTGCTGAACAGGGCCGAGCTCTCCCTCTTCTTCGTTCAGTTCTTCCGTGAATTCAAGGTCATTCAGGTACAATGCTGAAAATTCATAGAAATCCTTAAGGCCGAACCCATAGCAATTTGAAGGTTCTTCGCTGTCCTCTTCGTATTGAAGCATTAGATAGGATTCCTTGCCATTCTTATCTTCTGCATCAAAGAAAACAAAGAAGCCTATATTGGTGTCCAAATCAAAAAGATGACGTGTCCCTCCTTCAGTCGCTTGCTCGTAATCCTCGTTGCTCAATTTTTGCACCTTCATCGTTTCTACCTGGTCTTCTGCATGAAATTTCACATCAAATATTTTCAAGAAGAATTACACTCCATTCTGCACAGTGATTTTATTGCTTATCTTCAAAAAAGATATGCTTAGCTTCTATTCTTTCCCCGATTGTCAGGATACCATAGGAAAATTCCTTCTGTCTTCTTTTATCTGTTGGAGACCCGGGATTAAAAATGATTACTCCGTTATTTTCCTTTAAAACAGGAATATGTGAATGGCCATAAATGATGCAATCGACAGCATCTTCGGCAAAAGCCTCTATTGCCCTTTTTTCAGTCGTTTTCCCTGTGCCGTGTCCATGGACAATCCCTATGCGAAAATCCCCTGCGCGGAATATTTCTTTTAAATTAAGAAGGCTTTTAAGTTCCGGACCATCCACGTTGCCAGTTACCCCAATGGTCGGTGCATACTGTAGCAGATGATGATAAAGGTCTACTGTCTGCCAATCTCCTGCATGGATGATGAAATCACAATCTTCCAGGTCACGCTTCAGGATCATCGGCAGCTGCTTCGCCTTCTTAGGCATATGAGTGTCGGAAACGACAACAATTCTCATGGCCGAACACATCCCTTCCGACTGCTTTTCCCTGTTATGTTACCCTGTGGGAATCGGATTAACCTTTATACTTGGTTACATTGAAATAATCATTGGTTTTGTTATACTCATTGACCACAATATCAAGGTCATGAAAGAAACGGTGAAGCTGAAGCAAAATCTTTTTATCCTTACTGCCATCTTTGATCGTTTTTGAGAAGTTGGAGATGGATTCAAAATCAGACTGAAGCGAGGCATTTTCAGTTTCGACCGTGGACATAACTGATATGATTTCCCCAGCGATCTTCCTTTGTTCTTCCCAGTCCACTTTGTCAATCCTGCCCCAGCCAAGGGTATCATTATACTTTTTATGAAAATCAGAAATAAACACTCCGACAGATGAGTAGCCAGTGTTATCTGTGCCATCCTGGAATACCGCAACAGTCTGTCCCTTTCCCTGATTGCTTGTATTGCTGCTGTTCATGATAGGATTGCCATTGCCATTGCCATTGCCACTTTCCCACATTGAATAACCTGCATACAATCCGAAAGCCAGCAAGAACAGACTGGCAGGCAAGATCATGAGTTTCCATTTATTTTTCTTTTCCATCTGTCAGCCCCCTATGTACTATTTCAACTCAAACAGAATCTGTCCTTCATATATAATTAGACAGCAGTCAGCGGATTCCCTTCAAGAAATCACCATGAAACGACCACTAGACAGATTCAAGCACCTATAAAAAAGTTCTCATAAAAAATATCCCGGCATCATTAGCTCTGGGATATTTTTAGGAATTGGAGTTTGTTTTACTTTGCTGCTTCATCCCAGCTGCGATAAAGCCCTATAACCCTGCACTTGATTTTGCCAGAGGGAATTGAGAGAAGCGTTTCCTCCCCCACTTTTAATCCGATTAGTTTTTTGGCAACCGGCGCATCATAGTACATTTTATTTTCATCAATATTCGATTCTCCATAACCGACGATTTCATAAGTTTCTTCTTCTGAATCATCCGGATACTCGAATAAGCACTTAACAATGGAACCAATCGCAACTTCCTCTGTATTTCTCTCGTTAAACTCAAATAATTCAGCAGTCTTGAATGTTTGTTGAATTTCGTTCAGGCGGTCCAATACTATCCGCTCATCTTGCTCTAACTTATGAAAATTGGGATTGGCCAGTTTATCATCCCCGCAAGCATTGAAGGCTATATTTTTATCCATGCGTACTTGCTTTAATTCTTGTTCCAGCCTGGCTATTTGCTCCAGAATCAATTGTTCTCCCGATGGTGTGATCTTAACTGCCATGTTACTCTCCTTTTACCTGCCAAACTTTTATTCGCTAATCTTACCATACGCCATGATATATTTCTTTATTAATGTATCCAGAAGACGATGGAGACCCGTAAATCGGTAACCCAGTGCTGCTGCACGTGAAGTGTCGATCGACCATGACCCGGGTAAAGCATATGGTGACATATTGTCTGAATGAGGATTTTTATCAACGATCGCTTCTTTTCCGGTCAGCAACTCGATTTTATCAATCAGTTCTTGCAGACTGATGTCCCCAGCAGAACCTGGGTTGATTGGACCGGTATAATCTGACTTTCCGATGTTCATCAGGAAATCAGCTGCTTCATCTGCCTCGATAAAGCTGTAGCGCATTTCGGGTTGCGGAATACCGATCGCTTCTCCTGAAAGTATTTTATCAACATGGAACTTCAAACGCTCTGTGTAGTCATCTTCAGAAACGACAATTGGGAACCTGGAGGAGATGGTTTCAAATTGGCCAAGCTGGTGGAACACAGCTTCAGAAGCACGCTTCGCCTCTTTGTAACCTTCATAACCCGGATACTCCCTGCGCCCTTTGTAATTGATCGAATATGTAAATGCATTGAAATCCTCTTCCTTATGAAGTGTGCCGAATTCATAGACAGCCTGGGTAGAAGTGAAGATATATCGAGCCACTCTTCCATTTAACAATTCTGTTGTATCCCGGGCTTCAATTGGTGAAAAACATGATTGGTCATAGACCAGATCCCACTCTTTGCCTTTGAGGGCTTCTGCCAGTGTCTCTTTCTTTTCCCGATCGATCACGAGCCGGTTTACTTTTTCACCAAACGGCTCGTCTTTTGTTCCTCTTGTGGCAATTGTAACCTCATCACCATGATCGATCAGTTTCTGGACCAGTTTTTTCCCAAAATATTGGGTTCCTCCCAGGACAAGTACTTTATTCATCATAAAACCTCCTCTTCTATATTCTTTTTATTCTTCTTTTATTGGGGATTATCCTTTTTCATTGAATTCCTAGATAAAAACCGGCCATCATAAAAGCTGGCCGGCTCAAGGTGATTCCTAGTTCTATCAGGCTTGTTTCTTTTCCTTTGCCTTTGGTTTTGGAGCTGTCTTCTTTTTCTTTGCGGCTGCAGGTTCTTTCTTTTTCTCAGGCTTTGTCCGGTCAATGGAAGCCTGCAACGCTGCCATTAGGTCTGTAACATTGGATACTGGCTCTTTTTCTGTTGGTGTCACCAGCTCTTTGCCGGTACGCTTCGCTTCGATCAATTCTAATAAGGCTGTCCGATAATCGTCTTTGTATTTATCCGGTTCAAATTCGGTTGTCAGCTGATCAATGAGCATGATGGCTGTTTCCAGCTCTTTTTCGGTTACCTTGTCATCAGCAGGGACGTTTGGAACATCAACGGTTTTCCTGACTTCATCAGGAAAATGGATCGTTTCCATGACCAGAGTGTTATCATATACCCTGATTACAGCCAATTGCTCCTTGGCGCGGATCATGATCTTCGCAATGCCCACCTTCTGTGATTCCTCAAGTGCCTTCCTTAGCAAGGAATAAGCTTTTCCGCCACTTTCATTGGGCGAGATAAAATAGCTTCGCTGATAGTAAATCGGATCGATTTCGGACATTTTCACAAAATCAATAATTTCGACAGCCTTTTCTTCGTTTTCTTTCCTCAGTGCTTCTAAATCTTCCTCTTCAAGGATGACAAACTTCCCTTTCGTGTATTCATATGCTTTGACAATGTCTTCATTTTTTACTTCTTTATCACAAACCGGACATGTTTTTTCGTATTTAATCGGCGAGTGGCATTCTTTATGAAGTGTGCGAAGCTTGATGTCCTTATCTTCTGTTGCAGCATGAAGCTTAATCGGGATATTAACGAGACCGAAGCTGATGCTCCCTTTCCAAATTGTATGCACGGCATTCTCCACCTTATCGTTTTATTACTAATTTGCTTTAGAATTCATGAATCATTCATTAAAACATTTGCCAGCGTACTAGTTTGGACTCAAACAGGAACAATATAAAATATGAACGCGGAAAGGATGGGAAGAATGCTGAAACCGATGCTCCCAACACTTGCATTTGAAGCCCCCCGGGGGGATGGATGGCGTTATGAAGTCAAATATGATGGTTTTCGTGCGCAGTTGACATGGGATCATGAAATCGAAATGACAAGCAGGAATGGGAAGCCACTGCTGCCCTTGTTTCCTGAAATCGCTGACTTCCTTCTGGCTTATAAGGAGAAGTTCGCGCCCTATTTGCCGCTGACTTTTGACGCTGAACTAGTGTACCTTGAAAACCCGTTTAAAGCGAACTTCGGGGCCATCCAAATCAGGGGAAGAATGAGGTCCCAGGACAGAATCAGGACAGAATCGGCGAGAAATCCTTGCAGGCTTATGATTTTTGACCTTCTTAAAATAAAAGGCAAAAGTTTAGCGGGTGAAAGTTACCAGGACAGGCGCGAACAGCTCAGCACCTTATTCACTGAGCTTGAGCTGCCGCAATCCCCCAGCCCTCAACATCCGGACCTTTTACAGCTTGTTGGCAGTGAAACAAATCTGGATAGTTTATGGGAAAAAGTTGTCATTTATGACGGTGAGGGAATTATTGCTAAGCAGGCGACTAGCAAATGGGAAGAAGGAAAGCGTACAGAGACATGGATAAAAACAAAAAATTGGAAATATGTATCCTGTTTTGTGACTGCCTATGAAAAATCGAATGGTTATTTTTATATCTCTGTTTATCAAGGGAAGGAATTACACCAAATAGGGCTGGTGGTCTTCGGATTTAAGCCTGAGGAAAAAAATGCCCTACATCAGATCATCAAGCAGAACAAAAGTGGAGAAGATCACCAATACATCTATGTGGAGCCCGCGATCTGTCTGGAGGTCAAATACCTTGAAGTTTATGATGGTCAGCTACGTGAGCCTCATTTCCATCAATTCAGGTTTGATTTAACTCCAGCAGCCTGTACGTATGATAAATTCGTTCTCCAGCAAAAGAACCTGCCCCCGGATATCGAAATCACGCATCCTGACAAGCCGCTATGGGAAGATCCGCCTATCCAAAAGATTGACTATATCCATTATTTAAGGGAAATTTCGCCATATATGCTTCCTTTCCTTAAAGACAGGCATTTGACAGTGATCCGTTTTCCGCACGGCATGTTCGGAGAAGCCTTTTACCAAAAAAACGTTCCTGATTATGCACCGGAGTTTGTACAAACTTCGAAATGGGAAGGCATTGAATACATTGTCTGCAACAATATGAAGACACTTTTATGGCTTGGGAACCAGATTGCCGTCGAATTCCACATTCCTTTTGAGACAATTAATAGTACAGGTCCAGAGGAAATCGTTTTTGATCTTGATCCCCCATCAAGGGAATACTTTCACCTGGCTATTAAAGCTGCGATTTATATTAAAGAAGTTCTTGATGAACTGAAGCTGATCAGCTTTATAAAAACATCTGGCAACAAAGGGCTTCAGATTTACGTTCCGCTTCCTTCAAATAAATACAGCTATGATGACACAAGATTGTTCACCGCCTTTATCGCAAACTATCTAGTCTCTAAGGACCCTGATTCTTTCACGATTGAAAGACTGAAGAAAAACAGGGGCAATAGGCTGTATGTGGATTATATCCAGCATGCGGAGGGCAAAACGATTGTCAGTCCCTATTCCGCCCGCGGAAAAGCTCATGCAGGGGTGGCGACACCGCTCTTTTGGGAAGAAGTAACCGAGGATTTGAAGATTGAGGATTTCCGGCTGGGAACGATCATCGATCGTGTAAAAAGGTTAGGCTGCCCGTTCAGGACTTACTTTGCTGCAAAAGCCGAACAGGACTTCGAGCCAGTTCTAAACATCTTAAAAAAGAAAAAATCCTGAAGATCGCCTTCAGGATTTTTTCTGGATATGAAAATAGTTATGCTTAAAATCTGCTGAGATACTTTTTGGCATGCTCCTGCAGCTTTTCATATTGCACATCTTCATTGAAGTCTTCCTGTTCAAGTATCTCCGTAAGGATTCCATCGACATTAAAATCAACGTCAATTTGGGCGGAGTAGACAAACGTGGCGTTGCCAATCAAGTCAATGGTGAATGTATCACCTTCCTTATGGACTGCACACTGTACCATTCCGCCATTGTTGTACACATTGATCGGCTGTTCCAATTCATTTTTATTCATCAGGCAGGTAACAAGAGTGGAGGCTGACATTGCTGTCCCACAGGCGTTCGTATAGCCTACTCCCCGCTCATACGTCCTGACAAAAATACTTCCCTTTTCCAGCAGCCTGATAAAGCTGACATTAACGCCATCAGGAAATAAATCGTTGTGCTGGTTCACTTTTACGCTTAGCTCAGTCTGCAAATCAGAATCCAGCTGGTCTTTGCTGACAACTGCTGTTAAGTGCGGATTAGGGACCGCCAGCGCTGTGAATGTTAATTCTTCTGACAATGCCGGAATCTTCTCCTGGATGAGGGTAGCCTGTTCAAGGTTTAATGGCAAATCCTTCAAGTCAAAAGTGACCGGAGAAATTTCCACTTGATAGGTCGGAATACCACTGAAAATTTCTTCATGCTTCCTGACCTTCAGGTTGGCCTTCAGCGTTTCAATGACCGCTTCATCCACTCCCAGTTTTTCACAGACATACCGTCCTGCACAACGAAGCCCATTTCCGCACATCGATGCTTCCGTACCGTCCGAATTAAAAATGCGATATTGCGCGTCCGCCACCTTGCTGGGTCGGATGAACAGGATACCATCTGCCCCCAATGAGTTTTCCCGGTCACATAGCGCCAACGCCAAATCCCGCCTTTTAAAATCATCAAATTTATAGTTGCGGTCACTTTCATCTATCAGAAAGAAATCATTATTCGATCCATGGCATTTAATTAAATCAATCAACATTATTACGCCCCCAAAATCCTTCGTTATATTAAAAGATGCCATAAATATCGGAATTGTTCAATAGACGTGCTGACTTTAAGCAATTTCAATCCTGCTTCTCCCTTGTTTTAGGCAATCCACAGCAAAAAAAATGACCAGCATAGCAGCTGATCATTCTGATGATTATGATGCCATTTTTCTGCATGCTTCTGCGCATTTAAAGCATGCTTCCGCGCATTTTTGGCAGTGATCATGATCATGCTTTTTGCATTCATTGCCGCAAGCTTCGCAAATATCCGCACATAAACCGCAGATCTGGTTGACGAAGCGGCTGTTGGTCTGCATCGCTGTTACTGCCATGCCGCAGATTTCTGCACATTCTCTGTCCATTCTGATGCACTCGGCCATCATTTTTACATTCTCTTCCTTCAAGCATGAGTCAAAGCATACATTACACGCTTCGATACATTCAATGCACGCCTGGATACAATCCTGATATTGCTGGTTTACCATATTCCAACCTCCTTACGTTCCTATCTATCTGTTATCCTCACAGCAGGCTGGATAAACGAATATTTGAGAAGTGGAATATATTTCAAACTAGTGATCGTAATACATATAGCGAATGGCTAGAGCAGCAAACACTGTCAGCCGCTCTTCCTGACTCAAACTATAGTCGAATGCAAGTACTGGTGTATTTGCCTCTTTAAAGTAATGGGTCCACTCAAGGGGCATCCAGCCTTTTTGAAGTCTGGCCGCGACCTCCCCTTCCTCCCGCACCATCTTGATGCCATGGTACAGGCCAGAGGTTTCTTCGACTCTCAACTTTTTTCCGTTCTTTACAAACGCCATGCCAGTAGTACCCGACTGCTTCTTTCCCGGATAAAATAAACCGATGATTTCCCCTTGTTGATCCTGCAATTTCAACCTATTGCCGTCTTCGACCAGGCTGGCTTGCATCCTTCCATGGGAGTCATAAACCCCGATTCGCTTCCTTATTCTTTTATCAGCAAAATCAGGGATGAACCACCTGTATTTCCTGACTTTGATTTCCCTCATTTCTCCGGCAGGCATACCATCAGGAGTAAAAAAAAGCATTTTTAAAGCAGGGGCCGGGGCAAAAGCAAGGAGAAGACTGTTATGCTCAAAAAGTTGCTTGTCATCAAACCGGGAAACTGGTAATGGCGTCACTTCCGTCTTTCTTTTATATGATATAAAACCGATATAATGGACAAGGCTGACAGCCAGAAATGGAATCGTAACAAGGAATAGAGGCAAATTCCAGGAAAAGACCAGACTGATCGCCAAAGTCACCAAAAGGATTCCTGCTGATATGATAGAACCGTTTAAATTAATATAAGCTTTTTGTTGGTAAAACTCCCGGATACTCATATCTATTATCTCCTTGAAGAAAATCTACTTTGTCATTCTATGTCTATTAATCAAGGAGGCCAATCATGCTAGTTTTTTCTGGTGAATCAATTAAATACTAGACCCGTGCTGTTCAAAGCTAGTAAAGTGCCGCTATGATTCAGTCCACAGAATGAAAAAACAGACAGGAAGCCCTGTCTGTCCAAATCTCTTATTTCAAGTTCAAAGCATTCACTGCATTGATTAAACCATGTCCTGCATTTTCATCGTAACCTGGCTTAAAGAGATCTTCTGCAGAATTTTGGATGATCGCTTTTACTTGTGCAGGGGTAAGCTGGTCCTTGCCATGCTTTGCGATTACTACACCTGCAAGAGCCGCAGTTTTTGGCGCTGCCATTGAAGTTCCGCCCTTACCGCCGTATCCGTGGCCAATGACATTTTTATCGGCATCAAATACTGGCACCGTGCTATATGCAAGGTAGCTATTATCCCTTCCAGATCCAGTGGCAGGATCATAGTTTGGTCCAAGGTCTCCCCCTGGAGCCATTACATCGATTTTACCAACTCCATAGTTAGAGTAGAAGGCAAGATTCTTCAAAGCACCGCCGGCAGAAACCCTGATCATGGTCTGGCTGCTAGGACTTCTGTGGGTAGCACCATTGTCATCACCTGACAATTTTCCCGGACTGCTTAAATCGACAGCATTGTTCCCTGCTGAACCGACAACCGTCACTCCGTTTTTGATGGCGTACTGGATTGCACGGTTGAACAATTGTACATCTGCTACAATGTCTTTCGTTGCATAAGCAGGATCCTGGAACCAGTCATATCCACCAAGGGACATGTTTACAACGTCAACATTATCGTCTGCAGCTGTCATCAGCGCCTCGGCAATATGGGAAGTGGCCGCTCCGCCTGTTGGCCCGAACACCCGATAAGATGCCACTTTAAGATCTGGACCAACGCCAAGTGCTTTGCCCTTAGCAGCAATTGAACCGGCAACATGGGTACCATGGCTATTCTGGTCGATCGGATCATCATAGCCAGGAACGAATGACTTACCTCCGGCATAATTGTCTTTCAGATCCGGGTGATTGTAATCAATCCCGGTGTCGATTACACCAACAACAATATCTTCTCCGTCTGCAGATAATCCGGTTCCGCCCGGAAGCTTCCAGGACTCGCCATCATTCGTCACCTGCTTGATATCCCACATGTACTGGTTATAAAAGTCTGCTCCTTCAGTAAAGTCGTCAGCCGATACTGTTTCACCATCAATTGTTTGTTCAGGATAAACGGTATTCTCGACTCCTGCCTCGAGTACAAGGGAGGATTTTTTTACTTCGTTCAGGAACTTGGCGTTTTTCGAAGTGACCTCAACCGCTCCAAGCTTGTCCAGCTTATCTTCCACTTGTCCGCCTGCTTTTCTGATTGCATCAGCATAACCGGCAGGAAGTCCCTGTTCATCTTTAAAAACGACAAGGTATGTATTTTCTGTATTCCCTTCTGCTTCTCCTTTTCCAACACCAGCATTAAAAATGGTTGCCGCCCCTAAGAGCACGGCCAATGTGCCTGCATAAAGCTTTTTTCTTGTCGACATATTACCCCTCCTTTTTATCTTAATTTTCATTATATTCAATCACTTAACTTTAGCAATATAATGATTTCGACAAGAAAAATAGGAATCGATACAGGGATTTAGGCCTTTATCATTATTCTTTTTCCATTTCCTATATAAAAAAGGGTGCAAATTGTGTTGAAAGAATTATATATCTTAATTGTTCTAAGGACTTTTTTCGACAAAAGGAAAAGAAAAACAGTTCTTCTCTACTAATTAAATTAGTCAAAAAAAGACCTGGCCAATGGCCAAGTCCTAATCCGCTAGTTCCTTTTTCTTGAAAATATAGATTGCCAGGCTCAAGAATAAAATAATCATTGTGACGGTCAAAACTGCAGCCGGCAAAACATGTTCTGACCATGAACCAGCAACCAATCTCTCAGACACATAGGAAAAGAGCTGTGTCGGGCTCCATTCTATCAGATGCTGGAAGGAACCGCCGATCATCGTAGTAATGAATACCGTTCCAAGTACTGTCACCGCCGCTGCTCCAGGGTGGATAAAAGCAGCACTGCATAAAATCAAGAAAGACAGCACAAGAACGAGCCAAAGGGAGTATAATCCAAATGTCTCCATGAAGCTGCTGAATGGGAGAAACTCGAACAAGACACCAGTATAATACCAGCTTGCCAACATCCCAAGGAAGAAAGATAGAATGACTAAGATAAGTGCTGCTGCCCACTTGGAAGTGATGTAGGATACATACGAAACAGGTTTGACAAGAATTAATTGGGCAACGCCGCTTTTCCGCTCACCAGAAACCGTTCCCATAAAAGAGAGAACAATTAATAATATCCCAAGCATCTGATACTCCCCAAGGCTCATGATGAATACTTCTTGAGGTGACGGCACCGGCATTTCAAAAACCGCTCCCTCGGGCAGGCCGCCTGATGAACTGATGATTTCAGGTAAATAATAGGTGGTCAGCGGATCCAATACCCCCAGCAAAATAAAAGCAATTGGCATCCAGATCCATTTGTAGTTTCTGGACATTTCAAGGAATTCTTTGTTTAATAGCGTGAACCACTGTTTCATTTTTGCACCACCTTCATGAACACATCTTCCAGGCTGATGGATCCTATTTCATATTTAATCAGCGGCCAGTTGTCTTTGCCTGCCTGGTTAAGGATCAGCTTCTTAACCGCTTCAAGATCTTCCGTATATATACTGGCTTTATTGCCATCAGTTTGAATGGAAGTGATTTTTTCCTGGCCGGAAAAGGAATCCAGGAACCCTTTGGCCTCCTGATTAAATACAAGGTCAATTTTGGACTGATGATATTTTTCCCTGAATTCTTCCATTGTTCCCGATTCAATCAGTTCTCCATAATGAAGGAACAAGATGCTTTCACAAACCTCTTCCGCATCATTCAGGATATGGGTGGAGAATAATACGGTAGCATCATTCTTGAGGCGATCGAGCAGTTCAAGGACCTCTCTTCTCCCGAAAGGATCAAGTGCTGAAACTGGTTCATCAAGCATGATCAGCTTCGGCCGGTGGATGATTGCCTGGGCGATTCCAAGCCTCTGTTTCATCCCGCCGGAGAACTTGCCGATCCTCCTGTTTTTTGCTTCTGTTAAACCCACAAGCTCGAGAAGTTCGGCTGATCTTGACTTCGCTTCCTTCGCTCCTAATCCTGATAGCTTTCCGACATATTCAAGGAATTCCCTGGCAGTCATCCAGTCATGGAAAACAGGATGCTGCGGGAGGTAACCAATGAGTCGACGATGATCGCTCCCCTGTTTTTCTCCCTCGAATTCAACCCTTCCTTTTGTCGGTTCAAGTAATCCGGAAATCATTTTCAGTGTAGTTGTTTTCCCTGCTCCGTTAGCACCGATCAAAGCTACACATTTTCCGGTTTCCAGTTCAAAATTCAGCCCCTTAATCACCAATAAATCCTTGAAGCTTTTTTCCAGATTTTCGACACGGACCAAGGCCATTACTGGTTTCTCCTTCCTATCACGAAGTACAGGATTGACCCGATGATATTGATCACCAATATGATCACTGCCCAAAGCCATTTCGGTCCATTCGTTTTTTCTATTCTTATCAAGTCAACCAGCGCAACCACCAATAAAATAACCTGAATGACCAGTATAGGTGCTAGCAGTGCCCAGTTCACATCAGCTAATAATTCCATTCTGAAAACCCCCTCATTTGTTTTACATTCATAAGACGGCTTAGGAGAAAATTCGTTCAAAAAAATAAAAAAAATAATCCGGCAGTATTTCTGCCGGATCCATCAAAAACTCTTTTTACTACAAAACCCTAAAGATGAAGGGAATTCGATATTCCTGCCCTTCGTAAGCTTTTATTGCTCCTACAATCGTGAATACCATGGCCAATATCCCGATGATCCACAACATAAAAATCCCGATCAGCAGGATGACGAGAATTCCGCTGACAATTCCATATACTGTATAAGAAATGAAAAAGTTCATATATTCCCTTCCGTGGTAATCAACATAGCTTGAATCATCTTTTTTTACAAGCCAGATAATCAGCGGTCCTAAAAACGCCGTGAAAAAGCTGATCAAATATATTCCTGCAGCAATGAGCCGTTCATCATTTTTTGGCATAGTCCATTCCTCCCAACCTCTTATAGTTAACTGTACGAAATGGCCGTAAAAAAGTTTCATGATTGCCGAACTTTTTCATTATAATGAATGTTAAAGGTCTTTATTTTTATAAAATTCAAAAAATAAAAACAGGATAGGATGGAATATGAACAGGATTTTATTGAAAAACGCCAATGTAACCCCAATCACTTCTGAACAAAGATCAAATTGTGATGTACTAATAGAAGATGGAAAAATAGCCAAAATCGAACCCGATATTATTGATAGACCAGAAGTTAAAGTTATAGACTGCTCTAATAACTTTCTGCTTCCAGGCTTCATAGATGTCCATACCCATCTCGGCCTTTATGATGAAGGAACAGGGTGGGCTGGTAATGACGCCAACGAAACAATAGAGCCGATGAGCCCTCATGTTCGGGCGATAGACGGTGTTTATCCGCTCGATCCTGCCTTCGGCGATGCCCTCAAATATGGGATTACCACTGTGCATGTTATGCCGGGTAGCGCAAATGTAATCGGCGGGACTACATCTGTCATTAAAACGGCCGGTAAAAACATCAAGAACATGATTATCCAGGAAACAGCAGGCCTGAAAATCGCTCTTGGTGAAAATCCAAAGCGCATCCACAGTATGGGCAATAAAGATTCAATCACCCGGATGGGTATCATGGGGATGCTGAGGGAAGCGTTTTACGAGGCGAAGAATGCCGACAATACAGATTCTTTGAGAATCAAGTCCATTATTAAAGCTTTGAAAAGGGAGATCCCCGTCAGGGTTCATGCCCATCGAGCTGATGATATCATGTCTGCAATCAGATTTGCTGATGAATTCAACCTTGATTTGCGGATTGAGCACTGTACAGAAGGTCACTTGATAGCGGAAGAGCTGGCAGGACTTAATTTAAAAGTTTCTGTAGGCCCTACGCTTACCCGCCGGTCAAAGGTCGAACTCAAGAATAAGAGCTGGAAAACATATCAGGAATTGACTGACCATGGGGTTGAAGTATCTGTAACGACCGACCACCCATACACACCGATCCAGTACTTGAATCTTTGTGCCTCTATCGCAGTACGGGAAGGTTTGTCCGAACAAAAAGCACTTGAGGGTATCACGATTTTGCCTGCGCGTAATTTGCGGGTTGATCACCTTGTCGGCAGTATTGAGCGCGGGAAAGATGCAGACTTGGTATTGTGGAATCAGCATCCTTTCCACTATAACGCCAAACCAGTATGGACTATGATAAATGGCCAAATTGTTTATCAAAAATAGTCGAAAAGCAGTGTAGATTTTTGGCAAAAAATCGCAGAAAAAAAGATAAAAAACCTATTTGCTTTTTTGCGATTATCCTGTAATATACTTCTTGGAAATAAAATTTCATAAAGCAAAGTGATTAGGGAAGGCAAATGGTGCGCCACCAGTATCCTGGTTCTAGTGGGTTCGATTCCCACCCCGAAATTTTTTAGCAACTTACAAAAAATTTCGAGGGTGGCCGTACAGTACATTCGTACGGGACAGGACTGCCCTGTGTGGAGGGATACAAATGCTCAAGAAACGCGATCTTCATGATTGCCATGAATTATTTGAGCTGATGGCGCATCCGGAGGTCTTCCCTTTTGTGCGTCAAAAGGCAAATTCCTATGAAGAATTCGTATTCATTACAAAACAAACGATTGAAGCTGAAGAACAGGGTGAACTGATATCCCGAACCATCCTTGACGAATGGGGTGCTCCAATCGGCACAATCAATCTGTACGACATTCAGGAAGGCGCTGGATTCCTAGGTACATGGCTGGGCAAGCCTTATCATGGGAAGGGCTACAATAATGTGGCAAAAGATGCTTTTTTCCAGGAGTTATTTTATGAACTGGGAATTGAAACGATTTTCATGCGGATCAGGAAAGTGAATATCCGCTCCCTCAAAGCAGCAGAAAAGCTGCCTTATATTGTGAAAGCAAACGATACTCGAAGAAATATATATGAACAACTAAATGCGGCTGGAGAGGTTTATGATCTTTATGAAATCCCTAAAGATCAATATACCCTATACCTGAAGAGGACTGTTCCACAAGAAGAGGAAGCCGTACAATTGCTGGAAGCATAACAGAAAACGCCCTTTTAGGGCGTTTTATTTTATTATGAGCTGGCAATATGCAAAAGCTTAACTGATAGCGGGAAAAAGATTGTCTTTTTTTCTACTTCATTCTTTCAGGGACTTCCTTCGGTTAATTAAACGGATCCTGTACTTTCGTCTCTTCATGGTCTTGTAGTGAAGCCTCTGATAAGAAAGCTTCCAATTCTGCATCTGTCAGCGTCTCATAACGGCCATCTTCAAAAAAGATTTGTGTCTGATTCGGGTTGATTCTATTCATATTGAAACCTATTCCCATCTCGTTCACCTCAATAAATAAACTAAATCGCAATAATAATTAGATAATTTCAACCGAATTGATTTGCTTTGTTATTAGCTTTCCCATCAATCATATCCTTATTCATAAAACAGCAAAAGCCCTGGTTTGCCCAGAGCTTTTGCTGTCTAAGGTTTTTCACGATAGATTTTCCCCAGGACATCTTTACCGCCTGTGATTGGAATGATGCTTCCGGTAATAAAACCGGATTGTTCGTTTGCCAGGAAGCTGATCATTCTGGACACATCCTGTCCGGTACCCGGCCTGCCTACAGGGACTGTTGTATCGACAGTATGAAGAGAATCTTCGATTGCTTTCTCCTTCCATTCACCAACGATGTCTCCAGGACAAACCATATTGGCGGTGATTCCATTCTCCGCTTCTTCCAGAGCAATCGTTTTTGTCAATGACGCCAAACCGGATTTAGCCGCTGCAAACGCAGACCTGTAAATCCATCCAGGAGCTGACTCGACCCTGTCAAAACCAACCGTAATGATTCTCCCCCACTTCCGCTTTCTCATTAAGGGGATTATTAGGTTAGATAAATAAAAAACAGCGTTCAAATTACCATTTATAATATAATTCCACTCATCGATGCTATATTCCCCCATTTTTTTCCTTTCAGAAACATATGGACCTGCATTATGAACGACTATATCAATGGCGGGAAATTCCTTTAATGCTTGAGAAACAATTTGTCCGCAAGCTTCATATTCCGTAATATCACCTTGAATACAAATATTCCTAGTGTTGTACCTCTCTGTCAAATAGGCAGCGAGTTCTTCTGCTTCATTTTTGCTATTTCGATAATTGATGATTATATTGACTCCTTCGGCAGCAAGCTGCTGGGCTGTCCGCTTTCCTATTCCGGCCGCACCCCCGGTAATCAAAGCCGTTTTATTTTCCACAACCTGTACTCCTCATCTTCATTAGACTACTTATCACTATACTAAAAAGAAGATGGCTGTTTTGCAACTTTTAGCTTTTAATGAGAAATAAAACCCCCTTTTAACCGCTGGGCAACTGCCTGCATATACTATCCATATCGATGATGTGCTGTTTGAAAGGCGGGATATAATTGTTTCCATGGAATATGTTGCCGTTCGATAAAAATTCACAAAGGAAGTTTCTGGAGATGAAACCTGAAGAAATCGAGAACTATGTTCAGCAAATGATGGGTAAAATGCTCCAGCCAGATATGAAGGGGATGTTTAAGCCTGAAGAATGGTTAAAAGGAATGCAGCAGCAAAGCGCAGCACCAACAGACAAACCGACAAATAAATTGAACGCGGAAATTTTCGAAACCCATGACTTTGTATATGTAAGGATTCCGCTAAAAAATGACACATGGCTGAATCAAATGAAGATGTTTTATACTTCAAATCAGGTAATCATTGAACACATACCTGACTTCTCTGATAAACACACAATTGTGCTGCCTGCAACAGTGAAGCGCAAGGGTGCTTCCGCCACCCACCGGGATGGGGTGTTAGAGCTTCGGCTGCCCAAGATTGTCGATCTCCAGTTTTCCGAAATCGATATTTCGACTTAACGAACAAAAAGCGCAAGCGCCTCGTTCAGCCCCGACAAGCGCTGGAGGGCCGACCGGTGAAGTCGTTCTTTGACTTCATTGGGCGGACCGAAATCGAAAAGTATAGCCGACTGCCCAGAAACGCAGAAACTGGAGACTCCGACAAAGAAGCGCTTTTTGCTTCTGCCGGCGGAGTTGAAGTTTCGGAGTTTCTAGGAGGCGACACTAGACAATTCGAAAAGCGGAGGCGACTGCCCAACTCCGACAAGCGTTGGAGGGCCTGACAGTGAAGTCGNNGGAGTTAGGAGCCGCAGCTAGCCAAGCGACTCGAGGGGCTAGGCGCTGGAGCTGGATTAAGAATCCCACATGTGTTATCCGCAACTAAACAAAATTATAATTTACTTAAAAACCAAAAAAAGAACAGCCATTTCAGGCTGTTCTCCATTTTGTATATTGAATTACTTACCGATGAACATTTGAGTCCAGTAATTGCCGGTTGCTACATGCCCTACACCGATGTGAGTATAGCTTGAGTTAAGGATGTTGGCACGGTGGCCTGAACTGTTCATCCATGCTTTAACTACCTCTTCAGGTGTTGGCTGGCCCATAGCGATATTCTCACCAGCTGAACGATATGTGATGCCAAACTTTTTCATCATATCAAATGGTGAACCGTAAGTTGGGCTTGTATGGCTGAAGTAGCCCTTGCTTTGCATATCACGGGACTTTTCTCTCGCAACTTTGCTCAATTCCGTATCAAGTGCAAGTGGTTTAAGGCCGTTCTTTGCTCTCTCCTGGTTTGTCAGCTCTACTACTTTTTGTTCATAGGCACTTACAGCTGAGGAAGCCGGTGCTTTAGCTGTTTCCTGTGAAGGAGACTTTGCAGGCTCTTTGGCTGGCGCAGGTGCCGGTGCTTTCGCAGGTTCCTGAACTTTTGCAGGTTGAGGAGCTTCTGCTTGCTTCTGGACATTCTTTTGCACAGGCTCTGCTTGTTTCCAAGCGAATTGATAATTCTTGAAATATTTTTGCAGGATAGAATCTACATTAAAATCATTGAGATTCCCGCTTTGATAATAGTAAACCTTTGTCTGTATAGTTGATGCATCTGCTTTATCCATTGCTGGATTCGCACCGAATAATGCTGCAGCCGCTGCTACTGAAAGGATCAATTTCTTTTTCATTCTCCAATTCCTCCCGAAAAAATGAATTTATCTATCTCTCTTGCAAACTCATCATATCATGGCTTTTTTGTAACAAACCTGGTTTTAAATGGAAATATTACTATTCTATCAAAATATCATAGGAAATATATTCCCCAACCGCATTTTAAAAGGGTTTTTAGGAATTTTAATCTAGGCACAATTAACCATATTTTTATTTAATAACCAGCCTCACCTCAAAAAGGAAAAACAAAGTTATTGACACTTTTTTTATTCGGCCTAAATCTTTACTTTTTTTTCGTCCATATTACAAACATTAAAAGAATTACAATCTTCTAGGTGGATTTTTGCATAAAAAAAAGCGGCAACTGCCACTTAATATCAATGTCCGCTTTTTTCTGTATTCTGTTTATCCATGTCTTCCATTTTCATGTCAGTAGAGTTGCCCTCTTCCGGCTCACTTGGATGGCCGACTATAAATTCGATTTTTGGCATATTATGCATACGTCGTGCCGTGACATGAGAAATAATATAGTACGTCCCTTCTTCTTCAAAAGACTTCTTCAATCGATATACTCCATTTTCAGCATGTTCTACTACAATCTTTTCATGTTCCTCTGCCTGGGAACGCCAGATTTCAAATTTAACCTCTTCTGCATCTTCTACTTCTTCCGATCCGTAGGAAACTTTGGCCTCGAATGTAATCTCTTCACCTTTCTCGGCTTTTTCAGGATTGGCAGTGAGATCGACTTCTAAAAATTGTGGCTCTTCTTCAGCTTGATCTTGCGTACAAGCTGTTGCAAACAGGCCCAGCAGCACCACCATTATTGTTATCCATAATCGTTTCATTCTTTTTACCCCTTAATTAAGATTAATACAGTGTTATCCTAGCCTTAAAATGTGTTGAAAGTATGAGCTAATTATTATCAAGATATGTCATTTTGAATGATGATCATTCTATTACCGGAAAATAAAGCTTGATGGCTGTACCTTTTCCTAGCTCGCTCGTAATTTCCATCCTTCCATCATGAAGCTTCACTAATTTATCCACGATGGCTAGTCCCAGCCCTGTTCCGCCGTCTGCTCGAGATCTTGCCTTATTCACTCTGTAAAAGCGATCTGTAAGCTTCGCAATATCTTCAGCTGGTATTCCAATACCGGTGTCCTGGATTTCAACTTTGCAGCCATATGGATCTTTGTTCAGCCGGACTGAAATCGTCCCATTTTTTTCAGTATAACGAATGGAGTTGTCGATAATATTCTGGAAGATTTGTTCCAGTCTACCTTCATCACCATTGATGATAATATCCGGATCCAAATCAAGTGACAGGCTGATATTTTTTTCATTCATGGCAGGCCCATACTTAATGATAAAATCATCAATTAGCTGTGCCAGTGAAAATGGGTTTTTTACCAGCTTATATTCCTCCGCATCCAGCCTTGAAAGGTCAAGTAAGTCCTCCACGATTTTAACCATCCTGCCAGATTCCCTGTTGATAAGTTTGAGGTATTTATTTTTTTCATCAGGATCTTTTATTATTCCGGCTTCCAATGCTTCACTATAACCTTTTATATAGCTGATAGGAGTCCTGAGTTCATGGGATACATCAGCCAGGAACTCCCTCTTTTTTTCATCCTCTTTTTGAACAGACTCAGACATATGGTTAAAGGCCTTGGCAAGCTGTCCAATCTCATCATTCGATTGAATATCCACACGCGCCGAATAGTCTCCATCAGATACCTTTTCTGCTGCCTGCTTCATAGCTGCAAGAGGCCTCGTAAGCCGGTGAAGCATTTTAAACCCAAGGTAAGCAGCTATGACAATGAACACCACTCCACCAATTAGCCAAAGAAATGAAAAATCAACCGTCAGTTCGGAGATTTTAGCTAGCGGAACGTATAAGTAAATAATTCCCTCAAGCCTGCTGTTATCAAGAAGAGGAATGGCCACGGCAAGTATTTTCCGGCCAAATCTCTCTTCAAAACCAGATTTCAGTACTGGCTCCCCTTCCAGAAGCTGTTCCCGTTCTTCTTGTCCGATCAGTGTCTCATAATCGATTGAATAGGGAAGGCAGGCACTTAACTCTTTAGGATTGCTGACAAGAAAAACCTCTGATTCAGATTTTTCATTATACCATTCCACTTGCTGCCTCATTTCATCTGTCAGTGGTCCACCTTTATAGTCGCTTGCAAGGCGGTTACCTTCATCCAATAACGATTCTTCAACAATATCGACATAGAGTTTCTCGTAAAATAGGTAAGATAATAAATAGGAATATAAGACAGTAATCAGGATAGTCGCAGTAACCGTCAGCCATAGCTTTTTAAAAAGGCTGTCTGAAAAAGAGATCATCCTGCCGGCACCTCGAACTTATATCCGACGCCCCATATGGTTTGAATATAGTCACCAGTACCCAATTTCATTCGCAGTGTCTTAATATGTGTGTCTACCGTTCTTAAACTGCCGTGGTAATCCATACCCCAAACATATTCAAGCAGTTGTTCCCTGCTAAGAGCCTGGCCCTGGTGCTTAACGAGAAAGACGAGCAGCTCGAATTCTTTAAGCGTCAGGGGAACAATCTCACTATCTACACTAACCCTTCTTCCCTTTTTATCGATGGTTATTTTACCAAGAGTCACTGTCTCATCTTCATTCTTAACGAACGATGTCCTTCTTAACAGCGCATTGATTCTTGCTACCAGCTCACCTGGACTGAATGGCTTGACGATATAATCATCCCCTCCAAGCTGGAGGCCCTTCACTTTATCCCATTCTTCCCCTTTAGCTGATAAAAATATAATCGGCACTTGTGAAAAAGCCCGTATTTTTCCGCATACAGCAAAGCCATCCTCAAATGGCATCATGATATCAAGAATCACCAGGTCGAATTTTTGTTCTTGCAGCTTCCGCAAGCCTTCCACGCCATCAGCTGCATGAACACATGTAAAACCTGAGTTTTCCAGATACATTTGAACGAGATTACGCATATCCTCTTCGTCATCGATGATCAGAACATTTACGGGATTCATCCTGTTATCTCTCCCTCGTAACTATTTGAAAGGGGCCGTCGCCGACTTTCAGCGTTTTTTCAATTGATAAGCTTTCGGGGTTTATAATATACACCTCGTTGCTATCATAACCAGCAACAATCAGCTTATCTTCAAAGACTTCAATCTCAAAAGGATTCGCACCTACCTTAATTGAACCCTCCTTTGTCCCGTCCCCTGACAACTTATACAGCGTATTGGAGCCATGGCTCAAAACAAAAATATTGTCTTCATTCTTTGTAAAATCCACTGGCATCACCGGAGCTGGTATTTCTTTTTTTAAAGTTCTTGTTTTTAGGTCATAAATGTGGATTCGCTCTTCGATTTGGGCCCCTTTGCCATGCCCGCCAATCCATAACTCATTATTTCCCGTGTGCATGATGGCCCCAGCTGCTGCAGGATGAACTTTAAATCCAGGGAGCCTTTCTTTATTCATCAGGTCAATAACGGTGACCATCTCCTGGTTGTAGCTGATCACATAAAGCTTGTCCTCCGCTTCGAGGAGGGTTAAAGGGTCTTTCTCCGCCTCGACCTCTTTCACTTCTTTCCCGTTAACATTAAAAAAGCGGATACTTTCCCTGTTTTGGTCGGCAAAGGCTATTTCTCCATCACCTACTAATAAAGAGTTAACGATTCCTTCGCCTGTTTCCCAGGAATCAATTTTTTCCCCTCTGCTTAATGAATAGAGGTCAACCGTCTCCAAGGTTTTTCCGTAAAGAAGGAGCGTGTCCCCATCAGGCAGAATCATTCCGCCTATATATGGGCGGTCAACCTTCCAATCAGGCAATTTTTCCTCTTTATCCATATCATAAAAAGAAATGGTCATTTCCTTTATGTTCACTGTAGATATAATAGAAGAATCTTTTGAGATTGGCTCATATGATTCGAAAGAACAGGCAGATAACAAAGCAGTGAAAACCACTGCTGCCAACAAATAAGTCCGCTTCATAATTAACTCCTTTTCTTCCACTAGTATCTCACATTATTATATCTCTAATTTGTGATAAATCTATGAAATCGAACGTATCGGATCCTATTTACGCCATGGTCATGATTACATAAAAATAGAGACAGCCATCGCCGTCTCTATTGCTGCATTATTCAGTTGGACCCTGCCAGGCCATCATTCCGCCCTGCATATTGATCACATTATATCCATGATAATCAAGGAATTGGGATGCTCTTGAACTGCGGCCGCCAGAACGGCAAACCATTACATAGGTTTTATTCTTGTCCAATTCGTTCATCCTGAACTCAAGAAGTCCAAGTGGAATGTGGATTGCACCAGGAATCTTTCCTTGTGCAACTTCGCTTACCTCGCGAACATCCACAACTTCAAATTCATTGCTGCCTAATTTATTCTGTACTTCTGTTGGTGTCATCTGACGCATTTTCTTTTCCTCCTTAAAAATTACCAGGCGCTCATGCCGCCCTTTACATTTGTAACATTTTTAAATCCAGCTTTTTTCAATAACTTGCTTGCCTGACTGCTGCGCATGCCACTCTGGCAAATGACGACTACATCTTTTTCCTGAGAAAGTTCTCCTGTGCGGTTTGCCAGCTGTTGAAGCGGAATATTCTTGAACCCTTTAATATGGTTTCCTTTATATTCGCCAGGAGTCCTGACATCGACAAATTGTGTTCCTGCCGGTTTTGTCTTCACCATTTCACGAAGCTGTGCAGTCGTGATTTGATTCACACCTTTGGTTGGAGCTAAACGGCTCCATAAGAATGCTACGGCTAAAACAACAATTAACACATTAATTACTACATCCATCCATATACACCTCGTTATCTTTTTAGTAGATCCCCATAGAAAAGGAATGGATTCACCATACCTATATACCAATAAGGGTATTTTAAGTGACAAAAATCGCCTTGTCAAGAACAGAAATTGATTTATTTCCTGCTCTTGACAAGCAGTTCTACTGCGTCATTAACTGCCTGCGATGTTTCCCGTCCCTCCTGCAAATCACTGATCAAGCATTGTTCAAGATTCTTGCTGACAACCAAGGCAATCGTACGATCGACTGCGGAACGGATTGCTGACAGCTGAGTCACGACCGACTTGCATTCTTCCTGTTCTTCCAATAAGCGTATGCTGCCCCTAACCTGCCCCTCGATTCTTTTCAGGCGATTGACTATTTCTTTATTGTACTCCACTTTAGCCACCTCCTATTGTGATGGTCCAGTAATGGTATAACCCTTGATATCATAACCATATTTCTTTAGCAATCTTGCTCCAAAATTCTTTTCTACTTCATTGGATGCAATGATGACAATTTGTTCATTCGGGATTTCCTTTATATATCTTTTTAAATATCCACATGGGATATTAATGGCTCCATTGACAGGATTTTTAGCTGAATCCTGATAATCTCTCAGGTCGACAAATATTGCTTCATGCTCATGGCCGTTTACCGCCCGAAGATTCCTCACAGGAACATAGCGGTTGAAAATCAAAGTGACCAAAAGGAGAATGATGATAAAACCAGTCAGCAACTACTCTTCACCTCTTATTAATTCTTGTTCATCACTGAACTTACAATCTAAATTTTATACCACGAGGGGTATAAAAGCAAGTGTTATGATGATATTTTTTGACATTTTTCTCAAAAAAAAAGGAAGCAACACTTCCTTCTTAGACAGGAACAGACCAGGTACGTTTCAGAACTGAAATCCAACAACAGGACCTCTTCCCCAATATTTCGTCCCCCTACTTAGAATCCTCCAGCTGAATGGCATCCGCCAATTCCAGATGCAATTGAATTAAAATGACTTTGCTTTCAGTTGACAAAGATGACTCCATTATCCTCTTTGTGGCAAGAAAGAATTTATCTTTTAGTGATTTTCTGGCCCTTGGATGGGAATTCTCATCTCTCAGATCCCTAAGAATGGCATCTCTAAGAATCTCTTCTGGCTCCTGAGCTGACTCCAGCCGGCGATTGTTCCAAATCATCCTGTATTCATCAAGTAATTTCTCATATGCCTCTGTCTCCACTTTTACAGCCTCCTGCAAAAAAATGACGGTTTCATGTCCTTACTTTGTATATTTACATAATTCACCCCGACAATGCAAAAAATAAAGATAAATGACTTAAAAGGAGACTATATCATGAGCAAACCGTATCGTTGTCCTAATTGCAAAACCAACCGGACCAGATTTAATATGATTTCCCAGATTCCTCAGCCTGTAAAATTAAACCCGCAATCCGGTGAGATTGTGGAACAATATTCGAATGACCAATTAGATCCCTTCCACCTTCCGTATAAAGGCCCAGAGCTGAAAATCCAATGTGCTGCCTGCGGTCTTGTCGAAGATGAGAAAACTTTTGCCAAATTCGGTGAAAGTTGAAACGGAAGGTACACGGTAAGCCTTGATTTATTCGCATTCAGGAACAACAATGAAAAGCTTGAGACAAGTTCTCAAGCTTTTCATTTAGGTATCGCTATTTTATTATCTTCAAGAAAACGGGTTGAATCAACCTTCCATTGTTCATTTCCCAAGAATCGGACAAGTACTATCTCTCCTGTAAAATTCCGTCCGCCTCTGCCTTTCATCTGCCAATTGATTTCCACAGGTACAGTCAAAGTCAATTGATCTCCCACATCCTCAGCTGGCAAGACTTCCATCCGGTTAATATTGATATTCTCAATTTGCGGCAGCAGCTTTTTCCATTTAATGTCCTGAAGAGAGATAAATGAAACAATATAAGGATCCTGCTGTTTGATTCCTGCGATATAAGCATTAACCAAATCATATGGATCTGTTTGTTCCAGATATTTCTCAAGCTTTCCTGCCGATTTTAATATCATAAGTTTATGGGATAAATCCATAAAATTCGTACGGTGAGTTGTACTTCCGTAAAAGTGGATGCAAAAGTGCCCCGGAAAGTTATTTTTCAAGGCTCCGCCCCCATGCGGCATTCCGTGCATCGAAGCGGCGATTTTTTCTTTTTCCGAAATAACGATAATCGCCCTGCGCTTCCAGCTCCATTTGCCATTGTAAATTTTCTTCATAATCGCAGTATCTTCCGATGTAAGAGGCTGCACATCCGCATGGTTGCTTCCGGCTCTCCTCTGGACCCGGAAACGGAGGCCTGTTTCCAGATCCATGACAGTGAACTTGCTGTATCTCGGCAGGATTTCATTAACTTCTTCCCACTGCGGCATTTTAACCTTGTCTGATTGTTTCTTAGCTTCCGCGCTTATGTCCGAAAAGGTTAGAAGCACCATCGCCATTATAAAAATTTTAAATGCATTCATAAGATCATCTCTTCTTAACCCGGCTTATTTTATTTAGTTCTATCCTGAGTATCATTCAGTTTTTTTTGCTACATGAAAGTTTTTGCTTTTACACTCTGTACTATTCAGGAAAAAAAATGAAAATAAAAAGCCCAGGATAGCTGGGCATGTTCAATCATTATTATGGTTCTCTAGATAATCTTAATGAATTATCGATTGCGATCAAAAGTCTTTGATATAGATGTCTAACTTTTACCCGGGCTTAGATCCTTGATAACAGTCTTACTTTTCCAGTTTCCTTAACTGCTGTTCTATATTGTTCCAATCTGTAACCTGGCCGATGAAAACAAGGTTCAGCGGCATCTTCATGTATTCTTTCATATAAAATGGCATGCCATATGAATACTGGAATAAGTCGGGATACGTAGAATGGTCAAACCATACATATCCTTTAATCCGATAAATGGAATCTGGAAGTGCCCTTAAGAAATCTTCAAATGCCATTTGGCTTATCGCAGTCTCGAACCGGTAAACAAATGTACTCAGTCTTAAATCCGCCAACACATGTGAATCTGCGCTTTCCGCTTTTTTTGAATAGGATAATCCTTCCAAAAGCTTCATTGGCATCTTGGAATAGGAACTCAAAATACATTTCGCTTTAGAGTTAAGACCTTGTAAGTCCATGCTGATTTTGGCCTGTTCAGACTCACTGAGCAGATCTGATTTATTGATAATGACCAGGTCAGCATGCTTGACTTGTTCAAGTAAAAGCTGATGGACCTGCGGATCGAGACTAGTTCTATTAAGCCATTGCGGTCCATCCACAGTCGTGATGATTCCTTTGATCATCAGTTTGTCTGCAAACAGCGGCGACAGCACTGCATCCAAAACTTCTACTGGATGTGCAGCACCTGTTGTTTCGATATAAATCGCATCGAGGTCATGATCGAAGAGCAATCCTTGAAGCTGGGATTCAAGTTTATCCTGGATTGTACAGCAAATGCACCCTCCTAATAACTCTTTCAACGGGACATCAGAATCGACGGCATCTGAATCAATCGATACACTTCCAAGCTCATTCATCATCACAGCTATGTTTCTTTCAGCCTCTTTTTCATGCTGTAAAAGACGCTTCAATAAAGTCGTTTTTCCTGTTCCCAGAAATCCTGACAAAATATAAACTTCTGCTTTTTTCATTTTCACATTCGCCTATCTTTCCTAAGTAATATAGAAAATCTCCAGCAAAAGCTGGAGATTTTCAAGTTACCACATTATTAGGTAATTCCTGTGCACCAACCGCTATTTCGCCATCTTCTGCTTTAACACTTGAAGCGCCTTTTGTACTTGCGGATCATCTTTCTTAAGCTGTTCACGCAATCCATTCATCAGCTCGATGGTTGTGCTTCCTTTCAGGATACCTGTTTGTTCGATCTTTTTGGATTTCTGGAATTCGCTGACTGCTTCCTTCGTTTTTTCATCAAAAAATCCGTCTTCCCTTCCAGGGTCAAATCCAAGCGCCTTCAACATCTTTTGAGCTGATTTCACCTGCTCAGAGGCTGTTGAAACTGTCAGTTCAGTTTCCGGATCGATAAACGGCAGTGAAGCGTATTCCGGCATAGCCACTTCATAGTCCGGTTTGATGCCTTTTTTATGGATCCAATTCCCTTTAGGTGTCAACCATTTATCTGTTGTGAACTTCATATTCGAACCGTCAGAAAAATCCTCCGCCCGCTGTACAGTCCCTTTGCCGAATGACTTTTCACCCACCAATGGAACACCGGCAGATTCACTGACAGCTCCCGCCAGGATTTCCGATGCACTGGCGCTTCCTTTATCGATGACTACTACAAGAGGAAGCTTGTTGCCATTTTTATTTTCAGATGGATACTTTTTCACATTGCCATTGCGGTCTTCAACCTGGAATAGGATCTCTCCTTCAGGAACAAAAAGACTTGATATTTTGATTGCCTGGTCAAGAAGTCCGCCTGGATTTTGGCGAAGGTCCAGGACAAGTCCTTTCATCCCCTGCTTTTGCAGGTCATTTAAAACATTTACTAATTCATTAGCAGTGTTTTGTGAGAAATTCGTAATCTGGACTTTGGCAATTCCATCTTCAAGCATCTCACCATAAACTGTTTCAATCGGGATCGTATCACGTGTGATGGTAACGTCAACCGGCTTTTCGGCCCCCTGGCGAAGAATGGACAACTTTACATCAGTCCCTTTTTCACCCCTAATGAGAGCTACGGCTTCAGTCGTACTCATACCTTGGAGACTTTTGCCGTCAACCGACATGATTTTATCCTCAGGCTGGAGCCCTGCTTTTTCAGCTGGAGAACCTTTTAGCGGAGTGACGATGGAAATGTAACCATCTCTCTCCTGGATTTCCGCTCCAATCCCTTCAAATGATGACGACAGACTCTGGTGGAAATTCTTCGCATCTTCCTGGCTCATATAATCTGAATACGGATCATCCAGTGAAGAAAGCATTCCATCTATCGCCCCATTGATAAGTTTTTCCTGGTCAATATCCTGGTAATATTCATTTTTCAAAGTGTCATATGCGTCGTATAGCTTTGCAAATTCTTCTCTTTCCCTTATAACCTGCACTGCTGGCTTGTCCTCACCGAAAGCAAGCGCAAAGGTAGTGATTCCTGCTGTTAAAAAGACAAGAAAAAACAACAGCATTGCAAAGTGGAACTTTTTGATCCGAAGAAAACTATTCTTGTTCTCTGTTTCTTCCGCCTTATTTTGGCCTTCAAGCTCTTCCTTGTTTTCTTCATTTATATTTTGCTGATCCAACCCTTTTCACCACTTTCCAATCAAGCTTAAAATCCTTAATGATTAGAATAACATTTTTACTCTGAAATTAACAGAAAAATAGGCAATGCACCTGAATTGTGCTGTATGCCTCCATGCAGCGGCCCTCCTATGAAACAAAAAGAGGCTGACATAGGTCAAAACCATGACCTCTTGTCAGCCTCTTTGAATCTTATTCTACATCGTAGCCTTGATCTTCAACAGCAGCCTTCATTTTGCTTACTTCCGCTTTAGAAGCATCGTATTCTACTTCAGCTTTTCCCTCTGATAATGAAACGACTACACTGGCCACACCGTCTACGCCCATCAAAGCGTTTTTAACTGCCTTTTCGCAGTGTCCGCATGTCATTCCTGATACATTTAAAGTTGTTTTTTCCATTTTAACTCTTCCTCTCTCATAAAAAATTTATAACTTAATCCGCTTCAAACGAAGGGAATTAGTCACTACAGAAACTGAACTGAATGCCATTGCCGCTCCTGCTACCCATGGCGCGAGGAGTCCCATGGCAGCGATTGGGATACCCGCTGAGTTGTATGCCAGTGCCCAGAACAAGTTTTGGCGAATGTTTTGCATTGTCTTTTTACTTAATGAGATTGCTTTAGGAATCAATGTTAATTCCCCACCAAGAATGGTGACATCAGCAGCTTCAATTGCCACATCTGTCCCTGTACCAATCGCAATCCCGATATCGGCAAGGGCAAGTGCCGGCGCATCATTTATGCCGTCGCCGACCATTGCGACTTTCTTGCCTTTAAGCTGAAGTTCTTTTACATGGTTTGCCTTTTCTTCCGGCAGTACTTCAGCAATGACATTTTCGACGCCAACCTGGGAGGCAATCGCATGGGCAGTACGCTTATTGTCACCGGTGAGCATATATACTTCGATGCCCATTGATTTAAGCTCTTCAATTGCCGTTTTGGCTGTTTCTTTCACAGTATCTGCCACGGCGACTATACCATTCACTTTATTATCGATGGCAATCAGCATGGCTGTTTTTCCTTCAGTCTCCAGCTTCTCCAGCTGTTCTTCGTATCTGTCAAATACGACTCCCGTCTGCTTCATCAGCTTTCTGGTTCCCACCAAAACTTTTTCACCCTTGATGACTGCTTCTATTCCGTGGCCTGGTATCGCTGAAAACTCATCCACCGGAAGGATCTCAATGTTATTTGCGCTGCCATATTCAACAACCGCCTCAGCAAGAGGGTGTTCTGAGGATTTCTCGGCTGATACCAGATACTTAAGGATTTTTTCTTCTTCACCGAATATTTCTAAATCAGTTACACTTGGTTTACCTTTAGTAATTGTACCCGTTTTATCAAGAACAATAGCATTAATTTTATGGGTAGCTTCTAAATGCTCCCCGCCCTTGAATAGGATTCCGTTTTCTGCACCTTTTCCTGTTCCCACCATAATGGAGGTTGGAGTTGCCAGCCCAAGTGCGCATGGGCAGGCGATGACGAGTACAGCAATCGCTGTTTCCAGAGATGATGCAAAATCACCAGGTGTAATCAAGAAATACCAGACAAGGAATGTGACGATCGCAATCGCAACAACGATCGGAACAAAGATACCGGAAATCTGGTCGGCCACACGCTGGATTGGCGCCTTGCTTCCCTGTGCATCTTCTACGACTTTGATTATTCCTGCAAGGGCGGTATCTTTACCGACCTTGGTTGCAGTCATTGTCAGAGTGCCGTTTTTATTGATTGTCGCACCGATCAATGGGTCGCCTGCAGACTTTTCAACCGGAATGGATTCCCCTGTTATCATGGCCTCATCGACAGCGGACTGTCCATTTAACACCTTGCCATCTACCGGAATCTTCTCGCCAGGCTTCACTAGTATGGTATCGTTGACTTTGACATCCTCGATTGGGATTTTCATTTCCTCGCCATCCCTGATGACGGTCGCTTCCTTTGCTTGCAGACTTAGAAGCTTCGAAATCGCTTCTGTTGTACGTCCTTTCGCAAGTGCCTCGAACAGTTTTCCAACAAGAATCAGGGTGATCAGTACCGCGCTCGTTTCAAAATACAAATGCGGCATATAGCCCGGGTTTCCGATTGTTTTAATTGCTTCTGCAAGACTGTAAAAATAAGCAGCAGAAGTACCAAGGGCAACAAGGACATCCATATTCGCACTTTTGTTTTTTAACGACTTATAGGCACCCACATAAAATTGGCCGCCAATCCAGAATTGGACTGGGGTCGCCAACAAGAGCTGGAACCATGGATTCATCAGCAGATGCGGCATCGGCAGGCCAGTATCCCAAGGTGCATGGCCAATCATGGTGTACAAAAGCGGAAGCGACAAAAGAATGGATATTAATAACTTTCTTTTCTTTGCGTTAATTTCCTCTTCTTTTTGCTGTGCCTTTGCTTCACGCTGAATTTTTTCCTTGGCATCATAGCCAAGATCCTGTATTTTAGCGATGATTTGATCAACGGACAGGACGGCACTGTTGAACTCAACTGAGGCGGATTCAGTCGCCAGGTTAACGGTGGCTGACTTCATACCATCCATTTTGTTCAGTACCTTTTCAATCCTGGTCGAACAGGCCGCACAGGTCATGCCGAACACATCCAAATCCATCTTATCGTTTCTGACGCCGTACCCCAGGTCATTTATTTTGTTGAAAATATCATCAGGATTGATTTTCTCTTTATCGTATTGTACTGAGGCATTTTCCATCGCCAGGTTAACAGTTGCTTCGACTCCATCCATTTTATTCAGGACTTTTTCGATCCTTGTGGAGCAGGAAGCACACGTCATGCCTGTAATATCGACAGTCATTTGTTCTTTCATCAATTACACCCCGTTTCGAACGATGATTTTTTAATCTTATCTTCACCACTTACTATACCCCTGTATAGTATATTAATCAACCAAAATGTTTGTGCTTTTTTAATTTTACCCTGTTTGACAAAGTATACAGTTAAAAATATCACTATTCTTGCGGATATGGGAATAAGAGTTATTACATTTTTAAAACAAAAAGCCCGGCTTGCAGCCAGGCTCCCAATTAGATTTTCTTCACATTTTCAAAATACTCTTCAAGTGTCCATTCATTTTCATAAATTTCGGTTGCCGCTTTTATGCCCACATACCGAAAATGCCACGGTTCATACATATAGCCTGTCAGCTCTTCCTTTCCTTTTGGATACCTCAGGATAAAGCCGTATTTATGAGCATTGTGGGCAAGCCAGACTCCTTCTTTTGTTGAACCGAATTGTTCATTCAGATTAAAATTATTGTTCTTGCTTGATATATCCATCGTCAAGCCTGTTTGGTGCTCACTGCTTCCAGGTCTGGCAACTGCCTCAAGGGCCTTTTCTTCGCCTACCTTATTGACCTCAGCTTTGAACAGGGTTTCCTGTCGGCCATATGACCTGTAACCGGAAACGGCAGCAAGTTCGATTCCATCATTCCTTGCTCCTGCAAACATCTTTTCCATAGCTTCTGCAGCCTCTTTCCTCATAAGGCTCTTTTCAAGCTTTGCATCTCCAAAAGAAAATTGGACTTTCGGCCGAACGAGGTCGCCGGGAATATAATTGCCTGGCAATCCAAAAATCTTATTGACAAGCGCCAAAGTGTTCTGCGGGTTCTGGATGACATTCTTGCCGTCCGCCTGCTGGACCACATTGAAATAAGCCGCTTCAAGTGTCAATGCTTCATTTTCAGGCTTGTCCCCTTGAGGATCCTCGTTTTCCATGTTGTTCTGCTCAGGTTCTGTTACTTCTGCTGGCTTGTCATCCTGTTTATCTTGTCCAACTAGTTTTTCTCCCAAGTAAGGAATTTTCTCTAGATAAGGCTCAACAGGTGCACACCCTGTCAATAATATTGGCAAGGCGATTACTGGTAATATTTTTTTCATTATGTCCACCAATCTTCAACATTTTAAGGCAATAACACCATTCTAACATTTTTCAACAAACTTTCGAATGGCCTTTTTTCCCATTATCCCTGTTATTCATTATACCTGGTTTTGGGAAATGCAAACTGAATCAGTATAACCATTAGAGACAGTATGCTTGGATGGTAAAAATGTCCGTCAAAATCGGGTTCTTAGACATTTTGATTACACTTTCCCTCCGAAATGTCCTTTAAACACGATTTCTACGACTTTTTGATTACACTCTATCCTCAAAATGTCCATTAAATACGGTTTCTTAGACATTTTTGCTTCTCTCTGCCTCCAAAATGTCCTTTAAACACCATTTCTTAGACAGTTTGGCTTCTCTCTGCCTTCAAAATGTCTTTTAAACACCATTTCTTAGACATTTTGGTTACACTCTCCTCTCAAAATGTCCATTAAACACAGTTTCTTAGACATTTTGACTTCCCTCTGCCTTCAAAATGTCATTTAAACTATTAGGTATTTCGAATTTCCTGAATTCTGGACACGAAATATAACTAAATAAAACCCTCTCCTCAAAGGAAAGGGTTTTCAAATCATTATTCTTTTATGGCTGCTTCGAGTGCTACTTCAATCATGTCGTTGAAGGTTGTTTGGCGTTCTTCTGATGTCGTTTCTTCACCGGTGAGGATATGGTCGCTGACTGTCAGGATAGAAAGTGCTTTGCGATCGTATTTGGCAGCCAGTGTATAGAGTGCTGTTGTTTCCATTTCGACCGCTAAAATTTGATACTGGGCCCATTTTTCCAATTCTGCATTATCATTGTAGAACTGGTCAGCAGTGAACACATTACCTACTTTAAGGTTTAAGCCTTTTTCAAGACCTGTATTGTAGGCTTTGTACAATAAATTGAAATTTGCTGTTGGAGCAAAGTCCACTCCGCCGAAAGTAAGGCGGTTCATTTGAGAGTCGGTTGATGAGCTCATTGCCAGGATTACGTCACGGACTTTGACATCCTTTTGGATGGCTCCGCAAGTGCCCACGCGAATCAGGTTTTGGACATTATAGCTATTCATCAACTCATTGATATAAATTGAAATGGACGGCACGCCCATGCCAGTACCCTGGACGGAAACCCTCTTGCCTTTGTATGTGCCTGTGTACCCAAACATATTTCTGACTTCATTATATAACTTTGCATCTTCAAGGAATGTTTCAGCAATGTATTTTGCCCTCAAAGGATCCCCCGGAAGCAATACCGTTTCTGCGATGTCATTTTCTTTAGCACCAATATGTACACTCATTCAAATAATCCTCCATCCTATAGGTTGCTACCTCAAAACTATACCACAATATAGTTAAGCAGGAAAATCTTCAGTTTCATGACAAAATTGTTAAAAGGGCAAGCTAGAAATAGCTTTACCGAAGCTGAAATAAAACATTCTCTAAGACAGAGTAACTGAAAAAAGACATGAAGGAGATTGAGCTAATGGGTAAAAAACATCGCAATCGCATCAATTCACCTAAGAAAAATAACCATATCCCTCCTGAAGCAATCGTTGCCGAGCAAGAAGCACACGGCAAAGAATTTTCAGCTAACGGAAGAAAGAAACAAGGATAAAAAAAGACGATGAAGCTTTCGCTTCATCGTCTCATCAAATTTTCAGCAGTATCGTGCAAGTGTATCCTGAAGCTTTTGCTGTAAGGAGGGCAAATCAGATACATGGATATTCATCCTCACATAGGTTTCATCCATGCCCATTGCTTCTGATAAGAAACCACCGATACCTCTTGCTCTTCGGTCAACTTGCATCAATACTTCTGCTTCGTTTTCGCTGTTTGGATAGAGAACCAACTCCAGTTCATCCAAACGTCCTCTAAATGGGCCTGATGCAGCCACGAATTCAAACTCCTGGACGAATGGCAGATTCCGCCGAAGATGCCTGGGTGCCTGCTCACACTCAGCCTCCCTTAAACGGAAGCCTAGATTGCTTACGGCATTAAAGATTCCTTGCATCAATGGGTTAGGCACTACCGTCAAATAATCTTTATCTCCGGGGTCGACTGCATTTTTGATATCAAGTCCTGTCGTTACCCAAACCTTCGTTCTTCCCATAGTTAACGGAATTTCCAATGGCAGCCTGAAGGTGAAAGGGATTTCCTTTGTTTCATTTTCTTTGATCAGAAAGGACTGCGTCAGCCTGAAGCGGTCAATTTGAGCTGTCGCTGTATACTTTCGGTCATCGCTTTCTTTTATATAAGTTGTATGTAAACTCAAATAGATGTCATCAATATTCTGCTCAACGCTCCCTCCGCGAATTTGAACAATTCCGCGTATCTCTTCTCCAGGCATCACCCGGTCCTTTTCAAGCTTCGTATCGACTTTAGCCGCTCCGATTCCAACACTGGCAAACACCTTATTAAAAAATGACATCCACATTGCCTCCCAAAAATCACAATTTTCTTTTACGCTTATGTATACGATTATGAGTTAACAGGGTTTCATAAAACGCGATATTTTTTTGTCTCCTTAATTAGTGAACATACTTTAAAATAAAAAAGGCTGATTCATCCGAATCGGCCCCTCCCATCGGTGTATCTACTTAATCTATTTCTTCTTCCTCATCGATGATGCATTTTTCAATCAGATATTCAAACGTGATATCCGCCATCTCTTCAAGTTCTTCCTCCGTGGGAACGTATCCCCTTTTAACAAGTTCATGAAAGAAAAATTCAGCAATCTCCTCTGTATCGATTATAACCTCAATCTCTTTCACAGATTCGCCCCCCTTTATTCCAAATGTATGATATATGCGCTTGTTTCATGCCAAGCATATTGATTTTTCAGAAAAATCGTTCTATCTCTTTTGGACAAGCATAGAATGGAATAAATCAATGGCGGGGTGAATTTCCATGAAGACAATAGGTACGCTTGCAGAGATGTTCGTTGCTGAGGTCAATAAAGAAAACAGTGTGATTGTAGAGTTTTTTGGCAGCATTGTGAATTCCTTATTTAAGGTTTTTCAAGTGGCCGGGATTCCTTTTCTTGTTTATGTGCTGCTTGAGTTTTCAGGCTGGTTTTAAACATGGCTTTTTCCATCATTGTTAACCAGCAATGACAGCTTGCGGATGATCACTCTCATTACATGAGCGTATTCATCATCATTGAACCATTTATATAAAATTCGGTAGTCATTGTATATATCAAGCAAATGATCGATGGTCATCCTTTTCTGGTTGATCTTCCGCAACTCTTCCTTTTCGCCTGCACGGGGCTGATGGGATTTTTTATCGAGGTTCACCGAGGGTCTTACTTCTTTATTGGCTGAAAACAGAAGGCCGAGCTTCTGAATAAAAGTATCTGCGCTTTCTGAATCCGCCACAAGTGTCAGTTCCTCTTCCCCGGCTTCAAGCCACTCTCCATCTTTAATCCTCGAGAGTTCATAGATGACATCCTCCCAGGCATCTTCTTTATAACGCCAGATTTCAGTCCTGAAACCAACAACTTTAAAGAGATCCGAACCATATCCTTTAACCTGGACTAAATCGCCGAAGAAATATTTATACTCGATATCGATTTGTTCCTTTTCCATCAGCTTTCCATCATATTCAGAGAGCATCTGCAAACTTGTTTCCAAATACAAGCCCTCGCTCTTATTGATTTCATATACATGAAGGCCGTCAAGCCACTTTACATCTGTCACTTTCCCCACGGTACCATAAATAGTGATCACGACTGTATCACCGATGTTAAACTTAGGTTTCTTCCGTTTTTCCATTTCCTCCATCTCCTCAACGATGAGTCGTGAATTGTGATTACCACAGTATATGCACCATTCTGAAAATCGCCACGCCCAGATGGAGGATGGATTATTTTATTAAAACAAAAGGCCCCTGCGTGTGTGCGCAGCAGCCTTTTCAGCTTTCAGCTATCAAATATTCCTCCCATGCTTCATCAAAGACAGTCATGCTTTCAGGATACTGTCCGTTCATTTCCAGATAGGAGCTTATTTCGTCGTAGTCTTCCGAGTTTTTAGGGAAGGAAAGATCATCGTATGCAGAGTTCGCGAACCTGCTGATCGCATCCTTCGGTTTCGTGGAGCGGTATTTCATCAGAAAGTGGTAAAAGCTTTTATACATATATGAACGCCTGCCTAAAGTTAGAATTTGTCTGTCCATACTATAACGAAAAGTTCACTGTCCGTCCACATATAAGAAAGTATTGAGCACCTTTCTAACAGGAAAGGTGCCCGCCATTATTGCCATCTGGCTGATTTCGCCATTTCCAGCAATGCCCATATAATATTCACCATTAAAATGGCCACAGTGATGGGAACAGCATGAAGCCAGTTCATCCCGAATTTCTCTTTGATCATCCTCACATAGTATCCGCACAGGAACAACACCAACATTGCTGCCATCAGCATGATTGATAAAGCGATATACATTAGATCTCCCCACTTCCAATATGAATACTCCCCACTCTATTATAAAGAGTAGGGAGTAACTGGATAAAAAGGAAGTGTGAATTTTTTGTGAACAGCTTTCTGTTTCAGGTTATTTTTGTCACTCCTCATTTCACGATGTAAAATCAAAGTAATTCCGTTTTAACAGTCTTGGCTGTTCCATCAATTCTTCGAAGGTGATGACTTTGGCCAGTTTTTTTGTGTCGATTAGAAACAGCTGGTCTTCGATTTCCTTTGTGATCAATTCAGTCTGGTAGGTCATTTGACAGTCGAGACAATGGACTGCAGGTGTATCATTAATTTGGATTGCTTTGGTTCCATCGGGTAGTTCCCAATAAACTTTGTCTGTGACTGCTTTGATATTTTCACTGCTGCACCATTCGCAATTAGCCATTATTCACTCCCCTTTGCTGTCGGGAACGTCTCCTGAGGATCAGGGGCGTGAGTTGTTTTATTCTGTTGTGCCATGAATTTCTTTTCTTTCAGTTCATCGCGCTTTTCCCGCTTATCCTTGAGTGATGCATGTGTTGGATCTTCCTCGTACTTTTCACGGCGGTCAATCCTGCCTAGTCCTTCCGGGATTAAGTTGAATTCACTGTCATTCATGATGGCTGCAATTCCGGTATTGGATTTTTTCTTTTCGTAATCAGGATAAACCTGTTTGAAGTATCCTTCCGCTCTGCCTGGCACATAATTTTCAGGTTCTGGATAAGAGGTGATGACACCTTCGAAATTCCTGAGCACGACTTTCTCAGGACTTTGCGAAATCAGGTAGTTTGGCTGCAAGGAGATTTTTCCTCCTCCACCAGGTGCGTCAACCACAAAGGTCGGAACAGCATAGCCGGATGTATGCCCTCTCAAGCCCTCGATGATTTCAAGGCCCTTCGTCACAGGGGCGCGGAAATGGCCAATGCCTTCTGACAGGTCGCACTGGTAGATATAGTAAGGGCGAACCCGGATTTTTACAAGGTCATGCATCAGCTTTTTCATGATGGCGACACTGTCATTAATGCCAGCAAGGATGACCGATTGATTTCCAACCGGGACACCTGCATTGGCAAGCATTTCACAGGCCCGCTTTGAATCCTCGGTAATTTCAATCGATGTATTGAAGTGTGTATTCAGCCAGATTGGATGGTATTTTTTGAGGATGTTACATAGATTCTCTGTAATCCGCTGCGGAAATACAACAGGTGCACGGGTACCGATACGGATGATTTCAACATGGTCAATTTCACGCAGGTTTTTCAAAATATACTCAAGGATGTTGTCATTGATCAGCAGCCCATCCCCTCCAGAAATCAGCACATCGCGTACTTCAGGAGTATTCTTGATATAGTTGATCGCCGCATCCAGCTGTTTTTTGGCAACCCCCATGCCGATTTGTCCGGAAAATCTGCGGCGGGTACAATAACGGCAGTACATAGAACATTGATTGGTAACAAGGAACAGCACCCTGTCAGGATATCGATGGGTCAAGCCTGGCACAGGCGAATCCTCATCTTCGTGCAATGGATCTTCAAGATCGTATTTTGTTTTGTGGATTTCCTTTGAGATTGGGACAGACTGCATCCTTACCGGGCAGCGAGGATCATCTGGATTCATTAATGAAGCATAATATGGTGTGATATTGAGCGGGATTGTTTTTGTAGAGATCCTGACACCCTCTTCTTCATCAGGGGTCAGATTGATGACCTTTTTCAAATCATCGAGTGTCCTGATTGTATTGGTAAGCTGCCAGAGCCAGTCATTCCACTGTTCTTCGGTCACATCTTTCCATAGTTCGATATCTTTCCAATGTCTTAATGGCTTATATAAAGTTTGTTTCATCCAATTTCCCCCTAGCTATTTTTATATCAATTTATAATGCAAGTTCTGTGCCAGAGTTAGCGGACTATTCTGAAATAAGTAAACTGCTTGCAGCAGGGGTTTTTGAAGAACAAGACACTTCTGGATAAAAAAAATAACCTGCTGAAATTTCGGCAGATTATGTTTCAAGGCTAGATATTCAATTTTTTTAATTTATATTGAAGTGTTTGTCTTGGAATATCGAGCAGGATGGCTGCCTGCTGGATATTTCCGCCGGAGGCTTCGAGCGCATCCCTGATCAACTGCACCTCAAGCTCCTTCAGGTTCTCTCTCAATACCAATGAAGGAGTACTGCTCACCGGCTCTGGGGCGATATTTTTCAGCATCATTGGAAGGTCATGAGCAGTTAGCTTTTCACCTTCACAGACATTCATCATGTACTCAATTGTATGCTTTAGCTCACGTACATTTCCAGGCCATTGATGGGTAAGAAAAATAGACTTCGCCTTTTCATCCAGCCCGGACACATGCTTCCTCAGCTCATGATTGTACTGGCTTATAAAAAGGTCGCTCAGATAAAGGATATCTTCCTTTCTCTGTCTCAAAGGAATCAATTCGAACGTCAGAACATTCAGTCGATAAAAGAGGTCGGTACGCAGCTGATTCTCTTCCATCGCTTTCCCCGGGTAGACATTCATCGCGGAGATCACCCTGACATTCACTGACGTCACATTCGTGCTTCCGACCCTTCTGACAGCGCCATCCTCCAGTACACGCAGCAATTTAGCCTGGAGGTCGAACGGCATCGAGTTAAGCTCATCAAGGAAAAGCGTCCCTCCGTTTGCCAGCTCGAAAAGACCTGGCCTGTCCACCGCTCCGGTATAACTTCCCTTAGAAGTCCCAAATAGTATACTTTCGAGCAGGTTTTCAGGTATGGCTGCACAATTCTGGACTATGAACGGACCAGCAGCCCGCTTTGAAGCATTATGGATAGATTGGACGAAGAGTTCTTTCCCGGTGCCGCTTTCCCCATAGACAAGAATGGGAGAATCGGATTTTGCGAGTTTTTCAGCCTTCTTTTTTACCATCATAAAATGCTTATTCGTTGTCAGCACATCACTGAATGTATAGCCGGCCTGCTGTTTTACAGCCTTGCCATTTCGGAGTCTCAAACCCTTTTGGATTTCGACAAGGCGTTCTGAAAGCTGCTTGATCCGCGAATAATCCTTGGCGATTTCAACAGCACCTATCAGTTCCCCCTGGACAAATATTGGCAGAGTCGTATTGACAGTTTCAATTTTCCTTCCGTGCAAGTTTACAAAGGATTGTGTTTCATTATAGATTGGCTTTTTCGTTTCGATCACTTTCAGTAAGGTGCTGGATTGATCATTCAGCGAAGGAAAAACACTCAAGAGCGGCTTCCCAACTACTTCTCTGATTTCCAATCCATCATGCCTGGCGGCGACTTGATTGTAGAATATCGTTATGCCTTCGGTGTTGACGACATGGATGGCTTCATCGATGCATTTCAGTATGGCGCTCAAGATTTCTTCGGTAACATTGGATACTGAATTCAATCCCATCACACTCCCATATTAAGTATATGACAGCGTGCCGAAAAACTGTCTTCTACTGCCCAAAATTTGGCGGTTTTGCCAAATCTTTTACCCAAACGTTCATATTCTCAATTTTATCATATATATATACATTGTTCACCAGCCTGCCGCGATAGGCATAGCCTAATTGATACAATGCCGCATTCATGCCAAATGATAATGACCTCGCGATGGAATAGGCGCAAAAGATGCCGTTCTCAATCAGTTCTGCCTCTAAATGAGCCAGGAGGACTTTCATCAAGCCATGCTTCCGATGCTCTTTTAATGTCGCACAATCAGTCATTTCCGCATTTTTATAAAAAAGATCGACCTCTGCGGAAGCTGCGCTAACAATCTGGCCATTATGAACAAATCCATAGTAAATCGTTCCTTCAGTCATCGTTTTGACAATATACTCCGGGTCATTCAGCGGGGTTGGATAGATTTGAAAAACTTCTTTGTATAACTTGGATAATCCGTGGGCATCCGATTTGTCCATTTTCTTCATCACATAATCGCCTGGAGGATTAATCTTCTGGGTAGGCTCCGCCAAACGATAGACACTTTTTATGATTCCATCCTCCTCGGTCCAGTGCGGCGTTGCTTTTCTTTCGTCACTTAAAAACTTTGAAAAGAATACACAATCAGAGCCAAGGAAAAAACCGTCAATGCTTGCTTCAAAACTGTACCCGTGTTCAAGGAGCTGTGTAAAATGTTCTCTTCTTCCTTTAATGATCAATTTATCAGCCTTTTCGCTCTCTGCCAGCTCTTCTGCGTGTTTCAAAGCATTCGATAAACTGCCCAAGTAATCTTCCACTCTCACTCGTTTATTTTGTTTATCAAGATAAACAGTCATCTTGCCATTCTTGTCTGATAAGACGAGTGTTTTCCCTAAATGCATTTTCTCTCCCCCATCCCCTTATTTTTCTGTCGAATGAAAAGCCTGGCTTTGGGCCAGGCTGACTGTTCAATCCAGTTTGAATGAAACAAGCTTTAGTTCAGTCATTTCTTCAACAGCATACTTGATTCCTTCTCTACCAGTCCCGCTTTGTTTGACACCGCCATATGGCATATGGTCGACCCGGAAAGTAGGGATATCATTGATCATCACGCCGCCGACGTGCAGATTCCTGGCTGCTCTGAAAGCTTTTTGAAGATCATTTGTATAGACACCTGCCTGAAGGCCGAACTGCGATTCATTGACCTGGTTGATTGCTTCATCAAAGTCCTGGAACGTGTTGATATGGACAACTGGTGCGAAGACTTCCTCACAGGAAATTTTATCAGTCGGTTTTGCATTTAGGAGCACAGTCGGCTTTAATACCTGCTGTTCGCTTTCTCCTCCCAGGACCAGTTCGGCTCCATTTCCCACCGCATCCTGAATCCAGGACTTGGCCCTTTGTACATCCCCCGCACTGATCATTGCAGCGACATCTGTTTCTTCTTCCAGAGGGTCCCCCACTTTAAGACGGCCTGCTTCTTCAACGAACTGCGAAACAAATTCCTCGGCAATAGTTTCATGGACATAAATGCGCTGAATCGAAATGCAAACCTGCCCCTGATTTGAGAAGGCACCCGTCACGATTCTTGGCATTACCTTGCTAAGGTTCGTTCCTTCATCGACAATCAGTGCCGAATTCGAACCCAGTTCAAGTGTTACCCTCTTTAAACCGGCATTTTCACGAATATAAGTACCGACCGCAGGGCTTCCGGTGAAGGTTACCTTTTTCACCCGGTCATCAGCAACCAGGACGTCGCCGACACTTTTCCCGCTGCCGGTTACCACATTCAGAGCGCCTGCCGGCAATCCTGCCTTATGAAAGTATGAGGCGATTTTATAGGCAGATAACGGTGTCTGGCTCGCTGGCTTAAGGACGACTGTATTTCCCGCTGCTATCGCAGGTCCGACCTTATGGGCGACAAGGTTCATTGGGAAATTGAATGGAGTAATCGCAGCGATGACGCCAAGCGGCTCCTTTACAGTATAAGCAATACGCCCCTCTCCGCCGGGCGCGGCATCCATCGGGATGGTTTCTCCCTGGATCCTTCTTGCTTCTTCCGCGGCGAATGTATAGGTCATGACGGTCCGGTCGACTTCTGCCCGGGCCGCTTTCAATGGTTTGGAGGATTCCTCGGCGATCAGCCTTGCACATTCTTCACGATCCTCCTGAATATAATCGGCCACCTTCCGAAGAATATCGGCACGTTTATGGGCATCCATTTCCGCCATGCCCCTCGCTGCTTCAGCTGCAGAGTCAATCGCTCTGGTCACGTCTTCTTTGGCCGCTTCTGCTACTTCGGCTATTTGTCCACCTGTATATGGATTTAACAGTGGACGGTAATATTCTGTTTCCACACTCTCTCCATTGATCCATAAATCCTGTTTCATCTTATCCCTCCTGCTGTTTGCAGCATTCATAAATCACTGATTCAAGGACATCAAACCCTTCCTCCATTTGTCGGTCTGTAATGACAAGCGGAGCTAGAAGCCTGATGACGTTTCCATAAAGACCTGCGCTCATTAAAATCAATCCGCGCTGATGAGCCTTCGCTAGCACCTCCTTAACGATTTGCCCATTCGGCACCCCATTTTCATCGAAAAATTCCATAGCGCACATGGCTCCTAAAGATCGAATATCCCCAATCTCAGGAAACTGTTTTGCCAGTTTTCCAAATCTCTCCTGAAATTTATCTCCAAACTGGTTTGCTCTTTCGAGAAGGTTTTGCTCATCTATCATTTTAACGACTTCTATCGCTGCAACACAACCGAGAGGACTTCCGCCATATGTTCCGCCAATCTCTCCAATGCCAGCTGAATCCATGATTTCAGCCCGTCCTGTAACCGCACTGATTGGAAGTCCGGCAGCAATCGATTTTGACATGGTCATCAAATCAGGTATCACGCCGTAATGCTCCATTGCGAACATCTTCCCTGTCCTGCCAAAACCAGTCTGGATCTCATCTGCAATAAAGAGGATTCCGTACTGTTCACATATTTTTTTCACACCCTGCACAAAGGTCTTTGATGGTATATTAAATCCACCCTCGCCCTGGATCGGTTCCATGATGATCGCGGCAATTTCCGTGCCTGGCACCTCGCTTTGGAAGAATGTTTCAAACTTCTTCAGAATATAAGCATCCAGTTCATCGGGGGACATGCTTTTCTCCTGGGAATAAACAGGATACGGCCATTTATAGGTTTCAGGTGCAAACGGACCGAACTGGTACTTGTACGGTTTCACCTTGCTTGTCAGTGACATTGCCATATATGTCCTTCCATGGAATGCACGTTCAAATGAAATGATCCCTTTTCTGCCGGAAAATTTCCTGGCGATTTTTATCGCGTTCTCCACTGCTTCCGCACCGCTGCTCAGGAAAAAAGTCTTTTTATCATGGTCGCCCGGGGTAATATTGTTCAGCATTTCCGCCAGTTCAATATAAGGTTCATACATCATCACATGGAAACATGGGTGAAGATAACGGTCAATCTGTTCATGGAGCGCATTCACAACCTCTGGCGGACAATGGCCAACATTGAGCGTGCCGATTGCACCTGCAAAGTCAATGAATGTGTTCCCGTCTACATCGGTCAATAGGGCACCTTCGCCCCTTTCGGCAAAAGATTTGATCGTATTGAATGGGCCAACAGGAATATTCTTCTCTTTTCTCTCGAGCAAGGCCTTTGCCTTGGGACCCGGAATGGCTGTTTTGATCTTTATATCTCCCACTTTTTGACTCCCCCTAATCGATAATGATGGCAGTTAGGTTAGACGCAGGTTCCGGACATATACCAGTCTGCTTTCATTTTTAATTTCCTAGTTTAAAAGCTTTAAAGCTTGCTTCACCAATGCAAGTAAAAGATGCTATTCACTTATTTCACACCATTCAAGCAAAGTCATGGCAATGATTTCGGCCGCTTCAAATACATCTTCCAGTTTGATATATTCGTTTGCCTGATGTGCTGTTTGCGTTACCCCAGGCCCAAAAACCACTACCGGTATCCCGCCAACTTTTGAAAGGATGCCGCCATCTGTCGCCCAAGGGGAGGCTTCAATTAATGGCTCCTGTTCTTTGACACCTTTATAGCTTTCAGATATGACTCGAATCAGTTCATGCTCCGGATCCAAATCGCCCGGCAGCCAGCTTGCGCCGAACCATTCAAGCACAGGGTTGTTTTCTTGAAGCCATGAGTCAGCATTGCTTACTTGTGATAGGGCTGCAGCCATTTCCCGTTTTGCTTCCTCCTGGGTTTCGTTCGGGGCAACCCCCATCCTGCCTTCAATGATCGCCAGGTCAGGAACCGAGGATGGCCAGTCGCCAGCCTGAATTTTTCCGATATTGATTGGAATTGGTATTGGAATACTATCAAAAAACGGATCTGTTATTCTCTCGTTCCTCTCCATTTCCAGTTTTCTCAATCGATCAATCACCAGCATCGCCTTTTCAATCGCATTGACTCCCTCATACCTTGTGCCGCCATGGGCACCTTTGCCTTTAACCGAAATCCTGAACCACATGGATCCCTGCTGCTTTGGAAATAGCTTCATGTTCGTTGGTTCGGGAATGATTGCGGCATCCCCCTTATAACCCCTTAGTACTGCAGCAAGCGACCCCGCACCGCCGCTTTCTTCTTCGATCACACTCTGGAAAATGACATCCCCTTTTAACTTAATCCCTGAATTCTTTATAGCTTCCATCGCCATCAGCAAGGAGGCAGTACCGCCCTTCATATCCGTTGAGCCCCGGCCGTAAAGCTTGCCGCTTTCAATATATCCGCTGAAAGGGTCGCGATCCCAGTCCTTCATGTCACCGGCGGGTACAACGTCGATATGGCCATTCAGGATCATCGACTTTCCCCCGCCAGTTCCTCTCATGATTCCTACCGCGTTAGGGTTGCCTTTGAAGTTGAGGCGATCAGAACAAAACGCCGGGTGGTCAGCCAGTCCGTCACCTCCGATTTCCCAGATATCCATTTCAAAGCCTAATTCGCGGCATTTTTCGATCACTACAGCCTGTGCTCCACTTTCTTCTCCCCTCGTACTTGGCTCCTGTACCATTTTTTGCAACAGACGTGTTCCCTTGATTCTATTTTCCTTGATATATTTCCGCACCTTTTCCTCAGCAGATTGCACGATATCAACCCCTTTAATAGTCAATAACCCGGAGATCCTCGGCGATGGAGAAATCGCAGGCTGTTTTAGAAGTAATCTCAGCAATGGTATATGGCGCAAAAAGCTCAGAGAGAATCATGGATCCTTCATTTATTTTAAAAACTGCCAGGTCGGTGATCACCATGTCGACACAGTTGGAGGCAGTCAATGGCAAGGAGCATGACTTCACCAATTTGGACACCCCGTTCTTATCGGTGTGGTTCATCAGCACAGCAACTTTCCTGGCCTTTTGCGCCAGCTCCATCGCCCCACCCATTCCCGGCACTTTTTTGCCCGGGACAATCCAGTTCGCAAGGTCCCCTTTTTGGCTGACCTGCAAAGAACCCAGTATTGTAAGGTCCACACGCCCTCGTCGGATCATTCCGAATGCTGCCGCACTGTCACAATAGGAAGAACCTGCAACGACCGTAACCGGGAACCCGCCAGCGTTGCATAAATTTTCATCTTCACATCCCTTTTCAGGGGATGAGCCCATTCCGACTATCCCATTTTCGGCATGGAACATCACCTGTGTTTCCCGTGGCAGGTGGTTAGGGACAAGAGAAGGGATTCCAATCCCCAGATTGACTACCATGCCGGAAGTAATCTCCTCGGCAGCCCGCTTCGCCATCCTATTCCTGACATCTATTCCCATGCCCATTTCCAATTCACCCCACAAGATGGAATCACCATATCCACGAACACACCTGGCGTCACTATTTCTTCTGGGTCCAGACTGCCAAGCGGAACAATTTCTTCAGCCTCGGCAATCGTGAATTTCCCCGCCATCGCCACGAGCGGATTCGTATTCCGGGCGCTTTTATCGAAAACCAGGTTCCCGTATGGATCGGCTTTCTTGGCATAGACGATGGCTACTTCTGCCGTCAGCGCAGTTTCAATCAAATATTCTTTTCCATTAAGAGTCATCTTTTGTTTGCCCTGTGAAACGAAATCATGATCGACCCCAACATCTGTCAAAATAGCGCCAAGCCCCATTCCACCGGCCCTTATGCGTTCCGTAAGCGTGCCCTGAGGCGAGAACTCGACCTCCATTTCGCCCCTGGTCATCAGGTCGCCTGCAACAGGATTCGATCCGATATGGGAGGCAATCACTTTCCTGGCCCTCCTGCGGCTGACAATTTTGCCGATGCCGATTTCCGGAAAACCTGTATCATTGCCGATCAACACAAGGTTTTTGATGTTCTTGTCCAGAATGCCCTCTATCAGGGCGGGAGGAGAACCAACTCCGCCAAACCCGCCAAACATCAAGGTCATTCCGTCATAGAAATATTCCATTGCCTGCTCAAGCGCAGCAATTTTCCCGAATGGATTTTCCATCTACTCTTCAACTCCATTTTCAAAAGGAAATCCCAGTGTTTTATATACTTCAAAGAATGTTGTTTTCAAAAGGGCAATCAGTTCGTCAATTTCATGCTTGGTGATTGTAAGCGGCGGCGCGATGATGACCGCATCCCCTGACAGTCCATCAAGGCCGGACCCAGCAGGATACAGCAATATTCCGTGGTCCCTGCCAGTTCTGACAACCAGCTCCGTCAGTTTTACGCTCTGATCGAACGGAATTTTCGCTGCAGGCAATTTGACAAACTCTAAACCAAGAAGCAACCCTTTTCCCCGTACATCACCAATAAAGGCGAATTGTGTTTTTAGGGAATCGAGCTTATTTTTCAGATAAACAGACTTCGATTCTACATCTTTTAAAATATGATTATTTTCTAGGTATTCCAAAACAGCCAAAGCAGCTGCACATGATTGAGGGTTTGCGCTTAGAGTGTGGCCGCTCATGATCACTTTGGAACCCACCAGGATTGGTTCCATCACATGGTCACTTACGACGGTCGCTGCTATTGGTGCATAACCGGCTCCCATCCCCTTGCCAAGGGCGACAATATCGGGAATGATATTCCAATGCTCCATTGCCAGCATTGGCCCTGTCCTGCCAAACCCTGTCATTACTTCATCCGCGATAAATAATATATTGTTGTCATCACAAATCTTTTTAATTGTTTCGTAGTAGCCTTCCGGTGGCGAAATCGCACCGCCGGCTGCGCCAATCACCGGTTCTGCAATAAATGCGGCGATATGGTCGGCTCCAATCCTTTTTATTGCCCCGTCCAGCTCCATGGCGCATAAATAACCGCATTCCGGAGCCGATTTTTGGTATGGACAGCGATAACAGTAGGGAGGTGAAATCGTCGGGAATTCCTCAAGCAATGGGACAAACCTCGCTCTTCTTCCGGGATGTCCTGACATCGAGAGCGCGCCAAGCGTGATACCATGGTAGCTGACCCACCTCGAAAGTATTTTGGTTTTTGACTTCATCCCTTTCTCCTGCCAGTACTGAATCGCAATTTTCAAGGCGGTTTCGGTCGCTTCTGACCCACTGTTTACAAAAAAACTCCAGTTCAGGTCACCAGGCAATAAATCAGAAAGCTTTTCAGCAAGCTTTTCTGCCGGCTCACTGGTGAATTGAGAGCGGTAGACAAATGAAACTCGTTTGGACTGTTCATGCATCGCCAGAATGATTTCAGGGACTCCGTGACCGATGTTTGCCGTTACAGCCCCGGATGCAGCATCGAGATACTTCTTTCCGTCTTTGTCAAAAAGGTAGACACCTTTACCATAGTCAATCTCCGGATAGTTCTCATCCAGGGCAGGTTTGATTAAATAGGACGGCCTCATAATTTCACTCCATTCACCGCAAATAAAATCAAATGGACATTCTGTAAATTGTATGAAAACAAAACGGGAATCTTTCTTATATATGAAAAAATTACGCCATACATCCCAAGGGAATGCTGTGAAGGGATTTTTGTGTTTATTAAAATTTGTTTTTTAAAGGAGGTTTGCGGAAGTACTGTTTGTACTTTGAGGGTAGTTATGACAGGTTTGGAGGTAGTTCATGGAAAGGTGGCGAACTTTTGTCTGCTTCAGACAGCTTTGGCGTTAATACATGAAAAGCTGTCCGAACTCGGGCTTACTTCGGACAGCTTTAGGGCTATTATTCGAAAACCTGTCTGAACACGGGCTTACTTCGGACAGGTTTAGGGCTATTACTCGAAAAGCTGTCCGAACTCGGGCTTACTTCGGACAGCTTTAGGGCTATTATACGAAAACCTGTCTGAACGCGGGCTTACTTCGGACAGGTTTAGTGCTATTACTCGAAAAGCTGTCCGAACTCGGGCTTACTTCGGACAGCTTAAGGCCTATCACACGAAAAGCTGTCCGAACTCGGAACTCCTTCGGACAACTTTGGGGCTACTACTCGAAAAGCTGTCCGAACTTGGGCTTACTTCGGACAGCTTTAGGGCTATTACTCGAAAAGCTGTCTGAACTCGGGGTTACTTCGGACAACTTTAGGGCTATTACTCGAAAAGCTGTCCGAACTCGGGCTTACTTCGGACAGCTTAAGGCCTATCACACGAAAAGCTGTCCGAACTTGGGCTTACTTCGGACAGCTTAAGGCCTATCACACGAAAAGCTGTCCGAACTCAGGGTTACTTCGGACAGCTTTAGGGCTATTACATGAAAAGCTGTCCGAACTCAGGGTTACTTCGGACTGCTTCTGCTTGTTCAACTAAAAACCTGTCCAAAGTGCTCCTATGCCCACCTAAAGAAAAAGACACCTCTATGAAAGGTGCCTCCATCACGATCTATTCGTCATGTTCAATAAAAATCTCCGTTTCGTCACTGGCTGCTTTTATGGTCGCGAATGACCCGATCGGCAGGGTGGCAAATGGCTGGACATGTCCGAAATTGACATTTGCGATGATTGGAATGTTCCTTAATTCTTCTTTGCTCATGATGATTTTTCTTAATGCCTCTTCTGTGATATTGGAGTTCTTTTGGAAACGGCCAATCAAAAGGGCTTTTATCGAGGCTGCATCTGGAAGGTGAAGAAGTGATTGGAGATCTCGGTCGAAACTCCTTGAATGGCTTTCTTCATCATCTTCAATGAACAGGATGCTGTCTTTCAGGGATGGCATGAATTCAGTACCCTGAAGCAGGTTCATTGTGCTAAGGTTGCCGCCAATCAACCTTCCCCTTGCTTCTCCTTCCTGGATGACCATATAGCCCTCGGTTTCGTGGAACGTCCGATTTTCCTGTTCCAGATACCAGGCGTCATCTGACCACGTTTCTGAAGGGGAAATTTCATAAGGCGCATCATTCGTAACTGCATCCAAAAACGAATTCAATGTGTATTCCAGTCCATGCTTCACGCCAAAGGTTGAAAAGTGCGGGCCTGAGTAGGTTACCAGCTCGGTTTTCTTATAGATTGCCAGCTGCAAAGCCGTAATATCGCTGTAGCCGCAAAAAACCTTCGGGTTGGCAGCGATCAAATCGAAATCTATGTATTTCAGCAGCTGGTTGGAATTGTATCCGCCTATGGCCGTTAAAATCCCTTTTACATTCGGGTCGGTAAATGCTTCATGAATGTCCTCAATCCGTTCCTCAATCGAAGAACTGAAAAACTCATCGTGAGCATCTGCATTCTTTCCAAATGTCACCTTGAAGCCAAGCTGCGTCAACCTCTCAACAGCCAGATCCAGTTGAGCTCCCTTCAAAATGATCATGCTTGTCGATGGTGCGATGATCCGGATTTCATCCCCAGTCACTAACTTTGGTGCAAACATATTCTCCCCGCCTCTTCAATGATATCTTCTATTCTATCAAAGAAAAGGCAGGGTGTAAGCATGTTAAAACGTGCGAAATAGAAACTAGTTTTTCAATTTACTCACAGGACCTATACAAGTGCAGGCTCAGCTTTTCGTCCTGTTTTTGACTTCTCGATAATGTCAGTCGCAATCCAGACTCCGCAGGCGCTTGCCTGTGCAAGTCCGCGAGTGATGCCACCACCGTCTCCGCCAACATACAGGCCGCTGATTTCAGTTTCAAACTTGTCATTCAGCTTCGGCCGTGCTGAATAGAACTTCGCTTCAACCCCATAGAAAAGCGTATGCTCTGAAGCAAGACCAGGCGTAACCTGGTTTAGCGCTTCCGTCATCTCCACCAGACTCTTAAGGGTGTTATATGGAAGGACCAGCCCTAAGTCTCCAGGGACTGCTTCCTTTAATGTCGGTTCAAGGAATCCCTCTTTGATTCTTTTTTCCGTTGACCTGCGACCCTTTAAAATATCTCCGTATTTTTGTACGATCAGCCCGCCGTTGGAAAGACTGTTCGCCAATCGGGATATTTCATGCGCGTATTCATTCGGTTTATCGAATGGATCAGAGAATGTATGGGACACGAGCAGTGCAAAATTCGTGTTGCCGCTTCCAAGTTTGGGATCTTTATAGGCATGGCCGTTTGCAAGCATGATTCCGGAATGATTCTCGACAACAACATGTCCGGATGGATTGCTGCAGAAGGTTCTCACGCTGGTCCCTACTGAGGTATTGAAGATGAACTTCCCTTCGTATAGGTGTTCATTTATTTCCTCCATGACGACATTGGATGTTTCGACACGGACTCCAATATCGACCTGGTTATTGATCATCTTAAGCCTTCTTTTTTTCAAAAGCTGTGTCAGCCATTTGGAGCCGTCACGGCCAGGCGCAACTACGACTTTATCAGCATAAATTTTCTCCCCGTTCCTGAGCTCAACACCTGTGACTTTATGGCCGTCAGGCGTTTTTTCAGTAATCAAATCCTCGATTTCCGTCTTGAACGCCATATCCACTTTGTCTTTTAAGTATTCAAATATATCCTTTAAAATCTCAAGATTCTGTTCCGTACCAAGGTGGCGAACCTGAGCTCTCAGCAGCTTCAAGCCAGCGGCATAACCTCTTCGTTCGATCTCACGGACCTTGTCTGTCATTGGATCGGTTATGCTTTCTGTTGCGCCATGTTTGAGGTTGATTTGGTCTACATATTTAATTAGTTCGACAACTTTTGAATCAGGAAGGTAATCCGTCATCCAGCCGCCGAATTCACTTGTTATATTGAATTTTCCATCCGAGTAGGCACCTGCCCCGCCGAAACCATTGGTGATCGAACACGCCGGCAGGCATCCTGCAAAATCCTTTTTTCCAGCTGGCGGTGGGCATTTTTCAATTTTCTTTTGTAAAATTGGGCAGTTCCTTCGGTAAATATCGTGTCCTTTATCCACTAACAGAACATTAGCTTCTGGCATCTTCAACGATAATTCATAGCAAGTGAAAATCCCTGCCGGACCTGCTCCAACGACAATCACATCATAGTTTGTTTTCATTCTGCATCCTCCGCCATATCAGTTTTTTGCTTAACCAATGGTAAATATAACAAATAACCATTATGCAGTCAACCTAAAACACGAACTATAAATAATATACTTAAAATAAACGTTCGTGTTAAACGATGGCGAATTAAGAGGCTGTCTGTTGGCAGACAGCCCCGCAAATTATTTTACAGGCGTTTTATGCTACTTTGTTTTTACCAGTTATAGCTGCAGCAAGCACCAATGATGATTAACAAGATAAACAGAACAACGATTAATGCAAAACCGCCGTATCCGTAACCACAGCCAGCACCGCCCACTCCTGCATAAGGGTAACCGCCGCCACAGAAAGTGCCATAAGTTGGTGCTGTTGCCATTGGTGCAGTTACAGGCATTGGGGCATTATCATATCCGTACATTAAAAACCACTCCTCGTTTGTTTTTGAATTGCTTTCCCTTTACGGTATGATATGGGTACTTGACCCGTTTGTGCATTAGCCTATTTTTTTTAATTTATCATTTTTCCCAGCCATGCCAACTTTTCACTTCATTCTTAGCGGGTAAAGGTTAAAATGGAATAATAGCAACTAACGTCCGGAGGGTACAGCCAAGTATGAAATCTAACGCTAAAAAAATTTTGACCCTATTTTTCCTTACAGCTGCAGTAATCTCTTTTTTAGCGATTCAATCAGAACATTACCTGTCCGATGATTTAAATGTTTATGAAAAAATCTCCGCCGGTTCATCGATCAATTACTTGATTATTGGCGACAGCATTGGACGGGGCGCTGGAGCAGAAAGCAAAGACCTAAGATGGTACAGCCAGTTCGAGGTGCTTCTTAAGGATTTCAGCGGATCCCGGGCACGCCGTAATAGCATTGTCCAAAGTGGAGCGACTGCTTTTGAAGGTTTATACAAACTGCAAAAAGCCCCAAAGTTCAGTGACGTCGATCTCATTTTCATTGTTTTTGGTGAAAATGACCGTAAATATATGGACGCTGAGCAATTCACTTTTTTCTATGAGAGACTGATCAGAAAAGCAAAAGAGCGATACCCGGGCTCTGAAGTGATCACGATCATCGAGAATCCTTTAAAGCAGGAGGAATTTGCTGAGGCGATTAAACGAGTTTCTGTCCATTATGGCGCTAAGCCATTGGACATGCGTATTCCTTTCAAGGAATCTGGCATGCTGACAGAACAGCTGACGACCGATATGGTGCACCCGAATGGGAAAGGATATCAACTGTATGCGTATTCCATACTGGAGCTGATCAAAGATCATATTCAAAAGGAAACGGATGTTGCCGGATATCCTAAACCCTTGACAAGAAATCAAGCAATCTCTCTGTCTGAAAAAAAACATTTCTCTGCCCGCAAAGGGTTCCGTAGGCAAAATGGGATAAATATCAGCAAACGTCCAGGGGATATACTGGAATATGAGTTTGAGGGATCCATCCTTGGAGTGACGGCAATACGAAGCCAGTACGGCGGAATGATGAAGGTTTATATTGACGGAAACTATGTTAGTACCCTTTCCACCTGGTGGCCGTTCTCACGGGAGCGAGTCATATATATAGCAAGCGGCCTTGATAACGGTCACCATACAGTTCGCTTTGAAACACTTAAAGAAGCATCCTTGCATAATAAAAGTGAACAAAAAATGGTCCAGATTTCCTCGATCATCGTCGCTGTCGATGAGGAAAAATAATATAGAAATTTCCCGAAGGAAAGTGTATGATACTTTCTATATGCCCACCTCTTAACCGCAGATTGGATCATGCTTGGAAAAGGGGTCCCTTGACATGGGAAGCTGTATTTAGGGCAGCAATAATTCCTGAAGGAGAGACCATGAAAAGTATATTCAAAAATTTTATTAACGGTATTCTCACCATTGTCCCAATCATACTCGTTATCTATGTGATTTATAAAACCTTCATGTTTTTGGACAGTTTGCTTGGAAATTTACTGAGGCCGTATTTTAAAGAAAGCTATATTCCAGGGATCGGCCTGCTGACAACATTGGTTCTGATTACCTTTCTCGGCTGGCTGTCGACCCGATTCATTACCGGCAGCATCATCAGGCTGGTTGACAGACTTCTGGAAAAAATTCCTCTAGTCAAAACGATTTACTCTGTTATCAAAGATACTGTCCATTCTTTTCTTGGGGATAAAAAGTCGTTTTCAAAAGTGGCTTTGGTTACGATCCCAGGAACCAATATGAAAAGCCTTGGTTTCATTACGTCTGAGAACCTTCAGGCATTTCATGAACCATTATCAGGACATGTTGCCGTTTATGTACCTCAAACTTTTCAAGTTGCCGGTTTTACGTTCCTGATTCCCAAAGAAGACATCGAAATTCTCGATGTCAAATCCGAGGATGCAATGAAGTTCATCCTTTCAGGAGGAATGACTTCCGCTAACGGGGAGAAACATGTGAAACAAAACAGCCGCTGACATAGATCAGCGGCTGTTTTCTATTCAAAGGTCACTTCAAGAATCGCAGTTGATCCTCTCTCAACATCGCTTTCAGTCAATTTTTCTAATGAGGACGCCTGGTCGGTGTTAGTGATGATAATTGGGGTTATGGTACTCTTCGCTTTCTCACTGATGATCCCCATATCAAAGGATACGAGTTTATCCCCTGCCTTTACCTGGTCACCTTGCTTCACATGTGTTTCAAAGCCTTCTCCATTTAGGGATACGGTTTCCAGGCCAATATGGATGAGAATCTCCGCTCCGTTCTTAGCCCTGATCCCTATAGCATGTTTTGTAGGGAAAACCTGGATGATCTCCCCATCTGCCGGTGCAACAGCTACTCCGTCTGCTGGTTCAATCGCCAAACCGTCACCCATCATTTTTTCAGAAAAAACAGGATCAGGAACTTCTTTCAGATCGACTGCCTTCCCGGTAATTGGTGCCATAAGCTTGATCGTTTTAATGGGTTCCTCCTTTTTTCCAAACAACTTTTTAAACATGCGTACCATTCCTTCCTGCGTATTAGTCATGTTTAATCCTGGAACAGTTTTAGAAACTCACCATAACCTTCTTCTTCCATCTTTTCTTTCGGAACAAACCTCAAGGCTGCTGAATTGATGCAATACCTCAGCCCATTTTCTCCCGGACCATCATCGAATACGTGGCCCAGATGGGAATCCGCACTTTTGCTCCGCACCTCGGTCCTGACCATGAAATGGCTCAGATCCTGTTTTTCGATAACTTCTTCCTCCTCGATTGGCTTTGTAAAGCTTGGCCAGCCGCAGCCCGCATCATATTTATCCCGCGAGCTGAATAATGGTTTTCCAGAGACGATATCTACATACATGCCCTCCCTAAGGTCATTCCAGTATTCATTCCGGAATGGCGGTTCTGTCCCATTGTTTTGTGTCACTTCATATTGCATCGGCGTCAGCCTTTTCTGTAAATCTTCTTGATTCTTTTTCATTTATTTTCCCCCCAATGTTCCCTGATAAAAGCTTCACGTCCTGAACCTTTATGATAAGCATTATATCGTTCGGGATTCTTTTTATAATAACCCTGATGATAGGTCTCGGCAGGATAGAAGGTTTTTGCCGGCAGGATTTTTGTCGCGATTGGCTTCGAGAACTGACCGCTCTCGCCAATCTTCCTTTTCGACTCTTCTGCAAGCTGCCTCTGTTCTTCATCATGGTAGAAGATCGCTGTCTGATATGATTGGCCCCTGTCATAAAACTGACCGCCAGGGTCGGTTGGATCGATTTGCTGCCAGTATAAATTCAGAATCTCCTCGTACGGAAATACCTCCGGATCAAATGTAATTTGTACGGCTTCATAATGGCCGGTCGTCTCACTGCAGACCTCTTCGTATGTAGGATTTCCCTTGGTTCCTCCTGTATAGCCGGAAACAACACTGTAGATTCCCGGCTGCTCATCAAACGGCTTCACCATACACCAGAAACAGCCTCCGGCAAAAGTCGCAAGCGCCCGATTTCCTTTATTCATGATTCCACCTCTTCCAATTTTTAAATAAACTCTACTCAAATACTTATTCCCTATTGTATAACTTTTAAAGCAAAAAACACATTCATAACGCTCAACAGTAAAAGCCCCTTCCGAAGAAGAGGCTTGGCTGATGGTCATTTGTATTTTGTTTTTTGGCGAATTTCTTTATTGATATTTTTCCAGTGCCTTTTTTCCTCAGCTTGTGCTTTCTTATCCATTTTCCGGTCAATATATGCCAGCTCTTTTTGCAGCTTTTTATAGCTGGCAAGCCTGTTTTCATCCAGGCGGCCTTCATCAATCGCCGAACGAACTGCACAACCGGGCTCGTTACCATGGGTACAATCACGGAATTTGCATTCTTCGGCGAACTGATCGACATCTGCAAAGCTTTCCCCGATGCCCTCCTCGACTGTCCATAGCTGAATCTCTCTCATTCCCGGTGTGTCAATGAGTACCGCGCCACCAGGCAGCAATACCATCTCCCGGTGTGTTGTTGTATGCTTGCCTTTATCATCGCTATCACGAATTTCCTGTACCAGCTGTTTTTCGTATCCCGTGAAATAATTGACCAGGCTTGATTTTCCGACCCCTGACGATCCGATTAAAGCGACCGTTTGTCCAGGGGTTAGATATCTTTTTAATTGCTCGATGCCGGTTCCCTCAAGGACACTTACTGGTATGACAGGAACCCCAATGGCCACTCCTGACACCAGTTCGATCTTCGCTTCCAGCTCATTTTCCAAATCCGCTTTGCTCAATATAATGACCGGATTCGAACCGCTCTCCCAGGCGAGCAAAAGATACCTTTCAATCCGCCTTAAATTCAAGTCATCATTAAGTGAATTTACAATGAACACCGTATCAATATTAGCTGCGACAATTTGCTCTTCGGTGACCTGGCCTGCAGCCTTTCTGGAGAACTTGCTTTTTCGCGGCAGGATTCCCCGGATGGTTCCCCACACTTCACCTGGTGAGGTTTTGACGGCAACCCAGTCACCAACCGCAGGCAAGTCGTCCCTGCCGTTCGCTTCATATGTCAATTTGCCTGAAAGGGTACAGAGATATTCTCCATCTTCGAGCCACACTCTGTAACTATGCTTGTGCTCCAACGCAACCCTGCCAGGCTTGTAACCTTGGAATTGAACCTCCTTAAAAAAGTTTTCTATTTCAGCAGTCATTCCGATACTTTCAAGTTTATTCATTCAATTTCTTCCTCCAACATGCTTATTTAATATAAAAAACCACAGGCATGCACAGTCCCATGGTTTCATAAGCATGTAGAAAAAAGACGAATAGTCGATTGTTCTGCTTAGGTTAGTGGGACGTGCAATAAGTAACGGCCATCTTAATAACATTTAACATTCTGCTCATTGCACTCCACCTGCCTCTCGTATAGTTATCTTCAGTATATGGAAAAATTTTCTCCTTGTAAACCCTTTTTAAAATTCCCATGTTCATTATGAACAGTTCCGCACCCATTATGCCCATTTTGCATATTTTACATTTGAGTATTCTATTTAGGAGTGAGGGGTATGTCCACCAGAAATCAGAATGAGTACCTGCATAAAGCTGCCATGTATGATTTATTGGCGAATTACTATAAATATATTGATCCGAATATGCATGTCATGTACTATCATAAACATTTGCGGAACCTGAACAAGGCTGTACAGTTGATGCGTTCTTATGGATCACCTGTAAGTACACCAACCACTTTGCCTTCAATGCTGCGCTTCTTGCACGCTTCGCCGGGACTTAAGGCTGTAGATATTTATTTAAATGGCAGCCGGGTACTACGTGACTTTGATTATAAAAACAATAGCAGCCATATGCAGCTGCAGCCTGGAAAATATCAGGTAGACATTTATCCTGCGGGAGATAGCGTTTCGACTGTCATTAGCAAAAAAATAACGGTCGAACCAGGAAGGATATACACTGCCGCAATCGCCGGACCTTCGAATAAACTCCAGTTACTGACATTTGAGGATCACCCGCAAACACCTGTCGGAGAAACGAAAGCAAGGTTCATCCATCTTTCACCAGACGCCCCGGCAGTAGACATAGCCGGAATGAATGGGGATATCATTTTCCCGAATGTATCCTATAAACAAGCTACCACATACCTGGCTCTGACCCCAATGACGATTACACTCGAAGCCAAAATTGCAGGAACTAAAAACACCGTATTGACGATCCCCGATGTCAAATTGCAGCCAAATAACGCCTATACGATTATTGCGATTGGGACCGCAAAGGGAGAGCCGCCGCTTGAAGTCCTTTTATTGCAGGGATGAATCCTGGCCGGGAGACCGGCCATTCTTATTTGCTTAAGAATCCAGCAATTTAGCAAAAATCATGCAAAAAGGCACTCTATAAGAGCGCCTTCCTAATCTGCCGGAACCAGCAGGGTAAATTTAATATTATTTTTCTTTAGATCAAATTCATTGACCCGTACTTTTATATCACTTTTCAGCTTAAGCCTTTGCATCGAGACGTATACTCTTTCTTCCTTAGGCTGGATTTCAACTGCTGCAGGTAAATGGTAGCTGTCCCGAACGAACTTTAGCACGGTTGAAACGGGAAGGTTCAATCTTCCAACTGAAATGGACCGTTGTTTCAGGATTAAATCTCCATTTTCCAAAGCACGAGGTTCGAAAGTCAGCTTCAATTCCAATTCCTGACTGAAGATTGGGATCGTCCCATATAATTCAACCTCATCTGTCAGTAAAACCTGATAGTCAAACTGGCTATTTTTCGCTTCTTCTTCTAAATAATGATTGATCACCCTGTTCAAGTCCCGTTTGTTCGTCGATACATGAAAGGCAACATCATCCATAGCCGCATTCCTGCTGCTTGGCTCTTCCTTCGATTTCTCTGCAGGCATCGAGATCAGAATCCAAAAGAGTAAAATCGAGGCTGCAATCAGACCCAATAAAATAAAAAAGCCTATCTTCCACTTGTTTTTCACCATCAGTCTTTGTAACTCCTCTGTCCAATTCTATTCATTCAGCGAATCGAGGACCTGTTCATCAAGCAGTCCATATATCCGATCGGCAATTAATTGGTAACCCCGGTCATTGGGGTGGAAATAATCTGTGTACAAAAGATTCTCTTCATTGTTCAAGAATATATCATGAATGTCGACAAAATAAGCATTCCCATCACGCTCTACTATCGAGTTGCTTTCACCATTCCACTTATCCACTATTTGATTCATTTCCTCAACATCGGAAAACCAAATGAAAAATGGATTATAAAGCCCCACTAACACAATAGGTGCATTTGGATTTAACTTGCGGATTGCCGTGAATATTTCCTGCAGCTGTTCAGCGAAGATTTTCTGTCCGATTTGGAACTGATCAAGTCTTAGATTGGAAAAATTCTCTTTAACAACCTTCATTAAATCATTCCCGCCGATGGTTAAAATGATCAAGTCGGCTTCCTCTACAGATGATTGTAAGTTTTTATTCTCCAGCCTATTCAACAGCTGGTCCGTTCTGTTGCCTCGAACTCCAAAATTCTCAAAATTAGCATTCCTGATTGATTTTTCGCTTTCAAGATCATCTGCAAGATATGGTATATAGCCACCGGAATTCGTACTGTCACCGACACCCTGTGTCAGAGAGTCCCCGGCAGCCACAATATGCAGCTCCCTTGGAAAAAAAGAATCCGGCAAGGCTTCCTTTATTTCCATCCCTGTTTTCTTTACGTTATTGAAATTCCCTTTTTGCAGGTTTTCAAACGGACTGCAAGCTCCTAAAAGTAAAATCATCAGGACATTAAGTAAGGTGAATTTTTTGAGCACTTTTTATCACCTACCTATGAAAAGTATAATAATTATAACATTTAATGCTGCCTCACGTGTTCCTTTGTTGAAGTATGTATGATGCTCTATCTTTTATTTTAATCTGTTCAAGCAGCCGGGCCTTAATCATGACAGCAAAAAAAAAGGCCACAAAAGCGGCCTATTGAAGTGTTTTAATATCTTCGATGATCTGTTCAAAAGGTACTTCTTTCAGACCAGTATAATACTTCCTCATTACTCCCTCTTGATCGATAAGATAGAAGTCAGTGCCATGAATGACTTGATCTCCTTCTTCAGGTTTCTTGACGAAGGCCTTGAAGCTTTTAAGCGCAAATTTTTCTATTTCTTCCTGGCTGTAACCAGTCAGGAATGACCAATTGCTGAAATCCACATTGAACTTCTGGCCATATTCTTTAAGGACTTCAGGCTTGTCGACAGTAGGATCAACACTGAATGACACAATTTCAACATTCTCGAGTTTTTCTTCCTTAATCATATCCTGAAGTTTTGCCATATTGGCAGTCATCGGCGGACAAACATCCGCACAGTTCGTGAAAACAAAATCTGCAACCCATACTTTCCCTTTTAAATCGTCTTTACTAAGCTGCTCACCAGCTTGATTCGTAAATGTGAAATCCTCAATCGGATAATTTACCCCATCCTTTAATTCGCCGTTTCCACAGGCAGCTGTGATAATGGCAACAGCAGCCATCATGATCAGCAAAAATCCCTTTTTCACGTTCATCACCTGCATTCCCTATAATGTCCATAACCAATTCTAGCAGACGAGTTTGAGAGAAGAAAGAAAAAGATATGAGGAAAGTGTGAAATGAATGATATCAATCTGTTCCATTATGGCTTTGGGAATTTTTCATCGTGATGAAAAAATCTTTGATGAATTCCGTATAATTGAAGTTAATTGCTACTTGATGGACAGGGAATTCAGCCTTGCTGACCGTATTCCTGAAATCTCCTATGCTCTGTCCAAATGCCTCGCCCCGATTCACGACAATCTTGACAGGAACTTTACGGTAAACGACCTTCTCCTCATTCAGCAATGCCCATAAAGTAAGAACATCGTGGAGAGGCGCACCTGTCAGCTCAGGATTCCGCTTCTTATAAAATTTATAGTAATAATCGAACATGGGCTTTACCAGGCTTCCAACTTTACTTCCGATTGATTGGTAATATGCATCCAGCTCATCAATAAGCGCGGGTGTCACAATCGCTCCGCTTGTGACATTAAGAGGTATGATCTTGACAGGTGTTTTTGCTTGTGTCAGGACTATATTTGCAGCGTAAGGATCACCATAGAAGTTCGCTTCTGCTACTGGTGAGACATTCCCCGGTTCATTGAAAGCACCACCCATGATATAAAAATCCTTTACTTTTTTCATGGTTCCAGGATAAAGGATGAATCCAGCAGCAAGAGATGATAGCCTGCCAACGTTGACAATGATGATCTCATTCGGATTTTTTTCGATGATTTCCTTGATGCCATGGAAGTTTTCAAGTGTGGAATCCACTTCAAAATCTGGTATGATAGGGCCAAGCCCTTCTACCCCATGTACATCTGGTACATATTCAGGCGGGTCTCCCGTTAATGGCAGTTCTGCGCCAGCAAAGGCAGGAACATCATGCCTTCCTGTCAGTTCCTGCAAATAAGCAGCATTCCGGAGCGCATCCTGTTTTGATACATTCCCGTAATCCGCCACTACGCCAACCAGATCAATTTCCTTGTTGAAAAAAGCATATAAAACAGCAATATTATCATCAATTCCAAAATCACTAAAGAACAGCATCTTTTTCGCCACAACCGAGCACCCCCTTGTAAAATTATATTGAAGGGGTTGAAAATAATGGCAAAAAAATAAAAAGCCCTGAATTTTACTCAGGACTTTCTGCTAATACCGGGACCATTATCTCAAAAGTGGTTCCTGAGCCTTTGATACTGGACACTTTAATTTGCCCTTTCATCCGTTCAACAATCTGGTAACACACCATCAATCCCATGCCAGTTCCCCGCTCCTTTAATGAATAAAAAGCGGTTCCCAGCCTTGAGAGCTCCTCTGATGTCATCCCAACTCCTGTATCCTTTATGATGAAGACTCCATAATCGCCTTTTTTTTCAACGGTCAAACTGAGCTTCCCTCCGCCTTCCATTGCTTCGATCCCATTTTTCAGGATATTGATCAACACCTGCTTTAATTCACTTTTGTTTCCCTTGATTTTCACTGGCTCCTTTATATCGGTATGCAGGGAAATATTCTTGGACATCATCGCATAAGAGCTCATTAGGTCCATTACCTGTTCAGCCAATTCTTTTCCTTCGATGGTTTCCAGCTTCCCAACATCAGGTTTTGCAAGGCTTAAATAATCATTGATGATGGTTTCCGCCCTGTTCAATTCTTCAATCATCAGTTTTAAATATGTATGCTCTTCCTCACTCATGTCCTTCGCAAGGAAAATTTGCAGGAATCCTTTTACTACGGTCATAGGGTTCCTGATTTCATGGGCAACAGAAGCAGCAAGCTGGCCGATGGCGTTCATCTTTTCAGCACGCTGAAGCTCTTGCTGCAGCTTAGTTCGTTCAAAAATATCCTCAATTGTGTTAATCGCTTCCTCCAGCAAAAGCGATTCATTTTCTTCGAGTGAAGACTGTCCCAGTTGCCTTGATGCAGCTGATACACTTTTGAACAGCTGAGAAAGCTGAGATGCCATCTCATTAAACTGTTCACTCAATATACTCAATTCAGACTGGTCGCGGACAGGCAACTGAACAGAAAAATTACCAGAACTGATTTCCTTTAACCCATAAAACAAGTCATCCACAGGTTTCATCACCTTTTTGAGGCCCCAATTCAAAATGATATAAACCGCTACTAAAATGGCGGACATCTGGACGATTAGCAGAAAAAGGATTTCCATCTGATTTTGCCTGATGATTGTTGCCTTGGCATCGATTCCCAGTATTGCGACTACTTCCCCGCTATTATCCATGATAGGGGCAAAGGATGACACCCATGATCCATACTGGTCCGAGAAAATATCTGTACTTGTTACCTTATTCTGATCCCGGCTGGCGCGAAAAGCACTTAGAAATTGATCACCTGCGTCGTAAAACATCTGGGATCCAAAGGAATAGTCTCGATAAATGTCAGAAGCGGCCAGGATATAAACTTTTTGGTTCTGATATTCTTCAGGCAGTATGATATACGCTCCAAGGAAAGAAGCACTTTTCTCCCCGACCATGGTCAGAAGTTTCTCAAGCCTCTCGCTTGATGGGTTTGTCTCTTTCCTGAGATGTTCTGCAGTTTTTATATCGTCCGGGTCAATAGTTGATGACCAAATTCCTGCAACTCCCTCAACCTTGTCAGTCATTTGATCTTTCAGCTGTTTTGATTGAAGGTAAAAACTTGTCCCCATGATCGAAACGACAACAATCGTTGTAATCATGTAAGAAAACATCCATACTTTATTGAATAATGAAAGGTTTTTTAGATTGAATTTCATATTTTCATGGTCACTATCCGTTCTATCAAGAGTGAATAGTTAAAACATTCGACATTCTTTCATGATTTCCTGTATGCTTCAACAACTTTACTGACCGAATTTGGAATAGGACTCTCAAATGGGGCTGTTGATTTAACAGAACCTTAATATAAAAACGGACTTTGTCGAGTTTGGTTATTTGCTAAAAATGCATAAAGGCCTGGGAATTTAAGATCCCAAGCCGTATCACAAACGATATGTAATTCATTCGAAGTAATACATGAAGCCAATTGCACCGGGGCCAGTATGGGTACTGACGATGGGCGTTGTGTCTTCAATGGTAAAATGATCATAGCCTGAGCTTTCAACGACAGCTTCCTTAATTCTTTCAGCGAGGCTTAACCCTTCGGCATGAACCAAACCTACCCCTTTTATCATTTTTCCTTCTGTATCTTCAGTAAATTGTTTTTTTAGATATTTAACGACTTGCGAATGACTCCTCGCTTTCGATACAGGAGTATATTCTCCACCTTCCAGTGAGGCAATCGGCTTTATGTTCAACAATGAGCCAATCATCGCTCTTCCTTTACCGATCCTTCCACCCTTGACCAGGTTTTCAAGTGTATCAACGACAACAAAAAGGCGAGTCTGTTTTCTTACTGTATCCAGTCTTGTCAAAATCTCATCTACTGACTTCCCTTCGGCTGCCATCAGTGCTGCCTCAAGCACCTGAAAAGCCAATCCTTTCGAAATGAACCGGGAGTCGACGACATTCACTTTCGCACTGGACATCTGGGCAGCGCTTTCTGCTGAGCGTACTGTACCGCTCATTCCGCCTGTCATATGGATCGAAATGACTTCATAGCCATCCGCAGCAAGCTCGTCATACAACTTCAGAAATTCGCCAGCAGGAGGCTGCGAACTTTTTGGCAGGTCAGCAGAAGCCTTCATTTTCTCCATGAATTCACCCGGAGTGATGTCCACCCGATCCAGATAATTTTCTCCATCAATTGAAATGGATAATGGAACAACAATGATTCCCCATTTCTTAATGGTCTCCTCATTCAGATCACAAGTGGAATCTGTTACTATTTTAATTTTAGCCACAATATCACATCCCTATCAAAAACACTATTACTATTATACCTATTCGTCATGACAAATTAAAATATTTACTTGTCCTCCTTTGTAGCTGCATTAATATTATATGTATTCATCCCGGGTGAACTCCCGCGAGCCACAAACAGGCTGAAATAACTGAAAAAAGAACAAAAGCGCCTACTAGGAGGCGCTTCAAAAATAAATCTTCAGGCGTTATTTTTCAATTCAGCAGATTTGAACAGCTGCTCATAATCCGGCCATTTCATCACTCTCTTTAAATACTCTTTGAACGAATAAAACTTTTTTGCGTTTCTTTCCTGATAGATTGCTGTAATAAAAGTTTGCAAACGGACTTGGATCATAAAATAAAAAGAACTCTCTTCTTCCAACACAGGAATTTCCACGACTTTAACCTTCTGTCCAACAACATTTTTGAACTCTAGGCTTTTGAATAACAAAATATCAATCCTCTTTTATACCCGTTTGTATATATTATACCCTAAATCAAGGTCGAAATGTGTCTGTTTGCGCTGAATACAAAAAAAATTAATCCTTTTCCATTCCGCTAAGCTTCAAGATTCACAACCTTAAAACCCGCCATTTTCTCGGCAAGCAGACAGGCCTTCACTACACTCAACAGAGACTATAAATCAACTTTCAGCTTTAACAGAGCCAAAAACAAAAAAAACGCATGGACACGCCCACACGTTTTTAAGACTTTTTTATTTGAATGCTTCTAGCTCAATGTTAAAAGGAGGATTCCTCATCATCCATATCTCCATATTGCTCCTGCCACTCTTTTTCCTTCTTAAGCTTCCGCCTGTATACCACTTTAGACAAGTTGATGCTGACCTCATACAATAACAGCAACGGAATCGTCACCAGGATATCTGACATGAAATCCGGAGGCGAAATAACTACTGAGATGACAACCAGTATGAAGTATGCATACTTCCTGACTTTTACCAAAACATAAGGGTTTATGACCCCGAGTGAGGTCAGGAACATCACGACGACCGGCAGCTCGAATAGGACTCCGAACGGGATTGTCATATTCATAATGAACTTGAAATACTTTTCTGCTGTAAAGTTTGTGACAAGCATGTCCCCGCTCAGTTCGACCAGGAAACTAAGGACTGTAGGGAAAATCACGAAATAGCCAAAAGCAAGACCAACGATGAATAAGATGAACAGCGCCGGTATGTACGAAAGGGAAAGTTTCCGTTCAATCGGTCTGAGAGCCGGTTTGACGAACAGCCATATTTGTATTGCCAGTACCGGTATCGTACCAGCAATAGCGATGATTGTAGCGAGCATGAAGTAAATCCAGATTATATCGCTTGGTCCCAGGACTATTAACTTCACATCCAAATCCCGTACAAAGAAATGGTATATGTCTTTGACAAAATAAAAACCTAAGCCAAAGAAAACAATGAAGGCCACAGCAGAAACAATCAGCCTGTTCCTCAGCTCATCAAGATGATCCACCAGATTTAATTCTTTATCTTCCATACCAATCCCCTGCCAATTCCATTTGTTGCATTTCCATTTCCATAATCAGGCAGCAAACTTCAGCCCCCGAAAGAAAAAGGGGTAAGACAAAAGCATCTTACACCCTATTTAGTGACTTTAGTAATTTCCTTTTTTTCATCTTCGAATTCTTCCATAACATCACTTGTCAATTCGCGAGTTGATTTCTTGAATTCACGAAGCGTCTGGCCAAATGCACGTCCAATCTCAGGAAGTTTCTTTGGTCCAAAGATAATGAGTGCTAAGACAAGGATTAAGATCAATCCAGGAACTCCGATGTTTGATAACATATCAACATCTCCTTTTTCATATTGTAAATCTACTATGATTATAGTACTTTTCATCCACAAAGTGGAGGAATGCTGCGAAAGTTCATAAGAAATTCACAAAGGACACAATGTTCCAACTAAATGTGACATTTTCTATTCTATAACATTTGTCCTCAATTATCTATTGTTAATGTTATACCAGTAAATTAAACAATTGATGTTCCTTATTCAATTCCATGAAGGCAAAGCCCTTTTTCTCCATGCTGGCAATGAGCCTATTGTATTCATGTTTATTCTTCAATTCAATACCGACAAGCGCCGGCCCGCTCTCTTTATTATTTTTCTTCGTATATTCAAACCTCGTAATGTCATCCCCTGGTCCAAGAACATCATCAAGGAATTCACGCAGCGCCCCAGCCCGTTGAGGAAAATTGACTATGAAATAATGAAGCAGGCCTTCATGGAGCAAAGATCTTTCCTTGATCTCCTGCATCCTGCCGATGTCATTATTGCCGCCGCTCACTACACAAACAACCGATTTGCCTTTGATTTCTTCCTTCAAAAGATCAAGGGCCGCAATTGGCAGGGCACCTGCCGGCTCCGTTACAATCGCATGTTCATTATATAGTTCCAGGATCGAAGTGCAGACCTTCCCTTCCGGAACCGCGACGAGCCCGTCAACATGCTCTTTGCAAATTTCATAGGTTTTGCTGCCCACACATTTCACAGCGGCACCGTCCACAAATGTATCAATATTGTCCAGGGGAAACGCACCATTCCTGTCAAAAGCTGCACTCATGGACGCTGCTCCGCTAGGCTCGACACCTATCAGTTTTGTCGCAGGGGAAACGCTTTTTATGTATGTGCTCAATCCAGCCATCAGGCCTCCACCGCCAATACTTGCGAGGACATAATCCACAGAATCCTGGCAGTCATTGAGGATCTCCACGGCAACGGTTCCCTGTCCGGCAATTACATTTTCATCATCGAATGGATGGATAAACTCTCTGCCTTCTTTCTCGGCACATTCCCGTGCCTCCCGGTATGAATCATCAAATGTGTCCCCAACCAGGACGATTTCAATAAATCCACGGCCGAACATTTCCACCTGGCTGATTTTTTGTCCCGGTGTGGTCGCAGGCATAAAGATCTTCCCATTCACACCAAGTTGTCTGCAGGCGTATGCCACACCCTGGGCGTGATTTCCGGCACTAGCACAGACTACTCCATTTTCCAATCCGTTTTCCCATAATAGCCTGACTGCATAATATGCTCCTCTAAGTTTAAAAGAACGTACATGCTGGAGGTCTTCTCTTTTCAGATAGATATCGGCTCCATATTTTTCCGATAATCGTTGATTCAATTGCAGCGGAGTATGGGCAACAATCTCTTTAAGATGCCTATAGGCAATAAGGATGTCTTCTACACTTACCCATTTTCCCTTTAATGTTTTTTGTTCCATCTCCTGTCACCCTCACTTTGCAAAATAATTAATTTGTTCATTATATCACAAAAAAAATATTTGTCGATTGAATTTTTAAAATATTTGAAATTCTAGGCTTTACATTGAATAAAATGAGAGTAAAATTACATATAATAACGAAAACATGCTGGAGGGAATTGAAAATGGAATTTTATTTGAACAGTTATGACGGGGCTTTGCCGGTAGAGGTTACCCTTGATGAAGACAACGGGCGTTATATGATCCGCAAAAGTGATACTAGCGGAGAGTTTTTCAACAGCCCTATTGAAATGGTAAAATGGATCCGCGATAATCTGAGGCCTGAGGATTTTTGCATTCCTTCAGAATTCACCAGGATGATGAATAGCCTTTCACAATTCGAATAACAAAATCCATCGTTCGTCCAGCCAGATTTCGAGATGAAAAACAAAGCCCTTGCGAAAAGCAGGGGCTTTTTGATGGAAATTGAATTCAGATCAGGAAGCAATTCTTTTTTCATCCCTTGAACGTATGATTTTATCTCGAACTTCATCAGCAATTGTGATTAAATCCTTATCCTTGTATTGCCAGCTATAAATTGGCTGACTGATGATGACATTTATTTTGGCTGGTTTGACAAGGCGGCCATTCTTTTCAAAGACATCAGCTGTACCCGTGATGGAAATTGGGACGATTGGGACACCAGAATCTTTGGCAAGACGGAAGCCCCCCGCTTTGAATCGCCCGATCGGACCACCCTTGCTTCTCGTTCCTTCCGGGAATATCACAAGTGAATGACCCTTCCTTAACAAATCCACCCCTGCTAAAATGGAATCTGCCGCTTTTTCGCGATTCTTCCTGTCAATAAATACACAATCAATCGCTTCCATCCAGGCAGACAAAATCGGGACTTTCTTGACTTCAATCTTGGAAATGAAGCCAAATGGTTTATCAATGGCGCCGATCAGGACCGGTATATCAAAATCACCTTCATGGTTGCTGGCGAACAAAACAGACCCTGCCGGAATATTGTTCAGCCCCTGCACCTCAATCTGGGATCCGGTCAGTGCCATGAACGTTTTTGACCAGTTTTTCGGCGTTTCATGGATTCTCCGCTTCTTCTGCTCAAACTCCATATCTTCCGGTAACCTTTTTATTCCTGACAGTTTTGGCAAGCTCCAGACAAGATAGCCACCCATATACAAAAAACACGCAATTAAACGAAGCATTGTTTCCTCCTAAGTACATTCTGTTGCCATTATAATGGATTTGTTTTATCAAGACTATATGATTATACAAATTAATAAGAAAAGTCTACTCACTTTTTTCCTTAACTCAAAGCGAATGGGTTTTCCCTTTATATTTTAATCTACGTACACTCTCCCTTTGACAGCTCTTCATAATTGTTCCTAAATGAAAAAAGCAATCCTTTTTGAGGACTGCTTCAATGTACGTGCTATTTGCGTTTAAAAATAAGGAATTCATAATCGTATGGATTCTTCTCATTCTTTGGACCGACTTCCCTTGTTTGGAGGTTCCACTTTTCTATGTCGAACACTGGGAAGAAGGTATCTCCTTCAAACTGATGATGGATCATTGTCAAATAAAGCCTGTCCGCTTCCGGCAAAATTTCCTTGAAAATCTCCGCACCGCCGATGACGAATACTTCTTCTTCCTTTTTATTTGCATAGTCCCTAAATTCTCCAATGGAGTTCATGACTGTGCAGCCCTCGGGCCTGTAGTTTTCATCCCGTGTTACCACAATATTTTCTCTTCCGGGTAGCGGCTTGCCTATCGATTCGAAGGTTTTTCTTCCCATCATGATCGGATGTCCCATCGTTACACGCTTGAAAAACTTTAAATCTTCGGGAAGCCTCCAGGGAAGCTGATTATGGTAACCAATTACTCTATTTTCGTCCATTGCCCAAATTAATGAAATCATACACTGACTGCCCCTTTAATATGAGGATGTGCTTCATAATTAACCAATTCGAAGTCTTCAAATTTAAAATCGAAGATCGATTTGACATCAGGATTCAGCTTCATTTTTGGCAATGGTTTAGGATCCCTTGTCAGCTGGAGTTTAACCTGTTCAACATGGTTAGAGTATATATGCGTATCACCAAAGGTATGCACGAAATCGCCAGGCTCTAGGTCGCAAACATGGGCAACCATCATTGTCAGGAGCGCATAGGAAGCGATATTAAATGGCACACCAAGGAATACATCCGCCGATCTTTGGTATAGCTGGCAAGAAAGCTTGCCATCGGCTACATAAAACTGGAACATACAGTGGCATGGCGGCAAGGCCATATTCTTAATTTCCGCTACATTCCATGCATTGACAATCATTCTTCTGGAATCAGGATTGGTTTTGATTGTATGGATCAATTCTGAAATCTGGTCAACGGTTTCCCCATCAGCACCGTCCCATGAGCGCCACTGATGTCCGTACACCGGCCCTAGTTCACCATTTTCATCTGCCCACTCATTCCAAATCCTTACACCGTTTTCCTGTAAGTACTTAACATTCGTATCACCATTCAAAAACCAAAGCAGTTCATGGATGATCGATTTTAGGTGAAGCTTTTTGGTCGTCAGCAGCGGAAATCCATCCTGGAGATTAAAACGCATCTGGTAGCCGAACGTACTGATTGTCCCTGTACCGGTACGGTCTTCCTTTTTTACACCTGTGTCCAAGACATGTTTACATAATTCTAGATATTGTTTCATGAATTTCCCTGCCCTTCAAAACCTACGATTTATTTCTATTCATTTTAGCAAGTATAACGGATGGAATAAAGGATATTCCTCTTTTTATCTTTGATGTTCCCTATCAGGATTCCTGCTTGTTTTTAACAGAATTCTTGAAAAATACTATTTCAGTCCTTCAATATAATGATAGGTTTGCGGAGCTGCTTCCTTCAACAAACGTGCAGGCATCCCGCCAATATAGTACATAGCAAAGCATTCGGCAAAATATTCCTCCGGATAATCCAGGAAATACGCCCTGCCGGGAAAAAGCAGGCGGCTCTCTTGTTTCCATATCGTCAGGAACCTTTCTTCCTCCCTGATTCCGTCATAGACATGCCGGTCGAGTGAATGTGCCAGCTCGTGCAATTCAAGATTGACCGACCCGTGCCCCTTTCCCTTCTCACTGCTTCCAATTTTAACAAGAACAACTCTGGATCCTCCAATTCCCGGAACCTGGTCCCATGTCCGTTTAGATGTGTAGCCCCGCGGAATGACCCCCTTTAAGTGACTGGCCGTAGGATTATCAGTGAGGTTGCCTTCAAATAATCGAACTTTAATATTTTGATTGATTGCTTTCTTGATCATGGATTCTGGCAAAAGGGTGAGACGCCCGATAATCTTCGCTGCTTCCACTTGATCGAAGTCATCCTCAGGAAGTACCACCAGGTTTCCTGCCAGACTGGCTTTTTCAGGAGCCAAAGATTCATACAGTAAAGATTGTTTAGGGTATTCAAAAAGAAAAATGCCATCCATATTGGCATTAGAGCTTCCTAGAAGTGTGAAGGAAAGAATGATAACCACGAATATTTGAAAAACTTTTCGCATGCATTATCCCCTTTCCCGAAGAGTTTTTTCTGGACGAAAAACAATAAATGTGGATAACGATAGAGTGAGGGATTTCTCATTAGTAATCTATTAAAATTATAACATATGTTCGCTTGCCTGCTGGCTGAGAAATTCAGGAAACATACTATTGCTGTGGATTTTCTCTATAAAAGGGAAGAGGTTATACTTATGTTTAAGTTTTGGTAGTTTGTCAGCGGATTAAAAAGTTTGAATGAGAGATTTTGTTAGCGGAAAAATCCATTATTTATCGTTAAAAAACAAAAAGACTCATCCGTGCAGAATGGATGAGTATGCCACTGGATTGATCAATGTGGTGGTCCTATTGTTTGTTGCAGTTTCACCAGACGCTCTTTGCTTTTTTCTCCCAACCGTTTATTTTCCTCTTCGAGCGACCTGGTTTCCTGCATACCTTTCATAATAATATGATAACATTCTTCAATCATCTCGATTGTAATGCTCGGCATATCCAAAACTGCGGGAACTTCCCTGCTTTGCCCATTGATGTTCTTGCTCTTCACGAAGACTATCCTGTTCGTCCTTTTGCCCAGCTCTTTCAAGGAATCGGCAAGCAACTTCTGTCTTTTCGCAGCGATGATCTGGATCAATCCATCCTTAAAAATAGGAATGGTGCTAACGAATGCCGAGTTCATCTTGGCAGCCAGCCTGTCGTTTCCGCTCTGCAGCATCTTTATTTGAGGTGCCGCTTGCAATGCAACCATTTTAGCCATTTCAAGGTCATGAATTCTTTGCTCAAGAGCTTCTACCGCATTGCTCCATGGGTCAACTTCCATTGAGACCATAAGATCACCATTCGTAACAGGTTGTTCCAGTCTCATCTCTTCGCTTGCTTTCCATTCATTGAGCCTCATTTCGGCAGCGACTATATATTTTTCAAGCGTCAAGTAATGTTGGTAATTTTGTTCAAGCAACTTCTCCAGCCTAGTCGACCTTTCTGCCATTTCTCTTTTGCATTTGACGATCTTCACATATATTTGATCTATTTCGTTGCCAATCAACTGATACTTACTCATTAATCTATCCATTACATTCCCAGTTTTCTTGAATAGTCTGCTAAACAATCCGACTGCTGTTTTTTCAAAATCCTTCCTGTCAAAGCGGTCCATAACTTTCCCCAGCTGGTTGAGTATGTGCCCATAATCCGCTTGGTTATCCTTCAAAATAAAATCAAGAAGCTGATCAGAGAAACGGGAAACCTCAACAGCAGGTTCCATTCCAAATTCAAGAATTTTGATAAGATCCTGCTCATCAATGCTCCTGGCCAGATGCTGGACCTCCTGTTCTTTTAACAACGCCTGCTTTAATTTTGACACCTTTGCATCGTTCCACTTCCCTGGGGAACGATCCGAATAAGGGCTTACATTTTGATCATTGATCGGAAACATCAACCTAATCACTCCTTAGACTTTTGAATAGTCCTTGAACAATGATTTTTTGCAAGACAGAAGGTTCCTTTAGTTCCTGTTCAAATACTACGTCCTCAAGCCAATGGGTAACAAAGACTCTCTTTTCAATGAATTTTTCAATATCGCTGTGGCCTGCAGGATTATAAATGATCAAATCTGTGCCTAACTGGTTCAATAACAGCAGCAGGGCTGCGTCTGGCCTGGTAATGGTTCCATTCAGCTCGTTATTGTAAATGATCACCTTCGGCACTTCCTGGGAAAAATCGAACTTCTGCAGCATTTTCAATATGCCTTCCGGTATCTGCATTGACTGTGTAAACAAATAGACCCTGATATCATCTACTTTCTCATTGTTTTGAGGCTTCAGCCCCGGATCGGCACAAATCCTCCTGATTGCTGATGCGATAGCTGTTTGTAGCCATTCGGGCATGTGATGGTATTTCCAATAGTGTGCGCCGGCCATCTTTTTCGGGTCAAGCAGTCCGTCTCTGTCGAGAGCCTTGTGATAATGAAACCGAAAATCACTATTGGCCCCTGTGGAAAATGGGAGCGTTTTAACGAGTAGTGCATTCTCCTGGAGAACAAGCCGATGAAAGCTTCCAATACTCTCTCCGCTTATTGCTGACCCCATTGATTTTAGCGAACAGCGCAGGAACCCTAACCGTTTTATCTTTCATCTCAAAATATGGCCTCACCATCGCCTTTTCCTCTGCTACCAGGAACAATTCTTCGTAAGTTGTTTTCAGAGTGATAACCGAAGGTACATAGTCTCTCAACTGCCATCTTTTATACAATAATCTTCCAGCATCCGTCAGAATGTTTTCGATTTCTTTTGAAGCCTGATACGCTACTGTAGCGCTGTTATTTCTATGTTCAGTCGGAAACCTTTCTGGATCTTGCTTTTCGGGATATTCATGCAAAAAGCAGCGGAATCCCTCCTGTGCAGCCATTTCAAGGGCGTCGTTTCCTGCCGGTGTGAATGATATGACATCACAGCCTATTTCCAGCAAAAGGAACAGTAAGTACTGGTGGCTTTTTGTGTAATTTCCATACCAAAGAAAAGCTGGCATCTTCTTTTCTGGATCTGCCTTTCCCAAATGTTGGCCAAGTTGGCCGAGGGTCCAGCCAAGGACATCGTCAAGGATATTAACGGAACTTTCGCCCGCCAGTCCCACGTCTTCATTTTTACTATATAGATTGAGCATTTCCATCAGTGCGAGTTTTACTTGGCGGTTGATGATGGGATGATCGGACTTCAGCAGCAAATCCTTTTCTTCGAGGATTAAGACAATGTCTTTTATTGAAACATTTCTTTTTTGGCAGGTGGAAACTGCTTTTTGTATTGTCAGCATACGGGCAGCTTCCAATCTGCTGACTACTATCTCCTCGCTTAGCAATATCAGGTCATGGGAGTGAACATAATCATATAACTGGTTATAATATTCATCTTCATCATGCGGAATACCTGTGAAACTGGCTGCAACCTGCCCTATATGTATGAAATTGCCATCTTTTTTAAAAGACGGCCGCTCATGTGCTGGAGTTTTTAACATAGACAACCAGTTCCCGTCTGTTAAAGGTAATGCATGCTTCACTATATGATACTCTGATGAATACATAGAATCACATCCCACTGAACAAAAAATCGTTACTAGTCGCTGCCAAGCTATCTGATTCCATTATAATGGAAAAACCAACTGCAAACCTCTACTACCTTTACGTGCAGGTTCTAAAAATGTTTCACGGATCAGGAATATGTCTGATTTTCACTTTCAAAGCCGTCCCTGCATATAGATAAATACTTCAATCTGGAAGGGTGACGCACATGCGCTTCTTATATAAGAGACAGCCTATTGGCGAGCTGGAAGAGGAATTATCCCAGGTCTGGCAGGCTATGTCTTCTGGCTGGCTGGTATTATTTGATCTGTTATTCTATTCGTTCATTCTCACCCTCCTGCTCATGCCACTAACATTCACGTTAACCAGGATAACCGGCACATTCATCATTATCTATTCTTCACTTGCCTGCTTATTCCTGTTGATTAGGAAGGCAGCGAAAGAAAAGGATGTAACTCAAATAAAGTGAGTTTGCTATATCTCTGTCCATCATGAACCTGATTACGGACACTTTTGCTTGCCGTTTGGATTTCTGTCCATCAAAAGAGGAACAGACATGCATCTGTTCCCTGACTCGTTTTATTGGACATTCTTTTGCTGCTCCGTTTCTGCAGCTTTTTTCTTGTTCGTGTAGTGAACTACAAAGGTTGCTATGAAGGTGATTAGCAGCAGAATAAAGAAATGTGCATGTTCGATATGAAGACCGAAAACACCGGCCAGCATTTTTGCAGATATGATAAAAATGAGGATATATGCTGTTGTCTCAAGTTCAGGGATCCGTTCAATCAATCTGATGAAGATTCCTGCAACTCCCCGCATCATCAGAACACCCAGCATCCCGCCAAGCAGCAATACCCAAACTTCCTCACTGATCCCCAGTGCTGCCAGGACGCTATCCACGGAAAAAGCAATATCCATCAATTCCACTGCGGCAACCGTGCCCCAGAATGTCCCGAACATTCGGATCAGAAGCCCACTTTTATTAATTTCAGGAATTTCTCCGTTTTCCGGGATCTCTCCTTTTTTCTTTTCCATAAAGTATTTAGTCGCCAGCCAGGCAAGATAGCCGGCGCCAAGAACCTTAACCCACCAGAATTCAATAAGGTATACACCGATTCCGATGGCAATGAACCTGAACGCATAGGCGCCCAGCAATCCATAGAACAACGCCCTTTTCCTCTGTTTTTCAGGCAAATGCTTTACCATTACAGCCAAGACTAAAGCATTATCAGCAGATAAAAGTCCTTCAAGGATGATGAGAGTCCCGATCAGCCCCCAGCTAACTGGATCCGTTAATACCTCGATCCACATATCCCAATTGAAAAATTGGGCATAAGTATCAACAAAACCTTGTATGATGTCCGCCATTCTAGATGTTCCTCCCATTTTTCAGCTCTAGGTCCATGTATAGAAAAACCCAGCATCAGCCGGGTCTTTACTAAAAACATATTTCGTTTTTCTTAATTTAAGTCCTATTTCAGCCAAAAAAATGAGAAGCATTTAATCACAGTGCCTGCGGGCAGATTTGATTCAACTTTTCCATTTTGGAGGAGTGTTTTTCGCCCAGAAGATTCTTCCCAGCTCATAATGAGTCTGGAACTCGTCATGATAGGTATGGTAATGGAAGTTAAACCAGTGACCATCCTTTGGCGGCTGGTCCCTTCTGACATGGAAGCGGATAATGTCCTTGCCATTGTCTCCAATTATATGAAAGATCTTTTCTGACTCGCCACCGCCAGGCATTTCGGTAATCTGCAGTGTATTGAGTTTTTCACCGGGATATTGCACAGCTACCATTTCAATTGCCTTTTCAATGTTCGGCAAGATTGTCTGCCTGAATTCATCCTCAATCACTGGGCCAATTTTTCCACCGAATTTCTCGAAGGACTGAAGTTCAGCTTCCCTCATCGCCCTGTCAATGAACCGGTTCCGCTCCACATCTTCATCAAAACTGTCATCAAGGGAATCAAGGTAAGCCGTTTCAGCGGCAGTCGATCTATCTGATCTTTCAGCTGTAGTTGTCAGGAACCCATTCACCTGGGCAGGAGAGACCATCCCAAAGGTAACAATCGATATCATGACAACTAACGATTTACGGAGCCATGCAGGCATTTGGATCACATCCTTATGTAAATAGGAAGAATTATTAACTGTTAAAATAAAAATCTATCAGCATTGTTAAAATATGATTTAATGCAGCCTGTCCTGGTAAAAATAATATCAGTACGTTGGTTTAATATCATTATAACTTGTTTATACGTATATGTGGGCGATGGGTTTCAGATTTTTCAAAAATGGTTATAAGGAAATATTAGAGGCTTGTTTATTGAGTTAAAAAGGGGGTCAAAAATATGGAGTGGATCACTATAGCTGTCAGTTTGTTTATGCTAGCTTATTTTGTTTATTTAGCCATTGCTGATTGAGCCGTGGAGTTTTTGTGGACGGACAGTAAAAATCCATTTATTGTCCGTCACTCAAGCCAAATAGGCCCTTCACATCCACCATCTTTTGCTATGATTCCAAAGTGGAACTTTGCTGATTTCCTGACGATTACTTTGAAACCGTACTCTTCAAATCTCCTGCTCCTGAAATGATCTTTGAGAATAATCCTCTTCCTGGCAACGCGCTTTGCCTGATCCATCAGTTCATCCGAAAGTCCCTCATAAACAGCAAAATTCGTTAAGCTCCTGATTCCATCCGACTCAAGGATCGACTCATCAAACATTGGATCAAAGTAAACACAATCGATGCTGTTGTCTTCCATTTCTTTTAAGATATCCAGTGAATAACCTTTAATTACATGAATCCTTTCCATCGCCCTGTTGATCAGTTCATTGCCAGAATCCCACATACGCAGGCCTCTCTTCACTAAATAGGAAAGCTCCTGCCTTGCCTCTATTCCAGTTACAGAACCTTTTTCACCGACGACAAAACTGGCCACGATACTATCCGAACCAAGACCAAGAGAACAATCAAGGAAGCTCATCCCCTCATGCAATTGTGCTGCGTCTATAAGAGGATCTCTTTCCCCGTTCATAAGTCTTTTAATGCGAAACATCGCTGAATTGGGATGAAAAAAGAAAGGCTCTGTCTCCCCGAACGGAAATAGCTCCAGTCTTTCCTTTCCAACTACCAGGCAGTCATCCTTTATCTGTTCCTGGAGCTTTGAAACCGATCTTTTCTTTCTTGGAATAAACTCCGTTTCAAACTCGGCCGCAATTGCTTTTGCCTGGGCAGTCATATGTTCATCCGTCCTGCCCGCTGTTGTCACAAACACAACAAACACCTCCTGGCTTAAAAAAAGAAAAAGGACGTCATTTGACATCCTTTCCCGATTGGCAAATCTGATTTCACATGGATTTTACCCCATCGTAAAAGATTACGATTGCAACTAAAAGCCGACCCGTGCATTTTGCGGGATATCCCGCAAATAATTTTAGCAGTTAGCTTCGAACGAAGCAGTTAAGTTCTCCATGATCGCTTCCATTGGCTGGCCTTCGATATCATGACGAGGAATGAAGTGAACCACTTCTTTTCCCTTCAACAATGCCATAGATGGTGAAGAAGGCTCAAGGTCTGTAAAATATTCACGCATTTTTGCAGTCGCTTCCTTATCCTGCCCTGCAAAAACCGTGACAAAATGATCGGGCTTCTTTTCGCTTCTTAAAATTGCCTGTGTTGCTGATGGACGGGCAAGACCTGCCGCACAGCCACATACAGAGTTAACAACGACCAAAGTGGTACCTTCCGCACTTTCCATGAAATCTTCTACTTCATCTGCAGTAAGCAATTCTTTGAAACCTGCGCGAGTCAGTTCTTCACGCATCGGCTTGACCATTTGCCTCATATATTCTTCATATGCCATTGACATAAATATTCCCTCCCAAACATTGGTTTGCAGTGTTAGCATACTATATTATTTGGGCCAAACGCAATAAAAGAACGCCACAGTCTAGGAATGAACGGGCTCCTGTACTTTTTCCCCTTCAAAAAGGTCCGTTACAGCTCCTTTGGAAGAACAGGAAACAAGTCGAGCATATTTAGCCAGAGTCCCTCTCGATGGCAGTGCCGGCGGTGTCCAGTTCTGTTTGCGGGCAGCAAGTTCTTCATCACTCAGCGCCACTGATAACACTTTTTGTTCACTATCAATCGTAATCATGTCTCCGTTTTGTATCAAGGCAATCGGGCCGCCAACCTGGGCTTCAGGAGCTATATGGCCAATGACAAGGCCGTGGCTTCCTCCAGAAAACCTTCCGTCTGTAAGCAAGGCCACACTTTCTCCCAGGCCCTTTCCAACAAGGATGGCTGATAATGACAGCATTTCAGGCATGCCCGGTCCGCCTTTTGGCCCCTCATAACGAATGACCAATACATCACCGGCAACGATTTCATCGGACATCACTGCCTTTGATGCTGATTCTTCATCGTCAAATACCTTTGCTGGACCTGTCATACTTTTCACTTTCAGGCCAGAAACCTTTGCTACTGCTCCGTCCGGGGCAAGATTCCCTTTGATGACCACTAGCGGCCCATTTTCTCTGAAAGGCTGATCAACCGGCCGGATTACTTTTTGGCCCGGATTCAAGTCCGGGAATTCCTGAAGGTTCTCTGCGATTGTTTTGCCAGTAACCGTTAGACAATCTCCATGAAGCATTCCTTCTTTTAAAAGCATCTTCATGACAGCTGGGACTCCTCCTGCTTCGAAAAGATCCTGCATGACGTATTGCCCGCTTGGTTTCAGGTCTGCCAGGTGAGGGACTTTTTCCTGAATCCTATTAAAATCTTCAAGGGTAAGGTCAACTTCAGCCGCATTGGCGATTGCCATCAAATGGAGCACCGCATTTGTGGACCCGCCAAGTGCCATTACCACGGTAATCGCGTTCTCAAAAGCTTCTTTTGTTAAAATCTGTCTTGGACGGATATCCTTTTCAAGCATCTGATAAACCACTTCCCCGGCCTTAAAGCAATCATCCCGCTTCTCATCCGTTTCAGCTGGATGGGATGAACTGCCCGGCAAGCTCATTCCGAGTGCTTCAATCGCGCTGGCCATCGTGTTGGCTGTATACATCCCTCCGCACGAACCCGAACCCGGACAAGCATGACACTCAATTTTGTGCAGCTGTCCATCGCCGATGGCGCCTTTATTATACTGGCCAACCCCTTCGAACGCAGATACTATATCAATATCCTTGACATCCAGTTTTCCAGGCTTGATTGTCCCTCCATATACAAAAACTGAGGGAAGATCCATCCTTGCGATCGCCATCATACAGCCTGGCATATTTTTATCACAGCCGCCAATTGCGACAAATCCATCAAGGCTTTCTCCCTGGACTACTGTTTCAATAGAATCAGCAATCAAGTCGCGGCTCGGCAGGGAATAGCGCATCCCTTCCGTTCCCATCGAGATACCGTCGGACACAGTGATTGTATTGAAAATCAGAGGAGCACCACCCGCTGCTCTCGCTCCCTCTTTCGCTTTAACAGCCAGCTTATCGATATGTATATTACACGGAGTAACCTCGCTCCAGGTACTTGCAATTCCGATCATCGGCTTTTTAAAATCCTCATCATTGAAGCCAACTGCACGAAGCATCGCTCTGTTTGGTGCCTTCCTGGCATCATCACTGAAAACATGACTTTTAATTCTTAAATCTTTTCCCATTGATTGTCCCTCCCGATTTTTTATTCATTACCTTACCTCTTTTCAAAACTAATTGCAATAATAATCTAAATATTTTAATTATTAAATATTTGTAAGCGGATTCATCGGGATAAAAAAAAAACACACAGGAAATATTGCATTTTCCTGTGTGTCTTTTATTGATTATTGTTTTCTTGATTCAGTCATCTGTTTCCATACTGACCCTTTTGCTTCTTCGCCATGTTCAATCCGGGCAATCGCCAATTTCACCTGCATGCTTACTTCAAATTCGGAATCATCTTCAGCTTGCTTTAATGCAGGCAATGCCCGCTCATCCCCAACTTCATACAGGAACATGGCGGCACGCCAGCGGACAAGCTTGCTTTGATCTTTGAGAGCCTTCATCATTGCGTCCATCGCTTCCGGGAATCCAAGGTCCGATAAGCAATCTCCCGCTGTCCTGCGAACTGTAACGGTTTTATCCTCCAAGGCCTTATACAATAAAGGCAGTGCATTTTTATCCTCAATCATTCCTACATACACTGTTGCCAGGCGGCGTATGGAGGCTTTCTCATCCTGTAACGCTTTTTCAAGTACAGGCAGGTCATCTATTGTCGGGTCATCCATCTGTTCAAGGAGCTGATATCTGATGCGCCAATCAGGATTGTCCAAATCAGCTTCCGTTAGCCTGATTTTCTTCTTTGCTGCTTGCAACTGGGCTTCCTGCGCTGGATTTTTCGCTAACTTGACCAGATCCTCCAGCCTCTCCGGAGGGTAAGCTGCCAAAAGCTCTTCGACAACCTCATTTCCAACCTGTTCAAATTCGCCATATCGGACTCCAAGTTCTTTCCACCTTCGGACCATTACCACGTTATCTTCCGGTGTCTGAACTTCTCCTACTTTTTTCACAAATAATTCTGGAAGTCCGTACCGCTTCTCTTCTGTTCCATCTGTTAGCTTCACCTGCATTGGTATCCCTTTATACACCTGGACGAGCACTTTGATTTCGCCAAAGTGTTCATTGATTGCAGGGGCACCATTTCCAGATTCCTCTGCATCTTCGCCGAACGCTTTCCGCACTTCAGGAAGAATGACCTTCCAGTCAAATTTGGCATTCCTTTCGACTGCAAGGAAGTCTGCCACATGGTAAACCCCTTTTACCCCTTCAATATCCAATATGTTTAAAACGACTTCCGGTGCCCCGGCCGCCGAGTCCTTTTTATAGTTATTGCTCTTGCCCATTGGAAGTTCTTCATCCAGATTGATTTTCATCGTATTCGGGCTTGGTGTTGGTTCAATTGATATAATTTTCACATTCCCACCCCTTTATATTTTTCAGGAATGAAGCCATTTTAACATAACAAGTGAACAATCGCATTTAGGAACCATTATAGTTATGGTCCAACCATAGAAAGCAGCTGTGTTAAACCAAAAGAATGAAAACCTCCGATAAGAATATTGCCTCGACTGTCCAGCTAGTTTTGGAGGATTTCTTTTAAGGTTTTATTTAGCTTTTCAATCTGGGAAAGAGCCGTTTTGGAATGTGGCGATTTTTTCAGGCTTGACATGAAACTGGTTATTGCATTTTGGTAACTTTCAACCGCCTGCTCATGGTCACCTGTTTCAATAAAGAAATCTCCCATCTCTGCAAAGATTTTCCCCCTGCTGTTAAACCCATAAATATAGTCAGGTGTATGGATAAGCACGTCATTACTTTTCTCTAATGCCGTTTGATACGCTTCCAATGCGAGTTTATAATTTTTTTGTTTTCTATGCATTCTCCCCAGTGTCCTGTATGCTGATGAAATTCTGTTCCTTGAACTCCCCTGTTTTTCGGTCAATTCCAAAACTTTATCAAAAGAACTGATAGCAAGATTAAATGACTCGGTCGCCTTATCGTACATCCCTAAGTCAATATATAAATCAAGTAGATCTACAGATGCATGTCCCAGCATTTCATGGACATCTATATAGTCCGGGACATTTTTTACGACTTTTTTATAAATCTTAATGGCTGTTGTGAAGTTTGCCAGCTTTTCTTCTGCACGGGTATCAACCGGTAAAGCTTCAGCCAGCCTTTTGTAAGCAAGTCCCTGATTGGCAATCACACGGAGATCCAATTCATTGTCATTATCCTTTAATGCCCGTTCATATGCTTTAATTGACTCATGAAAATGGGAAAAATCCTCGTTAACCAGTTGGGTCTCATCATGTTCAATCTCCCCCAGTTTTTCATGGATCTGTCCAATTACTGCATACAATGTTGAAGTGGCATGACCGGAGTCTATTAATTTGAGACATTTTTCAAGTGCCAATTCATAGGCTTGTTTGGCTTGATCGTATTGAGACAATAGTTTAAACAATTTTCCCATTCTGGTATAAATCAAAGAAATTTCTTCAGAATGGTCTGCTTCCTGGAATTTCTGTTCCAGAATCGCAGCTGCTTCCTTGTAGTTTCTTATTGCCAGTTCATATCGATTAGTATTTCTGTATAAATCAGCTAAATTATGCTTTATATCCGCTATCGACCTATAAATACCACATAGATCACCATTATTCTCATCTCGCAATTCTTCGTAATAACCAACCAGTGCTTGATTACTGTGATCAACAGCAGCTTCATATTGTCCTTTTAAAGTAAATAATTCGCCAAGCTTTTGATTTAATAATGCGGTCAACTTCCGGTTTAGTGATCGGCCTTCCAAAAGACTGGTAAACTCCTGAATGATACAGGACCATTCGCCTTCATGAATAAGCAAGGTTGTATGCTTTCTGATCCATCCAAACAGTTCTTCATCTTCAAGAATATATTTACCATGATATAAACCCTCTGCAAAGGCAAAGCTCAGTCGGACATCATCAATTTCCCTGTTCAACATGCTGGTGTAATATTGGAACAAAAATGAGTGCACTCTTTCGAATAAAGATTGGGACTCACTCTGGACTTGATCACATAGTCCTTCTTTCATCAGTTTATGCATCGACCAATAACCCCGTTGCTCTGATTCACTGATAAACGAAAAATCGCAAAGCTGCTGATACGCCGTTGTTGGATAAAATGTATTGAATTCATTAACTAATTGGCAGAATAGTTCTTCAGTCCAATATCTAGGAATAGACAGCACCTTTAATGTTTCTTTCTCAGACCTGTCCAAATATTTTAAGAACCGCTGCAGTACCTCATCAGGCCTTCTGGAAAAATCATTTACATGGGGAATACTATTTCTAGAAACCAATTGATATGTATCTACCATCAAATCCAGATAATACGGCAAACCTTCACTTCCCTGAATGATTTTTTCTTGAATGCCTTCATCTGTAATGCCGCAGGAATTCAAAAAACTTTTACAATCTGTCGGAGAGAGTTCACCCATCAAATGTTGTTCCACAACGCACTCCCATTCAGGGTTCAACTTATCCCAAGTGATTTTCTCCCTTCCACAAATCACATTCAAAACTGGAACGTCCTCAAATTGGAGAATAAACTCCCTTATCCATTCATCTTTATCTCCGATAGACCCAATAGTTCGCTCGGATTCCCACAATGCTTCATAAGTATCATAGAAAAATATCACGTTTTTCCCAGTCCGCTTTATCCAGTCAATCAAGTCACTCGCCCAATAGACCAATAGCATCTCTTCGATGTCCTTTGGATGCATGTCCTTTAAATCGGTTAAAATGTCTTTCCCGGTTCTCGTCCACCATTGAAGGATTTCCTTGTATTGGGCAAACCCATCTATGAGCTTAATCGTCTTTGGGATCCATTGAACAACAGGTATATTTTCCAATTGAGTGATTAGTTCCCCAACAAAGTTCCCTTCCTCTAAAAAAGGAATTGTTTTTCGGTCTGCCTTTAATGATTGTTGCGGTCTCATCCTTCTCCAATACACAGCATATGCCAGATCAAAGGTAGTAAACTTGATCCCATTTTCATTTGCCAGCTGTTGCCTAAACCAAATGAGTGCTTCTGAGGGTTCCCGATGCTTCACTTCCCTGAAATCAATTGAGATTTTAATTGAATTCCCATCTATAGAATCTGTAAGACCCATTAATTCTTTCAGTAATCTTGTTTTCCCTATGCCGCCTACCCCGTAAAATACCAATACTTTGTATTCCTGGTGACTCAAAGATTTCATTGCCTTCCTAAACGATAGCTTTGGCTCTTCTCTATCTGTAAATTGCCGCGAAGCCGTTTCTTTCATTTGCCTGAGTGAACGCTTTGGTTTTATCATATTTCCCCCAACAAAATTTTACTTTTTCGTTAAGAATTCTACAAATGGGCCTTTTCTCCTCTTTAAGAAGTATATATTTTCTAAAAGCGATCTTATTTGCTCTTTATATCGGGATTTAGACTTAAAAAAATAAGACCTGGTATCCAGGCCTTATTCGTCAGCGAGCTCAGATAAATAGCTCCACCTTTCTATCAAGTACTCTAGCTGTTCATTCAACTCTTCCTCTTCCTTCATCAAAGCCTGGCCTTTTTCGAAATCACTTCCGATATTGGCCATTTCAGCCTGCACTTCTTCAAGGCGGGCTTCAGCACCTGATATCTTATCGTCGATTTCTGCCCATTCTTTTTGCTCTTTGAAGCTCAATTTCTTTTTCTTCGTTTTTTCAGGCTGCTCAACCTTTTCTTTCTTCGGCTGGGAAGAAGAAACTGAATCAGGTTTCGGCCGTTTTTCCAGGTAATCGGTATAATTGCCGTAATAAAGATCAGTACGGCCATCGCCTTCCAATACAAGCAGCAGGTCGACAACCTTATCAAGGAAATAGCGGTCATGGGATACAGTAATCACAACACCTGGGAACTCCTCCAGATAATCCTCCAATACGGTTAAAGTCTGTGTATCCAGATCATTGGTTGGCTCATCGAGCAGGAGCACATTCGGTTCTTCCATCAACAGCTTCAACAGGTAGAGCCTGCGCTTTTCTCCTCCTGAAAGCTTTTTGATCGAAGTTCCATGTGCATATGGAGGAAACAGGAATCGCTCAAGCATTTGTGCAGCCGAAATGGTTTTTCCATCGGTTGTATGGACAATTTCAGCTGTTTCCTTCAGGTACTCGATCACCCGTTTATTCTCATCCATGTCTTCATTTTCCTGTGTATAATAGGCAATGTTAACAGTCTGGCCAGTGATGATCTCGCCAGAATCAAGTTCTATTCTTCCCGACAGGATATTCAGTAAAGTGGATTTCCCTGTTCCATTACGGCCGATGATTCCCAGCCTGTCACCAGGCTTCACGAGAAGATTGAAATCATCGAGAATAACTTTGTTCTCATATTTTTTTGTTGCATCCTTCAATTCAAGTACTTGTTTGCCCAGTCTGCTGCCACTTAGAGAGATGTCCAGTTTTTCAGCAGATTTAACATTTGACACTTCTTCATCCAGTTTATCAAAACGCTGGATTCTCGCCTTCTGCTTCGTTGTCCTGGCCTTTGCGCCCCTCCGGATCCATTCAAGTTCCTGTCTGAACAGGTTCTTCTTCTTCTCGAGTGTGGCAGCTTCGTTTTCCTCGCGGATTGCCTTTGCTTCCAGGAAACTGGCATAGTTGCCTTTATAGCTGAATAGGTTTCCCCCGTCCAATTCAAATATCCTGTTCGTCACTCTGTCCAGAAAGTACCGGTCATGGGTAACGAGTAAAAGTGATCCGGAATAGCGTGAAAGATAATCTTCCAGCCATTTGACTGTTTCATAGTCAAGATGGTTGGTAGGCTCATCCAGGATGAGCAAATCAGGAGATTCAATCAGCACTTGTGCAAGTGCGACACGTTTTTTCTGACCGCCGGATAGCTCACCCATTGTTCGTGTGAAGTCTGAAATCCCAAGCTGCATCAGAATCGACTTTGCCGCCGTATTGGCATCCCAGCCATCAGAGCTGTCCATTCTCCGCTGCAACTCGTAAAACCTTTCCTGAACTCCTGCATCATCAGGTTTTTGGCCTAACTCAGAAAGAATCATTTCATAATCCCGCATCAGCTTCAGGATAGGAGCCTCTCCGCTGAATACCTGATCAAGGACGGTTTTCTCCGGTTCCATTTCAGGCTGCTGGGACAAAAACGATATTTTATAATCTTTTGCAAATATCAACTCTCCAGAGTCCGGCTGGTCAATTCCCGCTACGATTCTCAGCAGAGAAGATTTTCCGGTGCCGTTCACTCCGATCAAACCGACCCGTTCACGTTCGCCGATCGTAAATGTAATGCCATTGAAGAGGTCTTTTTCTCCGTATGTTTTTGTCACGTTTTCAATCGTGATCATTTTCATGCCTGACCATTCCATTCACTGTAAAATTGTTCAAGGAAAGCCTCCATAAAACGGTGCCTTTCCTCAGCTAGTTGCTTCGCATGCTCGGTATTCATTTTATCTTTCAGCTTCAAAAGCTTTTCGTAGAAGTGATTCACCGAAGAAGTGCTGCCACTCCGATATTCTTCAAGCGTCATTTCTCCTCTGACACCCAGGCTGGGTTCGTAAATTGGATGGCCTTTCTTGCCTCCAAAAGCAAAAGTCCTCGCAATCCCGATCGCACCAAGGGCATCAAGTCGGTCTGCATCCTGGACGATCTCCGCCTCGATACTGTCGAGTTCAATCGCCCTTCCTCCTTTAAAAGATACCGTTTCAATACAGCTTTTAATCTTTGAAGCAGTTGCACCTTCTAATTCTATGCTTTGCAAAAACGAATCAAGCTTCGCCCATCCGGCTGCTTCCGATTCATTCAATTTATCATCCGGTATATCATGAAGCAAGGCTGCCATTTCGATTATGAACCAGTCACCCTGCTTTTCCTTGCCCCAAATCAGCTGTGCATTCTTCCTCACCCGGTCAATATGATGCCAATCATGACCGGAAGAATCACCGCCCAGCTCGTTTTTCACAAATTTCTCTGTGATAGTTATCAACTCTTTCAAATCCAGCACCTACTTTCCTACCGAACTCATTTTACCATATAAATCGGCTGGTAATGGGAGGATTGACATACTGAAGTTTCATATACTTTTAAGGATATAGTGGAAGCCCTTCTATCGGACACTTTTTCACTCTCCACGCCTCCGTTTGTCAGTTAGAGCTCTTCTATCGGACACTTTTCCACCCTTCACCCTTCCGTTTATCCGTTAGAGCTCTTCTATCGGACACTTTTTCACCCTTCACGTTTCTGTTTGTCCGATAGAGCCCTTCTATCGGACACTTTTTCACCCTTCACGTTTCTGTTTGTCCGATAGAGCCCTTCTATCGGACACTTTTTCACCCTTCACCCTTCCGTTTGTCCGATAAAACCCTTCTATCGGACACTTTTCCACCCCCCACGCTTCCGTTTGTCCGATAGAGCCCTTCTATCGGACACTTTTTCACCTTTCACGCTTCTTTCTGCCCTATAGAGTCTTCCAACATGGGAGCAATGAAATGGATGAGCAAAAAAATAAGTGCCAAATCGGCACTTATACTTTTGCGTTATTCCAGCTGATTCCGATGGTATGTTCACCTGCATGGACGCCGATGACTGCTCCAATCGGGCAGCTGAGGAATGTAATATCCGGGAATATTCTCTCGAGCTGGATTTGCCATTCATCTGCAGCTTCTTTGTGAAGTCCATAGAGGATGTAAACTTCCTCCACTCCGTATTTCTCATGAGAAGTCTTCAAATATTCGAATATTTTGTCGCGGGCCTTCTTGTCGCTTCTCACTTTTTCCTTCGTATTCAATGCGCCATCTTCAATGCTGATGATTGGTTTTATGCTGAGCATGCTTCCGAGATAAAATTGCACTCCAGACATTCTCCCGCTGCGATGAAGCTGCTCCAGGCTCCCAATCATCACATAGGTTTCATTTGAATCACGGATGATTTCAAGTTTTTCCTTAATCTCCTCAACAGTCTTACCTTGCTCTGCCAGGGAAATTCCTTTCTTCAACAGTGATGTCAGCGGATATGTGAGAATTTTCGAGTCAAACGTGATGACCGGTATGTTTACAGCTTGTGCCGCCTGTACGCTTGATGCGACGGTTCCGCTCAATTTTGAGGAAATCAGAACCGAGAAAACGAGGTCATACTCTTTTTCAAGTTTTTCATATAACTCCATAAAAACACCCACAGGCGGCTGTGAAGTTTTAGGTGGAGTCTTCACCGCTTTTAACTTTTCATATAATTCTTCTGCAGTTAAATCCTTGCCATCCAGGTATTCAACATCATCCAAAACAATGGTCATCGGCACCTGGTAAACATCTGGATGGTTCTTCAATTCCTCATCCAGATATGCTGTACTGTCAGTTACCCAAGCTATTTTCTTCAAACAATCTCCCCCATTTTAAACCTGTTTTCTCCCGGACAGCTATACATGTCCAAAGTTTATATTAAACATAGAGAACTTTTTGCAAATTAATGTTTAAAAACTTTCCGATAATAGATTATTCTGAAAACAACACAGAAATTCCTGCCTATAAAAGCAGGAATTATTATTCATCCAATAATTTTTTTAGTTTATTCACTGAGTCAACCATATAGTCAATCATTTCTGTTAAATCATCAATCTGCTCCTCATAAACGAGGCGGTTAAATGATACTCTGGCAAAGTTTCTGATCCTTTGACTTTCTGCGAGCGGAAAAACCTGTACGGATTGGACAATTTCCCTGTCCTTTCCCCAGATATCTTCCAGACCTTCCTGTATGGAGCGATAAACCTGAACTTCATTTCTATGCAGCATTGTAAAAGAAATACCGACTATGCATCCTGCAAGGTGATTAGCGCTGCGGCTTCCTAATAATTCAGCTGAAAGATTTTCCAAACCAGCCTCTAAAGTCATGATCGCTGCAATTTCTTTATCATTGTATCCACTTACAGTAAAGGAAATTTCATATTTTCGCGACAGCTTGGCTGTATTGATCCAGTCATTCCGATCCACAACCTTGATTTCCCCACTCAAATCCCTGTCATATATTTCGCCTTCTATTACCACTTTTATGTTTTCAAATGCTGTCGGGTCGAACAAAATCGTTCACTCCCTTTCAAATTATAAATCCGATATAGTAAGGAACCAGCCTCCCATATGGAAGGCTGGCACTTTAGATTTCGAGACTATTATGATTAAAATAGACCAACTGCATTCCCGTCTTCATCAACGTCCATATTCAGCGCAGCCGGCATTTTAGGAAGTCCTGGCATCGTCATGACTTCACCTGTCAGAGCGACAATGAATCCTGCTCCAACCGAAGGCTTCAATTCTCTGACTGTGATGGTAAAGCCTGACGGCCGCCCAAGTTTCTGCGGATCATCTGACAATGAGTATTGCGTTTTCGCCATACAGACTGGCAGCACACCCCAGCCGAATCCTTCAAAATCCAAGAGCTGTTTCTTAGCCTTTGTTGAGAACTCGACTCCATCTGCACCATAAACCTGAGTCGCAATCTTCTTGATTTTATCCTCTAGTGAATCGGAAAGGTCATATAAATGGGCAAATGTATTTTCACTTTTTTCAATCACATCGAGCAATGTCTCAGCAAGCTCAATTCCACCAGCACCGCCCTTTTCCCAAACCTCTGTCAGCGCAACTGGTATGCCTGCATTCTCACACATTTCTTTCAGTGTATTCGTTTCGAGCTCTGTATCGGTAATGAAACGATTGATTGCAACAACATACGGCAAGCCGAAGCTGGCAATCGTCTCAACATGCTTTTTCAAGTTTGTGAAACCGTCCTTTAAGGCCTGGACATCCTCGTTCACCAACTCGGTTTTCTTCATGCCCCCGTGCATTTTCAGCGCACGGATGGTAGCCACGATGACAACTGCTGATGGGTCGATTCCAGCTGTTCTTGCTTTGATGTTCAGGAACTTTTCTGCCCCAAGGTCTGCCCCGAATCCAGCTTCTGTCACAACAAAATCAGCCAGCTTGGATGCTGATTCAGTCGCGATGACACTATTGCAGCCATGAGCAATATTGGCAAAAGGACCTCCATGGATCAATGCAGGAGTATGTTCAATCGTTTGGACAAGATTTGGCTTTACGGCTTCTTTCAGTAAAAGCGTGAGTGCGCCTTCTACCCCAAGATCACCGACAGTAACAGGCTGCTTGTCAAAGTTATAGGCAACCACCATATTGGATAGGCGCCTCTTTAAGTCCTTCAGGTCGCTTGCAAGGCATAAAACTGCCATGATTTCTGATGCAACAGTGATATCGAACCCATCTTCCCGCGGTACACCCTGAAGCGGCCCGCCAAGCCCGATGATAACCTTCCTTAATGCACGGTCATTCAAATCAAGTGCCCGCTTCCAGACAATTCTGCGCTGGTCAATATTCAGCTTATTTCCCTGCTGAAGATGATTATCGATCAATGCAGCCAGCGCGTTATTGGCTGTGGTTATGGCGTGCAGGTCGCCAGTGAAGTGAAGATTGATGTCTTCCATCGGAAGCACCTGTGCGTAGCCTCCCCCTGTTGCACCGCCCTTGATCCCCATCGTCGGTCCGAGTGACGGTTCACGCATGGCTATCATCGTCTTTTGTCCCAGCTTATTTAAAGCATCGGCGAGTCCGACGGTCACAGTCGATTTCCCTTCCCCAGCAGGAGTCGGATTAATCGCAGTGACAAGTACGACCTTGCCGCTTTCCTTTGTTTTCAATTTCGCCAAAGCTTCTGATGACAGCTTTGCTTTATACTTTCCGAACATCTCAATATCATCGGCATCAAGTCCTATGCTCGCTGCGATATCAACGATCGGCTTCATTTGGCTTTCACGGGCAATTTCAATATCTGACTTAACTTGAACATTCGTTTCCATTCCCAATCCCCCCAGATATTATCTATGTGCTTACCATCTTATATTCTACCATCAGAAAATTACTATCAGGTAAAAAATATTTATTTGTCATAAAATTTCCTCTTTAGCCAATTGCTCCATAAAAGAATTCAGACTATAATAAAAATTACTGACTTTAGTTTGCTAAAAGGGAGGTTATATTATGCCAATCAAAATACCGCTGCATTTGCCAGCGAAAGAAATATTGGAAAAAGAAAATATTTTCATCATGGATGACACCCGCGCCTCAAGGCAGGATATCCGCCCATTGAATATTTTGATCCTGAACCTTATGCCTGAGAAAGAAAAAACAGAGAGACAGCTGCTTCGATTGCTCGGAAACACTCCGCTCCAGGTCAACATCACTTTTTTGAAAACAGCTACATATGACTCCAAAACCACATCCAGGTATCATCTAGAGGAGTTTTATCAAACCTTCAGCCAGGTAAAAGAAAAGAGATATGATGGGATGATCATTACTGGGGCGCCTATCGAACTTATGGAATTCGAGGAAGTGGAATATTGGAATGAGCTGAGGGAAATCCTTGATTGGACAAAGGAAAACGTGACATCGACTTTGCATATCTGCTGGGGAGCGCAGGCTGCCATCTATCATCACTATGGCATTGGCAAATACGTCCTTCCGCAAAAATGCTCAGGAATCTTCAATCATGCAGTCCTGGATGAAACGGAAAAATTGTTAAGAGGGTTTGACGATGAATTTCCTGCACCGCATTCACGGAACACCGAAATACCTATCAATGAACTGGAAGAGCATCCAGACTTAAAGATCCTTGCGGTTTCTGATGAAGCAGGACCATTGATCATTTCAAGCATGGATGGGGCCAGAATCATGATCACCGGCCATCTTGAATATGAAGCTACTACTCTGGCAGAGGAATATGCACGAGACAGAGGCAGGGGAATTGATATCCAGGTTCCTGAGCATTACTTTCCAAATGACAATCCTGAAAAGAAACCGGCCAATCGGTGGAGGTCTCACGCACATTTGTTCTTTTCAAACTGGCTCAATTATTATGTGTACCAGGAGACTCCATTTGAATGGAATTGAAAAAACAGGCACCGACAAATCTCGGTGCCTTTCTTCGTGCTCTAAACTGGTTTTGGAACCTGGAACATGAAAACCCACATAAACGAAAGTGATTGCTGAAGCTCCAACGGCAGTGATCCCAGGGAAATCTGTTCAGCCGCCTTTTTATAGACGCCGTATTCCCCAACCTTTTTCCAGCCAATCTCCACGGCCAGTTTTTCCAGCTCCCATGGCATAATTGTATTGCAGAACACTTCTTCCCCATATAGTCTCCGGAAACTGTTCCTTCTCGGAGCAGCTGTGGGTCCAAGAATGGCAATGCAAGCAAATCCATCAGGCTTTAATACCCTGGAAACTTCTTTCAAAGATTCATATGGACTTTCCGTCCACTCAATCGAATTGATCGCCATCACTGCTTCAAAGGCGTTATTCTGGATTCCGCAATCAGTTAAATTCCCCTTAACAAAATCACAATCAATAGAATACTGCCTGGCTTTCTCAAGCATCTCCTCGGAAACATCCATTCCGGTGACCACATAACCCGCTTCCGACAGCTTCCTTGTGCCGACACCATCTCCACATCCTAAGTCTCAAATCGCCGCACCTGGTAAGACAAATTTCTCGATGAAGGGAACGATATCTTTTCGGCTTCCGTCCTCCCACATCCCCTTGCTTCTTGAATTCCATGATGTTGCCATACTGTCCCACAGTTTTTCCGATTCCTTCTTCCAATCTGATGTATTCAAAAGCTCACCCGCCTAATTTTTCTAATAATAGTAAATTCGTCAAGAAATGCAGAATTCCTGTTACGTTTATTTTTCGGGTAAAAGTGCAAGACTAGGTGGATGAAAGGAGAGATTAGATTGGAACAAGAACAGTTAGTTGCGGTACATAAAAACAATGCTGGTGAAATCATCAGCTTCCAGACCTCGAGCGGGAGGATCATCTCTTATCGTAAAGCCTTGTTGGAAGCGTCTGCAGGGAATATTTCAGGAGTGAACATCAATGATGAAACCGATGGGATTTCCTCGTTAATTTCAGCAGACGGTGCTGATTTTCAAACGTATCCAGATATATACTGACCTCAAAAAACACCTGACAGCAACTGCCAGGTGTTTGTTTTATTGGTCATCGTTTTGTTTCTGGATCGCCCTTAATTCCTGGACCCGTGTTTTGTCTTCTTCAAAAAACTGGACAAGGTCACCGATCCTGTCGATTGCATCCCAGCTTAAATGATGTTCAATTCCCTCGACATCATTATAGATGTTCTCTTCCTTCACTCCGATTACTTGCAATAATTGTTCAAGCAATTCATGTCGGTACACCAGCCTTTTGCCGGTTTTGTATCCTTTAGGAGTCAGGACAAGCCCGCGATATTTTTCATAAACCAGGAATTGGTCTTTATCAAGTTTTTGGACCATTTTTGTCACTGAGGAGGGATGGACCGATAATGCCTCTGCGATATCCACTACCCGGGCATAACCTTTTTGTTCTATTAAAATAAAAATTTGTTCGATATAATCTTCCATACTAGGTGTTGGCATCCCATGACCTCCAATGCTTATACAATAGCCATATTAAAGTTTACTATAGAAGGACAAGGGTGACAAGGCGCTACCCACCTTGATTGACGGGCTGTGGAGCCAGATCAAATTTCAGTTTGTTTTCGGTCGCATCCCAGTACAGCTTTGCGTTGAAAGTTCGATCCTTGCTCTGGAAGCCTTCGATTACATCTGTGCTTCCTTCTGCCAGCAGCTTCTTTATATTTTTTTGCGTCACTGTCTTGCCTAAGATCTGTTTGGATAGGGTAAAATTGCATTTTGTTTTTTGGTAGTTGGAGCAACCATAGAATGTACCCTTGTCCACAACCATGCCATCGCATTTTTTACATTTTCCCAGATTCGTGCCGCGCCTTGCCTTCCCGCCTTTTTTTCCGGGCACAAAGGCATTGGTGAGTTCCTCTGAAAATGTCCAGCCTGCTGACCCTTCGGTCGTTTCCGAAACCAGGTGCTTGATCATTTTTGAGGTTTGCTCGATAAACTGCTTGGGAGATGCTTCCCCCTCGCCTATCTGGTGCAGCCGCTGTTCCCATTTTGCTGTCATTTCCGGTGAAGCAAGGACTTGTCCGCCAACTGCCGCCACGAGTATTTTAGCTTTTGCTGTGGCATAAACAAGATTCTTGCGGACATCGATATAGGCCCGGTCCTTCAGCATCGTAATGATTCCTGCTCTCGTAGCTTCGGTTCCAAGTCCTTCTGCCTTCATCAGCACTTTCTCCAGCTGCTTGTCTTCAATATGCTTGCCGGCCGTTTTCATTAAGGTGATTAACTGTCCTTCAGTCAGTCTCTTTGGAGGCTGGGTTTTGCTTTCTTTTACTTCTGTTTTTACGACAGTTCCGGTTTCACCCTGTTGAACAGCAGGCAGCTCCGGTTCTTTGTCTGCATCTTTTTGAGGAAGCACCTTCTTCCAGCCTTCATCAAGCTGGACTTTCCCCTTCGAAATAAACTCAGCCCTGCCATCCACGACCGTCTTGATGGTCGTATACTCCGCAACATAAGGTCCATAGTGAGCGGCGATCAGCGTCCTTACGAGCAAATCATATAGTTTAAGCTCATCACCCGAAAGCCTGCCCAAATTTGGTACTTGTTCGGTAGGGATGATCGCGTAGTGGTCCGTCACTTTTTTCTCATTTACATATCGTTTGTTGTTTTTAATGGATTCCACCGGCAGCGGAAATAACGGTCCATACTCTGGAATAGCCTTGAGTTTATTCAGGATAGTTGGAAAGCCTTCCGCTTCGCCGGGAGTCACATACCTGGAATCCGAACGAGGATATGAGACGATTCCCCTCTGATAGAGCCCTTGTAAAATGTCCAGCGTCTTTTTCGGCGACATCTTAAAGCGCCGGTTTGCTTCAGCCTGAATCGCTGAGAGATTGTATAATAATGGAGGCAGGAATTCTTTTTTCTCGGAAATGACTTCTGCTGCTTCCGCCGCTTTGCCGCTGCAGAATGAAGCAATTTTTTCAGCCATTTCCTTTGATTTGATCCTTGAGTCACCATCTTTTTCCCATTTGCCAGTGTATTTTTTGCCATTGATATCGAATTTCCCGATTACTTCCCAGAATGGTTCTGAGACAAAGTTCTCGATTTCCAGTTCCCGTTTTACAATGAGAGCAAGCGTTGGTGTCTGGACTCTTCCAACGGAAAATACATCTGAATACCCCTTCTTCTGCAATAAGAGAGTGTACAGTCTGGATGCATTCATGCCGACAACCCAGTCAGCACAAGCACGAGTATAGGCTTCAAAATACAAATTCTTTGTATCTGATTCACTCAGCAGTTTCTGAAAACCTTCTTTGATCGCTTTTGGGGTTAGGGAAGAAATCCACAGCCGTTTCATCGGTTTCGTGCAATTTGCGAGACGAAGGATATTCCGGATGATCAGCTCCCCTTCCCGCCCGGCATCGCCTGCATGGATGATTTCAGTTACCTGGGGGTCCGAAGCCAATCTTTTTATAATATTGAATTGCTTTGCTTTCGATTTTACGACTTCATACTGGAATTGCTCCGGAATGATCGGCAATGTATTCAGCGACCACTTTTTCCAGGATGGGTTGTACTGTTCAGGCGAGGACAATTCCGTTAGATGGCCAATTGCCCAGGAGACATAAGCGCCATCCGGAAAAATTTCATTTGGAAGGATTTCAAGGTATCCATCTTTCTTCTTCATTTTAAAAACGGAGGCCAGCGTTCTGCCCTGGTCAGGCTTTTCCGCAACGATCAACTTCATAATTTCCTCCTGAAAAGCTTTAGTAAGAGCGTAGTGTAAACCTAAATTCTATTTTATCTTTATTTCGCCAAGACCGTAAAGGACTTTTATCTCAGTCTCTAAAACACATAAACAGGCAGCTGATTGCTCAGCTGCCTTTTAAAAACTATCAGTATCAAACGCCTCGACTTTATTATTCTCGTTGATGTACCATCGATCCCTATTAACGACTGCCGAAACAGTCAAAATCAATGAAGGAACTTTTTCAATCCTTACCACGATCGCTCCGACCAGTTCCTGAAATATCACGAATGATTCTCCGTGACTGAAAGCAGCCCATTGCGGACCCATGATGGCGATGGAACGAATGATTTCTTCCTTTTCTTTTTGTTCAAGGGAAAGATGCGAAGAAAAAATGATAATCCAATCCTCATCACCAATCGAAAAGCGATACATGCCCTCACCCTTTAATTCATCATATTTGACTATTAAAAGATATGAATGGCAGTTGCTTTTTATACCCCTACGATTGAATCATTTAAGACCCGTGAAATTCTCAAACCGCGGTTGAGACGCAAATCAATCAAAGTATCTTCAGTCTTGATCAGGGCCCTCAACGGTTCAAATTTATCGACCATAAGAATTGTCCCTTCTTCACCATTGCTTAAAAGAACGCGTTTCCCGACAAGGCTGTCCATGATCCTGTATAGAAAGACCACCATGATTTTCGGGTCAAATTTGCCGAAAACATCGTTTTGCATCTGGGAAATGACTATGTGGAATGGTTCCGCCTGATGGTAAACCCTCGAAGACGACATGGCATGATAGACATCAGCAATCGCGACGATTTTGGCAAACTCGTCAATCTTATCGCTCCGCAGACTGAACGGATAGCCGCCACCATCCTCCCGTTCATGGTGCTGGAGAGCTATGAGAGCAACTCTGTCATTCAACTCGGGTATATCCTTCAGCAATCTGTATCCATAAACGGTATGGCGTTTCATTTCGGCATATTCTTCCTGTGTCAGCCTGCCTGGCTTATTGAGAATTTCAGCTGGAATTCTAGCCTTTCCAATATCATGGAGGGTAGCTCCCAGCGAAAGGTCATTCAAATCGGACTGATTAAGATTCAACCATTTTCCAAGCAACGTTGAAATGATGCCGACACAGACTGTATGCCTGTAAGTATACTCGTCTTTTGACTTAAGTTCATAAAAAAGGTGATAGATATGAGGTATTTCTGCTGCCTGTCTGATTGCAGGCATGATTTCATTTTTGATTTCAGAGACAGGTACAACGCCTGTCTTCGCGACTACATCGAATATTTCTTCCATTTGTATGGAAGCTGCATCGAGTTTCCTGGAAATATCATCGATTTTAGTATTCACTGCTTTCTGTGATGTCGGGTCCTGAACGGGATTACCGTTCCTGATTGAATCCAATAATGTCTCAATTTGATAATCAGATAAGGACGTGAACGCTGATGGAGTGGTCTTCATCATAGTACCCTCCTCTAAGCTAATAATAGTCTGCTTTTTTAATTGATTGCTGTTTTTTAACTATTGAGCGGTTCAAAAGGAATGCTTCGATATGAAAATAATAACAAATTTTTCCGGAAATAGGAACCTGGACGATGATTTTTAATTTACGAAATTTTAAGATTATTAACATTATAATAGCGCTTACATTCTTGACTAGGACTATTCCAATATTGTATATTTAAGACATCATTTAATAGAATATATTTGCCATGTCAAAAGAATGCAGGTGTATCCAATTAGATGATAATATTCAACTTGACGCAGACTTTGTGTCGCGAAAGACATGGGAGGAAAGTTTAACATGCAAAACGGTAAAGTAAAATGGTTCAACAATGAAAAAGGTTTCGGTTTTATTGAAGTAGAAGGCGGAGATGATGTATTCGTACACTTCTCAGCGATCCAGGGTGATGGCTACAAATCATTAGAAGAAGGCCAGGAAGTATCTTTCGAAATCGTCGAAGGAAACCGCGGACCACAAGCAGCTAACGTAGTGAAACTATAATTCCAAAAGTTAAAGGCTGGCGCAGACGCCAGCCTTTTTGATTTGTATATTTGATTTTAGACATTTTGCATTCTTCATGGCGTTGAATGTCCTTTAAACCCACTTTCTTGGACATTTCACATTCTTCATAGCCCTGAAATGTCCATTAAAACCACATGCTAATTATAATTTCTGTCCGCATTTTTTTATTTTCTCGCCGACGGTGCATTCTGTTATGCAAAACCGGTGGGCGGATGTTTTTCCGTGTTCTTGCCGGTGATGCTTTTTCAGGAAGCATCCATTGCAATATGTATTGAGCAATGTTTCAACCTCAGCAAGGATTTCATTTCGAGTCAATCGTTTCCCTCCTGGCTATATTATTTGCATTTTGCTGTTGATCATCTTCCCCTGTAAAGCCTGGGTTGCCAGCTTGTCAGCCTCTTTGTTCTCTTTCCTTCCTACCGGATTGTATTTTGGATGCAATCCAAGCTCCTTGATCTTCTTTTCGATCCGATCCAGCCAGCGGTTGAGGGTTTCTTCATAGCACGGCCACTCACCCTCCAGCTGCTTCAAAACCACCTGGGAATCGCCTTTGATTTCACAAGACATGTTCCTGACGCCCATTTCCTCAAGGATGGTAAGCGCAAAATAAACAGCTGCATACTCTGCTTCATTATTCGTTTCCAACTCATCGAATACTTCATTTGCGCGCAGCCTGTATTTCTTTTTGCCCTGCTTGTAATAAATGATTGTGCCGAGTCCGGCCTTATAGTGGGCATTATCGAACCCTCCATCGAAATAAACAGTCAAATCATGAGGCTCTTCTTCCACCTCAGCAAGCAGTTTGCGCATTTCCTTGATTGACCAGGAGGTACCAATTTCATCAGTGAAGGAGATTTCCAACGCTTTGCCCGATTTTTCAAGTTCTTCACCAGCCTGGAGCGCATGTTCTCCATCCAGATAATCAGAGCTGAACAGGATAGGAGCCAGACCTTTTGATTTATATTCCCATTCCAATTTATATTTCAAGACTTCTCCCCACTTTCCAATCAGTTTTGTCTCCGCCATTTTTAGTTATCTTACCCATTTTCGATGGCCGTTACAATGAAAAAGAGTTGTTGGTACCGAAAATGCTTTTGTATATTTTTATAAATTATCGCTCCTATTATGATACACTATCTATTATCTGTACAAACCAACCGGGAGTGATCGTCTTTGTTCGAGGTATATATCGATGGAGCAAGTGCTGGCAACCCGGGACCAAGCGGTGCTGGCATTTTTATTAAAGGAGAAGGGGAAGTTTTCAGATATTCCATCCCTCTTGGCGTCATGTCAAACCATGAAGCTGAATATCATGCATTTATAAAAGCATTGGAAATTTGTATTGAGAATGGTTTTAAGGTTGTTTCCTTCAGGACTGATTCACAGCTGGTGAATGCTGCGGTCGAGAAGGAGTTCGTCAAAAACAAACTTTATGCCCCTCTTCTGGAAAAAGCGTTGATGCTTGCCGGCCAATTCGATCTGTTCTTCATGAAATGGATTCCATCGAGTGAAAATAAAACAGCTGATGAATTAGCGAGGAAAGCGGTCAGAGACAACAATAGGAAAGGAACCGACATCTAAATGAAAGCATCAACTTTTGCAGACTTAAGCCTATTATTCGTTGCTCTTATCTGGGGTGCAACTTTTGTCGTCGTACAAAATGCCATCTCATTCCTTGAGCCTCTCGCGTTTAACACCGTTCGATTTACCATTGCTGCACTCCTCCTGGGACTATGGCTTGTGATCTTTGAAAGGCATCAACTTCAGAAATTTGACAAGAAATTGCTTGGATCAGGGGTTATGCTGGGGTTTTGGCTGTTCATAGGCTATGCATTCCAGACGCTTGGCCTTTTGTACACCACATCTTCCAAGGCTGGTTTTATTACTGGCTTGAGCGTCGTTCTGGTCCCCTTGCTGATGATTGGGATTCTGAAACAGCGTCCAGGTATTAATTCGATCGCAGGCGTTTCGGCGGCTACCATCGGCCTTTATTTATTAACGATGTCCGATGTGTCGAGTCTTAACATCGGGGATGCTTTTGTGCTGATTTGTGCAGCAGGCTTCGCCCTGCATATCGTCTTTACCGGAAAATTCTCAAGCAGTTATCCTACACTGCTTTTGACAGCTGTGCAGATTTCTACGGTTGCCGCCCTTTCAGCTGTTTCTTCTGTCCTGTTCGAGGACTGGCAAAGAGCTTTCCAGCCAGAGGTCATTTTTTCTGCGGATGTGATGGTCGCCTTATTGGTTACATCGATTCTCGCGACTGCCCTGGCGTTCTTCATCCAGACGAATTTCCAGAAGCATACGACTGCTACCCGAGTTGCCCTGATCTTTGCGATGGAACCTGTTTTTGCAGCGATTACCGCTTATTTTTGGGCAGATGAGCGCCTGACCTATAGTGCACTGGCGGGTTGTGCGCTGATTTTCGCCGGGATGATTTTCGCTGAACTGCCATCAGGAAAATTTGAAAGCTTCGTCCGCAAACTATTTCCGAAAAAAGAGGCTGATTTCAAAGCATGATGCTTTGGAACCAGCCTTTTTTTATGATTTTTAGTTCAGAATAATTTCCACTTCAAGAATTGTCCAGCTTCAGCGCCTAGCCAGTTTTCTCCCCTGAATAAACTTCCTCGAGTATCTTGCGATAAGCGTTAGCTTTGAGCAGCTCGAGTCGCTTGTCGGGGCTGACCAGGCGCTTCCGCTTTTCGTTATACGGCCAAAAGCTCGATTTTTTTGACAAATTGCAATGCTGCTTTGCGGGAATCAATTTTATTAGAAGCGAACGTTTCAAGCAATGAAATATAAAAGCTTCCGTCAAAACCCTTTTGAGCCTTCAGGGTAATTTCGATGGCTGCATTTGCGATTTCATCGGTGGAATTCGTATATTGCTGTCCGAAAAATATGAAGCCGATGGCATCCTCGCGAAAATGGAAACCCTTGCTCTTCAAATGAAGCAGATAATCTTCAACTGTCCGCACTGACTGAATCAATCCTCTCTCTTCAAGCCGTTTCTAGTAAAATTTTACCGCATTATCCGAGCTTTTTCTACCGTTTTTTCGTTAAAAGATAACCAGCAAATCCCATAGCCATCCCGAGAAGGGCTCCGCCCAGCACTTCTTTTGGCTGATGTCCGAGCATTTCCTTCAAAGGATCCGGGGACTTTTCCTCGAACTCCACCGGGTCATCCTCATGGATTTTATCAATCAGTTCATCAAGGTCATTCACCTTTAAAGTAAGTTCTCCTGTCTGCCGTCTGATCCCCTGGGCATCATACATAACAATCATGCCATAAACCAGGGACAACGCAAAATCAATCGAACGCACTCCTCTTGTAAGGCCAACATAGGTGGTTAGGGAAGAAACGCCAGCTGAGTGTGAGCTGGGCATGCCTCCTGTTGCCAAAAATAAATCTGGTTTCCATTCCTGTGTTTTTGCATAATGAATCGGTATTTTTAAAGCCTGGGCCAGGCCGATACTTGATATCGCAATTACTGCACCTTTGTTCATCATCTGTCACCTCCATGTTATTTTGAAGAAAAATGATTGCTTTTATTCTTGACCGTTCATAATAAGGATTAAGCTGTCCAAGCAGACAACCTATTAAGGTTAATTCACTTTTCGATGGAGTTTTAAACAAAATTTTTTGGAGGGATCAAATGCGATGAGTAAAAAGGGAAACAGAGGAACAAAGGCGCCAGGAGTTAATCCACAGGGGTACGGGCAAGATGCTGAATTTGCTGAAGAGCCAAAGTCAAAGCTTGAGAATGCCGCCAAGAAAAAGAATACAAAATAATTGGCAATATAAAAACGGCTGGAGCAGAATCCAGCCGTTTTATTAGGCGTACATTGTATCGTTTTCAAAAAGACGGTGCAACCCTCTTAGTTCCACTTCATTGAACTTGGAAAGAAGCTTTTCCCTGTCAATTCGAAAAAGAGCATCGTCCATCCTGCATTCAACCGGTACATCGCACTTGATTTCTGCAAGCTGCCTGCTTAAATGAAGCATTTCTAGATCCGCTTCGATTTTGGCACGCTGTGATTTCGTCAATTGATGCAGATTGGCGATGACACCTTCCACATTTCCGTGTTCCTGAAGGAGTTTGATGGCGGTCTTCTCACCAATCCCTCGGACACCTGGGTAGTTATCGCTTGGATCTCCCATGAAGGCCTTCAAATCGATCATCTGTTCAGGCCAGATTCCCTTTTCAGCAAATAAAGTATCACGATTGTGAACCAGATAATTGCCATAACCTTTCTGCAGCAAAATGACAGAAACTCGGTCATCGATCAACTGGAGGATATCCTTGTCACCGGTCAAGATCGTGATCGAATCCACTTCTTTGGCGGTCTTGGCAATCGTGCCGATGCAGTCATCTGCTTCAAAGCCGGAAAGGCCGATATTCGGAACATCAAGTGCTTCCACTACTTCTTTGACAAGTTCGAATTGGGGCAATAGCTCTACCGGTGCATCAGGTCTGTTTGCTTTATAGTTATCAAACATTTCAGTGCGGAATGTTTTGCTTCCCATATCCCAGCATACAGCAGTATGGGTAGGCTTGAATTTTGCCACTGCAGTCGCGAAATGTTTGACGAAACCATGGATTGCATTGGTCGGGACCCCTTTGGAGTTGATCATGAACTGTCCGGAAACCGCTGTTGCAAAAAAGGCCCTGAACAACAAAGCCATTCCGTCAACAAGCATTAATGACGATTTATTAGTATCCAAAGCTGGTACCTCCTTATATATTGTTTTGATAAAACTATATGTTAAACGCTTGGCGATTTTTAATAAACAACTTTTATATTATAACATATTTTAAGGTCATATTTCGCACGGAAAATTACGCCTTTTGATCTTTGTAACAACAGAGGGACTCTATTAACTGCCATTCACGGGCCAAAGGACAAGGAAGAATCATTTGAAAAAACCTCCACGACCCGCACCGCCATTTTTTCTGCGGTCGCATACCGTGGAGGCCTTCTACATTACTTACTCCTCAAGTTTCACTCTTCCCCGGACACAGGATTTTCTTTATATGAAACCCAGTCGCTATAACTGCCGGCATACAGTTTGACATTTTTGAATCCAGCTTCTTTCAGGGCAATAAAGTTGGGAGTTGCCGTCACTCCTGATCCGCAATAAACGATGACAGGCTGGTTCCGGTCAAGTTCTGCAAACCGCTTTTCCTGCTGTTCCCTGGACTTAAAGGACCCATTATCCAGACCCTCCATCCACGGTTTATTGATGGCAGTCGGAATATGGCCCGCGACTCTGTCAATGGGCTCTTCAATTCCTTTATAGCGCCTGCTTTCCCGTGAATCGATCAGGACTGCGTTTCCTGATCCATTGAGCGCTAGATCCCTCACTTCTTCATAGGATGCCAGCATATCTTTCTTTTCTGTTAAGCTGTATGTTGTTTTATCATATTGCGGCATGGTTCGATCAGTTGGATAGCCTTTCTTTTCCCACCCAGCGAAGCCACCGTTCAGGATATACACCTTTTCATGCCCAATGTATTTCAGGACCCACCAGAATCTTGATGCAAAAGCACCTTCCTTGTTATCATAGGCGATAATGGTTGTTTCATTGCCAATTCCAACAGCCTCAAGTTTATCTTTAAACAGGTTCATATCAGGAAGCGGATGCCTGCCGCCGTGCTCACGTACATCACCTGACAAGTCCTTTTCAAGATCGAAATAGACTGCTCCAGGAATATGACATTGTTCATACTGATGTCTGCCCTCTTCTGGATCCCCAAGCTTGAACCGGCAATCCACCACTCTTAGATCCTTCTCGTCAAGATGCTCTCTGAGCCAATCATTGTCTACATAGTTTTGCAAGGAAACCACTCCTCAGCTTTTAGTTTTAGCCATCAATTTCTTCACATGTTCTTTAGGATCCCAACAGGCAAATTGATAGTGGCTCTTCGTCTCATAACCTAGCCTGCTGCAATGATAGCTCATTTTCCCATCCTGTTTTACTGCCTGGAAATTAACACATGTTGCACATGCATGGAATCTATTGCCGCTCATGCTCACAATCAACCCTTATAGTCGTTTTCAATCTTTATCAGTGCTTGTTTAACCACTTCGATTGAGAAATTCTCTTCAAGCGCAGAGGTGATTCCTTCATAATATTCATTGATTTGTTCTGAGAAGTCATTTTGTACTTTTTCGAACTCCATCTTCATTTCTTGCAGATAATGGTCTTTCAATCTTGAATTCTCTTCTTCTAGATATTTCCCGGCAGGCTCGTGTAAAAGCTGTTCCAGTTCCTCTGCCATATATCTTTTTTCATTTTTCTCAAAGAACGACTTCGGATTTTTGAACATCCCAAGCGCTTTCTTGAAAATGGCACGGTCGATGCTTTGGTAAGCTGTGTCAAACTCAATTCCAGACAGTGGTCCATTTTCAGTAACTGAAATGGATACCGAAGAATTAATTTTTGACAGTTCAGCTATCAGTGCTTGTTGGAACTCCTTGAGCAGCTGGGCAATATGGTTTTCAACCCTTAATGAAGTTGCACGCATCTCCTGTGCCAGGTCATATCCAATACTCTCAAGCAAATCATCCAAAGCTGACTCCAGAGCCTTCTTCAAATTTCGTCCATCATCCTTCAAAAGCGCAGGATTGAAGGCTTCCCTGAAGAAGTCACCAAAACGGATGAAGACACGCTGGCGAATATAATATGTCAGTTCGTCCGCCTCCTGTTTCAAACGCTCTTCAAGGATTGCTGAATTTCTTTTGGCCAGCACAGCCAGCATCACTTCTTTTTCGGATAGCAGGTTTTGACGTTTTTCAGCCTTTGCTGCCTTGTCTTCCTCTGCCGAGCGGATCATTTCTTCAATCATGCTGACAGCCTGGTGCCATTTCGCCTCGGCAGACTCGATAGCCATGTTCATCAGGTCATTGGCAATGAATCTGTAAAACGCTTTTTCAAAGGCGTTAAAGAGCTGGTCTCCGCCACTTTCCGGCTGCAGTTTTTCATTTAGTCCTTTCAAGCTGGATACCGGGAAGAGATGCGGGTTCCTTATGCCGTACTGAACAAGCTGACCTTCTACATATTCCAGAACAGCATCCTGTTCTTCCTCTGAGTTCGCCAAATCGACTGCATTGACGATGAAGAACATTTTATCCAGTTCAAAGCTGTCCTTTACCCTGCCAAGCTGAATCAGGAATTCCCGATCCGCTTTTGAAAAGGCATGATTATAATAGGTGACAAAAAGTATGGCATCAGAATTCTTGATATAGTCGAAGGCAACTCCGGTATGGCGCGCGTTGATTGAATCAGCACCTGGAGTATCGACAAGAGTGATTCCTTCTCTTGTCAGCTCGCAATCATAATAGACTTCGATCCATTCAACAAAACATGATTTCTCCTCTTGTGCTACATACTCCCTGAAAGAATCCAGGCCAACGGATAACTGCTCACCGAATTTATCCCTGAAATGATCAAAGCCCTTCGCAAACGCCTGAAGAAAAGAGTAATGGGTCTTTTCTACAGCACTATAACCGCTGTCTTCCCATTTAATGGTTTTGATTTGATCGATCGCTCGCTCGAAATCTGTAATATTTTCGCCGAATAACCCAAGCGAACGCTCAAGTTCTTTCGTGAGTTCTTTATCCGTCTTGATTTTAACAATGACTGAACCATGTGGATGTTCTTGCGTCACTGGTTTGATTTTATTGATTGCTGCCGTTGTCGGGTTTGGTGATACCGGTAAAAGTCTCTCCCCTACCAGCGCGTTGGCAAATGAGGATTTTCCAGCACTGAATGCACCAAAAAGGGCAACAGTGAATTCCCTTTCTTTGATCCGAGCAGCTTTATCCTTCAATTCACGAGCAATTTTTTTGAGTCCAGGAATCCCTTCTATCTGTTCAGATGTGAAGTTCAACTTCCCTACCAATTTCTTTTGCACTTCATGAAATTGTTCTATATCATTACCTTCCTGCTCACTTGAAGATACCTGTTCCTTTACAGTTTCAACTTTTTCGTTTACGAGTTCCGGAGTGCCGGGATTCAGATTTTTGATCACTTCCGGCTCATCCTCGTCCGCATGGAAAAGTCTTAAATCCTCGTCTTGAAACTGAATTGGCTCTCCATAAAGAATTTCAGAAACTTGCCTGCTGTTCTCGGCCATTTTTTCCCTGATTGCGGACAAACCTGCCCAGGCATCCAAAAGCTTAACGTATTTCTGTTCCTTTTCGACAAGTTCATTCACTTGCTCATCATCATTGACTTTTACATATTGAAGGAACATCTCTTTAATTGATTCGAGCTCTTTTCGCGCAAGGTTTTTCAGAGCCTCAGCAACATCATTTGTATAATTCAGGACATAATCACCTGACAGTCTGGCGCCAGGCTTAACTGCTCCAGACAGCAATTCTTCACCAAAATCCACCTTGAAACCATTGGCAGCTGCCTGAAGATCTGGTTGTGATAATTGGTGCTTTTTAAATAGCTTTGTCAAAAAGTCCTTGATATGCCAATTCAGCTGCGATTGGACCTTTTCCTCCAGATCCTGATAAAAACTGGCCAATCTAGCCGCTCTTTCCTGTTCGGTTTTTTGTTTTGAAAAAAACAAGCCTACTTTAAAATCTGGCTGCCTCGCCTGCAGGTAGGATTCTGCCAGCTCCCTTGTCTGGAATGGCATAAGATATGCATTCTTCAGGATGTCATTTTGGCCGGACCTGAACTCTTGTTCCGGATCTTGCTCCATTTTAATTTTAGCAATCTGGCTTCTTATTTCGTCAAGTTCTTTTGATAGCTGCTGCCTGTCGCTTTCAGAAAGATCAGCGAGAATAGATTCATACTGGTCAATCTGAGCCGAAACATCCTGTTTTAGGCGGCTTAAATGATCCTCTGAGAGCTTCTCCAGGGACCTGAAGATGGAAACAGGCAAAATTTCCGCCCTTTTGCTTTTCCGCTCAATGATGAATTCACGAAGCTCTTCAAATTGGTTAAAGGGTGATTCAGGAACTTTCAACGACGTATAAAAAATGCCAGAGTGCTTTACTCCCCAGTCTGAAAAAGAAGCTTCCACACTTTCCTTAAATTGTTCGAAAGAGAGCTCGGCATCCTGATGCTTGTCAACCTGATTGATAATTAAATAAAGCTCTTTTCCTGCATCAGTCAGTTCCTTCGTAAAAAGAAAGTTCAGCTCTGATTGCACATGGTTATAGTCCATGACATAAAAAACAATGTCTGAAAGATGTAGAGCCGATTCTGTCGCTATCCGGTGGGCATCATCCGTTGAATCAATCCCAGGTGTATCCATGATGACAGCCTGCTGCAGGAATTCCGCACCGTTATGGCTGATTTCGATCGCCTGGATCTGGTCACCATCCTTACAATAGCCTTTGACCGTTTCATAATCATATGGAGCAGGATAAAGCGTGGATCCGCCGTTTTTGAAAAAGACCTTTGCATATTCTGCTCCTGATTTAATTTTCACCAGATTTGCACTGGTAGGGATCGGACTTGATGGCAGGATATTCTCGCCGATCAATTTATTGATCATGCTCGACTTACCTGCAGAAAAGTGGCCGCAGAAGGCAATCGAAAATTCCTCCTCAACCGCTTTCCTCCCCAGTTCCCTGACTTTTTCCGCACTTTCCCCATCTTGATTCGCTTTTAATAAATTATATAGAGATAATATCTTCCCGAGAAGTTTATGTTCTTGATGTGCTACAGTCTGGCCCATTCCTCAAACTCCTTGTGACAAAATTGTGAATATCTTTATTTTATACGATTTTTCGGTCTTTTCCTATAATTACATTATTTCCGGAGCAAAAAGAAAAACCCGGACATCATGTCCGGGCCGCGATTGAAATGATATTTTTTAATTTCAATGAGGTTTTAATACATTGCTCAATACATATTTCATAACTAAGGAGTAAGCAGCTATCGTCGAAACTACTAGCATGGAAACCATTTATACGACACCGTCCTTGAAGTTCTTTTGATTGAGAACTATTTTCATCCTAAGGAAAGTGTAGCATTATTGATTATCATTTTCAATGAGAAGAGGTTAATTGTCACACTTCTTTAACAAATTCGGCAGAAAACGCCGCTGATCGGTAAAAGCGGATTCATATTTTGTCAACTCTTTCAAAGCCTTTTCCTCAGCAGGAATCCTGATTGAAAGGATCAGGATGTTCAAAAGTGTGAAAAGTGCCATCGTAATATAGGCATTGAACATCAGGGGTATGACCAGGATTTCAATCGCGACGATCAGATAGTTTGGATGCTTGATGATTTTATAGGGGCCTCTCTTAACGACTTGTGCTCCGGGAAGGATGATGATTTTTGTATTCCAGAACCTTCCCAATGAAGCAAGTGCCCAGATCCTCATACCCTGGGCGAATAAAAACAGCGCCAACAGAACAGGCCAATAGTCTGACAGCTGTTTATTCAATAGCATCACTTCGGCAATAAGAAAGAGAAAAAAAGCAGTATGGATCGCCACCATAGCCGGATAATGACCCTGCCCGAATTCCATTGCCCCCTGGCTTTTCATCCAGGCCTCGTTTCTTCTGGCAATCAAAAGTTCCATTATTCTCTGGAAAATAATCAATCCGACAAATAGATAGAATAGCACGTTACTCCCACCTCATTAACAGCAGCTCCGAACTAAACCCTGGCCCAAGGGCGGCTCCCAGGCCAAGATCGCCCTCCTTAGCAGATTCCATGAATCTTTTTAGCACATAAAATATTGTCACGGACGACATATTCCCGAATTCTTTCAGGACGTCAAGCGAGGTTTTAGTCATGTCTTCCGGCAGTTTCAATGCTGAAACATAGGCATCAATAACCTTCTTGCCGCCAGGATGGGCAATGAAGTGGTCAAGGTCCCGAACATCCAGTCCATTTGTGTTCAAAAACCTCAGTACATTGGGCTGAAGCCAGCTTTCAATTATAGTAGGTATATCCTTTGAAAATACAACATAAAGACCTTCATTTTTCACATCCCAGCCCATGACATCCTCCGAATCTGGCATTGTCGTAGATTGAGTTCCAACTATATTTGGAGCTGCATTCTTTTTGATGACTTTTTCATAGCCAGAATCATCACCGCAGACAAGAGCACATGCAACTCCGTCCGCAAACAGAGAAGTCCCGATCAGGTTGCTTTTTGACCGGTCATTTCGCTGGAAAGTCAGGCTGCATAGCTCGATAGACAGTACGAGGACTTTTGCCTTTGGGTATGCAAGGCAATATTCATAGGCACGCGACAATCCTGCCGCTCCGCCTGCACATCCGAGGCCCCATATCGGAATCCTTTTAGTATATTGTGAGGACGGCAGGACATTCATGATTCTCGCATCAATGCTCGGCGTTGAGAGCCCTGTACTGCTGATTGTAAAAATAGCGTCGATGTCTTCAAGATGGATTTCATTTTTCAGGAAATCACCATTCTTCAAACAGCTTGTGATTGCCTCCGCACCAAGCTTTACAGCCGATTCGATATACGCATCATTTTTTTCCTCAAATGTATGGTCTACTTCGAACCAGTCCAGATCCCTGGCAAAATGGCGCTTCTCAATCTGGCCATTCTGGAATACAGAAAGCAGACGGTGTATGTCCTTAAAGGACTCTTTAAATAACTTTTCGGCAAAGTCCATGACTTTCTCCTGCTCAATTGAATACGGCGGAACAGATTCTGCGATGGATATAATTCTGGGCATGACAATACTCTCCTCACATATATGTACGGTTACTTTTTCCATTTACCCGGAGAGTATGCAGTCAAACAAGCATTGATTGAAAACGAAAAAAAAGCTCCCCCCGTGATGGAGGAAGCCTAACGTTTTGAAGGAGTTGCTGTGCAAGTTCATTATACAATGCCGTTCAGTCCAGTACATTATAAAATCTTTACCAGTTGACATACCAGCAGAGGGACTAAAAGTTGTGATCACGTCTCCGCAAAAAACACGTTCCCATTCTCTGATAGGAGCACGTAATGAGGATGTCCTATTTAAAAACCATGAATGGTCATTCCCCCGTCAACAAATAAGGTTTGTCCTGTTACATAATTTCCGGCGTCTGAGCTTAGGAAGACGACTGGCCCCACTAGCTCCGGCAGCTCCCCGATCCTTTTCAATGGTGTAACGGCGAGGATGTCTTTCACATATGCTTCATCTTCTAAAAGCTTTTCAGTCAAGGGTGTCTTGAAATACCACGGGCCAATGGAATTTACATTGACGCCGTATTGGCCCCATTCCATTGCAAGGACTTTTGTCATCTGCATGAGAGCTGCCTTTGTTGCGGCATATACGACGCCTGTCCTGAGAGCCACCTGGCCGGCTACTGACGCAATATTGATGATTTTTCCGCCGGAGTGCTGGTTTTTCATGATGCGGCCAGCTTCCTGGGACATCATGAAGGCGGATTTCAAATTGGTGTCCATAATCTTTTGCCATTCCTCATCCGTCGCATCCAGAGCTTTAGAACGAATATTCATTCCTGCATTATTTACAAGAATGTCAATCTTTCCCCATTTTGATTCAATCTCAGCAATCGCAGTATGTATTTGTTCCCTTTCCGTTACATCCGTCGGAAGTACAAGAGCTTTCTTTCCTAATTCCTCAATCAATCCTGCAGTTTCGGTGAGGTCTTTTTCCGTTCTGGCAAGAATTGCAACATCAGCGCCGGCTTCAGCCAGCCCGACCGCCAGTGCTCTGCCAATTCCCCGGCCTGCACCCGTGACTATTGCCGTTTTTCCGCTTAAATCAAATGAAGGTAAGAACATTCCTATCAGCCTCCCTATTTAAAATTTCTTTCATTTTACCATAGCGCAGCTGCCTTTTGTTGTATGTACACCTAAACAAAAAAAAGCACCCTACCTGGTGCTAGTTGTTCTCATCTGGCTGCTTCTGCACTTCAATCCAGATCTGTTTTTCGGCTGCTTCCCCGCAATTCATGCATATCCTTTTTTCATCATAAATAAGTCGGCAATGATCACAATAATACTTCTGCAATGATTTCACTTCCCGAAAAAATGTTCTTTCTGCCAGTATATTAAGTTCAATCGGAATGGTGATACTTTTTAAGACTTGCCTTCTTCAAATGTCAAGCTTCCCTGTCACACAGCAGTTTCTGCATTTGGCTATATGCTCACAATTTCACAATTTTATTTTCACAGATTATTCACATTTACCCCTCGCAGCATGTGACTTAAATCACTGTATTGACGCGTTTTCACCATTAACATAGTAAATATGTCAGGTATGAACAATTTGTGAACTGTCCGAAACCATATTTACGTTTCCAAATTGTTTTGTATGATGAAAGTGTACTTATCAATTTATCAATGACTTAAATTATGCGAAGGGAGTGGACCGGGATGGCTCAGCCTGGAATCGGGAAGAAAACCCATACAAAGGTGGAAGATCGATCTTCCTTGAAAGGAACACTTGCATCCGTTTTCTTATTAGGATTCTTTTTGATTGTCACTTGGTTAGGCGTTTATTTCTTATTTGTAGATCGTTTTTAAGAGAGACCAAAAGGGGAGAAAGAAGTTATGCATATTCATAAATTTGAGAAAATCTGGCTTATCTTCGGGATAACGACATTGATCGTCTTCCTGACTGTCATCGGGGTCAGCGCTTTTTACCTGGGAAACCAGCCGCCGAGCTGCCTGGCAACGATTAATCCTGAAAAGGTTGATTCGCAGGCTCCATTCAATGAACCTGGCTTAAAAAAGGTTGAAGGAAAAGAGTGGGATTACGAACTCGTATACGTTGCATCCGCATTTTCATACAACCCTGGACAGGTGGAAGTTCCACTAGGAGCAAAAGTCAAAGTAATCGCTACAACTAAAGACGTCATCCATGGTTTCGAAGTTGCAGGAACCAATATCAATATGATGCTCGAGCCTGGCTTCATTAGTGAATATGTCACTACATTTGACAAGGCTGGCGAATATCTGATTGTTTGTAATGAATATTGTGGGGTTGGCCACCACACGATGACGTCTAAAATCGAGGTGGTAGAATAATGAATACAAATTCAATGAATCCAAAAGTTGACCGCCGTGACGGAAAACTGTCCATGGCCCACTTTTATGTCGCTTTCACAGCACTTGCCATCGGCGGGCTGGCAGGACTTCTGCAGACACTTGTCCGTTCAGGGAAATTCCAATTGCCTTCATGGACTGGGTATTACCAGATCCTGACGATACATGGTGTCGTACTTGGGCTTGTTTTAACAACATTTTTCATTATGGGATTCCAGCTCGCTCTTGTGAGTAAAACATCTGGAACCTTCACAGACAAACAGCGCCTGACCGGATGGATTGGTTTCTGGACCATGACCATTGGTACAGTAATGGCTGCGATCATGATCCTTACTAACCAGGCTTCTGTCCTGTATACTTTTTATGCTCCATTACAGGCGCATGCACTCTTTTACCTTGGTTTAACACTTGTGATTGTCGGAAGCTGGATTGACGGTGCCGCCATCATCATGGCTTACGCTGCCTGGAGAAAAGCAAACCCTGGAAAGCCTAGTCCGCTGCTGACTTTCATGTCACTTGTTAACACACTCATGTGGATTGTGGCAACAATCGGTGTCGCAGCAACTGTATTATTCCAACTGCTTCCTTGGTCATTGGGCCTTGTAGATCGCGTTGACGTTTTGGTCAGCCGTACATTGTTCTGGTACTTCGGTCACCCGCTTGTGTATTTCTGGCTATTGCCAGCCTACATGGCATGGTACGCAATCGTTCCTAAGATCATTGGCGGAAAAATTTTCTCAGACTCATTGGCAAGGATGTCCTTCATCCTGTTCCTGCTGTTCTCGATTCCGGTAGGATTCCACCATCAGCTGATGGAACCAGGTATTGATCCGGCATGGAAATTCCTTCAGGTAATTTTGACATTCCTGGTTATCATTCCGTCACTTATGACTGCGTTCTCACTTTTTGCAACTTTTGAAATGTTTGGGCGTTCGAAAGGCTCTACGGGTCTTTTTGGCTGGGTGAAAAAGCTTCCTTGGGGAGATGCTCGCTTTGCGGTACCATTCATCGGAATGCTTGCTTTTATTCCTGCAGGTGCTGGCGGTGTCATCAACGCTTCCCACCAGCTGAACCAGGTAGTGCATAATACAATCTGGGTTACTGGCCACTTCCATTTGACTCTGGCAACATCTGTCGTTTTGACGTTCTTCGGGATTTCCTATTGGCTGGTTCCTCACTTGACTGGCAGGGTCCTGACAAAAGCAATGAATAAATTAGCGATTATCCAGGGGGTGATTTGGGCGATCGGCATGACCTTCATGTCAGGTGCAATGCACGCAGCCGGCCTGCTTGGCGCTCCACGTCGTTCATCTTTCTCAACGTACGGCGGTTCAGAGCAAGCTGCTGAGTGGATTCCATACCAGATTGCCCAGGCGGTTGGCGGAACGATTCTATTCCTTGGAATTATCCTGATGCTATACATTTTCATCAACCTTGCTTTCTTCGCACCTAAAGGTGAAGAAGAATTCCCGGTCGGCGAGGTTGCTGATCAAGCTGAAAAAACTCCAATGGTATTCGAAAATTGGAAGTTATGGCTCGGTATCACTGTTCTTTTGATCCTGTTCGCCTACACAATCCCGTTCATCGATATGATTCAAAATGCACCAATTGGTTCGAAGGGATATAAATTCTTCTAAAAATGATCGAGCTCCCTTTTATGGGAAAATCAGAATCTAACAAAACAGGGTATGAAATCTGTCGCGATTTCATACCCTGTTTTTTAGTTGGTTCTGTTAAACAAGACTGTTGATTTTCGTTCCAGGCGCTTCGCTTTCCGCGGGGCTGGCGCTGAGCCTCCTCGCCGCTCTGCTCCTGCGGGGTCTCACCTGACCAGCTGCGCCCGCAGGACATTGATTAGCTTCTTCGAACCTGCCCACGCACGAAGGAAATGCGTTAGCATTTTCGAGGAGTCTACGCGCCTTCCACTACAATCAACAGGTGTAAAAACAACATCGAGCTTTAACAAAGCCTTACAATTACAACAGCAATTTGTACGATAAATATGATAAACAACGAGTGAAACCGTTCATGTTCAATAAGAGACAATAGGATGCCTCGGCATCCTATTGTTCATTATTCATATAGCTATCATTAAAAGTCTGCATTACCTGGTGTACGAGGGAATGGAATGACATCGCGGATGTTTTTCATTCCGGTTAAATACATGACAAGTCGTTCGAACCCAATTCCATAGCCGGAATGCTTTGTGCTGCCGTATTTTCTGAGTTCGAGATACCACCAGTAATCTTCTTCCGCCATACCGAGTTCTTTAATCCGTTCTGCAAGGACGTCTTCTCTTTCCTCACGCTGGCTTCCACCGATTAATTCGCCGATGCCAGGAACCAAAAGGTCGGTAGCAGCTACTGTCTTGCCATCCTCATTCGCTCTCATATAAAATGCCTTGATTTCTTTTGGATAGTCAGTCACGAAGACAGGACGCTTGTAAATTTCCTCGCTAAGGTAACGTTCATGTTCTGTTTGCAGGTCTGTACCCCATTCGACCGGGTATTCAAATTGCTTACCCGAGTTCTTTAATAATTCAACTGCTTCGCTATAGGTAACCCTTCCGAAATCGGAATTCAATGCATTCTGCAATCTTTCAATAAGTGTTTTATCAATAAAGCTGTTGAAGAAGGCCATCTCTTCTGGTGCATGTTCAAAAACATAATCAATGACATACTTAATCATTTCTTCACCAAGGTCCATGATATCCGGTAATTCCGCAAAAGCAACTTCCGGCTCAACCATCCAAAATTCTGCGGCATGTCGTGCCGTATTTGAATTTTCTGCCCTGAATGTCGGACCAAAGGTATACACATTACGGAAAGCAAGGGCAAAGCTTTCTGCATTCAATTGACCGCTCACGGTTAAGTTGGTTTCTTTGCCGAAGAAATCTGCATTTTCATCCACATTTCCGTCTTCGGTTTTTGGCAGCTTGTTCAAGTCCATTGATGTCACACGGAACATTTCCCCTGCCCCTTCAGTATCGCTTCCGGTAATGATTGGTGTATGTACATAGACAAACCCTTTGTCCTGGAAGAATTTGTGGAGAGCATATGATGCAACAGATCTAACTCTGAAAACCGCTGAGAAAGCATTGGCTCTCGGACGCAAGTGAGCAATTGTCCTTAAGTATTCAAGGGTATGCCTCTTCTTTTGGATTGGATAATCTGTATCCGATAATCCTTCGACGATAATTTTTGTCGCTTTGATTTCAAAAGGCTGCTTCATTTCAGGTGTTTGGATAAATTCCCCTTCTACTAAAACAGAAGAACTAATAGGCAACCTTGTGATTTCTTTGAAGTTTTCAAGCGTATCCTCAAAAACAACTTGTACACTCTTAAAGAATGTACCATCGTTTAACTCCATGAAGCCAATGGTTTTAGAGTCGCGAAGAGTGCGGATCCATCCTGTTAATTGTACAGTTTGGTCTTTAAAACTTTCTTGGTTTCTGTACAAATCTTTTACTACGGTCTTGATCATAATAAGCCTCCTTATGGTAATTTATTGCATTAAAAAAAGCCTTCTATCCCCAAAAAAGGGACGAAAGGCTGAACTTCCGCGGTACCACCCAAATTGTCATAAAATGACCATCTTCATAATTGCTTATCCCAGTCTATAACGTGCTGGCCACGTCTAAGCCTACTCATGATTTCCCTTTCGGTTAGAACTCAAAGGTGTTCTTCATTTATGCATCATCACCAGGCTTCCACCGTCCCCGGCTCGCTATCGAATATAGCAAAAACTACTTTCCTTTTCATCGATTTAATATATGCAGTTTTCAAATGGATTTTTACTGTAATAATTTATCACATAAAGTCACCCTTTGTCTAGTTGGCCCTTGATTTATATACATTTATCACTAAAAATCACTAAACTAAAGTTGTTTGAATAATAATCGGAAAAATTCCGCTTTGATTGAAAACTCCCCTCATTTCTTTAAAAATAAGGGGAGTTATTCCGGTTATCTAAACCAAATTGTTTTATATTGTCTTCTTTTTAACAATTAACCGGAATTTCTCCGCCTATTCTGCTTAAAAAGTTTCTTTGTAGATAATAGCCGGAAATTAACCGCTTATGGATTTACATATGAGAACGAAAATCCAATTTTTTGAATGATAACTTAGCCTTAGCTAAAAAGTGCTTTCATTAAAATAACTCTATCTCTGTTAATTGGTCCGATTATTGTTTAATATTCTTGACCTGAATCACACAGTGAATTGCTTTTTTTGCTTCCTGATCGGAATTGAGATATTGATAGCAATGACTGATATGATAATCAACGCGGATCCAAGCATCTGAAGACCGCCCAGCCTGTCGCCATACACCAGCAACCCCAGCATCGTTGCAATGACAGGTTCCAATGTAGCTACAACAGCAGCAGTACTGCTTTCTGTTCTTTCCAGTCCCCATGAGTATGCAAAATAAGCAACCACAGTCGGGAAAATCCCCAGCCCTATCGCATAAAGCCACGCATCCCCAGCGAAAAGGACAGCAGCCTTGCTGACTATACCGGTTGTCGGAACCAGTGCTGCTGAAGCCACAAGGAAGGTGTACAAAGTGACTGTAAACGGATGATACTGCCTTAATGCCACCTTGCCAAAAATGCTGTAAAGCGCATAACCGAAGCCTGCCCCAAGACCAATCAGGATACTGGAGACAGAAAAAGATGTTCCTCCCTGCCCGGTGATGCCTGCTGCAAGCGTGCAGCCAATGACTGTCATGACAATCGCCAACAATTTCTTCCTGTTGATGCTTTCTTTCAGGAAAAGAAATGACAAAACCGCTACAAAAGCAGGAGATGTGTACAATAAAGCCACTGCAATCGGAATATTCATCAGATTGATTGCCGTAAAATAAGACCAATTAAAAAACACAATGCTTAAAATTCCTGTCCCTACAAAAAGGTACAAGTCTTTTAACCTGATTTTCAAGTGGCTCCTGTAAAAGGCAATTCCGACCATCATTAAAACAATGGCTGCAGTCATGACTCGGATGGCCACGATCTCCATGGCACTAAACCCGGCATTATTCAAGCCTTTTACAAAAAAGCCAATCAAGCCCCACATAGCCGATGCAAATGCGATCATAAAATAAGGCAATTTCCCTTTCATACGTTCACCACACAGAAAAGATGACAGGTAGACTGCCATCTCATATTGAAAATGCTGTTCACACAAATTATTAATCTTAGATACTAGACCAGATGGTACACCTTGCTGTATTTTTCGTATAAATAATCAACTAAGTGCTGAGCATTGAGTCCCTCGCCAGTTACATCAGTCAATATTTCAAGTGGTTTTTTCATTTTTCCATGCTTATGGACTTTCTCAGTCATCCACTCTTTAATCGGCTGAAGATTTCCCTGTGCCAGAAGTTCCTCATAGTCAGGCAAGTCTTTGAGCATGGCATGCTTGAATTGCGCTGCATACATATATCCTAAAGCATAGGATGGGAAGTAACCAAAGCTACCTCCTGCCCAGTGAACGTCCTGAAGGACACCTACTGCATCATTTTCAGGTCTGATTCCAAGGTATTGCTCATATTTGTCATTCCAGATTTGCGGCAAGTCCTTGACTTCAATCTCATCGTTGAACAAACCTTTCTCAATTTCATAACGGACCATTACATGCAGCGGGTAAGTTAGCTCATCGGCTTCAATTCTGATCAAGCTCGGCTTTGACTCGTTGACTGCACGATAGAAGTCATCTACATCCACTCCTGAAAACTGCCCTTCTGAATATTCCTGCAGCAGGCTGTAATTATGCTTCCAGAAAGAATAATTGCGTCCGACAAAGTTTTCATAGAAAAGAGACTGTGATTCATGGATTCCCATTGAAGTACCAGAACTCATTGGCGTTCCGACCAGATCTTCAGAAATATTTTGTTCATATAGAGCATGGCCGCCTTCATGAATGGTCCCGAATACTGCTGTCCTGAAGTCTGATTCATCATATTTCGTCGTAACCCTTACATCTCCTGGATTTAAGCCCATCGCGAATGGGTGTACCGTTTCATCAAGACGGCCAGCATCAAAGTCGTATCCCATTTGTTTAAGGATTTCAAGACTGAATGCACGCTGCTTCTCTTTAGGGAAATGACTAAACAGGAACCCGGTTTCTGGTTTTTCTGTTGAGTTTGAAATCTGCTGTACAAGCGGAACAATTTTGTTGCGCAGTTCACCAAACACCTCGTCCAAAACCTCGACAGTGACGCCAGGTTCATACATATCAAGCAATGTATTGTACTTATTTCCTTCATAACCCCAATAGCCAATGAATCTCTTTGTCGTTTCTACCAGTTTTTCAAGATAGGGCCTGAACATTTCAAAATCAGATTTGTCCTTAGCCTCTTCCCAAACTGTTTCTGCTTTTGATTGCAGGATTACATATTCCCGGTATTCCTCTGCAGGGATTTTCTTGTTGCGGTCATAATCCTTTCTGCACTCTTCAAGCGTCTTGCGCGTAATTTCCGATAAACTTTGTTCATTTGAAAGTCTTGCTATGTATGAAGCCATTTCTTCTGATGTTGACATATTGAATACCTCAGATGAAAGAACACCAATCACTTCGGATCGCTGGGCTGCTCCCTTTTTGGGTGCGCCGGTCCTTAAATCCCAATAAATCAAAGAAAGCGCCTCGCCATAGGCTGCCATTTTCTTTACATAATCCAAAAAGTTCTTTTCTGTTTGTTTTACTTCATTCATCCATCTCACCCCATTTTATCTGTCCCCATCATCTTATCATACTTTTCTGATATTTTGGTTTACGAAATTTAGAAAGGCTGTTTTCGTGTTGTTTGTTATTCTTTATATATCGGCTCTGTTAGACAAGGCTGTTGATTTTCGTACCAGGCGCTTCGCCTTCCACTACGATCAACAAGTGTAAAAACAACATTGGTCTTATCACAGCCCATGCATAAAAAAACAACAGGCGAACCTGTTGTTTTAATGGAATCAGAGGTTATCTTTCTATTATTTTGTTTTCCCGATTGCTACACGCCATGTTTCAGGGCCTTCTTCGAGATATTCCCATGAGAAAGCTTCAGGACGTTCCATCATGAACTGGTACTGAAGCGGCCTTGGGTCATGATCATTGACGATTTGCATGAATTCTCCTTGCTTAAGTGAATCAAAGTTTTGAAATATAGTAGGGTGTTTTTCCCGTGGTGCATAATCAGGAACATTGATAATTACATTGAAAGTCATTTCCCTCTCTCCTTCAAATCTATTTTCATTACACTTTTATTATAGAACCGTCCAGTACCCCAAGTAGTGAGCGCCGTCACAGTTTCACTATGACATCCCTCATTCATGACTTACCTTAATTCAGACAGAAAAATCCACTTTTAAAAAAGGAACTCCGGGCAAGAACAAGAATTATTTTAATAGGGAGGGATCTATTTGAAAGAATTGGTTGGAAGCTGCGATGAATGCGGAAAAGAAATATATTGCATGGACGGCTTTTTGAATGGAGTACATGACCATGGTAAATTGCTTTGTTTTGAATGTGAAAAAAACACCGGAGAAGACTCGTAGTTAGAAAAGCTCAATCGCCTTTTGGGTCAGCTCAAATCGTTCCATGTCTTCATTGGACGGACCTATCAAGTAAAGAAACCGCAAAGCCTTTTCGCTTTGCGGTTTTTTTGTTTATTCTTCTTCGACTGCCAGGTCTTTAACCGGGAGCTTCTGTTCTTCCTTGTGGGTTACTTTTCTGAGATTGAAAAGTGCCTTAATGCTGAATACTGCCAGGGCAGCAACACCAATCAAGAAAATCGTATCAGGAATAGCCCTTAACGTCAGAAGCATTTGTACTGTATCCTGCTGCAGGAATGCAGCTGAACGGGAAGCTGCGTATCCATTAAAGAAAGCTTCTTTAATCTGAAGGTAACCAACCGGCAGCAAGGAAAGGAATACCATGCCTGCCAAACCGACGTTCAGCATGATGACGATGAATTTAACCCATTTATCGCTCCATTTTTCCGGTTTGACGATATTGCGTAGCGAGTAAATCAATACTGCTCCTGCAAACATGCCATATACACCCATCATTGAAGCATGGCCATGAGCCGGAGTAAGGAACTGTCCGTGTTCAAAGAAGCTTACAGCCGGCAGGTTGATCAGGAAGCCCAGCACGCCTGCACCGACCAGGTTCCAGATTGCTACGGAAATCAAGAACCAGAAAGTGCCTTTGTACGGGAAATCCACTCCGCCGTCACGCATCATTTTATACTGGTCATATGCCTCTAAAATCAACAGAGTCAAAGGAATGACTTCAAGTGCTGAAAAGACTGCGCCCAATGCGATCCATACTTCAGCTGATCCGTTGTAGTAGTAATGGTGGCCAATCCCGATGACACCTGCACCCATCAGCAGGATCAATTGGAAATACAAAGCCTTTACAGTTGATTTCTTTGTTACTAGCTTCATTTGGACCATCAGGAAACCGATGACTACGACTGCGAATACTTCGAAAATACCTTCCACCCATAAGTGGATGATCCACCAGCGCCAGTAATCGGCAAACGTATAATGTGTGCCCGGATTGATCATGAATGCAAAGAAGTAAAATGCAGGGACAGCGATTGCTGAGTAAAATAACAGGTGAATCAAACCACCTTTGTCAGACTCCCGCTTCAAGCCGCTCCTGATGCCGCGGAATACGATGAATAACCAGATCAGCATTCCGACAGCGAGGATGAATTGCCAGATACGGCCAAGCTCGAGATACTCCCAGCCCTGGTGGCCAAGCAGGAACCAATTGTTGCCCAGATAACCGTTGGCACCAAGCCATTGGCCAATCATGCTGCCAGCGACGAGGACGACCAAAGCCCAGAACAGAACATCTACCAGCAATCCCTGGCGTTTTGGCTCATGCCCTCCTACAAGCGGTGCCACGAAAATTCCCATTCCAAGCCAGGCTGTCGCAATCCAGAAAATCGCAAGCTGCAAGTGGAACCCTTTCGTGATGTTAAATGGCAGGATCTCATGGACCCATTTCATCCCGAAGAAACTGTCAGGTTCGATATAATAGTGTGCCAATAATGCACCAAACATTGACTGGACAAAGAACAAAACAGATACAATCGCAAAATATTTGGCTGTTTTCCTTTGCGAAGAAGTCAGCGGCAGCTTCTTCAAATCGATTTTAGGGAAATTCCCCTCCGTGTAAGCCTCCTGCATACCAAGATGATAACGATAGAATACAAACAGGATCAAGCCTACAAAGAAAATCAATAAGGTTACGCTGGCGCCGCTCCACCAGACAGCCGAGAATGACATTGTGTTTCCAGCGTCTTCATAATATGGCCAGTTATTTGTATAAGTGATGGTGTCATCTGGTCTTTGGGTACTTGATAACCATGCAGTCCAGAAGAAGAAATCTGAAATCTGTTCAATCTGGTCACCCTTAGCTACCCAGGCACGCTCTCCATCAGGCATATGCTTTTCCTGGATCAAGCCTGCCTTAAGGCCCCAATCGTCACCCTTTGTAAAAATAGTATGGTAAAACTCCTTTACCTTTTGATGACCGAACACTTGCGCATCAGTCAACACCAGATGATCTTTATCCGGATCATAACGATTCTCTCGCATTTCCTTCATGACCCGTTCTCGGATGATTGTCTGGTCATCCTTGTTCAAATCATTGAAATCTTTCTGATATTCTTCCTGGGACCTGAAATCCTGCATTCCTTCTGTGTAGATCTTAAGTGCTTCTGCCGTATAGTCCGGGCCCATATATGACCCATGCCCCAACACTGTTCCGTAATCCATCAGGCCATATTTCTGGAATACTGCCTGGCCTCCTACGATGCTATCTTTCGTTAAAATGACATCCCCTTTTTCGCTTGTGACTTCAAGCGGCCTTGGAGCCATTTCTTTAAAAATCCAGTAACCTCCTGTCAGGAGTACTGTAAAGCTTAATAATAATGTAATAATGAGTACAGATTTCAGCAGTGAGTTTCTATTTTTCTTGACCACTGCCTTTGTGGATGTCCCATGCTGGATTTCCATCTTCCCTGCATCCCCTTCCTAATTTGATTTACAAACCAAGCATAAAGCGAAATGAAGATGGAGTTTGTGAACTACCTCATGCAGCAGGTGTGATATTTCCCACATCAGTGAGAATTATTTTCAAAAAAACTTCAAAATATGATTCAGGTCACTTAGCGCTCCTTGTGCAGTTGATAAAATCTATAGTAGAAACTTAAACCGAAATAAGGAGCAGATTCATATGCATATATCCCAAATCAGGCAGCAATTAAAGGCAGTTCCTATTTTTAAAGAATTATCTCCAGAGGAACTTGATCCAATTGTTGAAATTGCCCAGCCACGATTCTTTAAAAATAAAATGTATGCGTTCATGCAGGGAGACCCGCTTGACCGCGTGTTCTTCATCCATTCAGGGAAGGTGAAAATCTATAAGACAGATTCATCTGGAAGGGAACAAATCGTTTCTGTTTTGGAGACTGGAGAAATGTTCCCTCATGCTGGCTTCTTTAGAAAAGGCCAGTATCCAGCACACGCAGAAATGATGGAAGACACGCAGATGATTGTCGTGCCAATTTCAAAATTCGAAGAAATTCTCGTATCCTATCCAGAGCTTTCCATCAAGTTATTCAGGGTTCTGGGAGAAAAAATCATTGATTTGCAAGCTCGTCTTGAAGAACAAATTCTTCATAATACGTACGAGCAAATCATTATGCTGCTGCTGAGACTTTGCAAAACAAATGGCGAAAAACTGGAACGTGGCTTTAAACTGACCACCCATTTCACCAATAAGGAATTCGCCAACATGATTGGAACCTCACGTGAAACGGTCAGCAGAACAATCAATTATTTAAAAAAGAAGGAATTTATAAGCGTTGATTTGGATGGCACCTACCTGATCGACCATGAAAAATTGCATCAGGAGTTGTTTTGACCACATACAAAAAATCTCTTGTTAAGTGATTCACATCACGGAACAAAATATTGAAAATGATTATCATTTAACTATACCGACTATCGTATCGAGGAGTTGAATTCAATGGAACAAAAAACGATCGAACTGGATGTCAGAGAAGATATCAATAACAAGCTGGAGCCTTTCCAGAAAATCATGGAGGCGATTGGAGAGCTGAACTTGAATGATGTGCTTGTGCTTCACGCCCCCTTCAAGCCTGTTCCCCTCTATGGAGTTTTAAAGGCAAAAGGGTTTGACCATGAGGTTGAAAAAATTGAAGCTAAGCATTACAAAATTGTTTTCACCAAAACGGGAGGGAAATAAGATGATACTTGATAATAGAGGGCTTGAGCCGCCACAGCCAATGATGCGGACGCTCGCTGCACTAGAAGAGATCGATCGGGGACAGACACTGATCATCATCAATGACCGGAGGCCAATGTTTCTGTTCGAGCAGCTGGATGAACGCGGCTATCTGTATTTGACAGAACAACAGGAAGACGGAAGTTACCGGGTGACGATTTCCCGAAAAGCGGGGTGATTTAAATGTTTCAGCAAAGCAGTGGCAGCGAGACAAATATTAAGCTACCTATTTCTTACATCTTTTTCAGCATGATTGCCTTGATAACTTCCCAGCTGCTGATCCTGCTGAACGGCGACATGCTGATAACAGGCACATTCCGTTTGCCGGCCATTTGGTCTGCTGCCCATTTATTTGTCCTTGGATGGGCCCTTATGGTTGCAATGGGTGCGATGTACCAGCTCGTCCCTGTTGCTTTCCTGACGCCTATCTGGAGCGAAAAGTTCGGATTTTGGCAATTTGCCGTTACAGCCCTGGGAATACTGACATTTGCTACGGCACTTTATCTTCGCCCACAGGATGCCCTTGTTCCTGGAATCATGACATTGACAGGCATCCTGATGTTCCTTGTTCAAATGTACATGACGCTGCGAAGCCAGGCAAAACCCAATATACTCACATTGTTTGTCGGCAGCGCCTTATTCTCACTCCTGCTGACCATCGCCCTGGGAATCACGCTGGTAATCAGCATGAAGACCGGCTTTGCATCAGAATATTACCAGGCCATGTTCAAGACGCACATACTCTTGGGCACTGTCGGATGGTTCTCGCTGCTGATTTTTGGCTTCTCTTATAAAATGGTACCGATGTTTTCACTGGCCCATGGATTTACCATGAAGCCGGCAGCTTATGTATTCACCGTTTACTTTGCTGGAATCATTCTGATGGTTGCGTATTTTTTCACAGGCAGTCACTTAATGGAAATCCTGGGAACTTTCATGTTGCTTGCTGGATTTTTGGTCTTCACCTGGCATGTGAAAAAAATCATCGATAAACGCGTGAAAAGGAAGCTCGATCGCCCATTCATGTTCGCGTTATTTGCGGTTGGCTGCGGGGCAGCCATCCACCTGGCCGCTTTTGTATCAAGTTCAGTAAATTTGCTGCCAAAAACCGCGGGTCCCATCCTTTTATTGTACTTGATGGCCTGGATTGCATTCAGCATCATCGGATATTTGTATAAAATCGTGCCATTTCTTTGGTGGACTCATAAATACAGCAAGGAAATCGGCAAGAAGCAAGTGCCTGCCTTAAAAGACATGATGGATGAAAAACTGGCACTTCCACTCTTCATTTTGTTCACAGGCGGAACAGTGCTGTTAATCATCTCATTCTTTGTCCAGCTGATGCCAATTTTCTATATTGCCCAGAGCCTGATTCTAATGGCAGGTATTTTGTTCAGCTATATCATAGCCAAAGTCTTAACTATTTAAGGAGGAATTCGAGATGACAGATTTACAAAATAAAATCAGGGAAAATTTAAAGACCGTATATGACCCTGAATTAAACATCAATGTAGTAGATTTGGGCCTGATTTATGACATTGACGTTCCTGAACCGCGCACAGCAAGAATTTTAATGACATTGACGACTCCAGGCTGTCCTCTGCATGACAGCATTGCCAGCGGAATTAAATATTGTGTTCAGGGAATGGAAGAAATTGACCATGCTGATGTCCAATTGACATGGGAGCCAGCCTGGACACCAGACCGGATGACGGAGGATGGAAAAAAACTGCTGCAGGGATTTTAAATGGGACCAAGAACAAAAAGCGTAAGCGCCTCGTTAAGCCCCGACAAGCGCTGGAGGGCCGACCGGTGAAGTCGTTCTTTGACTTCATAGGGCGGACCGAAATCGAAAAGTATAGCCGACTGCCCAGAAACGCAGAAACTGGAGACTCCGACAAAGAAGCGCTTTTTGCTTCTGCCGGCGGAGTTGAAGTTTCGGAGTTTCTAGGAGGCGACACTAGACAAACGACTCGAGGGGCTAGGCGCTGGAGCTAGATTAAGAAAACTACATGTAGTTATCCACACCTAAACAATTCTATAATTACCTAAACAATAAAAGAAACGCTTGTTTTTCAAGCGTTTCTTTGCTTTTTATTTAGAAGTTGAAAGGCCAAATGACAATGCTTGACGAAAGTTGTTTTCTGCTTCCTGCAATTCCGCCAATTGGGCATCGTCAGAAGGGAATTCATTTCGTAAAGCCTCGGTACTAGAAGAAAGTGCCTTTGAAATACGCTGGAAATCGATAAAAGAATAATTCATTGCCATCCCTCCATTCTTTGCAAATATGGATTTATTGTATTCATAAAAGCGTTAAATTATTCTTGTTAATCAAAGTAAAAAAATCCTCCTGTCTACAAACAGGAGGAAGTGTTTTTTTGTTGCAATTTTATTCTTCCTTACCAGCCCGCGGCGGGCGTTTACCCCAGTACTGGTAATAGTCTGTACGGATGAAGCCGTTGAATAGCTTGCGTTTCTTTGTTGCCGGCTTTCCGTACACTTGTTCAAAGTTCTCGTTTGAGGTGAGCATATAAATGGACCAAGTATCAAGCGGAGCAAAGGCTTGTCCCATTTGACTGTACATCTCTTCGACAGCTTTCTTGTCACCGAGGCGCTCGCCGTATGGAGGGTTCCCGACAATAACACCGTATTCCTTTTTTGTCGTGAAATCCTGGACTCGCATTTGCTTAAAGGAAATCAAATCACCAAGACCTGCTTCAAAAGCATTTTCCTCAGCAATCCTAACCATCCTGTGGTCTATATCCATCCCGCTGATATCCAATGGCTGGTCATAATTGGCAAGATCCTCCGCTTCCAGCCTTACTTCCTCCCAGACTGTATCGGGAATGATCCCCCAGCCTTCCGATATGAATTCCCGGTTGAAGCCCGGCGCGATATTCTGTCCGATTAATGCAGCTTCAATCGGAATCGTTCCAGATCCGCAGAAAGGATCGACGAATGGCTTGTCCGGATTCCAATTTGTCAGCATGATCAAGGCAGCGGCCAATGTTTCCTTCAGTGGAGCTTCCCCCTGGCCTGTTCTGTATCCGCGTTTATGCAGACCGCTCCCGCTGGTATCGATTGTCAATGTAACAACATCTTTAAGCAGAGCCACCTCAATCTTAAATAAAGGTCCATTTTCTTCGAACCAGCCAGTCTTTTTATAAGAGGTTCTCAGGCGTTCAACTACAGCTTTTTTCACAATAGCCTGGCAATCGGATACGCTGAATAGCTTTGATTTAACTGATTTACCCGAAACAGGGAACTCAGCATTTTCCGGTAAAATTTCTTCCCACGGAAGTGCTTTTGTTTTTTCAAAGAGTTCGTCGAATGTATAGGCTTTAAATTCGCCAATCTTTATTTTGACCCTGTCGGCAGTACGAAGCCACATATTGCTTCTTGCGATTGCGCGAGCATCTCCTTTATAGGCGATTTTCCCATTTTCGACCTGACAATCATATCCTAGGTCACGAACTTCCTTGGCGACAATTGCTTCAAGTCCCATTGCAGAGGTTGCGATTATATCAAAATTCTTCATCATTTCACCCTTTATGTATCAATATACTTATTAATCTCAATATTAAATTGCCCAATAACCTTAAATATACATAAAAAAAGCTCTCCTGGCAAAAGGAGAGCTTTAATAAACACTCATACAAACCCATTAATAACGTTCTGTAAGCCATGTTTTGTACCATCGTACTGCAAACGACCAAAAGTCTCGTACTCCGGCGGTAATCATCTATCTACAGATGAAGAATCACCTGTCCTTCCCTTTGTTCAGTTCCTCCGGGAAAGTTCCCCTACCATCGTTTGGGTTTCTCGCTCGTGGGGTTTACCTCGTTCCACCCTTCCAATTTCTTGGAAGGCTCCGTCACTGTGGCACTTTTATAGGTATTCATGCCATATCGTTGCCGACTTAGGCATTTTCCCGGCCGTCAGCCGAGCGTGAGCCCGACTGCCCTGGCTTATGAATTGGCCAGGCACGAACACTACAGGCATCTCAGCCTGTGCGAGCATGGACTTTCCTCTGCAGCAAAACTGCAGCGATTACCCGAACGTTATTAACAGCTACAAAAAATATTATATGTAAGTTCAGGCTGAAAAGCAATGGTAATACATTTCAAAAACTAGCAGGAATTGGATTAATCGTAAAGTTTATCTCCAAACACATGCTTCTCAAGATTCGATAACCTTTTCAGGATATCAAAATTTGTTGTGCCTGCTGCCTGTGTACTTGGGCGGCGTGATGCCTCATCAAGCTGTTTCTTCAGGCGAAGATTGTCCTGCTGCAGTTCTTCAATCTCCTGTTGCATCATTTCATAATCCTTGATGATCGTATCAAGAAACTTATCTACGTCTTCTGGCTTGTAGCCGCGCATTGCTGTTTTAAATTCTTTTTCTAAAATATCTTTAGCAGTTAATTGAATTTTATCGGATAGCATTCCATTCACCTCAATATACCCCTATCTTCACATTTATTTTTTCAAAAACAAGGGGATTTGTCAATTTTCTTGTGTTTTCTGTTAATTTAGGAAGTTTATTTTCGTTCCAGGCTCACTTCCCGCGGGAGCGGCCCCCTTCAACTGGATATCAACTTTACTTCAAGCATATCAGATTCTTTGATTAAAATCCCTGCTGTCTTAATTGTTCTTCTTCTACGACCATTTGCAGATCATATAAAGTGATCAGTTGTGTTTCATATGGATGGGATTCCTGATACTTTTTCGCGGTTTCATAGATGAATTTAGGACTGCCTTCTTTTTCCGGATCATATAGCAATACCAGCATGTCGCTTTTCTCAATGAAAAATTGATTTTTCAGCCTGAATTGCCACGGCTTCTCATAGGGTTTTCTGGTAATCGAATCCACATGGTCAGCCCCAGCCAATACAGATTCATACCATTCCTTATTGGCCTCTTTCCAGGTTTCCTCCTGATTGAGGAAGGGCGTGAATACTGACAGCTTAAGGTCGGGATATTCTTCCTGAAGATCGAATACGGCCTCGCCAGCCCATAATTCGACACCCAGCTGGCCGCTGATCATCACCCATTCCAGGCCGTCATCGATCAGGGGCAATAAAGTTTTCTTTATTGCTGTTTTTATGTATTCAGCTGCCGGATGGTCGTGCTGGAATATACCCAGTTCAAAAGGTTTATACCCGGATATCGCGGCTACTTTAACCATGGTTGACTCCTTTGAATAATCTTTGTCATATTGAAGTTATTCCCTTTAAACGATTTATATAACACCTTTTAATCTTAAAAAAACAAGGGCTGTTCAGCCCTTGTTGCATTTCTTTATCTGCCGAATCCCATTCCCGGGCCATATCCCATTGGACCGCCGAATCCTGGGCGCGGTCTAGGTCCAACTGGAGCTACTCCGCCTGGAACCGGACCAGGTCCGCCATAAAAGTTCTGGTTTGTAACCTGGTTCACTGTTGATTCTGTATGCGGGAAGTAATGGACATGGTCATAATTGATGTGATTTACATTTGTAGTATGTGATGGATGAACATGCGGAACCACATTGTTGACAAAATTATGATTCACACAGCATTTAGTAGGATGAACTACTGTTGGCAAAACATTGGTTGGCTTGCAGTACATAGTGCATAACTCCTTTCGTTTAGACTTATTCTTTACATTAACAGCCTATGAAGAAGTCATGCGTCTTGTACTAATGAAAACACCTATTTTTTCAAGATTCTCTTCAGGTGCAAGCGCCTATGAATCTATTAAAGGAATGTGTAAAAGTTGTCCTTAAGTCCGCTGAATATTACAGCTATAAGTGTGATGACAACAAAATAGAGAACTAAAACCGCTTTATACATCTTACCAGCCCCGTAAAATTATATTGATTTTTAACACCATACAATTTTACATTTTACAATGTCCGAACCGTACATACAACAGGATAATACAGGTTTTGCGCATTTAAATGTTAAAATTTTGTTACAATTGAAAATAACCTGGCGAAACTTGTTGAAACAGGGTCAATTTGACGAATTTTGCGCTTGCCCGGGAAATGCTTTCCGGGAAATTCTCTTAATTCTTTTTTCGAGCTCTTGCTTAAAAATCATGTCTTTTTTTGTTGCCTGCTTCCCTTCCCTGACAAGATCTTCGGCAAGTTGGCAATATTCCAAAGCCAATTCAAAATCCTGTTCCCGATGTTCATAATGCTTGGCAAGTTCGATGCAGGCTTCTTTCTTCTGCTTCACGCTGCCTTTCTCCGCACTTTCTTTCCATAACGGAACAGCATTCTGCCATTCTTTATGTTTTTTATGTTCAAAAGCAAGTGCGTGCTTCGCATAAATTTCCTGATCATTGCCCTCGACTATTAGTCCATTGAAAGCCTGCTTCGCTTTTTCAGTATTGCCAAGATAGGAAAACCAGCGTCCAACCTCGTAAGTTTCCTGTGCTGTCTGTGACTGATCACGGCCGAGTATCTGGAAAGTTAAATGTGTATAAAGCGTCAATAGTGACAGAATATCGGTTTCATTGTGCCTGATGACACCAAGCAATCCCTCAGGGTTCTTCCTCTCGAGGAAGTCAAAATAAATCATCGGCGCCAGGAAGCCTGGTATATCATCCTTCCGCTCAAGCCCCAATACTTCCTGTTCGACGATGCTAAGTTTCATTCGTTCGATTTTATGCTTCCACATTCTTCTGGCGGCATGATACAAGTCAAAATGCCCAAAGGATGGCAGCTTTGGGACATGGTCACGGACAAGAGTGTGCCTGGTTTTGACTTGCGGCCAGTCGAAGGCCTTTCCATTGTAGGTAACCAAGGTCGTATAGTCGGCATTTTCCAAAAAACTCTGATATAGCGCTACTTCTGCCCCCGGGCTTGGCAGGATATGCTGTTTAAGTTTTACACAATCCTCAGAAACACTCGCATGGCCTAGCAGGAATATCGTATTCCCTGCTCCCCCGCCCAGTCCCGTTGTTTCAGTATCAAAAAACACCAAATCGCCTGCGCTATGGCCCGAGGCAGAAAGCGGGTGATTGGTCTGTTCCTGATTCCACAGGGAGACCGCCTCAAGCAGATCGCTGAATCGATAGTGGCCATGCTTGTAGTCAAGCGGATAAACAACCTCCCTGACCAGACAGTATTCGCCATCAAAATAGAAGGGGGTAACATGTTCCTTCTCCCAGATATCGAGAAATGGGATGTCAGGTATCGATTCGGCATTTACCGTTTCAGGCTCCGGGATGGAGCTCCTGGCTGCTGGCGTTTCAGGCTTATCGATCCCACTCTTGATATGCGGCTTTAGCCTGTTCAATTTGTTTTTTAAACTCATTTTCCCCCTCCTTTCTAGACTGCGGCTTCAAGGAAAAGATTCAACAATTTCACAACATCTTTTTTTGAATGGATTGAGGTTGTATCCGTCCCGATACAGGATGGACATCCATCTGAACACTGGCAGTTAAGGACCATTTGCTTCGTCTGCTTCAAAATCTCTTCAATGCCAGAATAAATCTTTTCACTCAGGCCAATTCCACCTGGATACCGATCATAAAAGAAAATCGTCGGTTTTTCATTATGGGCCGCCTTCACCTGCGGGACCACATGGACATCAGAAGGGTCGCACATCACGAATAATGGTGCGATATGCTTCAGGGCCTGGGATGTTCCGATCAACCCTTCCTCGAGGCGGTCATCAGCGAACTCGGAAAGTTCTTTATTAAGGGAGATCCAGGCTGAGCTCGTGTGCAGTTCTTCTTCCGGTAGATAAATTGGGCCTGATCCTATATTTTCATGAGTCTCAAACCTTATTTTCTTGAAAATTGTAGCCATCGCCCTGACACTTACATCTCCATACCCGATTTCTGTATCTTCATTGCCCCGATGTTTGTCTTCCTCCAAAACACTTAGCTGGACGGCGAGATTGGCGTCGGTAAAGTAATCGACATCGACTTCACGTACAAATGCCTTCTTCTCTTCCCAATCCAGCTTTTCCACCTGAAATTGTATGCCCTGGTGGAGATAAATCGCTTCTTCATGTAACAATGTCATGGCGGAGAAGGTATCCATCTCGCCAATCACCCTGACATTTGCTACATCTGATTGGTCGATGATCACGACATTCTCCTGCGACGCTGAGCGGAGGCTGATATTATGGGCCGGGAAGGCGTCATTCATCCAGAACCATTTGTCGCCATTTTGATGAAGGATACGCTCCTCCGTTAAATATTCCAGGATTTCTTCAATTTCCGCTGCCCCGAAAGTGTCTCCCTTTTTAAAAGGCAATTCATAGGATGCACACTTGATGTGATCGATGAGGATAATCAAGTTGTCGGGATTGATTCTGGCTGTTTCCGGACTGCGGTTAAAAAAGTAATCCGGATTTTGGATGACATACTGATCCAGCGGGCTGGAGCTTGCCACCATGATGACCACAGACTCTCCATGCCGTCTGCCAGCACGGCCTGCCTGCTGCCATGCACTTGCGATCGTACCCGGGTATCCGTTCATGATACATACCTGAAGCTGTCCGATATCAACACCCAATTCAAGAGCATTCGTACTGACAACACCATAAATCTCGCCGGAGCGCAGACCTTTTTCAATAGCACGCCTTTCCGTCGGGAGGTAGCCACCCCTGTATCCTCTAATGGCCTTTGGGCCTAGCTTGTGCTTGACCAGCTCCTGAAGATAGGTAAGCAAGATTTCCACCCTTACCCTGCTTCTTGCAAAGACGATGGTCTGGATCCTATTTTTCAGGAATTCCCCCGCAAGCCTTCTCGTTTCAAGAGTCGCGCTTCTGCGGACATTCAACGGAATATTGACGACTGGCGGATTATAAAATAAGAAGTGCTTCCTTCCTGAAGGCGCTCCATTATTGTCAATCAGAACCATCTCTTTTTCGGTCAATCCCTCAGCCAACTCCAGCGGATTGGCAATGGTCGCAGATGTACAGATAAAAACAGGATCACTTCCGTAATATTCACAGATCCTTTTCAGCCTCCTGATGACATTTGCCACATGGCTGCCAAAAACTCCTCTGTAAATATGCAGTTCATCGATAACGACATACTTCAGGTTTTCAAAAAGAGAAACCCACTTCGTATGGTGCGGCAGGATTGCTGAATGGAGCATATCAGGATTGGTAATGACGATATGCCCTGCCCTCCTGACCTTTTGACGGATATTGGCTGGTGTGTCGCCATCATATGTATAGCTGTTTATCGAAAGTTCCGCCTCCTGGATCAATTCATTGATTTCACTCTTTTGGTCCTGTGCCAGCGCTTTTGTAGGGAACATATAAAGAGCTCTGGCGTTCGGATCATTGATGATCGATTGCAGGACGGGCAGATTATAGCATAGCGTCTTCCCCGAAGCTGTCGGTGTGACAGCAACGATGCTTTGTTTCTTCATGATCTGTTCGTAAGATGATTTCTGGTGGGTATACAATTGGGAAATCCCACGCCTTTGGAGTGCATCCTTCAAGATCCCGCTTAAATCTTCGGGCATCTCTTCTGTCCGGGCTTCTTTCTCCTCAATCGTATGCCAGTGGACAATATTCTTTTTTACCGATTCACTAACCTTCAATTCTTGCAAAATCTCTTGCATGCTTTTCCGGACTTTCATCGCGTTCACCTCGTTAACCTTATTTTAGCGAATAAATGTTCGTTGCAAAAGAAAAATTATTGATACCAGACTGCTAGTTTTTGGAATCTCTTTTTTTAATCGCAGATTGGCCTTAAAAATCCAGGATGTTATTTGCAGCCCCCATTTGCTAAAATAATAGAAGTGGACTACAGCTAATATTTGAGGTGTTTCTTTTGAATAAAAATGAAATTAAAAATATACTGGCCAAATTCTCTTTGTTCAGGGACCTTGAGGACCATGAATTAGATAAAATCGTCGACATCTCCATTTCGCGTCAGTGGAAGAAAAACAGCCATATCTTTATGCAGGGTGACCCTCTGGAAAATGTTTATTTCATCAATGAAGGCAAGGTGAAAGTCTATAAAAGTGATGCCAATGGCCGGGAGCAAATCGTCGCCATCCTTAAGAAAGGGGAAATGTTCCCTCATGTAGGATTCTTCAGGAAAGGCGGCTATCCAGGTTATTCAGAGGTATTGGAGGAAGCAAGCCTTGTCGTTGTCCCGATTTCACAATTCGAAAAGGTCCTTGTCGAAAACCCTCACTTAAGCATCAAAGTATTCAAAGTGCTGGGAGAGAAAATCGTCGACCTCCAGGAGAGACTGGAAGCCCAAATTCTCAACAATACGTATGAACAGATCATAAAGCTTTTAATCAGGCTTGGGGAACTTCACGGAGAAAAGCAGGAAGATGGTACGGTTCTATTGAAGACGGATTTCACGAACAAGGATCTGGCCAATATGATTGGTACCACCAGGGAAACGGTCAGCAGGACGTTGACCAAAATGAAAAAAGATGAACTGATTTCCACTGACGCAGATGGGAATATGATCATGGACCCTGATGTATTGCTGGATGAGCTTGTCTAGTATATATTCTCAGAACAAAACGCCCGAGGCTCTTTACCCCGGGCGTTCATTTTATTAGGCTCTTTTCTCAAACTTTGTTGCTATTGAATACAAAATTGGAGTGAATTACCTATACTCCTTTATAAAATTGACGCTTCTTATGAGAAAAGAGCGTGCAAACTTAATACCGACCTGCAAAATAGGCTTATATTACGTTAAAATCGGCTTTAGGATTTTAACAACAATCTTTACGAAAACAGCCTTTTATTATTCAGTTTTGCTTAAACCCATCATTGTTTCCAGGTCTTCCTGGGCAGATGTGATCAATTTCAGGTTGAATGTATCCTGCAGGACCTGCATCACGCCATCAGAAATGAATTCTGGCGGCTTAGGCCCGATGCGGATATCCTGGATTCCCAGGCTGAAAAGTCCAAGCAGGATTGCTACAGCTTTTTGCTCGAACCAGGAAAGGACGATACTAACCGGCAGCTCGTTTACGTCACATTCAAAGGCATCAGCAAGTGCCTTGGCAATTTTTACCGTTGATACAGAGTTATTGCACTGGCCAAGATCCAAATATCGAGGGATATTCGTTCCAGGAACCACTCCATAATCGACATCATTGAATCGGAACTTTCCGCAAGAAGTTGTCAGGATGACTGCTTCTGGAGGAAGTGATGTTGCAAGCTCGCGGTAGTACTCTCCTCCTTTTCCAGGTGCATCACAACCGGCAATGACGAAGAAACGCTTAATTTTTCCTGACTTGACTGCTTCTATGACTTCTGGTGCCAGACCTATCACTGTTTCATGATGGAAGCCTGTAACCAAAGTCTCATCCGATTCCATGTTAGCCTCTGGAAGCTCCAGCGCTTTTTCGATAAGCACGGAGAAGTCTTCATTTTCAATTTTCCTTACGTTTTCAAGTCCTGCTACTTCGTATGTAAACATACGGTCTGCATAAGAACCCTTGATCGGCATTACGCAGTTTGTAGTTGCCAGGATTGCCCCAGGGAATTTTTCAAACAGGCGGCGCTGGTCAAACCATGCCTTCCCGATATTTCCCTTGAGATGCGGATATTTTTTCAATGCTGGATAGCCGTGGGCCGGAAGCATCTCGGAATGCGTGTAAATATTGATTCCTTTGCCTTCGGTTTGCTTCAGCAATTCTTCAAGCGCGAATAGATTGTGCCCCGTTACAACGATTGCTTTGCCTTCAATCTTATTCTGGCTCACCTTGACAGGCTGCGGGATGCCAAGACGGCTAGTGTGCGCTTCATCAAGCATTTCCATCACGCGTACAGCTGATTGGCCAACCTTCATCGCCATATCAATATGTTCCTGGACATTAAAGTTTGAATTAGTCAATGTCATATATAATGCTTCGTGGGTCGTTGCATCAACGAACGGATCTGTGAATCCAAGCTGATTCGCATGGGTTCTATAGGCTGCTATGCCTTTCAGAGCAAAAATGATCGTATCATGAAGACTTGCGATTGTTTCATCTTTTCCGCATACACCAACAACTTTACATCCTCCTGTTGGCGTTTGTTCACATTGGTAACAAAACATATGTGTATTCCCCTTTTCTGCTTTATTTACTGTTTCAGCATACAGAGGTTGAAAAATTGGTTATGTGACCTAAATCACACTAAAGGCATTTTTCACAAAGTGTTCAAAAAAGTACGTCGGACTGTTGAAGTCTGATTTTGAAGAAAGGCTGTTTTCGTAAAGATTGTTGTTAAAATCCTAAATCCGATTTTAACGTAATATAAACCTATTTTGGAGGTCGGTATGAAGTTTCCATGCTCTTTTCTCAAAAGAAGCGTCTACTTTACGAAGGAATACTGCGAATTCAATCCAATTTTGTATTCAATAGCAACAAAGTTTGAGAAAAGAGCCTAAAGAAAAACACCTCATCTTGAACAGGGACATTCCATACAACATAGATTATTATAAGAATTTTAGCAGAGGAGGATGTGAACCGATGGCAACCAACCATCCTGATCGCCCAAAAAGAAACGAAACTCTCGAACAGTGGTTCAAATCGATGAACCAGCTGATGCAGGAGAAGCCTGTCAAAGGTATCCTGCAAAGCATTGATGATTTTTTCAGGCATCCCTTTCCCCAGTCATCCTTCGGTGTACAAGTAAATGAAACAGTGAACGAATATGTGGTGACAGCAGAATTGCCGGGGATCAAAAAGGAAGATATCTCAATTGACGTCATCAACAACTCGCTCACGATCCTTGTAAACAAAACCGAAATGACTTCAGAAATCAACGATATCGCAAAAACGGAAATGCATATGGCCTCATCCAGGCAATTCAGCCGGACAATTCCATTTGCTCATCCCATAAATGATAAAAAGACCCGGGCATCCTACCGCGATGGATTGCTTAAAATTAAAATCGCTAAAAAACAGGGAAAGAAAATAGACATTTTTATTGATGAATAGTTGTTTAACAGAAACAAGCAGGCACAATCGCCTGCTTGTTTTTTAAACTTTGAACATTCCGCCGAGTCCCTTGACAAGGGATGACACCTGGGTCACCGCATTCATCATCTGGCCCGCTGTATCGACCATCTTATTGATGTCCAGGTTCCCATCCTGGCTTTTAAACGAGTTCATGATCGACTGCATGCCTGATGGCTGCTTTGGCATAAAAGCATGTTGCGGATATGGGTTATAATTCTGATAGTCAGCCTGCGGGTTATAGTAACCATAAATAGGGTCATCCTCAGGTTCTAGCGGATTTTGAAAAAGCATTTTTGTATAGTTATTTTTGCTCTCGGCAATTGGGTAAGGCTGATTCCACTGAGGGTTTCCCTGCATATAAGGATTCACAGGGAAACCCTGCGGAGAGTATTGGTTTTGCCAGTTCCCCGGCATGGCATTCCAATATGGTGTGTTATATTGTTGAGGGAGCGGTTGCTGCCGGTTCAAATTTTGATCATTCCCATTATATAGATAAGGGTCCTGACTATATTGATTCACCCACCACTGTGGCTGGTAGGCATTCGTCTTATTTCTGCGGCCAAACATGGCGAACATCCTCCTCCGATCATTCATTACGATAGTATATGATCAAACCGCCCAATGGGTGAAAGGGTTGGAAAAGGCTTCCGGTTTTGTCTAAGTATGAAAAATGTTGTCGGAAGTTTCAATTTTTGAAAAATGAATGACTCTTCCTTTTTCATGATAGTATGGACTCAAATGATGGAGGAGGATGAAAAATGAACGTTCACGAACTTAAAAATCTATTTGCCCAGACAAAAGAATACACTCCGGAACATGTAAATGAATTGCTCGATTTTACCAAAAAGTCGTATATTCAGAATGAGATCACCATTCTGGAATACCGGAACCTTGTTCGTGAGCTGGAATTGCAAGGTGCTTTCATTCCCGAGGATCAGAAAGAAATGACCATCTAAAAAAGTTGAAGCACCAGAACGATCGGACTCCCCTTATTGCCGGCTTGGCTGACAATTGAGGTGCAGTTCAAACGCTCTGGTGCTTCTTTATTTTTGGCTGCCTGTTTGCTTAACCGCAATGATCAGACTTTTCAGGATGAATTCCACTGACTGTAATTGATCAAGGAACCGCTTTTTGCTTGTTTCTGGAAAAAACGCCTGTACAGAAATGACTTCAATGTAGTCCGCGGCCGTTTCAATCTGGTTTACATGAAGGTTTTTCGGCCTGTTCTGACCTACCCAATCGGACGCTGATTTCCTCCATGTGTCTGTTGTCCCCTTTACCTCATCAGCAAATGGCTTTACTTCTTCATGAAAATCGCCTCTTACTCGCTTTTCCTTCGAATATTGAAATCGTTGATGAGCAAATTCCAGGTTCTCAAGCAACCTTTCAGATAATGCAATAAGATTTTGGTCAGGTTCCAAGTTAATCACACTTTCCTTTGGTCTATTTTTTATGAGTCCGCAACTCATTTGTTTCTTTCTTTGTGACTTTTCTGGTGCAGATTAGCCAATTTCACAAATTTATTTAGTCCAATGACATACAAAAAAGCAGCTTTCATGGCAAAAAGCTGCTTCATGTTGAATCTATTCTATTATATTTTAAAAACTCATTTCAAGTTTTAAGGAGGCTTGCTCGTTGATCGTCTGTACCGAGGAATTAAGGGCTTGCGGAATTTCCCGTTCTACTTTATCTAGAAGTCTGCTAGTTTTTTCTAATTGCAATGAATGGACATTGTACATTTTTTCCCGGACTCCTTGCAAAGATTCAAGCAAATTCATGTCTGTTTCTTCAAGGCAATGGGCCATTTCAGTCAACATCCCTAAAAACTCTTCTCTTTCGATTCCTTGTTTCATGATTATCTCTCCTAACTTGGTATTTTAAGGTCTGGCAGAATGAACCCCAGTGCGCGACGACGAATCTTTCCTAATGGATTTCCAGTCTCTTGATTGTAAAATTCTACCCTGGGACGCAACCTCCTTCATGGTTGACAAAACTAGAAGGGATTCGGCAAACAAAGTGTTTTTCAGCAGTGAACTTTACAGTCTTCGACATGGCCAAATCGTATGAAAACCGAACAAATGAACAAACTAAGGTCGGGAGGTGTTCACATGAATAAAAAACAACGTAAAACCGCGCAGCAGCCGAATAAAATGGCAGAGAAAAAAGCTGGCTATGGCGACAAAAAGCTTGAAGGACCTAACCGCCCGGCTGAATGATGAAAAAAAAGCAAGGGGACCCCTTGCTTTTTTGTTTGTCCGCATTACTCTGGAGTGAACAATTCTTTTACCGTTATCATAGCATGCAGCTGTTTTTGCTTATTCTTATACCATTTTGTCAGATGGATAGGATGCCTGTGTTTCGGGTCGGGATTGAACCATTCCCGGCGAAACTTCCGCTGTTTAAACCAATCCCCTTGCCGGCGGTAATGGTGGTGGATGATTGGATAAGTACACCGAAGGTATGGCGTGTCCCTCTTTTTGTGATTCGGGAAGTATTTCTCGTAATCATATCTGGATGCCGTATGTTCTGTATTTAAGGCGAATTCAAGAAATGAAGGGTAATAACGAGGGTCGAATAGGATCGATGCCAGCCGCTTCCCCAAATTGATCCTTTTGCTGATAAATTTGAAACCATTTACGCTTGCTCCGTATAGCTCACCTTCACATGTAGGAAAGAGGACTGTACTGAAATGAAGGTGATCTTCAAAAGAAAACATGGACGTATTGAAGACTCTCCTCTTATATACCGGTTCCTTGATCACCGGTTCCTGTATCACATTTTGTTCATTGATAATCAGTGCTGTCATCAGCCGTCTTTTATCTCCATACTTCCAAAATTCCTTCCACTCTCTCTCCATAAAAGCCGAAACATCAAGAAATTGAAGCAAGTGAAACATTGGTGTGCTTTTTATCGTCGAATAAGAGTACAAAAGCAGCTGTGCATATGCATCTCGAAAAATCAGCCAATTCGCCCGTTCATATGTTAGGAATAATCGTTTGCGGATAGCAGGAGAAAGCATTCTCGGAAACCAGTCACCTTCCAGGTCACACATATTGTAGCCTCCATTCCTGGATACCATGCTTGCAAGGAAGGACCAAATCATTTCGGGATATCTGAGATAGAAATCCTGATAGGCTTGTGTTCTTGAGATATTGTCCAGGTTTTTGTTGGCCGTTTCGATTCTGATTTTTTTGATTATCTCTGCTTCTTCATCCGGCAGGTTTGAAAATTGAGGAATATGGGTCATTGACACACCGTTTCTCTTCCTTTTTTATAGGTTGTTCTTAGAGTGAAGTGAAATGGGGCTTTTTATTCAACCAAAAAACTTTTAAATTTGGTATGATATAGAGTAGTCTGCGAGGTGGTCAGCTTGATTTTCAATTATCCAAACGGAAAAAAATATATTCCAGCTGCAAATAAAGAGACAGCACCAAAAACAAAAAAACAAAAGAATGCAGCATATAGCAACAGAGGGATGACATTGGAGGAGGACCTCAATGAAACCAACTCCTTTTATCTTGACCGAAACATTGCGGTAATCCATAAGAAGCCTACACCTGTCCAAATCGTCAATGTGGATTATCCGCGAAGGAGTGCAGCGGTCATTAAAGAGGCATACTTTAAACAAGCTTCTACTACAGACTATAATGGTGTTTATAAAGGAAAATATATTGATTTTGAGGCAAAGGAGACGAAGTTTTCTACATCTTTTCCATTAAAAAACTTTCATGAACACCAAATTGTCCATATGAAAGCCGTCCTGGAGCAAGGAGGAATCTGTTTTGTCATCCTCCGGTTTTCGACTGAGGAGGAAATCTACCTCCTTGAAGCAAGCAATTTGCTTACTTTTTGGGAGAGAATGACCAAAGGCGGCAGGAAGTCGATCACAAAGGAAGAAGTGATTGATTGCGGTCATAAAATCCCGCTTGGGCTCCATCCAAGGATTGACTATATCAAAGTTATCGATTATCTTTATAAACTTAGTTAGTTTTTCGATTGCGAGAAAGGAATGAACTAAACATGGCACAAAAACCTCAGACAAGAGAGGAGCGACGCAGACAGCAGGCAGCCAGGAACAAGAAACCCAAAGGCAAGAAAGCGAAAAAAGGAATGTTCAAGAAAATTTTCCTGACGCTGATCGCCCTGGGCATCATAGGCATGCTGACTGGTATCGCTACATTTGCATTCATGATACAGGATACGCCAAAGCTTGATGAATCCTTGCTCAAAGACCCGATCTCATCAAAGATCTATGATAAAGACAAGAAACTCGTAACAGAAGTAGGCTCACAAAACAGGGATTATGTTGCTTATGAGGACATACCCAAACTAGTAGAAAACGCCTTTTTGGCTACTGAAGATGTCCGATTCTACAAACATAATGGAATCGATGTCATTCGTCTTGGCGGAGCAGTCATTGCCAATGTCACGAATGGATTTGGCTCTGAGGGTGCTTCCACCATTACACAGCAGGTCGTGAAAAACTACTTCCTGGGCTTTGAAAAGACAATCTCCAGGAAAGCACAGGAAGCATGGCTCGCTTATCAGCTTGAACAGAAATATACAAAACATCAAATCTTCGAGATGTATGTAAATAAAATTTATATGTCCGAAAACATGCATGGGGTCCTGACAGCTTCAAGGACGTATTTTGGCAAGGATTTGGATCAGCTTGAGCTTCATGAAGCGGCTCTGCTGGCAGGAATGCCTCAAAGTCCAAATAACTACAATCCCTTTACGAATCCAGAAAAAGCAGAGAAGCGCAGGAATATTGTCTTATCCCTGATGAACCAGCATGGATTCATCTCAAAGGAAGAGATGGAAAAGGCACAAAAGATTCCTGTAGAATCCAGTCTCGTCAAGGAAGAAAACAGGAAGAACAAGGACGAAGAGCCTTTCGATGCGTTTGTCGATATGGTCATTGAAGAAGTAACTGAAAAGACCGATTTCGATATTTTTTCCGATGGACTTGAGATTTATACAACCCTTGATCCTAACGCCCAGACGCATGTTGAGAATATCCTGAATACAGATGCTGCGGTTCAATACCCAAATGATGAATTTCAGGCAGGCATCACCCTTCTCGACACGAAAACCGGGGAAATACGTGCGATTGGCGGGGGCCGCAACCAGCAGGTCAAGCGTGGCCTGAATTATGCTATTGATGTAAAAAGGCAGCCAGGTTCAACAATCAAGCCTATCCTAGACTATGGTCCGGCAATAGAGTATTTGCACTGGGGTACCTACCACATGCTTGAAGATAAACCTATGACCTATTCAACGGGTGACCCGATCAGGAACTGGAACAACAAGTATAACGGCGTCATGACAATGAGAATGGCTCTGGCAAAGTCTATCAACATCCCTGCCCTACAGGCATTCCAGGCTGTAGGTCTGGAAAAGGCAAGGGAATTCGGTTCCAATCTCGGATTGACACTTGATGATCCTTTCTATGAATCAGCATCTATCGGTTCCAAAGAAATAGCTCCAATTGAAATGGCTGGGGCATATGCAGCATTCGGAAACAACGGATTCTATACGGAGCCATATTCAGTAAAGAAAATTGTACTCCGGGACAAGACAGAAATTGATCTCACACCTGAGACTGAAGTGGTCATGAAGGATTATACTGCCTTTATGATTTCTGATATGTTGAAAACGGCAATCACGCAAGGAACCGGGGCAACATACGCCAATATCTCAAACCTTCATGTTGCCGGTAAAACAGGAACAACGAATTACACGGAAGAGGATATCGATAAATTCGGAATCAAGGAAGGCGGCGTGCCAGATTCCTGGTTTGTTGGGTATACAACAAGGTATACTGCCTCAGTCTGGACGGGTTACAGTGACCGGAAAACCGGACTTTACGGTACAGAACAAAAAATATCACAGATGCTATTCAAAGATCTGATGACCTATGTCTCTAAAGATGTAGATACACCGGATTTCACTGTTCCGAAGAGTGTTGAAAGAGTAAAAATTGAAAAAGGCACAATGCCTGCCAAGCTTGCCAGTGAGTATACTCCAAAGGATCAGATCCTTTACGAGTGGGCAGTGAAAGGAAATGTACCGAAGGAAACATCCAAGAAATTTGAAAAGCTTGAAACTCCTTCAAAGCTTGAAGCCGCATATGATGAAGTGAAAAATGAAATCATCCTAACTTGGGAATTCAAACAGGATAACAAGGAAGATGTCCAATTCGAGGTAACTGCATCCCTTGATGAAGGTCCTGAGCAGGAATTAACGAAGACGACCGAAACCGGTTTGAAAATCGCCAATGCAGTTCCAGGCGGAATATATTCCTTCAAAGTAACGGCTGTTCGTGGTGATCAGCGTTCTGAACCAGCTACCCTGAAAATTGAAGTCCCAGATTTCTCTTTGCCTGGAGATGGTGAAGGTGATGAAGGCGAAGACGGCAATGGTAATGGGAATGATAACGGGAATGGCAATGGGAACGGGAACGGAAACGGAAATGGAAATGGAAATGGTAATGGTAATGGTAATGGTAACGGAAATGGCAACGACACCGGAAATGGCAACGACACCGGAAATGGTAATGACACCGGAACTGGAGACGTTACCGGTGAAGGCACTGGTGAGGCCGGCGGTACCGGAAGCAATAATGATAGTGGCGGCACTGGAAACGGAGACGGTGATTAACCTTATTCTCTTTCCATAAAAGAAAAAAACATAAAAAATAAACGTCCTGATTAGTCAGGGCGTTTATTTTTTGCATGATTTAAAGCTGTCTTTCTGGCATACTGCTTTTCCTGTTCAGCGAATAATTCCGCCAGTTGCTTATAGGATTGGAAAAGGCCAGGCCTTGATGAAACAAACTCCAGTCTTTCTCGGACGTTCACGGGCTTGAGTTTACAATCCTCAACCGAATGCACGTCTTGATTCAATCCATTCGTCGCGAAGAGGAATTGCTTGAATAATGCAATTGCCTTTTTCATTACTGGAAGTATCCGGTCACGATCCCTGTTTGAAAAGTGATGGCGCAGTTCTGTATTGTAATGATTCCATTCATTGAGGAATTTCTCCATAACAGCGTTCCTCTCCCCGTTGGAAATAGTCCTTTGCTTACAGTTTATCCCTCATCCTTTTCTTGCCCTCTCTGCAAACATCAAGCAAAGGACAAGTCTCACATCTTGGATTCTGTGCTTTACAATGGTACCGGCCAAAGAAGATCATCCTGTGATGGGTAATTGACCATTCTTCTTCAGGAATTTTCTTCATTAAAGTCTTCTCGACCTCCAGCACTGAATCCTTCCAACGGCAAAAAGCAAGCCGTTTGCTGACACGCTCGACATGTGTATCCACTGCAATGGCAGGAACTCCGAATGCAACGGAAACAACGACATTAGCTGTTTTCCGGCCTACTCCGGGAAGCTTTGTCAATTCATCCCTGTCTGCAGGCACTACTCCTCCATATTCATCGATGAGCATCCTGCATAGATTTTGGATATTCTTCGCTTTATTACGATAAAGACCAATTGATCGGATATCCTGCTGCAGCTCCTCCAGTGTCACGGCCAAAAAATCCTCAGGAGTTTTATATTTTTCAAATAAGTTCTTCGTCACTTTATTGACAAGTGCATCTGTACACTGAGCCGACAATGCAACTGCTATCACAAGTTCAAAAGGATTGGAGTGGACCAGCTCACAGTGTGCATTTGGGAACATCCTGCCCATTTCATCGAGACAGAACCTGATTTGCTGCTTATTTAGCATGATTTTTCACCACATTTCTGATTTTGCTATTTTTGGGATTGTTTTCTTCAATAAACATATTGAAATGAAAAAAGAGAGAATGAATGAATTCTCTCATAACAATTACTGTTCTAGCCAGTTATAAAACGGTACAGGGTTAGCGGAAACCTTAGGCTCTTCCTTCCCTGCCCTTTGAGTGCTCTGGTGCTGCCTGAATTTCCTTCCGTAACTCTTAGCCTGTTCGATTGTCTTGATTCCATTCTTTTTCCATTCAAAAAGAATCCGGTCTATGTACCGAAAATTCAATTTACCTGAAATCACAGCCTCTCTCAGGGCAGCTTTAATGATAATCGGATCATGGTGATCATCATCCATCCACATGGCGAGAGATTCACATTCAAATGGCGACAAAGGCCTGCCGAACTCTCTTTCGAACGCGGTATATAAATCTGTTTCTTCCTTCTGCTCCATAAGCTCTTTTTCCTGCTTACGTTTTAGCATGAACTGGTCAAACAGCTTATCCCACAGGGGCTCTAGTGAGTATTTTTCATATCTGATTCCATCAGTGGAATTTCCGTCAATGATTGATATAAACCCTCTCTGGATCAGTGCTCGGAGCAAATCAGTACATTCGAAAGCGGATATCGTCATGCGGGCTGCAAGTTCAGTGGGAGTAGGAAATTCATTTCCTTTTTCAGAAAAATAGAAAACATGGAGTAATAATGCCAATTCTTGTTCGTTCAATCTCATTTCTTTGTACTGAGTCAGCAATACTGAAGGAATCGTAACATTCCCTTCTTTCAGCCAATCTAACATATCTGCTTTTTTCATTCCGGACACCTCTTTTCATAGTATAGCATGAACAAGCCCGGCTGGTAATAAAATAGAAAAAGATTAAAAAGGGAAATTAGTCGAAAAATATCGAAAAGGTGATTCATATTTAAACCAAATGAGCTGGTTAACAAAGCTGAAGCTTTTTGTTCCTGGCACTGAGATTACGGAGCCTTTCAAAAAGAAACGGAGAACCGGTTTCCAGTTCTCCGTCTGCTGTTTTATGCACGACTGTTAACAAAGCCATGAATTCGGCTGATTGCTTCCTCCAATTGGCTGAGTGATGTGGCGTAAGAAAGGCGCATAAAGTCCGGAGCCCCAAAACCAGAGCCAGGAACAACAGCAACATTCGCTTCAGTCAGCAGTTTTTCCGCAAACTCATCTACATCCTTACAGCCTGTCATCAGGGCAGCTTCTTTTGCATTCGGGAACAGGTAAAATGCTCCCTGAGGCTTGATGCAGCTGATTCCCGGGATCTCATTCAACTTGAGGTGAATAATCTCGAGCCTTTCCTCAAAAGCGGTACGCATCGTCTCGACCTCTTTCTGCGATCCCGCGTATGCTGCGATTGTCGCATATTGTGCCGGAGTAGTCGGATTCGAGGTACTATGGCTTGCAAGGTCTGTCATTGCCTTGATGATGATGCTGTCGCCCGCTGCATAACCGATTCTCCACCCCGTCATGGAATGGGATTTTGAAACGCCATTGATGATGATGGTCTGCTTTTTCAACTTCTCTGAAAGTTGTGCGATCGAGATGTGTTCAGCTTCACCATAAATTAATTTTTCATAGATTTCATCCGAAATGATCAGTATGCCCTTTTCAAGACAAACATCTCCAAGTGCCTGCAATTCCTCTTTTGAATAAACCATTCCCGTAGGATTGCTCGGCGAATTGATGATGACTGCCTTGGTCTTATCCGTCACCTTCTCCTTCAGCTGAGCTGGAGTGATCTTGAAATTATTTTGTTCCAGCCCTTCAACATAGACTGGAGTTCCCCCTGCCAGCTTTACTTGCTCTGGATAACTGACCCAATAAGGGATTGGAATGATGACCTCGTCGCCCTCATTAAGCAGAACTTGGAATAATGTGTACAATGCATGCTTTGCACCACTGGTGACAATGATTTCGTTCAACTGATACTCAAGCTCCTGATCTGCTTTTAATTTCGCTGCGATTTCCTTTTTCAATTCAGGAAGCCCGCCTGAAGGAGTATATTTTGTGAATCCCTCATTCATCGATTTCACCGCCGCATCGATTATATGCTGCGGTGTATTGAAGTCAGGCTCACCTGCTCCAAGTCCGATTACGTCTTTTCCCTGTGCTTTCAATTCTTTTGCCTTTGCCGTGATGGCCAAAGTTGATGAAGGTGTGAGTGCTCCCACTCTGCCGGCTAACTGGATCTCCATCCCATTTCCTCCTATATTTTAATTGCGCTCCATAGAACACGTTTATAAATTATCAATTGCCCTCAATTTCTCGCCCGTCTCGAAATCGACATAATAATAATTGATGGTGTCGCTGTTTTTTCGGTAATAAATCTCCCAGGCTGGCCTGTCCGTCTTTTGGATTCTGGCCATGCCAAGCCTTACCGCGACGATTTCATCAGGATTTTTTTCCTGATATAGTTTATTTAACGCTTCTTTTTTCGTGATTCCATTTTTAGCATTTCTCGTGATCAATTCACCATTTTTTTCATTGATCCAGACATATACGTCTTCCTGCCTGGCATTTTTCCCTGTCATGACATAATAAGTTTCCTCACCACTGTACAGATTGAAGTCAGTGAAATCAGACAGGTTCGTTTCTTTTGCTGCAATCTTCACAGCCTTATTTTCTGCAGCACTTACTGGCTCAATCGCATTCAAGTAAACATTCACCAGGATTCCCATGATGATTGCCACTAAAAGAACACTCAGTAAAATCCACTTTTTCACATGTATCCCTTCTTTATGTAAGCTCACTTCACCGCTCACCTTATTGAACAAGCGGTAAAATAAAAGATATTTTCATTAGGTACGGTAAATGGTAAAGACGGCCTTATCTTCATCCTCCTGATCCAAAGCCAGACCAAACATGAGGTCATCATGTTTCAAGGACCTGTTAAGGGCATCAACTATTTTATATAGATCCGGACTATTCTGGACCTTAACCGTAGAGATTATTTCGATTTTGCTTTCCATCCTGCAACTCTCTCCTTGCACATTTTTTGACATTTATAGAACAGCATCCAGCTGCAAACAATACAATTAACACCACTCATTATATCAGGAGATGGTCTTTACTGTAAGGATAAAACCAAACTAAAAAAATTCTAGCCCACACATCAAAAATGACTGCGCAGTTTATGCGCAGTTTTTTATTCTTCGCCCATAATGGTAATCACATCATAAGTCGATTGTGTAAACTTTATTGTAACAGTACCATGCTGTTTTGTGAAATAAACATCAATCCAGGCTTCATGAAGCATCTCCACTAAATCCGGATCAGGTTTTATTGAATTGGATTTAAAAATGATGGCCAACTGCGGATCCATATGCTCGATCAATAGGTCGGAAAACGAGCCCTTAGCAGCATAAGCGGGCAGTTTAATGATATTGACATTCCTTAATGGCTCAGCAAGAAAAGCCTGTTCCGATTGATGGCTTGCAGAACTCATATAAAAAATTTGATGATGGAAAAATTGAAAGGAAATATCAGTCCCCTCAGATTCTTCACTTCCATCGAAAACAACTTCTGCAGTCAAGCCAGGCAAAAGCTTTTGCCGATCCCCCCGCTTCCAGTTTTCCACCTTCACTCCAGCAGGAATCATTTTTTCCATAAGTGCAGTTTCGCCAGCTTTCCCGCTCAGAACTTTGCCAACATTGTATTTCCGAATGATTTCCTCAAGGTTTTCCATTTCCGAATTTGATGTCAAAATCACTGTAGATATGTTTTTTACATGAAAGAGAGCGAGCAGCCTTTCAAGTTCCTTCATTGTGCCCTTGCCACCCGTATTCACCAAGATATTTTCGCCGGTGGCGTATTGGATCAGTGCAGCTTCCCCATCGCTCAAAGCAAGAAAAGTGATGGCCAATTCATCTCTTTTGAGATTGACATCCACTCCCTCCACCTCGACAGGAGCTGAAGGAGATTCATACGGGAAATAGTACCAATTCATGAAGGCAAGGATTGCCATTATCAGCTTCATATACACTCCTCCAATTACTTCTAGCTTTAGAGTGCGTCATTTAGCTGAAAATATAAAAAGACTTTTGAAAAGTTGTCTCTGTTCAATTAAGTTGTGGATGTTCGTTACTGGAACCGTTGCGATCCTCGAAGCTGCAAAACCAGGGAACGGCCTACAGCCAATGATGAATCAAATCAACAATCTCATTTATTGATTTTTTTTCGACCGGGACGTCAGCCACTGATCGTAAAAAGGCATTTCCGTATTTTGTCGTCACGAGCCTTCGGTCAAAGACAAAAATCAGTCCACGATCATCGGAAGTGCGGATCAGCCTTCCAAAACCTTGCTTAAAGCGGAGAATCGCTTCCGGCAGGGATAACTCAGAAAACGGGTTTCCGCCATTCTCCTTTATCAACCCGCATTTTGCAGCTGTAAGTGGTTCGTCAGGGGGCGAAAAAGGAAGCCGGACGATGATCAAGCATGATAGATCCTCACCTGGTATATCCACACCCTCCCAAAAACTGCTCGTCCCAAACAGGATCGCTTTATCGAACCGCTTGAAATTCCTCGTCAATCTTGTCCTGCTGCCTGCTGTAATCCCCTGGGCAATCAAGACAAAATCCTCCAGAAGGCCGCTTTCCTTGATCAGATTGTATGTCTTTTTCAGCATTTCATTCGAAGTGAACAGAATCAGCATCCTGCCCTTTGTCGCTTCTGCAATTGAGATGATATGTTCCGTAATGGCTGCTACATAGTCATCATCAGAAACAGATTTAATATCTGGCAAGTCATCAGGGACGACGAGTTTCACTTGTGACTTATAGGAGAAGGGAGATGGGATGTGCTTCTCGACCAGCACTTCCTGCAACCCTAATTCTCTTTTGATGAAGCTGAAGGAATGATTCACCGATAAAGTCGCTGACGTTACGACCACACTCTTCTTCCTGGAGAAAAATTGTTCCTCCAGATATTCGGAAACATTGACTGGACGTGAAAAGATGGCCGTTGAATTTTGCATTGACCTTGTATCCGCTTCAATCCACCGGACATATCTGTTCTCATCAGTAAATAGCCTTTTGGCCGTGGTGCGGAATTGCTCCAAATCTTCCTTAGCTTGAACAACCTCTTCTAGTACCGCCATTTGCAATGTTGAAAACCTGTCCGGGCTTCTCCACGCATCTTCCAGCCTTTTTTCAAGGGCTTCAATCAAATCTCTAAGATAAAAATAAACCCTTTCAGCAGTTGTCCGCAGTGCTGTCCATATCCGATTTCCCCTGTCTGGAACCATGCTTGCATGGATTTTGCTCCCAGAAACTTTATTCTTCATCGCCTTCCTTGCATAGGTACCTGCAAGCTTGAAGAGGTCCTCGGTTTCATAGAGTAAATCGGATATCAATTGATTGATTTCAAATGTATGATGATGCTCAGCACTGAGAATGCCAACCTCATTCAGCAGGGATTCAAGCTTGTAGAATAGCTGATTTTGTTCGTAAAGGCCGATTTGATTCAGCACCAGCCTGACTGACATATAATCGAGTGACTCTCCAAAATATTTGCCCGCTGCCTTTTCGAATTGATGCCCTTCATCAAGGACAACATGCTCATACTCCGGCAACGGCCCATTTTCTGACACCAGGTCGGCAAGAAGCATCGAGTGGTTGGTGATGAGGAGATCCGCATTTTGCGCTTTTTCAATGGCCTTTTTATAAAAGTCAAATGCCTCCCAGTGCTTTGTCTTGATGAAGATGGAACGCTCATTCTTCACTTTATTCCAGTAAAGCATTCCTCCGCTTGACAAATTGAGTTCATCATAGTCACCAGTTTCTGTTTGAGTCAGCCAGACAAGTATTTGCATCTTTGTAAGGGCAGTATCATAATTCTCTTCAATTTCCCTGAGTGACTGCTCAAAGCGAGCCATATTAATATAGTGGTTCCTCCCTTTGATCAGCGAAACCTTCACCTTTGTACCCAGTGCTTTGTTCAGTTTCGGGACATCATTCGTCAGCAGCTGCTCCTGCAGCTGGGTGGTATATGTACTGATTACTACACGATTATTTCTTTTTAGTGAAAACACAGCTGAAGGAATCAAGTAACCGAGTGACTTCCCTACGCCAGTTCCAGCTTCGATCAATGCATGGCCGCTTTTATGGAACGCATCATATACAAGGTCCATCATCTCAAATTGTCCTTGCCTTATTTCATATCCGGTAAAAGCTTTTTGTAGTAAGGCTTTTTTGTCTTCCATTGACTCTGGATAATCAATGGCCTGATGTTCATCATTTTCAATCACGGGTTTTTTCCTTAAAGCTATACCGCGGAAAACTTCTAAATGCTCAGGTAATTGTTCAATTCGGCTTTCTTTTACATTCAATATCTCATCAAATATCAAGTGAAGATCGCTCTTCAGTCCTTCTGAGAGTTTTGCGAGCTCTTTGATTGTGACAAGAGGAAGCGACTCAACAGCATCGAGCATGATCAACAGAAGCTCTGCTGTCACCCGGGCATCACTATCTGCTTGATGGGGACGGTCGTGTTGCAGATTCTCCTTTGCAGCAAGGTCAGTCAATTTAAAACTATCGGCAGTCGGATACAAGATCCTTGCCATTTCCACTGTATCTATAACCGGACCATAAAAACCTTCCTGGCCTGCATTTAATAATTCTTCCTGCAGAAAGGAAAGGTCGAATAAAACATTATGAGCCACAAAATAAGCGTCTTCTAGCAAATCAGAAACCTGTGGAGCGATTTCCTCAAATAATGGGGCATCCTTTACCATTGAATCAGAAATGCCTGTCAGTTCTTCAATGAATACGGGTACTTTCTGCAATGGATTAAGAAGAGAAGAGTATTGGCCGGTAATTCGGCCATCCTCAATCACAACTGCTCCAAACTGTATAATCCGGTCACCCTTTTTTGGTGAATTACCCGTAGTCTCTAAATCGACCACAACAAATTTTTGGCTCATTTTTCAATACACCTCTAACATTCAGTCAAACAAAACCGTATCACAAAAAATATGAAAGTGAAAGCAGGAGCTTACGGTATTTTTTCAGACCGTTTTTATACCAAGTTGCTTTTAACAATTTAAGTAAAAACAAGCTTCAATATTTTTATGAATTTTATTCCATCTATTAATTCTAGTATCACCAATATAATATCTTTATGTCATAATTTCGTTTATATAAGCCTTGAGAAATATGTATGAAAAAACTCCCGAGGGTCGGGAGTTTTCTGGCTTTATAAAAATACCGTTTTCTCAGGTTCAGCGTGTATCATTTCTACGATCCGGTTGTTTTCATCCATCAGTGCAACTTTCGGCTGATGGGTTGCTACCTTCTCTTCAGGAATGAGCGCATAGGAAATGATGATGACAACATCGCCTTCATGGACAAGACGGGCTGCTGCTCCATTCAGACATACTACCCCGCTTCCTCTTTCCCCAGGGATAATATATGTTTCGAAACGGGCGCCATTGTTATTATTGACGATTTGTACCTTTTCGTTTGGGACCATACCGACTGCGTCAAGTATATTGCTGTCGATTGTGATGCTGCCTACATAATTCAAATTTGCCTCAGTTACTCTGGCTCGATGTATTTTTCCGTTCATCATGGTGCGGAACATGGAATGTACTCCCCCTATAAAGTTATTCTACATCTAAAATGATATTGTCGATCAATCTGGCTTTCGAAAACTTGACTGCCATTGCGATGATGATCCTGCCTGTCAATTCCTTCAGAGACTGCAGCTCTGGATAAGAGTAGATTTCAATATAATCGACTATTCCAGATGTATTTTCGTTAACATGGTTCTTCATCATATCGGCAACCTTTGCTGGATTCCGCTCGCCGCTCTCAACGGCAGCTTTTGCCAAAAGAAGGCTTTTATTAAGCTCTGGTGCCTGTTCTCTTTCCTGTTCATTCAGATAGACATTTCGAGAACTTTTGGCAAGACCATCCTCTTCCCTGACTATATCTAGCGGAACCAATTCAATCGGGAAATTAAAATCATGGACCAAGCCTTCAACCACAGCGACCTGCTGGGCATCCTTCAGGCCAAAATAAGCCCTTGTAGGCTGAACGATATTGAAAAGCTTGATCAACACCGTTGCAACGCCGTCAAAATGCCCTGGTCTGGATTTGCCGCAAAGTACATTCGTCCTATCAACAACGGAAACTTTAACAGAAGCATTATTCGGATACATTTCTTCTGCTGAAGGATAGAAGATATAATCTACCCCCTCAGCCTCGGCAATCCTGTGATCACGTTCAAAATCACGCGGATAGGCATCCAAATCCTCATCAGGGCCGAATTGGAGAGGATTCACGAATATGCTCAGAACCACAACTTCATTTTCCTGACGTGCCCTTTTCATCAAGGACATATGCCCTTCATGCAGGAATCCCATGGTTGGCACGTAGCCAATGCTGTTGACTTCAGACTTTAATTTTTGCATTTGTTGCTGCATTTCTGTAATCGTACTGATGATTTTCATTCTCTTCCTCCGTACAATGCCTGCAATTCTTCTTCTTTCATCGTAAATGTATGCTTATCTTCCGGGAATGCTTTATGCCTCACTTCGGAAACATAGGCACTAAGCCCTGCGGTAATTTGTTCATTCACATTCGTATATTGTTTCACGAATTTCGGGACTCGGTCCACTCCATACGTGATGATGTCATGATAGACAAGTACCTGGCCGTCGACTTCAGCACCAGCTCCAATACCGATTGTCGGGATTGAAAGACCTTTGCTGATTTGTTCAGCCAGCTGCTTTGGAACACATTCGAGCACAACGGCAAATGCACCTGCTTCTTCACATTTTTTTGCATCCTCCATCAGCTTTTTGGCAGCGTCCGCATTTTTCCCCTGGACTTTGTATCCGCCAAGTACACCAACAGATTGCGGTGTCAAGCCAAGATGTGCAACAACAGGTATTCCCGCCTTCGTAAGTGCGCTGATATGATTTATAACCTCGTCAGCACCCTCTAGTTTCACGGCATTTGCCCCAGTCTCCTGCATGATTCTGGCACCATTTAATAAAGTGTCTTTGATTGACAGATGATAGCTCATAAATGGCAAATCGACAACAATGAATGTATTGCCTGCTCCGCGCCGGACGGCTTTTGAATGGTGGACCATATCCTCCATTGTCACCGGAATCGTGGAATCATACCCCAGCACGACCATGCCCAATGAATCTCCAACGAGAATCATGTCAGCTTCTGCCTGTTCAGCATGCTTTGCTGATGGGTAGTCATAGGCTGTCACCATGACAATCTTGCTGTCACTTTGCTTCATTTTCAAGAAATCCGTTGTTTGTTTCATTTCATTTCCTCCTTTTCTGAAGAGGAGATAAAACAATCCATCAATGCGAGACACTAAAAAAGGACCCATCTATGCCAGAAGGACCCTTTGAAGCCTGCATTTGTTTCATCCCTCTGTCCCAGTCCGCAATCGGATCCAGGCAGAACTATTTTTATTTTATCATCACTCCAGGTGCAGTTCTCTCGATACCGCCCAGATTGATTATAACAAAAGACTGCTTTTTTGGCTACATAATGGAATTATCCGTCAATTTTGATATCTGCAGAATAAATATGGTGGACAGCGCCAGCAGGATCTTCAATCAAGAGAACACCATCTTCTGTGATTCCAGTGGCTTTCCCCCTGATTTCCCCCGTAATCGTGCGGGCAATGATCTGTTTGCCAATGCTGACAGCATAACTTTCCCACATCAACTTTATCGGTAAAAAGCCTTTTTCCAGATAAAGAAAATAAAGCTTTTCCAATTTTTCAAGTATTGCCCTGATCAATTCTTCCCTGTTAATTGTCCTGCCTGTCTCGATCGCAAGGGAAGAAGCGATTGGCCGTATTTCTTCCGGGAAATCCTCTTCCAGAGAATTGACATTGATACCAATACCAATAATGACAGAATTGATGCGGTCTGACTCCGCCTGAAGTTCAGTAAGGATTCCAGTTATTTTTTTTCCGTTTATCATGATATCGTTTGGCCATTTTATTTCCGGCAATAAACCGGTTACTTCTTCTATGGCCTGTACAACACCAACTGCGGTGATCAGTGTGAGCTGCGGTGCTTTCTGGATTGGGATTTTTGGGCGGAGCAGGACGCTCATCCAGATTCCCGTGTATTTGGGTGAATGCCATTTACGGTCCATTCTTCCTCTGCCTGCTGTTTGCTCTTCTGCTATGACGACCGTTCCTTCTTCGGCATTTTCATAAGCCAGTTTATAGGCAATTTTCTGAGTCGACTCCACGCTGTCATGGTAGTGCAGATTCCTTCCCAGGATTTCTGTCTTCAAGCCGAGAGTAATTTTATCTGCTGTCATATCCACAGGGATTGAAACGATCTTGTAGCCTTTTTTCCTTACTGCCTCGAACTGGAATCCTTCCTTGCGAAGTTCTTCTATTTGTTTCCACACTGCTGTCCTGGAACATCCGGCGATGTCTGCCAGCTTTTGTCCCGATAAATACTCCGATTCATTATTGGTAAAAGCATCGATCAATTTTTTCCTGATTTCTGATTGGACGCGTTCAGCCATTCCTTTATTTGCTCCTTCTCGTTTGGCACTTTGCCATAGATTACAGACCGTTCGATTTCATCAAGAGTTTGCCGCAGCCACGGGCCTGGCTGTTTTTCCATCCATGTCATCACATCGTTCCCAGAAACAGCTAATTGCTGGCGATTCTGGATAGGGAGCATGTCATACAATAGAGTGATCCCTTCCGGATTACTTCCATGTTCACGCAGGGTCCCATACACTTTTTCCGCGCTGATGGCATCATCCAGTCCGGCCTTATAGACGGATTCCAGACTCCATTGGTTTTCAAGACGATATAAAAGCAATGAATGAATCTGCTTATACTTCTTGATTTTCTGGACAGGCAGCTTCCATCCCCTCAGGAAACCGTCAATTCCTTTTCCTGATAGCCCTAATTCAAACAAGAGAAGTACCCATAACTCTGCGAGTTCAAGCTCGGGTGTCAAATGTGATGAAAAACTCATCAGTTGCCCATTCTTCCCTTTCATACCAGGCAAATACTCAGACATTCCGCTTTTAGCCAGAAGCATGACTGCTTCTTGCCTTCCCGGTCCCTGCAGCAATTTCTCAAATTCCACTAATTTACGTTCTACAGCTATGTTCTGGAGCAGATGGCTATGAGCTGCCAGCGATTCAAAAGTCTGCTGCTCGATTGAAAAGGATAATTGGGCCTGGAACCTGACTGCCCTAAGCATCCTCAATGCATCTTCGCCAAACCGCTCATCCGGATTACCCACAGTGACAATAATCTTTTGGTCGATTGCATCCCTTCCGGCAAAAGGATCGATGATATGGCCATCTTTAGCCATGGCCATGGCATTCATTGTAAAATCGCGGCGCTGAAGATCCTCATTCAGGGAGCGGATAAAAGAAACGGTATCAGGTCTTCTAAAGTCAGAATAACCTGCTTCAGACCGAAAGGTGGTAACTTCATAATGGTTCCCGCCGTGATGGACCAGAATGGTACCATGCTCAATCCCAACATCAACGGTCTTGCTGAAAATCCGCTTCAATTCCTCCGGCAAAGCGGAAGTCGCAATGTCAACATCAGCTATTGAACGGCCAAGAAGGTGGTCCCTGACAGATCCACCTACAAAATAAGCCTCAAAACCAGCATTTTCAATCACTTCAAGTACGGGCGCTGCCTCTTTAAATGGATTTGGAATCATCTTCATCATTCTCCAGCAGGCTATAATAAATATTTTCGTATTCTGATACGATTTGTTCAGCGCTGAAATCCTTTTCTGCCCGTTGCAGGGAATTTGCTGCAAAACGGTTAAGAACTTCAGGGTTTGATAGGATTTCTATTGCCTTTTCCGAGATTTCGGCTATATTTCCCAGTTCACAAATATAGCCTGTCATACCATCGACAATTACTTCCGGAATGCCACCAACATTTGTGCCGATGCAGGGTACACCGCACGCCATTGCTTCAAGCGCTACTAGTCCAAAACTTTCTTTTTCAGATAAAAGAAGCATTAAGTCACTCAATGAATAAAGTTCCTCTACCCTTTCCTGTTTTCCAAGCAGCAATACCCGATCCCGAATCCCCAGCTCGCTGGCCAGGCTGCATACCTTCTTCATTTCAGGACCGTCCCCGACAAGCAATAGCTTTGCCGGCAGCTTCTCGGCAATCCCTGCAAACGCCTTGATCACATCTGGCACTCTTTTGACAGGACGGAAGTTGGAAACGTGGATGATTACTTTTTCATCTGGGAGAATCCCGTACTCATCCCTTAGGTCGGACGAGTCAACTCGTTTGTTAACGCGAGTATCGATAAAATTGTACACACAGTCAATTTCTTTCTTTGGTTTGATTAATTCGTAAGTTTGTTGAATCAATGATTCAGAAACGGCTGTCACATAGTCAGACTTTTCGATCCCGAATCGGATGGCGTCAGTCAGTGATGGGTCATATCCAAGCACGGTTATATCGGTTCCATGGAGGGTTGTGACGATTTTCAAATCCCTTCCGCTCATCTGGCGTGCCAGGATCGCACAGACAGCGTGCGGAATAGCGTAATGTACATGCAGAACATCCAAATTCTCCAAAACGGCTACCTCAGCTATTTTACTTGCCAGCGCGATATCATATGGAGGATATTGAAACACGGAGTATTGATTGACTTCCACCTCATGCGAGTAAATATTTCGATACATCTTTTTCAGCCGGAAAGGAAGACTCGAGGAGATGAAATGAATTTCATGACCTTTTTCTGCCAGCAGCTTTCCAAGCTCTGTCGCGACAACACCTGAACCTCCTACTGTCGGATAACAGGTGATGCCAATTTTAAGTTTCTTCATTTTCCTTCCCCTAACAAATCGTTATCAATCAGCAGTGGTTTTTTTGACATGAAGCCTTCAGCAAAACTCACGCCTGCTTCCTTGCCGAATAATCTTTCACGAGCCTCAACTGTTTCGATATAACCGTTCACAAGCGGTGTTTCAAAAGTAGAGTCACTTTTCTTGAACTGGCTTTCATAAGCATTGAGGGCATCAATTTTCTTATCCATAAAATCAGATATATCCACAACGAAATCAGGCTTATGAAAACCATTGATCATATAGAAATATAAGGCTTTCGGCCTGTGGGCATCCAGCCCTGACTGTTCATCATATTTTCTTACGGCTGCTGAAAAGACCGCCTCCTCGACAAGGCGCGCACAGCTGCCATGGTCAGGATGACGGTCATCAAAATAGGGTGCAAACACCAATTCCGGGCGATTCCGCCTAATCACTCTAACGATTTCCTTTATGTATTCATCCTTAAGGAACAGGCCTCTATCCGGAAGGTCAAGTGTTTCCCTGTCACGAACTCCAAGGATATCCGCCGCCCTTCTCGCTTCTTTCTTCCTTATTTCTACCGTCCCATTAGAAGACATTTCTGCTTTTGTTAAATCACAAATTCCAATTACTTTTCCTTTATCAGCAAATTTGGCGATCGTGCCGCCCATGCCAATTTCAACATCATCTGCGTGGGCGCCAAAAGCCAGTATATCAAGCTTGATTGCTTCCATTTTCATCACCAGATTTCTCTTTCACTAGGTTTCTCCAATCAAGATCGCCACGCTCGATCCCTTTTACGAGTATTTCGGCGGTTCCCATATTGGTTGCCAGGGGTACTGCGTATACATCACAAAGACGGACGAGGGCAGTGACATCAGGTTCATGGGGCTGGGCCGTCAGCGGATCCCTGAAAAAAAATACAGCGTCCATTAGATTGTTCGCGATTCGGGCGCCGATTTCCTGGTCTCCTCCTAGCGGACCTGATTGGAATCTCTGAACCTCTAACCCGGTTGCTTCAATAATCCTCAAACCAGTGGTACCCGTCGCAAATAATGTATGTTTTTCAAAGATTTCTTTGTATGCGACTGTAAACCCTACTAAATCATCCTTTTTCTTATCATGGGCGATTAAGGCAATATTCATAAGCTCTCCCCTATTCGATGATATTCTCTAATCCATAAACAAAAGCATCCATTTTCATGACAGTATCAACAGCGAGTTTTACTCCTGACATAAAAGAGCTGCGATTATAGGAATCATGGCGGATTGTGAGTGTTTGTCCATGAGCGCCGAACAGAACCTGCTGGTGGGCAATCAGGCCAGGCAGTCTCACAGAATGGATATGCATCCCTTCATAATCGGCACCGCGGGCTCCCTTTAGTGTTTCTTTTTCGTCCTGGTGCCCCTGTTTTTTTGCTTCCCTGACATCAGAAATCATCTGTGCTGTTTTCACTGCAGTCCCGGAAGGCGCATCAAGCTTCTGGTCGTGATGAAGCTCAATGATTTCTACATCATTGAAATACTTTGCGGCCATTTGTGAAAATTTCATCATCAAAACAGCCCCGACAGCAAAGTTTGGCGCAATGATACAGCCTGTTTCCTGTCCAGCACACAGCTTCTCAAGTTCAGCAAGATCTTCATCAGAAAAACCAGTTGTACCCACTACAGGACGGACTTTGTATTTCAGGGCTGTTCTTGTATGGAACATTCCCACTTCAGGAGTGGTCAGGTCAATCAGAACATCTGGTTCTGTCTCCTGGAGACATTTTTCGAAATCAGTGTAGATCATTGCGTCACTTTCCGGGAAACCATCGAGTTCACCCACTCTGAGTCCTTCATGTTTTCGGTCGACTGCTCCCACCAGTTCATACGCTTCCGTTCCAAGGACGAGATTGACGGCCTCTTTCCCCATCCTTCCCCGTGGTCCTGCAATGACAATTTTAACTTTTTCCAATAGAATCCCTCTCCTTTTAGCTGTCTTTCCTTGTCCAGCGATCTTTATCCCTTGTATTGAATTTTTCCATGACCCTGTTGTGTGCTTCTTCAAGGTCTATATTCAACGAGTTGGCAAAGCAAATCATGACGAACAGCATATCTCCCAACTCTTCTTCAATTGTTTTTTCATCTTCCTCTTTTTTCTTAGGCTTTTCTCCATAGTAATGGTTGACTTCCCGGGCCAGCTCACCTAGTTCCTCAGTCATGCGTGCCGTCAAAGCAAGTGGACTGAAATAGCCTTCTTTAAACTGGCTTATATATGCGTCGACTTCCTGCTGGAGTTCTTTCATCGTCTTATTACTCAAGAAACTCACCCAACCTTTTTATGTATGCTTTTCTATATCGATGTTAGCTTAACAGAGTAGCTTTGACAAATATTTTTATTTCGAGTTATTTTTTCTGCCCAGGCGGAAATTACTGGACAAGCTGCTTTTCTTTTCGCAGCTTTACTTTCTCTCCCAATCAAAGAATTCCCGCTTTGGATACTCCTTGAAAACACGGCAGGAAACATAGAAAATTCCGACTCTTATTGCCCCTCCTGTAAAAGATTGCCCTTGCTTGCTATATTTTATATAATATAAGCGCTTTAGTCAGGAGATTTTATTCCTGCCACTAGGAGGGAATTCATTTGCTTAACGGCCTGAAAATTAAAAACATCTTGTTCATTTTGTTTGGTGCCGCTATTTTTTCGTTCGGCCTCGTTCATTTCAATATGCAGAACAATCTTGCAGAAGGCGGTTTTACGGGGATTACACTCTTGCTGTATTTCGTATTTGGCTGGTCCCCTTCCATCACGAACCTGCTGCTGAATCTGCCTTTGTTCTTCCTCGGCTGGAAGCTTCTTGGACGGAGTGTTTTTATATACACCATTATTGGAACTGTAGGTGTTTCGGTATTTTTGGCGATCTTTCAAAAGTACCAAATCGACATGCCTTTGTATGAAGATTTGTTTTTAGCAGCTCTGTTTGCAGGGGTCTTTATTGGAATCGGACTCGGAATCATTTTCCGCTACGGCGGGACGACTGGCGGAGTTGACATCATCGCAAGGCTTGCCCAGAAATATTTCGGGTGGACAATGGGCCGGACGATGTTCATGTTCGACTTTGGTGTCATCACACTATCACTTATTACATACCTAAACTATCGGGAAGCCATGTATACGCTTGTCGTCGTATTTGTCGGAGCCAGGGTAATTGACTTCATGCAGGAAGGTGCTTACGCTGCAAGAGGCGCCATGATCATTTCCGATAAAAACGAAGAGATTGCTGCGAAAGTGATGAAGGAAATGGACCGGGGAGTCACCAGCTTAAAAGCCGTTGGTTCCTATACGAAGGCAGAAAGGGATGTCCTTTACTGTGTGGTTGCGAAAAACGAAATCGTCCGCCTAAAGAATGTGATTAACTCAGTGGATCCACACGCTTTCGTCTCTGTTACCGTCGTCCATGATGTCCTTGGCGAAGGATTCACACTTGATGAGAATAAACTTCCTTTAGAAAGATAAAAAGCGCAAGCGCCTTGGTCAGCCCCGACAAGCGTTGGAGGTCCGCCCAGTGAAGTCGTTCTTTTGACTTCATTGGGCGGACCGAAACTTCTCGAGGGGCTAAGCGCTGGAGCTGGACTATTCTCAAAGTCGATATTATACTTTCTTATCTCACAAAAAAAAATCCGGAGAAGTCCGGATTTTTTTTTAGTCTTCACTAGTCATCCCAGTATAGATCATTACTAGACGCACCAGCTCCAGAACCGCTACAGCTGCGGCTGCTACATAGGTCAAAGCTGCTGCATTCAAGACTTTTTTCGTTTCTCTTTCTTCATCATTGCGGATGATTCCAGCTGAAACTACTTGATCCATCGCACGGTTGGAAGCGTTGAATTCGACCGGTAATGTGATGACCTGGAATACAACGGCAGCTGCCATGAAAAGAATTCCGAGCAGGAGCATTCCGCTTAAGTTCGCAAAAATTCCGATCAGGATCAGGATCCATGAGAAGTTTGAACCAAGACTTGCCACTGGAACAAGTGCATGGCGGAATCGGAGGAATGCATAATCCTCGGCATCCTGGATGGCATGGCCAACTTCATGGGCAGCGATTGCGGCCGCTGCAACGGAATGGCCGAAAAAGTTTCCAGATGATAAGCGGACAACTTTGGCACGCGGGTCATAGTGGTCACTTAAATAACCTCTGGTTTCCTCAACACCCACATTATACAAACCGTTATCATCCAAAATCTTACGTGCAACTTCCGCCCCTGTCATCTGGGATGAAGAAGACACTTGTGAGTACTTTTTGTATGCCCCTTTTACCTTGAATTGAGCCCAAAGCGGGATCAAGATTATAATCGCGAAATAAATGAGATACATCTGTTACCTCCTCTTACAATTCTAGCTGTTATTACTATTTTATTAATACTTCAATAGGGTGTCAATTTTTTCGTTCTTTTTGGACTTCCTTTGTTTTCTCACTGTTCCCTTTATATTTTCTCCAGCCCACATAAGACAATGTAAGGATGATGATGCTGCCGGTCGAAATCATGACCCACCATAGTGACGGATCTGCTTCATCTTCAGTCATATCATCAAAGATATTTTGTAAATCCGATTCGAGCGCCTCCAGTTCTTCCCTGCTTGAAGCTTCCTGAAGGACTTGCGGCCGGTACTGGTCAATAAAGCTTACTTTTGCATCGACTTTTTGGATTCTTTCCGGATTGATATCTATTTTCATGCTTGGGTGAATGACATTATAAAGTGCAAGGAACGAATTAAGATTACTGTCGAATTGATCGTTGTCACCTTCATAGGCAGCAGTTTTCATATCATTAAAAACAGTCATGATCGGGTCTTCCATTTCAGCCCATAACGGTTGGTGGGTAGAAGCGATCGCATCAATCACCAGCCGGAATTTTGTCACCCTGTTCATTCTTTCAGCATGTCCAAGATCACCATTGGCTACTGCCTCCAATGCCTCATCATGTGCGACTGTAATAATGCGCAATTCATCCATGCTAAACGGACGGCCATTCCCTGTCACCAGCAAAAACTCTTCTGAAAAATGCTCCAGCAGCCTGTTTGCATCATCATAACGATGAAGCTTGACCATCTGCAATGCCTGGTCTGATATATTGTCCAATTCTTCTACAGGCGACTGTGGTTCGGCATATGCTGCGAACGGCGCGATCAACATCAGCACCGAAAATAATAAAATAAATTTTGCTTTCATTCCTGTCCCCCCTCTAAATACTATTAAAATGTATGAAGGGGTGGACAAGGTTAGACCAAAATTCAGGGGTTATCTTGATCTTTTTAGAGAAAGAGAGAAGCGGCCCGGCCTTAGTCCGAAGTAATATCCAACCGCAATCGAAAAAATACTCAGCCAGAAGGTAAAGTACCCTATCTGGTCCATATATAAATCTAGTGTATGGTACCTTGGCATCATACCAAAAACATAATCGATGATTTCATTATGCAGGACGACCACAGCTGCAACGATCAGATGCCACGGTTTCATCCGATAGAAAGGAGCATATAGGACTCCTTCCACTGCCATGGCAAAATGTGAAGCCATTAGCATTAGTCCAATCCAATCCAGCTGTCCAGAGACGAAGTACACCATCAAATTCATGACCACAGCCCACAGGCCATATTTGACAAGGCTGACGATTGCCAACGCTTCCATCAGCGGCCAGTTCCTCCCCATCAGAAAAGCACCCAGTACGAATACAAAAAACAAGCTGGCCGTTGGACTATCTGGGACAAAAAGCAAGAAGCGCGGCGGCGTATCGACCAGCTGCCATTTATACCAATAGTACCCGTAAGCGGTACCCAGGACATTTACCCAAAATAAATGCCAGAGTATGGACCTGCTGCCTAGCAAAGGATATATTTTTTTAATCATACGACTACTCCATTCCCTTTTTTTTCTATCACTATTATTACAGTTTATTGAAAATAAACCAAGTTCTTCAGGGTTCTTTTCCAATAAAAAAGAACCTGCAAGTTTCGTTACAGGTTCTTTTCAGTATTATTCGCTAAGACCGTCGATGAACTCAGATAGTGTCTTAAGTTCCTCATCCGTTCCTTTGAAAACTGCAGGCATGTTTCCTCTACCATTCTTGGCAACATCTGCGATTTCTTCAGCGTTCAATTTTGTTTCAAGCAGGCTCGGTGCTGCTGCACCGCCGGCAAGCTCCCCGCCATGGCAGGAAGTACATGTCTGTGCCTGGGCAATCTGATATCCATCAGAATTCTTATCGATTTCTACATCCACAATCTGCCCCTGTTTCTCTGCAGCTTCCCAGTCATGGGTAGCAACTGATTCCCAAGTAAGGTAGAAAATTGAAGCGATTGCCAATAGCATGAAGCCTGTAGCAAGTGGACGCTTTGATGGACGGCGCTCAGGGCCGCGGTCAATAAATGGCGCCAGAAGTAATGCACCGAATGCTAGTCCCGGGATTACCATAGCTCCAATTACAGTATATGGACCTGAAGCATAAGAATATTTCAGCAATTGATATAAGAATAAGAAATACCAGTCTGGCAATGGAATATACGCCGTATCTGTAGGATCGGCAATCCTTTCAAGCGGAGACGGGTGAGCAATGGTCAAGCTCAAGTATCCGATTAAGAAAACAGCACCAACCATCCATTCTTTCAATAGGAAGTTAGGCCAAAACGCTTCCGTTTTGCCAGGGTATTCCGAGTAATCTTTCGGAATATTAGGCTTGCGTTCTGCAGGGACACGTGAGTCTCCTACGAACTTCATACCTTTACCACGATGCATCGAGCGATCCCCTCCTTTTTCCGTATCGTTGAACGAATCTCAATTCGCGCAACGTTTCATTCAAATTTTACAATGGACCAGAAATACCTTGCTTACGAATCATCAGGAAGTGTGCTCCCATTAAGCCTAATAGTGCAGCAGGCAGGAAGAATACGTGAATCGCAAAGAAACGTGTCAAGGTTTGGGCACCAACGATTGTTGAATGTCCGGATAGCAGAATTTTAATGTATGGCCCAATCAATGGGACAGCTTCTGCAATCTGCAATGTAACCTTGGTTGCGAATAATGCTTTCATATCCCATGGAAGCAGGTATCCTGTCAAGCCAAGAGCCAACATTACGAAGAAAATCAATACTCCGACAATCCAGTTCAATTCACGAGGTTTCTTATAAGCGCCCTGGAAGAACACGCGAAGCGTATGTAAGAACATCATGACGATGACAAGACTCGCACCCCAGTGATGCATTCCGCGGACAATTTGTCCAAACGCTACTTGATTTTGAAGATAGTACACAGATTCCCAGGCATTCTTGATGTCCGGAACATAATACATTGTCAGGAACATACCGGAAAGAATCTGGATGACTGTGATGAAAAACGTCAGACCGCCAAAGCAGTACACGAACGCAGAAAAGTGATGCGCCGGGTTAACGTGCTCAGGTACCTCATGGTCTGCGATATCGCGCCACAAAGGCGTAATATCCAAACGCTCATCTACCCAATCGTAAATTTTGTTTAACAATGATTACGCCCCCTTTCGTGGTTGAGCTTTTCCTACATAAAGGAAACCATCTTTTTCTTTTGTCGGATACACATCCAATGGTGCCAACGGCGGTGTACCAGGAACATTGGTTCCATCTTTTTCATAACGGCCATAGTGGCAAGGACAGAAGAACTGTTCAGGATGCTCCTTGTCAGTACCCCAGTCTACAACACATCCAAGGTGTTTACACACTGGCGACAAGGCAACGATGTCCCCGGCTTCACTTTTGAAAACCCAGGCTGTTCCTGTTTCTTCAGATTCATACCATGCATCTTTTTGTTTGAATTTAAAGTTTACTTTTTGCGGTTCAGCATTAATATCTGCGATCTTCAATGGAGTCGCGATGAAATCTCCCGCGTCTTCACCCTTTAGCACAGGATCGACGGCAAAGCGAACCATTGGCATCAGCATCCCCGCAGCCATGAAACCGCCTACACCTGTTAGAGTATAGTTTAAGAATTGACGTCTTGAAACACGATGCTTACTCACGTTATTCCCCCCTCTATTACCAAGTTAAGTCCCCAACGGACATAATTTAAACACATTTTAAAACTAGGACATAACCATGATATATCAATCTCATTACAAAATCAATATAATACTATGGTGAAAACATTTTTCGCAGTGATAAAAATAACACAGGGCTATTTTTCATCCCATTTCTCAGTGAACAAAGATAATAATTGCTTAACTTGACCATCCACGATCGCTACCTTTTGCTCGTCCGGCATCTGGTCCAGAGACAAGGAAGGAATCCATAGGACACTTCCTTTCAGGTCTTTCTCTCGCTGCCTCCAGCGACTGTCAGACGTTACATAAAAAATGTGATTGAAATGCTTGTCCAATAGAGTATTTTCCCAATTCTTCAAAGCGTCCTGGCTACCCTCATCTTCCTTTATGTACACAAAATCAGGCAATAGGAAAATCCGCCCTCGAAACTGCTTTTCCAGCTGAGATGTAAGGATTCTTGTGAACTCAGCCATTGAAGCATTTTGTTTCATGTCCTCGCCAAATGATACTGGCAATAGCGGGACGATTGCCGTATCAACGTACTCAGCAGCTTTTTGATACATTTCAACATCTGCTGCCACCCATTTCATAACACCAACTCCATCTTTCAATTAGGCTTGAATCATAAACATGAGATCTCCATCTTTTTCAATCAAAAACCCATTGTTTACATCCATTCTATAATATCATGATTAAAAACAGTTTTCGAATCGTAGGCCGGTCTAATTATTTTCACGGTATAACCTTATATAAGTGACTGAAATAGGATGAGTGTCAGTCATTTCTGTAGAAGTCAATCCTACTTCAGACAATTTGACGGCGGCTTCCCGTTGTATTGTCCGAAGTTGCCTCAGGTTCGGACAATATCTCGACTTCCGATCGGTACTTTGTCCGAAGTCACCCTTACTTCAGACAAATTGACAGCTGCTTCCCTTAGTTTTTTCCGAAGTTACCCCAGGTTCGAACAATATCTCGACTTCCGATCGTTATTTTGTCCGAAGTCACCACTACTTCAGACAATTTGACGGCCGCTTCCCGTAATTTTGTACGAAGTTGCCCAGCTTCGGACAATATCTCGACTTCCAATCGTTACTTTGTCCGAAGTCACTCCCTCTTCAGCCAATCCCCCTGCTTTCCAACGATCTCTTGCCCAAGGGTTACCTCCTTAAAACTCAAAATGCCAATACCATTAAAAACAAGCAAAATAAAAAGCCTGCTAATTTAAGCAAGCTATAAAGAATTGACTGCACCTAATTTTTTTAATTGCTCTGTAAGATGTTCGAAGGCTTCCTGGTCCTGGCTGTCCAGCGCCTGGTCAATCAGGGATAACAATTTGTCTTTCTGGAAATTGTGGATGCTTTCCTCCAGAAATCTTTCTGCCACCATTTTGTCGCTTTCACTGATTTGGAGCTGCCCCGGCATATACGGGTTTTCTTCCAGTACGGCCGCAAACTGATGGGCTTTGTTTGAAGCATGGAAATTCAGTTGGATGTAGATTTCTTCTTCCCTGTTCAAACGAATATCATGAAAAGACTTCTCAGCGTCGGTCGTCATCACGTTTTCTTTGAAGAACCGGAATGGCACCTCATCCACGCAATGTGTCGACATCACTAATCCCCTAGGGCAATGCTGGGCATTATCCACAAAGTGTACCTTTTCCATCAGCTGATCATGGCTCATCAAGTAGTTAAGGATCCAAACACATTCCCGCCTTTTCAGCTGATAATGGTTCAAAAACCAGCGGATAAAATCCTTTTTCTCGTTGACAGATACAGGGGTTGTCATTTTTGAATCCCTCCTCTGCATAACTCAAATTTTTTTCGGTTACTGATTTCCCGTCAAACGCTCCAGCATTTCACGGAATTCTTCATTGCCAGGTTCCTTTTCAACTAACATACTTAGAATTTCGGCGGCGTCGTCCATTTTTCCTTCTTCAATCAAAAAATATCCGTAGTCTGACAAAAATTCTTTGTTGTCTTTAAAGAAAGTATATGCTAGTTGGTATTTGTTTAATGCCTGTGAATAATCTTCAATATGCTGATATGCTATAGCTGCGTCCCAAAGGATTTGCGGTTCCTCTTCTTCATTGTAATCCGCTGCACCAATCAGCTCCAGAACATCCTCATACCGCTCCTGCTTCAACAAAAGCTTGTTCAGCACTAGAACGCCTTCCATGAATCCCGGGTCAAGCGCAATGGCCTCACGGATCATTGTCTCGGCAGATTCTTCATCCGGAAGCTTAAGGGCAAGCTTCCCGCCATAAAAGTAAAGATCCTTATTATATTCATCCTGCTCGATACCCTGTTTGACAGCTTCAAACGCTTCCTCTGCCATTTCTTCGCGTTCATAGGCTTTGGCAAGATAGAGGTATAGTGAGTGATATTCAGGGTCGAGAGTCTTCAATTCCTCGAACTTTTCGATCGCTGTTTTATTATAGCCAGCCTGCAGTGCTGTAAAAGCATAACCGAATAAAGTATTGATTTCCAGCTTTTGTTCAAGGGCTATGTCGTAAAAATGAAGCGCTTCTTCAAATGATCCCCCGGCGCTTAACATTTCAGCCAGCCTCTGGTTGATGTTTACCCCGCCGATTTCTTCATGTACTTTTAGGACCGTTTCGTAATATTGGATCGCTTCCGCAAGCTTCCCCTGATGAGCATAAAGTTCGCCCAAAGCAAAATCAATCACCGTTTCATCCGGTAGGATTCTTTTAGCCTCGAGAAGTTTGTTTTCACTCACTTCAAAGAGACCTTCCATTTGATATAAATCAGCCAACAGAAGAAGTGCCTGGGGAAAAGCAGGATCATCTTTGCCTACCTTTTCAAGAGAAAGCATAGCCTCTTCCTCTTTGCCGAGTTCAATTCTTGTTTCTGCCAGCAGGACATGGAGTTCGCCCTCATCAGGATAGTTTTTCAATAAACTTTCAATCAAAGCCTCTGTTTCTTCCATAAATCCGAAACGAAAAAGCTCTTCGGAAAGAAGAAATTTCTCTTCATCATTGCCTTGCTCAAGAATCTCCTTATAGGCAGACATAGCCTTATCAAGCTGTCCATTTTCTATAAGACTGGTTATTTCGTTTACTGCGACCATTGCTATCATCCTATCCTTAAAATTAGGCACTGTCTGTTTTCCTTACATTGAACAGAACCCTAACGTTTTTTCAGTAGTTATCAGTAAAAAACCCTGGTGTCTTGATTATAACATTCTCTCCCTTTCCTGGCCGATAATAAACCTCTTTTCCTGCACGAATAACTTTTCCTTTGTCCACAGTCACCACTAAATGCTTGGACTGAAAAAATAACCCCTGTTCATCACGATGTTTTGTTTCTGCATCAATATTATAGAGGTTATAGCTGACTTCCCCGCCACTGTGCAGATTCGATTTTCCTGGAAAGATACCGGTCTTTTTTAAAACCGATCTTGAAACCGGGAAGCCATCTTTCAATCCTTCGTATAAAGCGGGAACCTTCTCCTTTTTCATCAAATTGCTCCAGGCATTAAGCTGTTGCTGCTTCTCTTTTTTGTGTTGGCTTTCTGAAAATAACGGGATGATCGGACAGTTGTATGGAAACAATGCTTCCTTGATCCAACCCCACGGGATTGTCTCCAGGCTGCCTATATCTTCGATTTCAAGAAAGATTGCCGGAATCTTCATTTTTTTGCACTTGCGGATGAATTGGGGTTTCAGCAGCCTTAACGGAATGGAGATGCCAAGGACAAAGTCTATCGGACTGTCCAGCAGCTCATTTTTTGCCTGTTTCAGCTTTTCTTCAAGCTGCCGTTCAAATTGGACCCTGACAGGGGTGAAGATGACGGTGCTTCCCTTCATGATAAAGTTCTCCAGATAATATTCTTTCCTGTCTTTAAAGGAACCTGCCAGAGGTAAATTGGAATCAAAGAGGACATGGGTAGGGGTCATGATATATTTGTCTGCATCCATCTTCATATGCTGGTGCCGATTGAGTCTCGAAGTTGATGTAATGATCCGTTCACCTTCCACCAGCATGCTTGTATTCGTTAGGGCCTGTCCCTTCATGAGGTGGACATTTTCTATAATGTATGCCATAAAACCACTCCTTTATCGGTCTTATGACAAACTATGCAAAAAATCCAGGAATATAACGGCTTGTATTCCTTTTACCTCTTAATAAATGAATGAGGGCCATCCATTTTACATGATTGGCCCTCGATCCTGCTATTTTTATTCTTGCATTAAGTTATACAAGTCATCGAAAAAACCAGGGTAAGAAACGGCGACAGCCTCACTTTGTTCCAGGACGACGTCATTTTCGCATAGAAGGGCAGCGATTGACAGCATCATCCCGATTCGGTGGTCCCCATGCGCAGAAACGGTTCCGCCGGCAAGGTTTTGCTGTCCGTAAATAATCATTCCATCCTCTGTTGCCTCTATATTCGCACCAAGCTTCTTTAGTTCATTTACTACAGTATCAATCCGGTTTGTTTCCTTGACTTTCAATTCCCCTGCATCCTTGATTACCGTCATGCCATCCGCCTGTGTGGCAAGTAAAGCAATGACCGGTATTTCATCGATCAGACGAGGAATCAAGTCTCCTTCGACCGTTGTAGCATTTAGGTTAGAATATTTGATCCTTATATCTCCTGCAGGCTCAGCTGCGTCTTGATCATAGGGTTCAATTGTGATATCTGCTCCCATTGCTTCCAGGACATCAAGGATTCCAGTCCGTGTCGGATTCAGCCCCACATTCTTAAGCATGATGTCACTCCCTGGTACAATAGCACCTGCCACCATGAAAAAGGCCGCAGATGAAATATCACCTGGAATATTAATCTGTGCTGCTTTGAGGGTTTGGCCTCCGACCACCTTTACCGAGTCTCCAGTACGCTCGACCTTGCCACCGAACTGCTTGATCATTCGTTCGGTGTGATCCCTTGTCTTTACTGGTTCGACGACTACTGTGTCCCCTTCAGCCTGCAGACCGGCGAGGAGAACAGCCGATTTCACCTGCGCACTTGCAACAGGCAATTGATATGTAATTCCCGATAACCTTCCGCCTTTTACAACCAGCGGAGTGAACTCACCATTATTCCTTCCATCGATCCTTGCGCCCATTTTTGACAATGGAACAGTTACTCTAGTCATCGGCCTCCTGGCGATTGATTCATCCCCTTCCAGACGGGATTCAAAAGGCAATCCAGATAGGATTCCCATCATCAGCCGGATTGTCGTTCCGGAATTGCCGACATAGAGCGTTTCTTCCGGCGGCTTTAAGCCATCGATTCCGTTGCCTAAAACAGTAACCTCATTTCCATTCCGGATAATCTCGACCCCGAGTTTTTGAAAGCAGGAAATCGTACTCAAACAATCTTCTCCGGGAAGGAAGTTCTCTATTTGGGTGGTCCCTTCGGCGATCGAGCCAAACATGACTGCCCTATGTGAAATGGATTTATCCCCCGGTACTTTAATTTCACCATCCAGGGAGGTTTTGTTTGTTTTAAGTGTTTTTGTAGACATATTTCTGCTCCTTCAATTTACTCTGCAACAGACATCTCGAATTCTGTGTGTTTCCCGATGCATTTCATTGCTTTTTCCCGATCTTCAGGTGTCTGAAAACTGATCACCAGCACACCATATATATCTTCACGGGTTTCAATGATCCTGATATTCGTTATGCTGATTCTCTCAATTGCCAGGTACCCGGTTACTTCGGAAATCACACCTGGATAATCAGGCACATCCACAAACAGGTCATAAAAGCTTGGAATCGCTCCCTTATCATTTACAGGAAGACCGTCACGATATTTTTTCGCAGATTCAAAGAAATCATAAATTTTGTCTTCATCCTTAGTTGACAATAACTCTTTTACCCGCTCCATCTCAGCCTGCCAGTCACTCAATAAAGAAACCAGGACATCCCGGTTTTGAAGCAATATATCTCTCCACATTCTTGGGTTACTGGAAGCTATTCGCGTGATATCCCTGAATCCACCCGCTGCAAGGCGGTTTACAAGCGGTTTTTCTTTGTCAGCCCGGGCTGCCTGATGCACTAGCGAAGCAGCAATTATATGTGGGAAATGGCTGACCACACCGGTAAGATAATCGTGCTCTTCAGGAGAAACATCCAGAAACCTGGCTCTCGTACCTGAAAGCCAGGCCTTTAAACGATCGACTGTCTCATTCACGACGTTGCTGGCAGGGGCCAGAAGATAAAAAGCATTTTCAAACAATATCTTCTTTGCAGCAGCTACCCCGCTTTTGTGGGAACCTGCCATCGGATGGCCTCCTATAAAGGCAATCCCTTTGTCTGAAAGGATGGATGCCTTTTGGGAGATATATCCCTTGGTGCTTCCTGTGTCTGTAACAATGACTTCCTTTTTCAGCGGCAAGGATGCCAAAGTTTCAATGATTTTTCCTGCAATCGTGACCGGAGTCGCTATGATGATCAAATCTGCCTCCGAAGCTTCTTCTTCAATGCCTTCTGCTGGCCTGTCAATCACGTCAAGCATCTTGGCAAGGTTCATCTGGTTCTGGTCCAGGTCGAAGCCCACCAGTTCTGAATCCGGATGTTTTTCTTTAATACACATTGCCAGAGAGCCGCCAATCAATCCAAGCCCAATGATCAATACGCGGCCTTCCATAAAACCCACTTCCTTATTTAGATATTGCAGTGTCAACATTCAAAAATTCTTTAATAACCCCAATTACACCTTCATTTTGTTCCTTTGAACCGATTGTTACCCTTATACATGTAGGAAATCCAAGCGCAGTGCCTGAACGGACGATATACCCTCTTTCAAGCAGGAACTGAAACACTTCCTGGCCATCCCTGTTAAAATCAATCAAAATGAAGTTTCCTTGTGACGGATAATATTTCAATCCGGCATGATCACAATATTCGTAAAACTGCTGCAGTCCTTCTCTGTTTTCTCTTCTGCATAAATCTATGAATTTCTGGTCTCCCAGTGCAGCGATCGCGGCTGCCTGGCCCAATGTGTTGACATTAAATGGTTCCCTGGCCGGCTCCAGTGCCCTGATGGTATCCTCATGGGCAATTCCGTATCCTACGCGAAAACTGGCTAAGCCATAAATTTTGGAAAATGTCCTTAAAATAATCAAGTTTTTGTATTGCTGCAATAGACGCATTGAATCATGGAAATCGTCAGCAACCACATATTCAAAATAAGCTTCATCGAGCACTACCAGCACATCGTCAGGAACCCGTGCCATAAATGCAGTCAGTTCTTCTTCTGTTATATGGATCCCTGTCGGATTGTTCGGAGAGCATAACCAAACAACCGAAGTCTGATTGTCGATTGCAGCGGCCATTCCGTCCAGGTCATGTGCACCGTTCACTAATGGGATCTCTGTGATTTCACAGCCTTCAATTATTCCATTGTGCTTATACTGAGGAAAAGTTGGAGCAGCCATCACTGATTTTGTTTGTGGTGAAAGCAGGGCTCTTGATATGATTTGGATTATTTCATCAGAACCATTGCCGAGTATAATCTGCCCCTCGTTAACATCTAAATGCTTTGCAAGTGCTGTACGGAGTTCTGAAGCATAACCGTCAGGATAAATTGAAAATTTGCCTGCATAACCTGCGATTTCACTCCTCACTTTTTCTGAAGAACCAAATGGGTTCTCGTTTGATGCCAGTTTCACGATTTCTGATAAACCATACTGTCTTTTAACTTCCCCGATTGATTTACCTGGCTGGTACGGTTTAAGCTTTAAAAGCTGCTCTTTCCATCTCATCTTATCCACCTCAACTGTCTCATTCTTTAGTTCTCTATCTAATTAAAGCAATAAAGAGTATGTTTTTATCATACACTGTTTTGCATTGCAGAAAAAGTAAAAAAGAACAATTTTATAAATCCGGTCTCAGACCAGCCGCGCCCTCAAGGTAAAGATGCCTTATTTCGTCCTGCCTTTTATCAGTATTGAAATGAATCATGACCCTGATGCACATTGGAAGCGAGCCGGTGACGGCCAACTCTTTCATGCACATGACCGGTACATAGGTCCAGCCGTCGAGATTCCTTAATGCTTTTGCCGGGAAGGCTGCATCGACATCATCAGTAGCAGAGATGAATATGGAGGCAACATCATCCGGAGCAATCTTGTTGGAAGCGATCATTTCTTTTAAAAGCCTTTCAGCACCCAGGATAACTTCCCTCTCCTCATTACTGCTTACCGTGATGGCTCCTCTTACTCCCCTAATCATCAAGTCCAACCTCCTCTTCGAATTTCTTCAGATATGTCATCAATGTTCTTTCATCTACTTCAATAAGCGCAGGATTGCCGACCTTTTCCAAAAGAACATAGCGAATGGTACCGCTCACCGATTTTTTATCCTGTTTCATTCTTTCAATCAACCGCTCTCTTTCCAGTCCCTTCGGAATGGACGTTTTATATCCAAGCCTTATAAGCCACCGCTTTAATTCATCTAAATTAAAATCAAGCCCAAGCAGCTCCTTGCTTAATCCGAGGGCAAATAGCATGCCGATCGCCACAGCCTCACCATGCGTGACCTTCCCATAACCGGCTTCGGCTTCAATTGCGTGGCCAAGTGTATGACCGAAATTCAAATATGCGCGAATCCCTTTCTCCTTTTCATCCTCCGCAACAAATGCACCTTTAATCGAAATACCCTTTGTCAGGAATTCAAGCATCTGGGATTCGTTTATGGCATCCAGTGATTGTATTTGTTCCTGCAGCCAACTATAAAAAATTTCATCGCTAATCAGAGAATGCTTGATGACCTCAGCAAAACCTGAACGCACTTCATGTGCAGGGAGCGTCTCCAAGTAATCGAGGTCATAAATCACAGCTTCTGGCTGATGGAATGCACCTATCATATTCTTCCCTAACGGGTGGTTAACCGCCACTTTCCCCCCTACCGCGCTGTCATGGGCAAGAATCGTGGTCGGGACTTGAATGAAACGAATCCCCCGCATATATGATGCAGCGACAAATCCCGCCAGATCTCCTACAGCACCTCCACCCAAGGAAATGATCAGCGACTTCCTGTCGAGTTTATTTTCAAGTGCGTAAGAAAGACAATCATAATAAACATCAAATGTTTTTGCTTTCTCACCCGAAGGTACGATTTTTACGATGAACCGACTTAGACCAGCCGACTCCCGAAAAGAATCCAGATGGTGCTTCGCTACTGTTTCATCCGTTATGACCATGATTGATGTATAGCTATCTGCTGCCTTCTGGATGAAATCGTTCAAGAGATGAATCGCACCGCTCCCAATATAGACGGGATATGAGTTTGTACTTGTAACGATATTCACCTGCTGCATTTAAAATTCCCTCGCAGTCCTTCTTTGTTCTTCGATGGTTGCTTTCAGCGTGTCAAAACGGTCTGCGTAAAATTGGTCAACCAGGGCAGAAGCAAGCTCCCACGCTACCACATTTTCAGCAACGACCGCAGCCGCCGGAACGGCGCAGGCATCAGATCGTTCAATACTAGCCGAAAAAGGTTCTTTAGAATCGATATCAACACTCATCAATGGCTTGTAAAGCGTGGGGATTGGTTTCATAACGCCACGGACAACGATCGGCATTCCCGTCGTCATTCCGCCTTCAAACCCTCCAAGCCGATTGGTTTTACGGTAATAGCCACGCTCTTCTTCCCAGGCAATTTCATCATGTACCTGGCTGCCAGGCTTCCTGGCTGCTTCAAAACCAATACCGATTTCGACCCCTTTAAAAGCATTGATGCTCATAATAGCCGCCGCAAGCTTACCATCCAGCTTGCGGTCGTAATGGACATAGCTGCCCACCCCGGCTGGCATCCCTTCAGCAATTACTTCGACGACACCGCCGATGGAATCGCCATTTTTCTTTCCTTCATCAATCGCTGCCATCATGTCCTTTCCAGCGTCGGTGTCAAAGCATCGAACAGGGGATTCTTCCGTTACTTCTCTTAGTTCATCCAGTGAGAAAAAGTCCTGCTTCTCGGCTTTCACCCCGCCGATTTCAACAACATGGGCAACCAGTTCGATTCCCAGGAGCGACAGCAGTTTTTTAGCCGCTGCACCCGCTGCGACCCTTACCGTTGTTTCTCTTGCAGATGAACGTTCAAGGACATTCCTCATGTCGCGATGCCCATACTTGATTGCTCCATTTAAATCAGCATGACCTGGACGCGGTCTGGAAATCTTCCTTTTCACTTCTTCGGATGATTGATCATCCAGCGGTTCCTGGCCCATGATGCCGGTCCAATGCTTCCAGTCATTATTTTCAACCACCAGCGCGATTGGTGAGCCAAGAGTTTGCCCATGCCTGATTCCCGCAGTGATCTGTACCTGGTCTTTTTCAATCTGCATCCTTCTGCCGCGGCCATAACCCTTTTGCCTCCGCGCAAGCTCGCTGTTTATATCTTCTGCAACCAGCGGCATTCCTGCTGGCATTCCTTCAATTATCGTTGTTAGCTGCGGTCCATGTGATTCACCCGCTGTTAAATATCTCATATACTTTCCCCCTTCAACTCGCTAAAGGATTTGTTTTACTATATCACACAGTTTCCAATAAATAAATTAAAAATTTCGAAATATGTATGATTCCTTTTAAAGAATGAAGCCATTTTATCACGAACCCCACAGTCTCGCAAAAAAACCATCATGTATTACTATTGTCTGCATACATCAGGTGATTTTATTTTGCAAATAGCAAAAGGAGCACGGTTACCCGGCTCCTCCTGTTATTTCTTCCTGTAAAAGAAAGTCTCCGCAGTCTCAAAATCATATGTACCCGGATTGAAGATTTGTTCTGTGCTGCCTACAAATAAAATGCCACCCTGCCTTAACGCCGAGCTGAAATTATGGTAGATGCTTTCCTTTGCCTCTTCGGTAAAATAAATGAGGACATTCCGGCAGACAATCAAATCGAACGGACCGCTATAGCGGTCGGCGAGCAGGTTTTGTTTTTTAAAGGTAACAGTCCTCTTAATCTCATCGGCAACTGTATAATATGGTCCTTCCTTCTTGAAAAACTTACTGACCATATCCTTTGGCGCTTCATTCAGCGCCCTTTCCGAATACACACCATGCCTGGCCTTCGCCAATACGTTATCATCGATATCCGTCGCAAGAATCTGGATCCTGGCTAGTGGAAGATGCTTTGAAAGCACCATCGCCAAGGTATATGGCTCTTCACCAGTCGAGCAGGCGGCACTCCAAATTTTTGGGTTGGGGTTTTTGCTCAACAACTCAGGAAGAATCGTCTGATCCAGGACCTCCCACCTTTTTACGTTCCTGTAAAACTCAGAAACATTGATCGTCATCCGATCGAGAAATTCATTCAATAGCTGCCGGTCTTTGTCGAGAGCTTGATAAAATTCCTGGAAAGAGGCAAAGCCTTTCTTTTGATAAAGAGAAGTCAGCCGTCTCTTCATCTGGGCTTCTTTATAGAGAGAAAGGTTGATACCTGTCTTCTGGTAGATTTTCGATATAAAGATTTCATAATCTTGCTGCATCTGTTTGCTCCCTTATCGATACTAGAAAAATCTGGACAATCCCATTATAGCGAAAATTTTTGAGATGCGTGCACTATTTTTTGCCCCCCTGTTCAGCTCGAACTGGTTTCCTAAGGTCATTAGGGGACAAGGCACTTTGTTTATGAAAAAACATGGCTCCAATGAAAACGATTCAATTGGTGCTATGAAAACACAGTTTTTAGAGCTTCAATCTGGGTTATTGGTGTCCTGATATCTTAGTTTCTGGAAAATCATTGTTCCATTGGGGGTTATTGGTGTTTCGATATCACAGTTTTTTGGAAAAACAGTGCTCCAATGAAGTCTATTGGTGTCACGATATCACAGTTTCTGGAAAATCAGTGATCCAATAAGGGCTATTGGTGTCACGATAACACAGTTTTTGGAAAATCATTGTTCCAATGGGGGTTATTGGTGTCACGATATTACAGTTTCCGGAAAATTAGTGCTCCAATGAGGTCTATTGGTGTCACGATATCACAGTTTCTGGAAAATCAGTGCTCCAATGAAGTCTATTGGTGTCACGATATTACAGTTTCTGGAAAATTAGTGCTCCAATGAGAGCTATTGGTGTCACGATATTACAGTTTCTGGAAAATCAGTGCTTTAATGAGAGCTATTGGTGACCTAGAATCTCAGTTTTCGGGAAAATAAGGATCCAATAAAGCTTATTGGTGACCTAAAATCTCAGTTTTTGAAAGAATAGGGTTCTAATGAAGCCGATTGATGACCCAATAGCACAGTATCTGAAAAAGCAGGGCACCAATGAGGAATATTGGCGCAAATAAAAAAGACACTTGCCATGAGCAAGTGTCCAGGGGTTATATTAGTAAACCCACTCGTTGATTAATTTGCTGTATTCAGCCAATTCTTCCTGTTTGAAGAATAATCCGATTTCACGCTCTGCGCTTTCTGGTGAGTCTGAACCGTGAATGACGTTCTTGCCTACAGTAACGCCGAAGTCACCGCGGATCGTTCCAGGAGCAGCATCTTTAGGGTTTGTAGCACCCATCATCTGGCGTGCAGTAGTAATTACATTCTCACCCTGCCAAACCATTGCGAATACTGGTCCAGAAGTAATGAAATCTACCAATTCGCCGAAGAATGGACGCTCTTTGTGTTCGCCATAATGCTCTTCAGCAAGTTCTCTTGGGATGTTCATAAGCTTTGCGCCAACTAGCTGGAAGCCTTTCTTTTCAAAACGTGCTACAACTTCACCGATCAGGTTGCGCTGCACGCCATCAGGCTTGACCATCAAATAAGTCTTTTCCATGAGTTCCACTCCTATTTCATCTATGTATGTGAACCGCTTACAAAAGCAATCCTTAGAAATAGTATCATTTTTTTGAAAAATCCGCAACTTGCTAATACTTGCGTTTCCCGATAAATTTGGCGATGTCGCGCAATGACTTCTTTGCCCTGTTTGGTGGAAGTTCCTCAAGGATGGCCAGTGCTTTATCTAAATAACGGTCACTGATTTCAAGAGATCTCTCAATTGCGCCAGATTCCTGGACCAGCTTCAGGACTTCCTCAAGGTCTGCTCTTCCCATTCCTTCGTGTACAGTCCTGACCCTGCTGTTGATGTACTCATCCTGCATGGCATACAGGACTGGCAGGGTAATATTACCCTGGAGCAGATCGCCTCCTGCAGGCTTTCCAAGCTCTTTTTCGGTACCTGTGAAATCAAGCACATCATCCGTAATCTGGAAGGACATCCCGACATAGTAGCCAAATTTATACAATCTGCGATGATCCTCTTCCGGGACTCCTGCCACAACCGCACCAAGCTGGCAGCTGGCAGCAATCAAAAGAGCTGTCTTGCGCTTGATCCTGAGCAGATAATTGCGCAGATTCTGGTCGAAGTTGTATTTATCTTTTATTTGTTCAATTTCGCCAACACTTAATTCGACAATGGTATCTGAGAGAATCTGGTGCGCTGCCGGGCTTTTGATTTCGGTCATAAGCTCCAGCGCCCTGGCAAATATGTAATCCCCTGTATACATTGCAATCCTGTTATCCCATTTTGCCTTGATTGTCGGCTGCCCTCTCCGCAATTCGGCATCATCAATCACATCATCGTGTACCAGTGATGCCATGTGGATGAGTTCGAGAGAGACCGCAACATCCTTGATGACATTGATATCATAATCACCAAATTTCGCCCCGAGAAGCACAAATACCGGCCTGATCCGTTTCCCTCCGGCTTTAAGCAAATGCAGGCTTGCCTGTCTGAGCAGATGGGAGTCTGCCTGTATTGATTCTTCCAGTTCTCTTTCTATTAATGTCAAATCAGAATTTAAATATGTATATAACAGCTTCATCTTCATTATTATCCACCCAGCTTTTGCATTCTCGATCTCCATCGTTGCGATTTTCGCACCCTCAGGCTTCATTTCACAATCAGGAGGTTTCTTTTATGCGGGCTTATTACTGCCCAGGCAAATAGTTGCGCCTTTTTATTCCGACAAAATTACATCGAGCCGTATTCTATTCCAGATCAATAGAGTGACCTTAAATGAAAACAGGCTGACCTTCCTTGCCGAGCGATGAGAAAAGGGCAGCCAGAATCTATTGGATTATTTACGGCCTATATGCACAGCAGCTACTCCGCCGCTGTATGGTTTATATTCTACGTTTACGAAACCAGCTTCCGTGAACATCTTGGCCAGCTCTTTCATTCCTGGGAAATCCTTAGCGGATTCCTGCAGCCAGGAATATTCATCGTAACTTTTTGCAAATAATTTTCCGAACATCGGCATGATAAACCTGAAGTATAATCGGTATGCTTGTTTAAATCCAGGCATGGTAGGCTGGGAGGTTTCCAGACACACCGCCATTCCGCCAGGCTTAAGAACTCTGTGCATTTCCCGCAGTACCTGATTGTAATCCGGTACATTCCTCAATCCGAAACCGATGGTGACATAGTCAAAACTATTGTCATCAAATGGGAGCTCCATCGCATTCCCATGGATCAAGTTTGCCTGGTCCAGATGGCGCGATTGTATTTTTTCTTCACCTATTTTCAGCATGTTTTGGCTGAAATCAAGACCTGTCACTTTGCCATCCTTGCCAACAGCCTCCGCGAGGGCAATCGTCCAGTCAGCCGTACCACAGCACACATCAAGGGCGGCAGCCCCTTTTTGGACATTCATCTTTTTCATTGTGTCATTACGCCATTTAATATGCTGCTGAAAGCTGATGACAGAATTCATTTGATCGTAATTTTCATAGATTTTTTCAAAGACTCCATGAACACGTTCTTCTTTCGATTGCTGCATTGCATTACCCTTCTTCCGCGAATTTTTTAGACATGGTCTGATACTGCCCGGCGATCAGGTCTAACCGTTCCACCAGCAGGCTGTTCATCCCGGAAAGCTTTTTCGAAGCTGTTTTTATCTTTGTCATTGAAAATTCAATATATCTAGTGCAAATTGACAAGAGGTATTTTTGCTGCTCAGCAGAAAGTTCTGCAGCCTTTTGATCCATTTTTGGCAGCGCAATCTTCTTCAATGCATTGAATAGCAGGGAATTTCCTGAATTCATAAAAACTGTTTCTTCGGCAAGCAGCCTTTTCACGAAAAGCCAATTTGAAGCGAATTCATACCATTCTGCCGCTTGATAATGGTCAGCGACCTTGCCTAAAAGAGAAGATTCGATCAGTTTTAAACTCTCCATCAATTGATCGATTGCTACAGGATCTTTCTGATACAGTGATATTTTATGTTCATTCACTTCTTTTACACCTGATGCTAATTGTTTGATCATTTCAGTATCTTCAAGGTCCGCAAGCAGCTTGTAATACAGACCGCTGTAATAAATCCCGGCAAGAACTGTCAATTGGCGCTGCTTATAGCTTTCTTCCCCTTCACCAGGCAGGGAGTTGCGTACATGCTCATGGGTATCAAGGGCGATTTGCAGGAGCATCGTGGTCAGGGTGTAGCTGGTTGCTCTTTCCTGGTTGCCTTCTTGCTGTTCAAGCAATGAGGTAAGCAGCAAGAGTCGGTCATCATCTATAAAAGGAGATTCTACATGCTTCTGCAAGTAAGGATGTGAAAGTTTTTCTATAAGAAGCTCCCTGGTGCCGTCTAATTTGTTTTGTAAATCTAGCAAATGAATCACCCTTGTTCCCCTTATTTATTGGATTGCCGGCAGCGGGCATAACTTGGTTTTAGTCAAGAATAGATACTTGTCATTTTGGCCTGGAGGGCCTATTTATAAAAACAGAAAATTTAAGACAGACATAAAAAAAAACGCCTGATCACTTTATACCGAACATTCCAAAGCAGTGACAATTATATCACAAAAGATAAAAACATGGGCGTGATAATATAAATTAAACACTATTTGCTACAAATTGAGCATGATTTTGTAACAAAATAGTTGGTTTTGAACCTCTTTACTTTTTCTCGCTCTCTATTTCGCCAAAAGGTGTGACAATCTTGGCATGACCTCTGATTTTAATAGCTGAAGTGTGTTCTGTGAACTGGGCAATCATTACTTCACCCTGATCGAGCTTTTCTGAATGATGGAAACGAGTGTCTGTCCCTCTCGTAAGCCCGATCACATTCACACCATCTTCAATCGCTTTGATTACGACATAATCCGTGTTTAAGGATTGTTTCTTGTCCATTATTATCCCCCTTCCCATGAAAGAATATGACCAAACTTGCAATCGACAATCCGGCATCAAATGTCTGTTTACTATAAAACAAAAGGCTAAAAGAGTTCCTTTCAGCCTTCGAATCTTTTCATGAGTTCTTGTCCTCATCCATGCAGAAATAGCATTTGATTAAGACTAATATATCAGTCTTTGATTAAAGAGAGAATTTCAGCACGGGCGTTTACGTCCTCAGCCAGTGTACCTCTCACAGCAGAGGTAACTGTTTTAGAGCCAGGTTTTTTGACTCCCCTCATCGTCATGCACATATGTTCAGCTTCAACCACAACCATGACACCATGCGGCTCTAACTTTTCCATAATTGCATTCGCAATCGTCGACGTAATTCTCTCCTGCAGCTGCGGCCGTTTGGCTACCGCTTCGACTGCCCTTGCCAGCTTGCTGAGTCCGGTAACCTTTCCGCCTCTTGGGATATACGCGACATGTGCCTTGCCGAAGAAAGGAACAAGATGGTGCTCACACATAGAATAGAATGGGATATCTTTGACCAGGACTAACTCCTCATGATCCTCGCCAAAAATGGTTTCGAAGTATTCCTTTGGATCCTGGTTCAGGCCTGAGAAAACTTCCTCATACATCCTCGCAACCCGCTTGGGAGTATCGAGCAGGCCTTCCCTGTTAGGGTCTTCACCGACTGCTTCTAATATTAAACGTACCGCTTCTTCAATTTGGGCACGATTGACGTTTGACATCTGCGTTTCCTCCTATGGTCCATCAATCTCATTATAATCCCGTATAGTCTTCCTACTATTTGATTATAATATTTTCATCTTAGCATAACCAAATCAAAGCAGGCAAAGCTTAATGTTTCACCCCATAGAAAAAGGCCGCGAACGGGTCGCGGCCTTGGGGTTTAGCATACGCTCAGTGCGTCGTATGTAATTATTTCACTGCATCCTTAAGCGCTTTGCCAGGTTTGAAAGCAGGCACCTTGCTTGCAGAGATTTCGATTTCATCACCAGTTTGTGGGTTGCGTCCTTTACGGGCTGCGCGCTCACGAACTTCGAAGTTACCAAAACCGATTAACTGTACTTTGTCCCCATCTTTTAATGCATTCAAGATTGAATCAAAAACAGCGTCAACTGCTTTTGTTGCGTCTTTCTTTGAAAGCTCACTAGCTTCTGCAACTGCATTGATAAGTTCTGTTTTGTTCATGCCATTCACCTCCTCCCAAAGAGATCCCATTGCTCAGAAATTAAGCATCTTACTACATTTCTAAACAAAACATATGAATTCTATACGTTGCTGGAAGATTTTATTTATCATTTGATGATAAATTCATCCAAAATCGCCTGAACCCCTATTACATAAGGGTTTTTAAGCAACAACGCTAATTCTGTTAAAAGATTATCATAATGTTTTCCTCTTATCAAGATAATTTCAAGAAATAATGGGAATCTTTTCTTCTTTGAAACATATTTGTAATAAGTTAACCCTTTTTCCTTACCCTTGCCAGAGGGATATAAACCTAAAATAATATATTTATCCCTTTCTTGCCAGTTTTTTTGCCCGTTCCAGGGAAATATATATTATATTAGAAGACTATTTTGCCTTACCATAGAAAAAAGAATGTCCGGAGCATCGCATCAATCCACAATAAAACAAAAAGACTCCCAAAAAGGAGTCAAATTAAAGTATGATTGCGATCAGTCCACCAGAACCTTCGTTGATGATTCTTTCCAGTGTCTCTTTTAATTTATATCGGGCATTTTCCGGCATCAGGCTTAATTTTGCCGATATGCCTTCTCTGACAATCGAGCTCAGGCTTCTGCCAAAGATGTCGGAGTTCCAGATTGACAGCGGATCATCTTCGAAATCCTGCATCAAGTAGCGGACAAGCTCTTCGCTTTGCTTCTCAGTGCCAATGATTGGCGAGAATTCGGACTCCACATCCACTTTGATCATATGGATGGAAGGAGCCACTGCCCTTAATCTAACACCGAAACGAGCACCCTGGCGGATAATTTCGGGCTCTTCCAGGCTCATGTCCGTCAATGAAGGAGATGCGATCCCGTATCCTGTCTGCTTCACCATTTTAAGTGCATCTGAAATCTGGTCGAACTCTGCCTTTGCATATGCGAATTCCTGCATCAGCTCCAACAAGTGGTCTTTGCCGCGAATCTCCACTCCAACGATTTCTTTGAGAATTTCATCATAAAGATCATCAGGAGCATAAAGATCGATCTCAGCTACACCCTGGCCCATTTCAATGCCTGCCAGGCCGGCTCGGTCGATGTATTCAAAATCACTGAATTGATGGACAACCCTGTCAACATCGCGGAGCCTTTTAATATCCTTCACTGTCTCTTTGACAGCTTCCTGGTAGCTCTCACGCAGCCAGTGATTCTCCCGGAGCACCATCACCCAGCTTGGCAGGTTGACGTTTACTTCCAGTACCGGGAATTCGTATAAAGCTTCCCTCATGACGCTTAAGACATCTGATTCACGCATGCTTTCCACGCTCATTGCCAGCACCGGGATATCGTATTTATCCGCCAATTGAGCACGCAATGTTTCTGTATTCGGGTGATACGGCTGGGCACTGTTCACCACCATGATGAATGGTTTGCCGACTTCCTTCAGTTCTTCGATGACTCTTTCTTCCGCTTCAATGTAATCCTGTCTGGGGATCTCCCCAATTGTCCCATCCGTCGTGATGACGACACCAAGTGTGGAATGCTCCTGAATAACCTTCCTGGTTCCAATTTCAGCTGCTTCATGGAAAGGAATCGGCTCTTCATACCAAGGTGTGTTGATCATCCTTGGACCATTCTCATCTTCATATCCCTTTGCTCCTGGAACTGTATACCCGACACAATCTACCAGCCTGATATTCACATCCAGCCCTTCATCCACGTGCACGGATGCCGCCTGGTTAGGCACGAATTTAGGTTCGGTCGTCATGATCGTTTTACCTGCTGCACTTTGCGGCAGCTCATCAAGCGCTCTGGCCCTGTCAGCCTCATTATTGATATTAGGTAAAACCACCAGCTCCATAAATTTTTTGATAAACGTGGATTTTCCAGTGCGGACCGCACCTACAACCCCCAGGTAAATATCGCCGCCAGTCCTCTCGGCGATATCCTTAAAAATATCTACCTTTTCCAAGTGATCCCCTCCCGATCATAGAGTTAGTGGGAATAAATTCATCCAAATTTGTAATCTGGGACAGTATATATCTATGATGTTGTCCTATATCGATATGACAATTTTTTATTTTTTTACCTCCTTAAATTTGATTTAACGAAGGAAGTTTTGGTCAAATTGCTGATTTTCTTCTCCAATATCCAAAACAACCCTACAAAAAGATTCCTCGTTTCACATTTATGAGGACAGTTGATATCTTTTTAAAGACAAAATAACCCTGCTTCTACAATATATTTTGCAGAAGCAGGGTTATGACTATTTTGCTAAAAAGACTGGTTCATTGGTCTCTTTATCAATGGTATACGGTAAAGAATAGGCCGGCACGAACATGGAATTCTCCACAAGGATCCTGCGGATATCCTCACCTTCCTTGAGTTCTTTATCAGAAGATTTCATAGCCTGGTAGAGGTCACTTCGGTAATCCACATAGATTTCGCCTTCTGTCGATATGACAAAATGCAAGTTTTGGTTTGTAAAGGGGCTTACCACAACAGGCTCCTCTTTATAACCAATCTTTTTGAAGTCGATGGTATATACATTTTCAGCGATTTGGTCCTTGAATGGAGGGTAGCCATTGGCTTTGATTCGCATTTTGATTTCCCGAATCGTATCTGCCATTCTCAAGTCAAGCAGTTTCACTGTCGGATTTGTTTCTGCATCGACCAGGACATACTGAAACAGGCCTCCGCTTTCAAATGCATTCCCCGGCGGCTCGGCAATAAATTTAGGGACGACCTTCTTAAACTCGATCGGATACTTTTGATATATTGGTGTTTTTGCATCTCTTGTCTTGATTGGCAGCAAACCGCCATTGGCTTCTTTATACTGATCAACGGCAGACTGGACACTGTCAAGCTGGTCCTTATAGGGCACCTGGTTTTGCATTAATTTTCCTTCCGGATACATACAGCCAGTCAAGGTAAGCAGCACAAGGATGACCGGCAGGATAAATCGGCTTTTTCTCATTGATCCCAATCCTTAATTCTATGTATTTTATTCACTCGTCGGGCCGCTGAAAACAACAAAAAAGATGATCAGGCCTGCCAGGATCATTAACATATACGCAATGACTGCCGTGGCAATCTTGAAAAATCCTTTTAACTTATAACGGCTAAGATAAATGGCAACAAGGGACAAAATCATACTGCCCATGCCTACAAAAGAAATATACATTTTCAATAATGCGGGTGACAACTGAACCCCTCCCTTTTCCGAACAGTATTATATCATAATCTGCAATCACTGTTGCAAATTTGTCTTCAGGCTTCTGATTAAGCAAAAAAAAGCTGAAGTAAAGAAGGGGCGGTCAACTTTACTCCAGCTACATGACTAAATACCCTATCACCCAGTTCAAACCACCAGTTTGCTTCGTTGCATCTTATGCAAACATCGTTAGAATCGCATCCTCGAATGCCTATATTGAACGCATTATTGCAAAGAAATTTTTTTGCTTAATTTCTTCCTCCGAGGATATCGGCCAAATCTTCCATCTCATGAGTTTTCTCACGGGACATCAGCCCATCAACAGCATCCTTTGGATTGACATTGTTAAATAAAACGTTATAAAGGGCATTGGTAATTGGCATATTGACTTCAAATTTCTGTGCAAGCTGATAAGCTGCTTTGGTCGTACGCACACCTTCAACGACCATCCCCATATTCTCGAGGACTTCATCGAGGTTCTGCCCCTTTCCGAGCATATTGCCAGCACGCCAGTTGCGAGAATGGACGCTTGTACAGGTAACAATCAAATCCCCAATCCCTGTCAATCCTGAAAAAGTCAAAGGACTGGCACCCATTTTCACACCAAGTCGAGCGATCTCGGCAAGTCCCCTCGTAATCAGGGCGGCCTTGGCATTATCCCCGTATCCAAGTCCATCGGATATACCGGCAGCCAGCGCGATGATATTTTTCAGCGCTCCGCCAATCTCAACCCCAATTAAATCAGGATTTGTATAGACCCTGAAATGATTATTGATGAACAAGTCCTGGACTTTTTCCGCCTCTTCCATATTTTTCGAAGAGACTGTAACAGTTGTAGGGTGACGCAAGCTTACCTCTTCCGCATGGCTTGGTCCGGAGAGGACGACAACGCTTTCCAGAAGGTCAGCAGGCACTTCTTCTTCAATCATTTCAGAAATACGAAGCAGGGAATCAGGCTCGATTCCCTTGCTGACATGGACAATGACCACAGATTCAGAAGTCAGCTCTGTCATTTTCCTGATTACTTCGCGGATGGCTTTTGTCGGCACTGCCATAATCACCGTTTTGATCCCATCCAAGGCCTCTTCAAGTGAAGAGTATCCCATGATGGTTTCAGGCAGCGTAATTTCAGGAAGATATTTTTTGTTGGTATGGTTTTGATTGATTTCATCAATCTGCGCTGGATTATGCCCCCATAAACGAACCTCATGCCCATTATCAGCAAGGACCATCGCTAAAGCTGTTCCCCAGCTGCCAGCACCCAGGACAGCAACTTTCTCTCTCTTCCTTTCCATTTAAACCACAACCTTTATCTTATTTTCTTTGTCTTGAAAAAATCTTGATCGGTGTACCTGTAAAATCAAAGGCATCACGAATCCTGTTTTCAAGGAAACGCTCATAAGAAAAATGCATTAATTCTGGCTCATTGACAAAGACAACAAAAGTAGGCGGTTTTACCGACACCTGTGTTGCGTAATAAATCTTGAGTCTCTTTCCTTTGTCTGTAGGAGTTGGATTCATTGCTACAGCATCCATGATGACCTCGTTGAGAATGTTTGTCTGCACTCTCATTGAATGATTCTCACTAGCCAAATCAATCATCGGCATCAATGTATGGATTCGCTTCTTCGTTTTTGCCGAAAGGAAGACGATTGGAGCATAGCTCAGGAATTGGAAGTGCGCACGGATTTTCTCCTCGAATTCCTTCATTGTTTTTTCATCTTTTTCAATGGCATCCCATTTGTTTACGACGATGATGACTGCACGACCCGCTTCTTCTGCATAGCCGGCGATGTGCTTATCCTGCTCAATGATGCCTTCTTCCGCATTAATGACGATAAGAACGACATCGGAGCGCTCAATCGCCCTTAAAGCCCTGAGGACACTATACTTTTCAGTCGTTTCATATACTTTTCCCTTTTTTCGCATACCAGCAGTATCGATGATGACATATTTTTGCCCATCATAGGTTACCTGCGAGTCAATAGCGTCTCTCGTCGTTCCAGCGATATCACTGACAATGACGCGGTCTTCCCCAAGAATTGCGTTCACTAGTGATGACTTCCCTACATTCGGTCTTCCGATTAAGGAAAACTTGATCGCATCTTTATCATACTCGTCTTCCTTGGCCTTTGGAAAATGTTTTGCTGCCTCATCGAGTAAATCACCGAGCCCAAGACCATGTGAGCCGGAAATTGGGAAAGGTTCGCCAAATCCCAGGGCATAAAAGTCGTAAATCATGTCCCTCATGTCCGGATTATCAATTTTATTTACTGCGAGGACGACTGGTTTATTCGAACGATAGAGAATTTTCGCCACTTCTTCGTCAGCGGCAGTCACTCCTTCTCTGCCATTGACAAGGAAGATGATGACATCTGCCTCATCAATCGCGATTTCTGCCTGCTGGCGGATCTGATCCAAAAATGGCTCGTCCCCCAAATCAATCCCGCCAGTATCAATAATGTTAAAATCATGTGTCAGCCATTCAGCTGAACTGTATATACGATCCCTCGTTACTCCAGGAATATCTTCAACGATCGAAATACGTTCACCAACGATTCGATTAAAAATCGTAGACTTGCCGACATTCGGACGCCCAACGATCGCTATCACTGGTTTCGTCATGAACATCACCCTTTCAATATTCTATTCATGCAGGTCAATGACCTGGCCATAACAATGTCAAACTTGCCAACTTTAGTTCTCATCATTAATTTAATGTCACCCTTGCTGCTATCAATATGGATAACACTTATAAAATAAACCCTTCTTATTACAGAAGGGTCTGGCTTAATCAGTTTATCAAAAGATGCCGTAAACAGGCAATGAAAACATTTCTTGTCAATGTTTCACGATTATATACAGATCCTCAGTCAAAGAATGGGCAATCCCATCAAGGATTGCTTCCAGATTTGCAGCAACCTGGTCCATTTCTTCCTTTGAATCACAATGGAATACCGCGGTACCAGAAGGCGCCTTTTTAGGATTGGTGGTAATCGCAGCAAGGACGAATTTTTCAAGCATCATTGAGAACCACTCCCTTCACGGTCCTTTTTCTCAGAAGGCATCCTGATTGCGTTCTCCAATGTCGGCACATCTCCGATCACTGTTATAGCATGCTCGATATCCCGTTCCTGCGGCAGTACGAACACCCCTACCCTGCCATCATCGAGGTCCCTCTTCGCCAGTGGTACAAGTGCAGGCGTCCCAGAATCGCGATACACCCCGAGTGCAGTGGATAAATCATGAAGTACAGCCTGCCGCTGGCCCAGGTTAGCGATTGTAGACCGCGCATTCATGTTTTTGGGTTTTAAAATAAAGCCCATCCCATATCTCAGCACCTCTTTTTGTCGTTCCGGGAGACCGATGTTCATGATATAAATATTATCCACATACAATCCTGCTCCATCAAACCTTGGTTCAACATATTCGATTTCGACGATATCTTTCAGTTTGCCACCCGCCATTAACTTCTTCGAAATCAGCACTGCCAAAATCGCGGCAATGAGGCCTGCCCAAATATTAAAGATCAGATAGGCAAGTGTGCTGACGAGAGAAGTGAAAATCACCAGATAATTACGGCTTTCAAATGCTATCGCTATTCCCTCGATATACGTTTTCCCGCGCGAGACAAGTTCATAGCTGTCAAGTTCGGTAAGCGTGTTTCTCTCCATATTCCTCACTTCCCTGAATTGCGATGCCGCAAGGGTCAAGAAGGTGATCGCCGTGAATTCCTCCTCCATGATCGCAGGCCCTGCAACCGTGCCAAGTCCTGCCGCAATGAAACCGAGAGCTATATGAATGATTTTCCCATGCAAATATGTAGGGTATTGGCGATAGTCAGTCCGGAGCATCAGGAGCCTCGACATTGTTCCAATAGCAATCCCAAATACAATTGGTATCGTGTATTCATTCATGAAGTCTTCTGTTCCTCCCCTTCTGCTTCATTTAATGTCGTTTTGGACATGATCGAGATGAATGATTCGACAGCAGACCAGGTGATCAGCATTCCACTGGAAATGAACAATATGTCCATAAAAGTCATCGAAGCGACTTCATAGGGGAAATTAAATCGCCATAAAACAGCGGAGTATAAAATGTCACCCTGCAAAAAACCTGTCACCAATGCAAGCATCCGATCCTGTCTACTTTTGTGCAGCAAAATCGCTAAATAAAAACCTGCCGCTCCTAGCATCAATTTCCGGTCAAACAATACCCAGACCGGGTCAAATAATTCGAACATCAGAAAACTTGTGTAGGCAAGCATAATGATGAAGGAAGTTATAAATAAGTACAGAAATGAACCAGTTTTCTTCCGTCTTGTTTCCATAAAAATGAAAATGGCGATTGGAAAAGCGGACATGTGGAACTCAAAAATCAGGAAATCGACTTTATAAGGTGCAGCTATAATGACAGCTAACAGACAAACCGCCCACTTCCGCCTGTCAGGATGATTCTTATCCATAATGAATGTAACCCAAACCCAGCCGATCCAGGCCAGCCAATAAAAGTAGAGACCTTCCATCCAACCCCTCCTATCATTTCCATTATGGTAATTTGTTATGTAGTTTAATCTTTTTTGAATAAGATTTTTTGCCTGTTCCATGTTAAGAAAAGCAGTATTTTTTATACGGTAGGCAAAAAGGGCAGAATCGATAAAATCAAATGGAAGAAAGCCCTTTAAACTGGCCACTCCCTGCTGCAGTTTGTAGGATTCCATTAGAAGGAGGTGCTTAGATGGGCCGAGATAGACAGGAAAAGAAACTAAAAAAAAGCGGACGAGTAGAATCTGACCGCGACCAGGCGCTGCACTATCCTGGTGCGACAAAATTGCAAAGTCCTGAAGAAGCTCGATCTATGAATGACGGAAAGTATAGCTAGGGCTTTTGCAGTAAATATCAAATTTTTGAAACAAAGCAACAAAAAAAGCCCTCTGCCAATCGGCAGAGGGCCTTCTTTATTACAGTGCTCTTTTTTGAGCATATGCTCTTGTATCGATTCCCCTTTGATCAAGCCAGTGATGTGTTTCTCCCGAGATGACAATAGGGACCTGTTTAAGCTCCTCGATTGTATGTACTCCAAGCGCTGTCATGATGAAGGCTATCTCACCTTTTATCATTGAAATTTCTTTGATCAATCCCTCTGTTCCATTCTCCATCAAAATTTTCAGCAGGGACCCTGCCATTGCAGCAGCGGCTGCACCAGAGGCAAGTCCTTTAACGATATCAAGGCTTGTCTGGATTCCTCCTGAAGCAATGACGGAAAGGTCAGGAACAGCGGATTTCGCTTCAATGATGGATGCTGCAGTCGGGATTCCCCAATCCTCAAAAAACGTGAGTAACCGGTCCCTTCGCTTGTTTTCGATTTCGGCAAAATTGGTACCGCCGAAACCGCCAACATCAATATAATGAATTCCATAAGCATAAAGTTTGGTTGCAGTCTCTGCGCTTATGCCAAACCCGACCTCTTTGACAATCACAGGGACGCCGATATTCTGTTCAATTTCGGCAATCCTCTCTAATGCACCGCTGAAGTTTCTGTCTCCCTCGGGCATCGTCAATTCTTGCACAACATTTAAATGTATTTGCAGACCATCCGCCTTGATCATCTCGACCGCGGCTCTGGCCTGATCGACCGTTGCTTCACTGCCCATATTAGCAAGCAGGATGCCGTCAGGATGCATTTCCCTGACAATCTCATATGTCCTTCGCTCTTCCGGATTCCTTAGGGCTGACATTTGCGACCCTACAGCAATAGCTGACCCTGTCTCTCTTGCGGCGATAGCCAATTCACGGTTGATTCTAAGGGTCCGTTCCCCGCCTCCACCTGTCATTGCATTTATAAAAATTGGCGAACTCAAAGAAAGTTCGCCAATTTCAGTCTGCAATTTTACTGAATCAAGATCAGTTCCAGGCAAGCTTTGGTTTACAAACTTTATATCATCAAAACCGGTTAGCCGCTTCTGGCCCGTTTCAAGGGCATATTGTATATGGTCCCATTTCCTTTTTGATCTTGACAAATCGATCACCATTACTGTTTAAGATTCTTTAGCTTGTCTCCAATCATATCACCAAGGCTGAAACCTTTAGTTTCTTCAGGTAGTTCGTAGTCAAAAGCTTCATTGCTTTCTCTCTCCTCGAACTCCTTCATGCTAAGTGATAATCTTTGGTCTGCCTTGTTGACATCCAGGACTTTTACCTTTACAGTCTGCCCTTCCTGGAGAACTTCATGCGGCGTTCCAATGTGTTTGTGCGAAATTTGTGAAATATGAACAAGGCCTTCTACTCCAGGGAATACCTCGACAAATGCGCCATAAGAGACCAAACGCTTGACCGTACCTTCCAGTGTGCTTCCCTTTGGTGCTTTTTCATCGATATCAGCCCATGGCCCAGGCAGTGTTTCTTTTATTGAAAGGGAAATACGCTCATTGTCACGGTCCACGCTCAAGACTTTAACCTGCACCTGCTGCCCTTCCTGGACAACATCGGATGGTTTCTCTACATGCTCGTGGGATAGTTGTGAAATATGGACAAGGCCGTCAACTCCGCCAATATCAACGAACGCACCGAAGTCAGTAATCCTTTGGACTGTACCTTCGATAACCTGTCCTGATTGGATGGAAGCGAGCAGGTCCTGCTTTTTCTTCCCTTGCTCTTCCTCAACGACAGCGCGATGGGAAAGGATCAGACGGTTTTTCTCTTTATCGAGCTCCACGATTTTAAAGCTTAGAGTTTTTCCTTTATAGTCAGAGAAATCTTCGACAAAATGTGATTCAACCAGTGATGCCGGTACAAATCCGCGGACACCCAGGTCTACAACCAATCCGCCTTTTACGACATCTTTGACTTCAGCATCGAAAACTTCTCCGCTTTCAAACTTGCCGTTAAGCTCTTCCCATGCTTTTTCGGCGTCAACCTTTCTTTTTGAAAGGATTAAAGCTTCTTCCTCAACCTTTTGTACTTCCAGTTCCAGTTCATCACCGACTGAAACCGCATCTTCAGCTTTTTCAACATGAAGGCTTGAAAGCTCACTGATCGGAATGATTCCATCAAGCTTGCTTCCTTCGATATCCACCAATACCTGCTTTTCTTCCACTTTTGTTACCTGGCCCTTTACACGGTCGCCAGCCTCAAAATTCTTTACTTCTACTTGATTCATATCTTCTGACATATGTACTCCTCCTTAATCCATGACTGCTGCAAATATATGCATTATGGCGAAAACGCCACTAAAAAACAACTTAAATTAGCTACTAAGTGAAAATTCTAAAAATATCTCTTCTTAATAACTTCTTACAAACAGACATTTTTGTCAAGCAAGAAACCTTACTTGTATTCGTTGATCAGTTTCTGGATTTCTCCCATAATCAAATCAGTCGTCTGTTCAGCATTTAATTTTTTTTCTTTGATGGATTCCATATCAATTGGCTTTCCATATACCACCTTCAATTTCTTGAATGCTTTGTATGGACCGATGATCGCGCACGGAACAACCCATGCATCGGATCGGAGAGCAAAGAAGCCTGCTCCTGCAAGACCTTTGCCCATTTCACCTGTCTTGCTTCTTGTTCCCTCTGGAAACAAACCTAAAACCTTTCCATCCTTTAAAATTCCAAGACCCTTTCTTAACGCCTCCCTGTCACTCATGCCCCTCTTGACCGGAAAAGCATTCAAGTGCGGAACAATTTTCCCAAGTACAGGAACTGAAAATAGCTCCTCTTTTGCCATGAAGTGGACCGGGCGTGGAGCGGTGATGCCTACAACAGGTGGGTCAAGGTTGTTGATGTGATTGGAACATAATAGTACCCCGCCATCGGCAGGTATATTTTCCCTGCCGATTATTTCAATTCGATAAACTGGTTTTAATACAGCATTCACTAAAGATCTTGCAAATGAATATACCGTCACTTTCATCCGATCCTTTCAAGCGCCAAACCCATTATTTTTTCGACTACATCAGCAATCGTAAGCGAAGTGGTATCTATTTCGACTGCATCGTTTGCCTTTTTCAAAGGAGCCACTTCCCGTTCCGAATCAATTTTGTCTCGAGCAGCTATTTCTTGTTTTAGCTTTTCAAGATCTGATGGGAAACCTTTCTGGATGTTTTCGGCATGTCGGCGCTGTGCCCTTTCCTCTACACTCGCAAGTAAAAAGACCTTTACTTCAGCATTTGGCAGTACATGTGTGCCGATATCCCTGCCGTCCATCACTACTCCGCCATCTCTGGCAAACTCCTGCTGGCGCTTGACCATTTCCTTCCTGACCAATTCGTGGACAGCTACATAAGACACCCGGTTGGTGACCTCTGAGCTTCTTATGTCATTCGTGACCTCGACTCCATCCAGCAACACTTTTTGGCCCATTTCTCCTGGCTGAAGTTCAATCAATGTATCATTTAAGATATCGATCAACTGGGCTTCATGATCAAGCCTGGCCCCTTTTTGCAGAGCTTTGTATGTAAGCGCCCTGTACATTGCACCTGTATCGATATATACATATGTCAGTTTTTCAGCTACTATTTTTGCTACCGTGCTTTTACCTGCTGCTGCAGGGCCATCAATGGCAATTGAAATTCGTTTATTCATATTTCCTCCTGGTACTCCTTGTTATTCAATTATCTACTCTTATATTTTAACACAAAAATCTTTTCATCCTCGTCCATCATGACTTTTTTTAAGTCACTTTAAAGAACTTCGCTAGGATTCTGTCCATTAAAAATAAGCAGGCTTTCCACCTGCTTATTCTTTGCTTGTGATTGAATTCAGGACTTCTGAATGATTATTGTCTGTAACTCCCTCGTATTGGGTGATCTGTTTCAGTTCTGGAAAAGCGTCGAGTTTATGGAAAAATATCTGGGCAATGATGAGAAAGATAAATTGAATGATCGCGATTTTGATTAAGATTCTTTCAAATGTTTTCATATTTCTTTGCTCCTGTATCAAAACTTTTATTCTATTATTGGAGCAAACTGAAACATTTATTCCTTTTTAAACCGGCAGGCCTTTTTTCTTCATTTCAAGCTGTCGTTCGAAACAGAACCTTAGCAAAACCTGCCTGTCGGTACCTGAAGTCTCAAAAAATTGGACTGAAGCCTTGTTCATATGGCCTTGTCCCTCAATGATCCTTACAATCTTTCCGCGGAACTTCCGGTATTCATATTCACCATTTTGCATGGGCAGGACAAACCAGCATGCAATCTCCATACCCTGTTTCAAGCTGCTATTTTTATCGATCAGCAGCGCTGATCCTCCCGCACTGATATCATCAGTGACGGTTGTAAAAGGAGCGAATTCCCCTTTGTCAGAATGGACAGCCACATCAACGGAAGTTTCCACCCGTACATATTGACGTCTCTGAACCTTGATTAGATGGTCCTTTCCAGGATAGGAGAGAATCACCATAGGAATATTCAGCTTGATTCTTCCTTTTACTTCTGTTTGAAAGGTGTAGCTCGAACCCGATTCAGTAACAAAATTCGCTTTCAATGGCGTTCCTTCAAGCAGGAAAACTGTTCTATTTGTTTTCATATTCACAGGATAATCAATATACAGGTCATTTCCTTTTCGTTCAACCAGTTTACACTTATATTGTTCAAAGCTATCGGAATACTTATGCTCAAGGATGATATTGTCACCGATTTTTATCATTGCTAATCCACTTCCCCACATTCTGTCTAGGCTGTTGTTCATTATGTATATATCATTTTTATTATGACATGCTGCATTGAGTTGGTGCAATAGTCCTTTATTGGATTATTTTTACAAAAAAACAAAAAAGGAAAGCACCTGGCTTTCCCTATACTACGTCTTCATAAACCGGTTCTGCATTATGAAGTTTTTCTACCTTTTCTTCGGTACCATCTTCTGCATTGATGTAAATCCTGAATGTATCATTTCCGAGGGTTCCTGTGAATTCGTAGCACAAAACCTCTTCGTTAAGATCGTTCATGATGATGGCTTTTTTCTCATCCATTACTTTCAGGTTTGGATTGACCTTCTTCTTCGCCTCTTCATTGGTAATGCCTGGTTGCGGAATTTCCCTGGCTTTATTGGACTTTAAATATTCCTCTGCAGAGAAGCCGATGATATCACCATTATCAAGTGCCACCTTCATATTTATTGCGTCAGGATAGATTCTGACATCATCCTGTACACCGACAAAGGTGAAGACACCGATATTATCATATTGGGCACTTTCGAACAGGTCGAGGTTTTCAAAATTCCGCTCTTTCAAGAAGGCGATTGCCTTATTGGATGCATCATTGAGACTCAGTTTTTGGTTCTTTACATCACGGTTAAGTAAAAACCAGATTGGATATCCGCCTTTCTTGGTGATATCCATATTTGCCTCAAGCTTTGTTTTTGGATCCTGGATCGATACGCTGTAAAAACCATAATCTGAACCTTTTCCATTTTGGGTGACCTTTACATCACCAGCTTTTCCTACAGGTGCATATTTCCGAGTGATCTGGACCGCTTCATCCTTTGAGATTTTTTTACCAGGCAGCTTCTTAAAGTTTTCATCTTTTTTCTGAAGATTGATCTTTGCCGGCCCAAAATCTGTTTCAGAATAACTTTCCACTGTCCTTTCAACTGTCTTGAATCCATCGATAATCGTATTATCTGATTGTCCTTTTTCGGTAGCAAGGGCAAGCTCTACATCCATCCAGCGAAGATTATTCTCAAGAACCATATGCTGAACTTCTCTTAAATCCTGCTGAATTTCTCCTGATTGCTCGTAAAGAGTTTTCAGGGTTTCATATTCTTTTTCGCTCAATGGCTCTTTATCAAGGTCCCGAACAGCCGCTTTATAGCTGAAGTTCCCAATATTCGCAAGGAACTCTTCTGTTTTATTGAAAGGCAAAAGAGTCAGCGGCAGCTGCCCGACATCACTATGAGCCTGTGATGTGATTTTCCAGACTTCTGCTAACTGAGGTGACAAGGAGCTTCTGGAATTCATCGCAAGTGTTGTGCCAATTTTATCGTTCAGTAAGTCCATTTGATAGGTCAGATCATGAAAAGCTCTTTGGTAATTATTCTCAGCATTAATCAGTACGGCTGTTTTTTCCCTATGCTCCTGATAACCCCAAAACGCAGTTCCGGCAATTCCAATGACGAGGACTGCAATGGCTATTCCTCTTAGCATTTCAACTCACCCCTATTTGCAAAAAATATGTTTCCCAATCTTCTTGATTTGCGGCCGTCCCCAAATCCAGGCACTGGTCGCGGTATCGGGATTGAAATAGTACAAAGCATTTCCAGTTGGATCCCAACCATTAATTGCATCAAGGACAGCCTTTTTCGCCGTCTCATTTGGCGTCAGCCAGATCTGGCCATCCGCTACCGCAGTAAAAGCCCGAGGTTCAAAGATGACCCCCGAAACTGTATTTGGAAAAGTTGCGCTGTCCAGTCTGTTCAAGATCACTGCAGCAACCGCAACCTGCCCTGTATACGGTTCACCTCTTGATTCTCCATATACTGCATTGGCCATAAGCTGAATATCATTCTGTGAAAACCCGTTCGGTGTATTAGTCGCGGCTGGTTTAGGCGCGGCCTGATTTTGGCCACCCCCACCACCGGCAGCAGCTTTTCCACCGCCTGCTGTTTCGCCTCCCCAGGCAATCTTGGCATTTGGTGTCGCATTTGCCAGCTTAATTTTGGTCTGCCATCCGGCAATTCCGTCGACCTTCATGCCAAACTCATATTGAAAATTCCTGAGAGCCCAATAGGTACCCCAACCAAAAACTCCGTCGATTTTGCCACTATAAAAGCCAATATGCTTAAGGCGTGACTGAAGTTCGATTACATCCTCTCCTACTGCTCCCTGCTGCAGCACCTGACTCGTAAACGCTTCGGCTCGTTGATCGACCTCGTTAAATGGCACTAAAGTCAAAATCAAAGCCAACGCGGCCATCACCTTCAAGATAGACCGATAATTCTTCATTGATTTGCCAACCTCCAAAGATGTGAACTTAAAAGATTACTCCTATTTTTTGTTAAGAGATGACTTTTATTCCACAAAACAAAAAAACCCTCCATTTTTTATAAATGAAGAGTTTTTTAGATAGGAAATTGTTTATCTACGTGCTGAAGCGTTAACACTCTTGCCTTTTTCACTTTTCTCAGGCCCAGCCACCAGAGGAAAATCATGAACGGGATCATCAGTACCATCCAGTCTTCCCTGGTCATCAGGATAAAATCATAGGTCCCATGGAGCAGAACTGGAACTGATAATGAAAGCAGCACCCATTTTTTTTGAGAGACTGGGGCAAATTTGGCTTTCCCTATATAATACCCCATGATGACCCCAAAGAGTGCATGGCTTGAAACCGGCAGCAACGCTCTCCCTATTGCATCCTGGAGGCCATTGGCAAGCAGGTAAAAGATATTTTCCGCAGATGCGAATCCAAGCGAAACAGATACACTGTAAATGATTCCATCATAATGCTCATCAAATGAAATATGCTGAAAAATGGTGTAGTAAAGGATAAACCACTTGAAAAATTCTTCTAAAAGGCCAACTGTACCAAACGCTTTGGAAAAGTCCCCCTGGAACAGTCCTTCAGCAGCCAGTACATATTGGATGAACATAAGGGGAAACACAAGCAATGCACCAAATATAAACATTTTTAACACCAGGGACAGCGGTTCTGAGTCATATTGGTCCTTCAAATAAAAATAGCTTAACAGCGCCAGCCCCGGAGCTACCCCGGCAGTAACTATTCCCAGCATATGCTGTCCTCTTTTCAATTCGTTTTTTTAATCGTATCATGTAATTAGAAGAAAGAAAATGGATTATTATTCTTTCTCATTGGTCTTTTCGGAGGTAATAGTTTTGAAGAAAAATATTTTATTGATCCACACAGGCGGAACCATTTCCATGAGCGAGGATACAAGCGGCGCAGTAAATCCTGGCATAAATAATCCTTTGACACAAGGCACTGAACTCCTGTCAAGTATTGCTAATCTTATCATCGAAGAACCCTTTAATTTGCCCTCACCGCATATTACACCAAAAGAGATGATGAGGTTAAAATTCATCCTTGAGGAATATGCCAGAAAAGGCAATATCGACGGAGCGGTGATTACCCACGGCACAGATACACTCGAAGAAACAGCATATTTTTTGGATCTGACTTGCCAGGCAGGCTTCCCGATTGTTGTAACCGGCGCGATGCGTTCCAGCAATGAAATAGGTTCGGATGGTCTTTATAACCTGATATCATCAATCAGGGTCGCTTCGAGCCCGGAGGCAATCGGACAAGGTGTCCTTGTAGTTCTTAATGATGAAATCCACACGGCAGTCAACGTTACCAAAACGCATACAAGCAATATCTCAACTTTTCAAAGTCCGCAATATGGACCGCTTGGCATTGTGACCAAGAGAGGGGTCCTTTTCCATCATACTCCTACGAAGCATGAAAATTATCCTGTGCAGGACATCAGCAAGAATGTGTTCCTGATCAAGGCGCATGCTGGGATGGATTCCTCTCTATTGAATGCCATTCTCAATCTGGAAGTGGATGGTGTCGTTATCGAAGCACTTGGACAAGGAAATCTTCCACCGGCAGCACTTGATGGTGTGAAGAATTTCATCGAGAACAATATCCCGGTCGTGATTGTATCCAGAAGCTTTGCCGGGATCGTCCAGGATGTATATGGCTATAAAGGCGGAGGAAAACACCTGAAAGAAATGGGTGTCATTTTCTCCAATGGCCTTAACGGACAGAAAGCGCGGATCAAACTGCTCGTCGCCCTTGCCAAAACAGACAGAATGGATGAAATTGCTGAGATGTTCATGTTTTAACAAGGCTCTTTTCTTAAACTTAGTTGCTATTGACTACTAAATGGGGTTGAATGGCCTAGTTTTCATCATAAAATTAAATCTATTATGAGAAAAGAGCTTGCACACTTAAAAACGAACAGCAAAATGGCTTTATAGCACGTTAAAATCGGCTTTAAGATTTTAACAATATTCTTTACGAAAACAGCCTTCAACAGCAACATAAATATATGAAAAAGCGGTGCCTTGCATGCAAGCAGGCACCGCTTTCTTTCTGTCTTTCCGCTTTATTATCAAGAGGAGTCCATTCTCCCGACTGGAAGTCAAATATTTCTCTTACTCGATATCGCTTCTGCAATCTGACCGCCGTGGAATCGCCCATTTTCGATGAAAATTTCATTTGCATTGTTCCCGGCCGCTATCACGCCGGCAATAAATATACCTGGTACATTTGTTTCCATCGTTTCTGGGTCAAAGTGCGGCCGACCTGTTTCAGTATCGATTCCCACTCCCATTTTCTTAAGGAAAACATGATCAGGCCGGTATCCAGTCATCGCAAAAACATGATCATTCTTTAAATTCACCGTTTTTCCCTCATGTTCATAAACCACTGTACTGTCAGTGATTTTTTTAACTTCTGCGTTAAACACCATTTCGACTGAGCCTGCTCTTACAAGCGCTTCAAATTCCGGCAGGACCCACGGTTTGATGCTCGGGGAATATTCTGCTCCCCTGTAAAGGACGGTCACTCGCGCTCCGGCCTTCTCCAGCTCGATGGCCGCATCCACACTCGAATTTTTGCCTCCAATAACGGCGACATCCATATCAAAGAAAGGATGTGCTTCTTTGAAATAATGGGAAACCTTGGACAGCTCTTCGCCAGGTATTCCCATGAGATTTGGGTGGTCATAATACCCAGTCGCGATGACGATATTTTCCGCGGTGTATTGCTGTTTATTTGTTGTCACATTAAAAAGGGAATCGCTTTGTTTTACAACTTCCGTCACCTTTTCGTATTTATGGATTCTGAGCTTTTCGCGCTTGACCACTTCACGGTAATATACCAGCGCCTGGTTCCGTTTCGGTTTCAGGTTCTCGGTAATGAACGGCACATCTCCAATTGCCAGCTTTTCACTGCTGCTGAAGAATGTTTGATGAGTAGGATAATTATAAATTGCGTTCACGATATTTCCCTTTTCGATGATGAGCGGATTCATTCCCTTTTTCTTCAGGGCAATGGCTGCAGCAAGTCCGCACGGGCCTCCGCCAATTATGATGACATCTTCGTTATTCATATATGGAAACACTCCTTATCACTCTAACTGATCAATCGGAAAATAAAAATCTCCCATCATTAAATGATAGGAGATTTTATCTTCAGATTCAATGAAGAACCCTTTCTTTCAATTATATTAGATCCAGCCCCTGAATCTGCTTGCTTCTGCCATCTTTCTGACTCCGACCATGTAAGCAGCCAGGCGCATGTCTACTCTGCGTGTTTGGGCCGTCTCATAGATGCTGTCAAAGGATTTCACCATAACCTTTTCGAGCTTCTCTTCGACTTCATCTTCTGTCCAGTAATATCCCTGGTTGTTCTGTACCCACTCAAAGTAAGACACAGTTACCCCGCCAGCAGATGCAAGAACATCGGGTACAAGCAGGATGCCGCGCTCTGTAAGGATCTGGGTTGCTTCCAATGTTGTCGGTCCGTTAGCAGCCTCAACGACGATGCTTGCCCTGATATTATGGGCGTTTTCTTCTGTAATTTGGTTTTCTATCGCAGCTGGAACGAGAATATCACAATCAAGTTCCAACAATTCTTTATTTGTAATGGTATTATTGAATAATTTGGTTACTGTTCCGAAGCTGTCGCGACGGTCAAGCAAGTAATCGATATCCAGTCCATCCGGATCATGGAGTGCGCCATAAGCGTCTGAAATGCCAATGATTTTTGCACCGGCATCATGCATGAATTTGGCTAAGTAGCTTCCGGCATTACCAAATCCCTGTACGACTACTCTTGCACCTTCCAGTTCGATGTCTCTTTTCTTTGCAGCTTCACGGATACAAATCGTGACCCCTTTTGCAGTTGCCGATTCACGACCATGTGATCCACCGAGTACCAGCGGCTTGCCTGTAATGAATCCTGGAGAGTTAAATTCATCTATACGGCTGTATTCATCCATCATCCAAGCCATAATCTGAGAGTTCGTGAAAACATCAGGCGCGGGGATATCCTTAGTTGGTCCTACGATCTGGCTGATTGCTCGAACATAACCCCGGCTCAATCTTTCCAGTTCCCTGAATGACATGTCGCGAGGATCACAAACGATCCCGCCTTTACCTCCGCCATAAGGCAGATCGACGATGCCGCATTTCAAACTCATCCAGATTGATAAGGCTTTGACTTCTTTCTCCGTTACGTTTGGATGGAAACGTATTCCTCCCTTTGTTGGACCCACTGCATCATTGTGCTGCGCCCGGTAGCCAGTAAAGACTTTAACAGATCCGTCATCCATTCTGACAGGGATTTTCACTGTCATCATCCTGAGCGGCTCCTTTAAAAGCTCATAAACCTCATCAGGGTATCCGAGTTTTTCCAAAGCCTTGTGAATAACAGTTTGTGTAGATCGTAAGACGTCATGTTTGTCTTCTTTATTTGGATTTTCATTACCGTTTGCGGCTACCATTGATAAACCTCCTAAATCACTTTTGCGGATGTTGTCTGCTTTCATGGATTAGTATACACCTTTGGTTATTTTATGCAAGAAGAAAAAATCCGTTTTCAGCATTTTTTGACCATTAAATGAAAACGCTACCATTCAAGCCCTTATCACGATTGACCCCAACAGAATTGACTGAATTATAAGACATTCCATAACGGCGAAGGCAAGAAAAAAGCCGAAGCTCTTTCCATCATTATTAAAAATAATGGACTAGAGTTTCGACTGCACGTTCCTCCATAATTTCCTTCCCATATTCGAGCAGTCTGTGGATGCTCAAAATGGATGGAACTCCATACTCAGCCAATAAAGATACCGTCTTCTCTGCATCTTCAGGCAAGATTCCATTCATAAGCAGATAGTACTGATCATTCATATAGTACAGGCTGCCTCCGGTAATTCCAGCCTGCATCAATCTCTTGGCCAGCTGGATAACGTCCTCGATGTTCTCGAATTGAAACAGAATCTCTTCGCTTCCATCGACCGTTACCTGCATTTCAATGATCCCATCTTCAAACTGTTCTTCGTCTTCATCCTGTTCAATCATCGTGATAATCATGACCATTCCTTGTGCATGCAATGAGAAAATTTCCACTGCAACTGATCCGATGATGTCCAAATCGAATTCCTCGCTGGCCTCCTCGAGCATATCGTGAAAAAGCTGGTGCCATTTCAAAGAATCCTTCCAAATATCCTCTTTGGTCAACCCTCGGTCGGATAAGTCATCTATCGTAAGGAATATCTTTATTTTATTGGTGGTTAATCGTTCCAAGCGCATAAATCATGCCCCCTGCCATCGACAAAGCTCTTATTTTAGTTTATGAAAATAATGCAGGTTGGTGAGTTATTTCAATGAATCGATGCGCTTTTTCAACCATTTCTCCCACTCCGCCCTTGCGATCCCTACAATGCATTCCTGATGTTCTTTCCGCAGCTCTTTAGGCATAGAATCAATTGCTATGCCACCGAGACCGATGTGAAGGTCAGGATAATTCTTTTTTATGATCCCGGCAAGTTCCAGGGTTGCTTTCCTGTTTTCCTCCAGTGTGCAGGATAAGAATAAGAACCTGGGTTTCACCTTATCCAGCACTGTTTCAAGATCATTTTCGGCAACACTTGTGCCAAGGAAGATAACCTCGAACCCCTTTCTCCTGAGGTACATTGTATAGATCAGCAAACCCAGTTCATGTCTCTCCCCTGGTCCGCATACAGCAATTGCCTTGGGAAGAAACGAACTATGCGGAAATGAACTAGATAATCCTTCAATCCTTGAACGAAGAAACGAAGAAGCAAAATGCTCATGTGCAGTCGTTATACTCCCCTCTTCCCATAAATCGCCTACTTTAATCAAAATTGGTCCTAATAAATCAATGACCGTTTTATCAATCGTAAAAATACTGAAGGCCTGGTTAATCAATTCATGGGCTTTTGAACTATTGAACTCTATAAGTGCGGTTAATATCTGGTCCCGGATTTCATCCAGCTTGTCCCTTTTCTGCGGTTCTGCAGACTCTATTAATGGCGAAGTGTTCTCAAGCAGGGAAACAGCCTGGCTGATCGTGAACCCTTGATTAACTTTGGAAATCAGCCATCGTAGAGTCTTTAAGTGTTCTTCCGTATACAAGCGATGGCCGGATTCATTTCTGGCAGGAGCAATCATCTGGTATCTTCTCTCCCAGGCCCTTAATGTCCCCGGCTGGATTCCAAGCATAGTGGCTGCTGCTTTAATATTGTATTTTCCTGTGCTGTTCCCCATCATATAACCTCCGTATATACCTGTCCTACCGATTATATCAGGGTCCATATTTCGCTGTGAAACTTCAATCTGCCGGATTAGGGTCTGGTGCCAATGTTATCAGATGGGTTTCAGCTTTTGCTCCGAGCCTGAATGGAACTCCTGTCGTGCCATACCCATTGCTGGTAAGTACGGTAACGCCATTTTTCTTTTTTATGCCGCCTAGCTCATAAGGGCCAAATCCAAAAATCCTTATTTGCCCTCCATGTGTATGGCCGCTCAATACAAGGCTGATCTCGTCATCTGGATTTAGGCTGTTGGCGATCGCGGGATTATGGCTTACAAGAATGCGAAATCCTTCGTCTTCAGCATCACGCACAGCCAGATCCAGCCTGCTTTTGCCAAGACCGAAATCATCTATGCCTAAAAGATACAGGACATCACCAGCAGCAGATTCGAATTTAACCGCAGTATTGTCCAGGACCTTTACGCCGGAATGATATAAAAGAGAGTCCAGTTCATGGGAATTGAATTCGTAATCATTGTTTCCCCAGACAAAAAATACGGGACCTACCGTTTTCAGTTTCTCGAGATTTACAGAAACCCTTTCCAGCGGAACACCTTTTTCCGCAAGGTCACCCCCGATGATGACGAGGTCTGGCTTTCCTTTTACTTCATTAATGATTGAATCTGAAATAATCCGCTTATGGATATCCGAAATAAAAAAGATTCTTACAGTACCAAAGCTTGCCGGAAAATTCTTCAGCCTGATTTCCTGCTTTAAAACTCTGTCCTCAAATGCCTGCTTATACATATATAGTAGAAGGAAGCTGCCAAAAAGCAGCATTCCCAGTAGAATATAAATGATCTCCATCTCTTCCTCCTGCAAATACTAAGTCTGGCCGTTTTCTTTGTTCTCAGTTGAGCTAAATGACATCATACCATAAAGCAAACAGAAAACGAAAAAAATAGCTGTCTGCCACCACCCCAGTGGAAACAGCATAAAAAAGCAGCCGAAACAGATAATTGCCAGGGTGATATCCGCAACCGAGCCTTCATCTCCCTTTACGATATTCTTGACTGCTAAAATGCCGTCCCCGATCAAGCCGCCCATTGAAAACATGCCGATTGCCAGCATCATCGAGCCAGCAAGGAACCCGAAAGGATTTAAAATGGACTCACTCACAAATTCTTCAGAGTGGAGAGGAATGACAGTTGTCATCCAATTGATCACAAGGTAACCAGAAAGCAGTCCGATTACCAGCCTGAACACTTTCCAATGCATACAAAAACCTCCCATACTCAATGTATGAAAGGCCCTTGTCTTTATTTCCGTATGGAAAATCAAACTTCGTGGATGTCGAGAATCCGGAATCCGGAATCCTCCAGCTTTTTGATAAACTTGTCAATATTGTCTTTCTTTTCGATTTTCATGACGATCCGACGGACAAGCTTGTCTGTCTCATCGAAAGTGACCAATGAAATGATATGTTCATGGAACTGGTGGGCAATATCAGCCAGTCTAGCGATTCTTCCCTCTGTTTCAACAGATGTGAATGCAATCCTGACACCCTCCCTATGTACTCCGAATGCACTCTGGAATTGGTCCAGAGCATCAGAGCGAGTTACAGCTCCCTGGAATTTCTCATTTTCATCGACAACTGCCAGAAGCGGGATATCCTTCAATTTGACGAGTGTGCTTTCAAAGATCTCGATGCCATGGAGGATTTGATCCTGAAGGCAAAGTATATCCCCGGCCACCTTCTTTTGAAGGAATTCGTCCCTCTCTCCACCTGTCTTGAAGTATTCCTGGTAAATGCCATATCTTGTGACGACACCAGCATATTTGTCACCATCCAGAACCGGAACACCATCAATTTCATTCCCATCGAGCTTTTCAAGCACATCTTCCAGTGTATCACCCAATTGCGCAGTAATACATTTGTACTTTGGTATCATAATACTTTTAACAAACATTCCATTCACCTCAAATTTAAAGTACTGCCATACCTTATATATTTCTGCATATCTATAAAAATCCCTTCTATAAGAGATAAATTTAACATGAAATGAAATTTTGCTCATAAAATGAAATGAAGTTTATATAGAGGAGGGCTTAGCTTGTCATCATTCAGAAGAGTTTGGTACCCGTACGCCAGTCCCTTCGATCCTTGTCCGCCTATCAAGGCGAAAACGTATTCCACACCACCGAATCTATTCCTGGGCTTTCAGCCGCCCAATCTTGAACAATTCACTCCAATGCAAGCATTGAGGACAGGAACACTGTGGAAGGTTTTCTATGATCCCTGGTATTCACCATATGAAGCTCCAAGGGAGGAGGACCACTCATGAAACAATTGCCGAAGGAATTTTATGCGGCCATGGAAGAACTTCAGGCGGTAGATTTTGTTCTCGTTGAACTTACCCTGTATCTTGATACCCATCCTGAGGATTATGAAGCCATCAACCAGTTCAACCAGTTCGCTAAAGAAAGGCGCAGATTGAAAAAGGTCGTTGAAAGCATGTATGGACCTCTCCAGCAATATGGCAACAGTTATTCTGGTTATCCATGGAACTGGTCAGACGGTCCGTGGCCCTGGCAAATTTAAACTCAACTTAGGAGGGGGTAAGGAAAATGTGGCTTTATGAAAAAAAATTGCAGTATCCTGTAAAAGTAAGCACCTGTAACCCCATGCTCGCAAAATTTCTGGTTGAGCAATATGGCGGAGCTGACGGTGAATTGGCTGCGGCACTCAGATACTTAAATCAGCGTTATACCATTCCTGATAAGGTAATAGGATTATTGACTGATATAGGTACAGAAGAATTCGCCCATTTGGAAATGATTGCGACAATGATTTACAAATTGACCAAAGACGCTACCCCTGAGCAGATGAAACAGGCAGGACTTGATGCCCACTATGCAAATCATGATAGTGCTCTTTTCTACCATAATGCTGCAGGAGTGCCTTGGACAGCATCCTATATCCAGGCAAAGGGCGATCCAATTGCCGATTTATATGAAGATATTGCCGCTGAAGAAAAAGCTAGAGCCACTTATCAGTGGATTATCAATCTGAGCGATGACCCTGACCTAAATGATGGTTTGCGGTACCTTCGGGAACGTGAAATCATCCATTCCCAGCGTTTCCGGGAGGCAGTGGAAATCATCAAAGAGGACCAGGGCAAAAAGAGAGTTTTCTAAACAGGACTGAAGCATCCGAACTGGATGCTTCTTATTTATTTTCATGGTAAAGATTGATATCAAATTTCTTTTTCATTATTTCGAATACAATATGCCTGTTCTTCCATTCCTCCTCTTTCTTCCATAAATCCTTGCTGCGATCAACGATTTCACATCGCAAAGCCTGGTATTCTTTCTCGGCTTTTTCACGCTTCTCCTTCAACAAGACCATCAGTCCATACGTTCCTACCGTCAGAATGAGGAAATATAGATTTGCAGAATTCTGTACATAAACAGAAAAAATCTCGGCGAATGAATAAGAATATGGCTTCATCACCGTTATATAAAGATAGTAGAAATAAATTGAGATCAATCCTATCGTTGCCCATACGGATAAAAGATGTCTTGATTTATATCGTTCGAACTTTTTCTTCCGGTCTATTACATTTTGCAGCATCCTTTTAGTCGCAGGATCCGTACGGTCATTCAGATTCATGATTTCCTGTTCCATGGCAAGCCCTCCCCTTATTAACATTTTTATGAACTTGTCCATAAAGATATGTTGTTCAGCCAAAAAAATCATCAGCCTCTTGATTCCTTCTAGCTGGAAAATAAAAAAAGCCAGAAGTTTTCACTCCGGCTAATTTTTAATCGGTATTTTAAGAACTTGTCCTGCCTCGATTTCATTTCCCTTCAGATTGTTCGCTTTCTGGATGATTGGGATCCCATCCTGTGACTTATAATAGGTCATCGCCACTCTGAATAAAGTTTCACTCGGTTTTACTGTATGATAGAGGATCGTTTCCCCGCTTGCTGCCTCTCCTTGATCAGAGCTGGATGAAGACGCAGGGGCTGCCTGTTCATCCTTTTGTTCGGGAGCGTCTGTCGATTGACCCACCACAGTTTCCTTCTCTCCATCCGCGCTGGTCGCATCCGTTGAGTCCTTGTCGCCTTTATTGGAAGTTGCAGGTGAAGGTGCAGCAGCGACTGCCTCGATTTCATCTGTAGATTCAGAAACTTCTTCGAACACGGGTGCGGCCTCTTCTTCTTCTTCCTGATTCGTGTCTTTCCCATCTTCTTTACTCTCTACATTGATCATTTCCACTCCGGCCCGCTCAAGCGTTTTATTCAATGGCCCCTCTTTACCATCCAGATAGGAAAGGATGCTGAAAAAAGAAATGGGCAGCAAGATGAAAAACAACGCCATCAGCCTGATCACCGGGTATTTAACTTTCACTTTTGTTTTCTTCTGTTTTTGTCTATGGATCTCACTTCTGGGTGGCAGTGCATCCTTTTTCTCAACTTTACTCTCAGACTTGCGTTCTACCCTTTTTCTCAGCCGCTCCGCCTGGTCCCTGATCGGTTTTTCCCTATTCACTTTCTGTACCCCCATTTGCTGCATAAGTCCTGAATTTTATGATCAAACCTAAGATGAAATCAATAACAAAATGCATGACGATGGTCACTGCCAGGTTGTTCGTGACCATATAAATATAGCCAATCAAGAAACTCAATAAGAAAATATTAGTAAACAAAAACCAATTGAACAAATAACGGTAGTGCACGACTGCAAAAATAATGCTCGAAATAATCAGACCTGTATTTGTCTGAATGACTCCCCGAAAGAGGATCTCCTCACTGGCAGCAACCAACGCTGCGATCAGCATGATCTGGAACACGCTTTTATTCCTGAATATTCTTTCGTTCAGCCCTCCATCGTCATAATACGATTTCGGCAGATATTTCATAAGGACGAGGTCCAGCGCCACGACTGCCGCGCCGGCCCCTAAACCGTACGTCAATATATTCCAATCGTCCCAAATGAATAATTCCGTGAATTCTTTTATACTATCAAACAATATCATACCCAAAATGGACGAAATCGTTAATAGTAAAATTTGCGTAGCTGCAAGATGGAAAAGTAGTTCCTTTTCAGTAAGACCCGCCACAGTTTCCTTATACCGATCTTTCATTCTATCCGCTCACTTATCAATAAAATTAAAGCCAAATCACGCTTCCAATCCATCACAGTTTCCTCATGTTCAATGGATGATTTGGTTTCTTTATAAAGCTCCATATTTATACCACAGGTGCTGCAGCAATTCTCGGGCTTTTCTGCCAGTTCTTCATTGAATGTTTCCAGGATAAATGCCCTTTTGCATTCCTTTGTCTGAATCCATTCAAGCATACTCCTGATCTTCTGCTTTTTCACGAGTAAACGGTTTTCAATTAATTGCATCATATTTTCCAAATCGGCCTTATAATTTACATTCTCAAGATTGACCAGGTACTCTTCGACAATCCTCCATTGTATCTCTGTGAATCCGCACAACATTGATAGCTCTTCTGCCCGCTGAGACAAACCATGGTAAGGTATTTGATGTTCGACTAGAAAGCCGAACAATCGCTCCACCTGGTACTGATCTGGCAGCTCGGCTTCGGCAAGCTGGTACGCCAGCTGCTCATCACCTGGAGAATAGAGCAAAATGGCGATTGAATCCAAGCCATCTCTTGCAGCTCTGCCGATTTCCTGAAGGTACGATTCAATTTGCATTGGCATGTGAAAATGGATGACATACCGTACATTGTCTTTATTGATGCCCATGCCAAAAGCGCTGGTGGCACAGACGACATCAAGCTGGCCATTGATGAACTGCTGCTGGATCAGGACTCGGCTTTCTGAATCAAGCCCTCCATGATAGGCCATGACATTTTTGCTGCCCTTCTCCCTCAAATGTGCGGCTGTTTGCTCAGCCACTTTTTTGCTTGAAAAATAGATGATCCCGGGTCCTTTTAAAAATTTCACCAGCTCAGTTGTCCTCTCCAGCTTTTCCTGGAATGACGATACATGGTCCAGAGTGAGCGAAATCGATGGACGGTCCACTGAATAGACTACCTCATTCCATTTCTGAAGACAGAGCTTTTCAGCGATATCTCTGCGAACTTCCTTTGTGGCAGTGGCTGTTAATGCAAGTGTCAACGGTTGTCCCAGCTTCTTGCGATATTCTCCAAGCTTGAGATAATCAGGCCGGAAATCATACCCCCACTGCGATATACAGTGGGCCTCATCCACAACGAAAATGGACACAGACAGCTTCATCAGGCGCTCCAATACCGAATCAATCCCCAGCATTTCAGGAGATATGAAGATGTACTTGAATTTTTCAAGTTGTTCAAGTGCCTGGGCCTTTTGCCGGGGTGACAGGAACGAATTCATGGCAATCACTCTTTTTTCACCCATGGCCATCATTTGCTCAACCTGGTCCTGCATCAGCGAAAGTAGTGGTGAAACAACCAAAACAGGCCCTTCCAGCAGGTAACCCGGCAATTGGTAGCATAGTGATTTTCCTGTACCTGTCGGCAGCATTGAAATTGTATGTTTTTTTCCCATAACAGATTCAATTGTTTCACGCTGTCCCGGGCGGAAATCAGCGAAATGAAAATATTTAGCCAGATAGTGTTTCAGTTCCATTCGGCATCACCATATTTAGCGAGAACAAGCCTGATTTCAAAATAAGAGGCATCAGCCACGCGTTCTTTGATTTGTTTCAATTTTTTTGCGGAATTCTGCTGTGCAGCCAGCAAAATTCTTTCCAGTTTTCCAGCTGGAACATAGCGTTCTATATCAAATTCCTTTATTGTAAGCACAATCTCTACAATATGATCTTCAATCGTGCTTTGTTTAAGATTCCTGACAACGGCAATTTCATCAAGGCTATAGCCCTTTTGCAGCAATTTATACGTTTTGTCAGTTGAAAGCGTCAATGGCACCTCGCGTTCTGCCTTGTTCAACAATCCGCTCAGCAGCGGATATACAGATGGGCTTTCGAGAAGCCTGTCGAACATGGCATGCAAACAATTCAGGAACTCATAATGATAATGAGCCGGTTCCATGCCAGTCCGTTCAGATGCCTGCATGATGGTCAAACCGATTTTCTTGAAGCCGGTCAACCTTAAAACGACTAATTCAGGTTTGGTCCCCTCATTCTCCAGTGCGGAAGTAAGTTCTTCATACAGCCTTTCAGCCAGTATATAGCGATCTTCATTTTGCTGTTTGATATATCGCTTTACCCAGCTAAGCGTTTCCGGCTTATTCCGGACGGGGATATAGGACCGTTCTTGATTGATTAGGTTCGAACTCACCTGGATGAGCAGCGTCAATCTTTCCCAGAAAGGCTCGGTTACCTGATGGTATTTCCAGCCATTTAAAAATTCAGGAAGCGGACATTGAGATAAATGCTGTTCAAGCTCCTCTTCCCCTCTGGATGTTAATTTGACTTTCGTTTCTGCCATCTCTTCTACCAGGCCTCTGCGCTTCAGCCTTCCGACCATTTTTTCCAGTCCATCCCGGCTAACTGATGGATATGTAGAGAAATACGGAGTGATTTTATAAAGATGAGCATCCTGGATGGTCTGTGATGAGCGTTTGCCCTGTAAAAGGTGAAACAGCGAATAAATGGTTCTCTCACCATTGATTGTTTTCAATATCGACAAAACAACAGACTCCAAATAGGTTATCCCCATACTATCACCCTTGAAATTAATGCCAATGATGGCTAAAAACATTTTTCTATCCCATTTGCCTGCCTATTTTTGGGTAAAAATAAACATAGCGTAGGGAAAAAATCCCTATCCTGCTATAGCAGAAAAATATTATAGCTTTATTTTAACATGAAAATGTCCAGCAGAATGTTTTATTTTCAGCGCAAAATCCATTCCACGCCTTATCTGATAAGCATTCTCAATACTTTTTTTATTGAAATGTTGGCGATACAGTTTTACAATAGATATGAGGAATACGTTTTCACTGATATTGGTGAAAACAGCATATTATTGTTAAACACTTGGGAGGAATTATATCATGGCTAAGTACACGATCGTTGACAAAGAAACTTGTATTGCATGCGGAGCTTGCGGTGCAGCTGCTCCAGATATTTATGATTACGATGATGAAGGCATCGCTTTCGTAACACTTGATGAAAATGAAGGTATTGTTGAGATTCCTGATGTATTAATCGACGACATGATGGATGCATTCGAAGGCTGCCCAACCGACTCAATCAAAGTTGCTGATGAGCCATTCAACGGAGATGCAACGAAGTTCGAATAAGATCATACATAAATTCCCGCTTAATAAGCGGGAATTTTTTATTTTGACTGAGAAAATTAAACACTTTAAAAACCAAAAAGCAACGGTGCAGGCCGTTGCTTTATATCATCAAAAATATATCAAGCACTCTTATAGTTTTGCTGTCTTTCAATCCATGTTTTCATTCTCGTGAACATCAGCATGAATACGATAGACATCATCAAGCCTTTTACGAAGTTGAAAGGCAGGATACCTGCTACAATAAACTGTTTTGTTTCTGGACCAGACATTGCCGGCATATTCAGGAACAATGTGTAGGCAGGCAGGAATACATAGTAATTAAGGACACTCATCAGAATGGCCATGCTGACTGTCCCTGCCACTAAGGCAAACGTCATTCCTTTTTTAGTTTTTACCCGCTGATATAGATAGTAAGTTGGCAGAATGAATAAAACTCCTGCTGCGAAGTTGGCGGCATGGCCAACTGGCACTCCAGTTTCACTGCCTGTCATGAAATAATCAAGGATATTCTTTATAAGTTCTACTAAAATACCAGCTGCCGGACCGAAGATCAAAGCAGCAATCAATGCAGGAATATCGCTGAAATCGACCATCAAGAATTTTGGAAACGGCGGCAGCGGAAAATTCAGCAGCATCAAGACATAAGATATACTGCTCAACATTCCAATTGAAACCATTGCTTTTACACTAAATTTTTTCATTTTCCTCTCTCCTTATAGAGATCCATCTCACATAAAGAAGAAAGATTCAGCATTCACATACCCATAGACAAATAAAATCCCCCAAGTTTTATGCTTGAGGGAGAATTGACTAAGGCATGCTTAATAAACGTTCAAACCTGCATTTTTTGAACGTCTGCAGAACCTCCATCTTCTCCCATCCAGACTATACTGTCGGCTTTGGAATCGCACCAAATCCTGCCTAAAAGGCTCGCGGGCTTAGAGAAAAAATCACTCATTACCGCCGATCGGGAATTTCACCCTGCCCCGAAGATAGACCATATTTAATTAACATGTTTATTATACTGAAAAAAAGAATTTTTGTGAAGATGTTTGCTTGTGACGTTTTTATGTCACCACCAAATTAATCCTAATCTCCTTTCTGACTGAATATGATGATGGAAAGCCTGCAAAATTCGGAAATTTAGCCTTAAATCCTGATAGCGACTTCTATTTAAGAGAGCGTTTACATTATATTTAAGAACATTTAGTGCATTTGACAAAAGAATATTCGTCTTGTAAAATAATCAGAAAATTATTTTTATTTACATAAAGGAGTGAGCAAAGATGTATCAGGTGTTAGCTGCTGATTCAATCAAAGAACAGGGCTTGCAGCCATTGCTGGAATGGAAGCATGCACAGGTGCATACAGGGGGAATTGATTCCGGCCTGGTCAGTTTAGAAAAAGTCGACGCGTTATTGGTAAGAAGTGCGACAAAGGTAACGGCCGAACTGCTTGACTCCATGCCTTCACTAAAAATCGTCGGACGTGCAGGTGTCGGTGTGGATAATATAGATATTTCCGCAGCGACGAAAAGAGGAATTGTCGTCGTCAATGCCCCTGATGGAAATACAATCTCCACTGCTGAGCATACTTTTGCGATGATGGCAGCATTGATGAGGAATATCCCTCAGGCACACTCTACTGTAAAAAATGGGGAATGGAAAAGGAACCAGTTCATCGGAAATGAACTCCACAGTAAAACATTGGGAATCATCGGCTTAGGAAGGATTGGATCCGAGCTTGCCAAAAGGGCACGGGCTTTTGGGATGTCCGTGAAGGTGTTTGATCCATTTTTAACGAAGGAACGAGCCGATGTCTTAGGCGTACAATTATCCACTTTCGACAACGTTCTTCAGGAAGCGGATATCATCTCCGTCCACACACCATTGACAAAAGAAACAAAAGGGCTTCTTAATGAAAGGACTTTGAGCCAGACTAAGAAAGGGGTCTATCTCCTCAATTGCGCCAGAGGCGGAATCATCGACGAGATGGCCCTCGCCCACTTTATCGAAAATGGCCACGTAGCCGGTGCTGCCCTCGATGTTTTCGAAGTCGAACCTCCAGGGGACCACCCTTTGCTTAAATTCGATTCCGTCATTGTCACCCCACATCTTGGTGCCTCAACAAAAGAAGCACAGTTGAATGTCGCTACACAGGTTGCCAGGGAAATCCGGACTTTCTTTGAAAATAAACCTGTTGCCAACTCCATTAATCTGCCAGCGATGTCTAAAGAAATCTATGAAAAAATACAGCCTTTCCACCAGCTGGCAAAGGAAATGGGGAAAATCGTCTCGGAATGCCACAATAAAGGCGTCAATGAATTGACAGCCACCTATTCAGGGACTGCTGCAGAACTGGAAACCACCTTTTTGACAAAAGCACTGCTGGCAGGTTTTTTTGAAAATCGAATCGATGTGAAAGTGAATGAAGTGAATGCGATCCATATCGCGAAAGAGCGTGGAATCATGGTCGGGGAAAAAGTGACAGGAAACTCGTTCGGCTATGCAAACACCGTGACCGTCACAGCACGCGGAGACGGAGAAACTTTTACAGTGAGAGGAACCTATATTGAAAACTATGGCCCCAGGATTGTCAGCCTCGATGGGTTTAATATCGATTTCCATCCATCAGGCAATCTGCTCTATATCCAGCATATGGACCGTCCTGGTGTAATCGGCCATGTAGGAAGGATACTCGGCGACCATGACGTGAACATCGCAACCATGCAGGTTGGCAGAAAGGAAGCCGGCGGAGAAGCCATAATGGTCCTATCCTTTGACAAGCCGCTTTCGAATGATATGATCGCCAAGCTTGAGTCACTTCAGGACATCGTTACAATCAATAGCATCATTCTTTAAAAATACTAAACAGGCCTCGAATCTGAATTGGAGGCCTGTTTTTATTCGCTCGTTAATCATGACTAACCCAGCGGAAAAGCTTTTCGTTCTCCTTTGGAAAAAGTCATGATTTCTTTATAGCCAACCTCTTTCGCAAGCTCGAGGGCCTGGTCAAAATCAGCACCAACATGTTCGGGGACATGGGCATCGGATGATAGGACAATCGGAATTTTTTTATCAAAGCACATTTGCAAAACCCTTTTATCCGGATACAAAGTCTGAGTAGGTTTCCGCAATCCGGCAGTACTTATTTCCACGCACGTCTTTGATTGCGCAAGTGCTGTTGTCGCCCTGTCATACTGCTCCAATAGAAAACCTTCATCCTCAGGGACATAGTTAAAGATTTTCACAAGATCTATATGCCCAATAATATCAAATAAATCGGACTGTGCCAGTGTCACGACCTGGTCAAAGTATTTTCGGTATACTTCCTTTACGTCTCTTTTATCCCATTCTTTTCGATATTCTGCGAGGTCAATCCCAAAATCACCGATCCAATGAATCGATCCGATCACATAATCAAAATCGTAGCCTTTGATGAAACGTTCCATTTCTTCATGTTTGCCTGGGGTGTAATCCATCTCAATGGACATCTTCACGTCAATTTCATTTCTCCAGGCTTCTTCAAAAAGACGAACATAATCAGCCATATCATAAAATCTTCGCTCATCCACCCAGCTATTTCGCAAAATATCCGCTGTTTGATAAAAGTGATAGGCATGTTCTGATATCCCGAAATGCTGAATTCCTTTCGAGCTGGCTGTATCCGTAAACTGCCTTAAATAGTCCAGTGTCAATGTGCCTCTTTCCAGATGATTATGATAATCCGTCAGCATTGTCCCCATCCCCTCCCGCGACTCTTTTCCCCATTATACTTTCAAGTGATGACAGGAACAAGAAATTGCTTAGCGGGTATTCAATATTTGCTGCGGCTGGATTGTGTCCGTTGTCAAGTTATTCAATGCTTTCAACTGGCTGACAGTTGTATTCGTCTTCCTGGCAATTGAAATCAAGGTGTCACCGGAAACTACGACATACCGATTGTCAGCAGATTTCCCAATGGCTAAAACCACACCACGGGATATTTGATCGCTATCAAGCTGATTGCTATGCTTGATTGAATCTACAGATGTATGGTACATTTTCGCGATTGACCAAAGAGTTTCCCCAGCTTTCACTGTATGCTTTATTTCAGGCTGCTGAGGACTGGCTTTCGCAGACTTATGTTGATTCTTGTCCTTAGATTCAGCTTTCGAACTGCCATGCTGATCATCATTAATTGCAATATCATCTGCCAACCGCAACCTGGCGACTGTTTCCATTGTCACTTCTTCCACCTTCGCCATCGCCTCAACAGGCTCCCCGACAGAGGTGTCTCCTAACGCCAAAACAGGATCGACGGCATTTTCTTTTTCATATGTCCATTTTTCCTTATGGATTTCAAAGTGGAGATGGACACCTGAGGAGTCTCCCGTATTGCCCATAAGGCCGATAATATCTCCCTGTTTGACAGCCTGTCCTTCCTCAACATTCCTTTTATTCAAATGTGCATAAACAGTTTCCAGGTTGTTATCGTGCTTAATGAATACAACATGACCGTATGAACCTGAATAATAGGATTTTGTAACGATCCCCTTATCAACACTATGTATAGGTGTTTTGAACCCACCTGCGATATCAATTCCTTTATGGTGGCCATGTCGTGTTCCGTACAGGTCTGTAATGACCCCTTCCGCCGGCCATACCCAGTCTGAAGTCAGTTCTGGTATATCGAGCATTTCTGCCTGAGAGTGCTTTCCGCCAAGAAACAGCAAGCTGATACAGAGTGCCATTAACCCGGCAATGAGCAATCGCTTTATATAATCCTGCATTTTCTTCCTCCTTAACTTTTTACTCCCTTTCCATCCCTATGACAGCCTGTACGAAAATAGAACTGCGGTATGGAATAGCAGCAGCTAAAAAAGCACATTCGTTATAATTGGTGGTTAGCTGCTTTTTTATGCAAAAGAAGGAAAATTAGTTATTTAGTCTAAAAACGCAAAAAAAGAAAGACCTGCATGGCCTTCCTTTTTTAAAAAAATGCTCAGCTGTTTTTCTAAAAACAGCAGCAGTTTCAATTATTCACTTTCAATCTGCTTCTTGTTTGGAGCGAGTGGCAGCGGCAGAACTTCTTTCAAATCGAAAGGCCCCAGCTGGTCAATGTTTGCATTGGTAAACCTAACACCTTTATAATCAAACTCGCTCGCCGTCATCAAGATCGCCTCTAAATTTGGCATGAAATCTTCCTGGAGCTTTGTATCATCAGTTAAGGTGATTTCGAGCACTTTATCATTAGATTCAGTCTTTGCAAGCTTGAAATTCTCCGGAAGTGAAGGTGAAAGATAACCAATCTCATCTCCCTTCCACATCTCCTTAAATGCATCTCCAATTGATTTATGCTGTTCTTTTGTCGGAACAAGGTATGGATTTGGCATCCCTTCCACTGTCAAAAACAAGTATGCTCTTCTCTTTGTTGCTTCTGTATTTAGCTGAAATTCTTCCTTTGATCCATAGTTCCCCAACTCAATCCCCGGGTTCCCCTCTGTTGTCAGGACCATTTTTTCTATGCCAACATCCGAGAAATTTTGTGTCATCGAATCTACAAACATGACCTCTGCAGCACTACCATATCTATATGGATGATTTTCCTTCACATCCATCGTCAATGTCTTTGTCGCTTTATCATAGCTCCAGGAAGCATCCATTGGGTAGTAATCCGTCAGCCCCCAGTCCTCTTCGTTAAGCTGTGGCATTGTTTCTGTATAGCTCTCGATCCAGGATTTACCTGTTTCTTTAGCCTTTGTTACCGTAATGGGGACAACAGCCTGCGCCTGCTGGTCAGGAATCGCAAAGGTGAAGATATCTGAAGTCTCGGTATCAAACTCGTCTGGATAAACAGAAATCAGCCCGTCATATGGATTGGCTTTATTCATTGCGGCAAATTCTTCAGCCTTTTCTTTTCCGTCTGCTGAGTCCCTCATGAGGGTGTTTTCCTTCTCAACCTTTGCTGAATCATCCCCGATTGCAGTATCCATTTCCATTGATGAGTTTTCTTCCTTAGCAGAACTGCTGTCCATGCTTTTTTGTTCAGAATAGTTGTTTCCCATCAATCCCGGGGAGAGAATAAAGGCGAGGAAGAGTACTGCTGCGAGAGCCGCACCTGGAATGACCCATGTAGGCATTTTCTTTCTTTTTTCCACTCGATGGGCGATATTCTGATAAATGTCACGAGAGTCGCGATGATCTTTTATCTTTGGCATCTGGCCGAGGAGATCTTCTAGCTGCTTATCGCTTAGCTGTGACTTTTTCACTAGTCATCCCTTCCTTTTCAATCATTTCTTCCATAAGCTTTTTCAGTGTCTTCAAAGCACGGTGCTGGGTCGTCTTTACCTTGCTTTCCGTCCACGCTAAAGCTTCGGCCGTCTCGGAAATCGTCAGTTCATGTATATAGCGCATGATGATGACCATTCGCTGGTCGACTGTGCATTGATCGAGGCACTTGTACATCAATTGGATTTCTTCACTTTGAAGCGCCATTTCCTCCGGCAGCGGCTGTTCATCCCTTACCTGCCGTGCAGACATATCAAAGGTTTCTAGCAATCGCTGCTTCCAGCCCTTCTGTTTTCGGAAATGATCGATCGCGACATTCTTCGCGATTGAAAACAGCCAGGTTTTTTCGCTGCTTTTCCCCTCGAACCTGTCATAAGCCTTGAGAACACGGATGTATACTTCCTGAACAAGGTCCTCTGCCAGTTCCCTGCTTTTCACCATATAAAATAAAAATTGAAAAACGTCATGATGATATTTTTGATACAATTCATCAAAAACGGAGTTCATAGGTCTTTTCGCCTCCGCATTCATTAGATTAGTCGTAAAACAGATAACAAAGTTTCATATTAACTATATTATTTTTAGATTGGAAATGAAAGGGTTTTTCCGAGGAGAATTGTATTTGTCTTTTTAGTGAGTGGATGAATACATGACGGACACTTTTTCATGATTTTTCGCTATTTCTGTCCGTCATGACCTTGATGAGGGACACTTTTCGATGATTCTTCGCTATTTCTGTCCGTCATGATTTTGATGACGGACACTTTTCGATGATTCTTCGCTAATTCTGTCCATCATAGCCTTGATGACGGACACTTTTCCTTGATTCTACACTTTTTCTGTTCATCATCACTTTGATGAGGGACACTTTTCTCCGATTCTACTCAGTTTCTGTCCGTCAAGAGGACAGTATCCCCGTCGTTAAGAAGAATGCGCTAACACCAGGAAAACAACTAATCGAAAAAATCTGAAGAAAATACAAAGAGGCTGCCCCTAACCTGATGTGGTTCGGGACAGCCTCTTGAGGGAACGATCAATGTTCCTTGTGAATCAAGAATAGTCGGCAAGTTATTCGATATTTCGAGGGATGAAAAAGGAAAATGTCGTACCTTGTCCTAGTTTGCTTTTTACAGAGATAATACCTCGATGTGCGTCGATGATATTTTTGGCGATAGCCAGTCCGAGACCCGTTCCGGAAACTCCCCGTGTCCTTGACTTGTCACCCTTGTAAAAGCGTTCGAACAGGAACGGCAAGTCTTCTTCAGGAATGCCTGGCCCCTGATCGCTGACTTCGAAATACAGGCCGCGTTCACCGGTTCTGCATTTGATTTCCACCGATGCAGAATCCGGCACATGCCTGATTGCATTATCGATTAAATTGGTCAACACTTGCTCGATTCTGTCGGGGTCAAAGCGGAAGTGTCGTTCCTCTGCTTCCATTTGCGCTGACAGATCAATTCCTTTATCCTTCGCCAGACCTTGGAACTTGCGGATGACCCGGTTGATATATGGTTCCAATTCGACGGACTCCACATTAAGCAGGATATGTCCTGCTTGCATGCGGGCTAAATCGAGGAGTTCATTGACGAGACGGCCCATTCTGAGGGACTCATCGTAAATGACTTTAGCCATTTCCTTCTTCTCATCATCTGTCTGTGCAATATCATCGACGATTGCTTCACTGTATCCCTGCATCATCGAAATCGGAGTGCGCAGTTCATGTGAAACATTCGCGATAAAATCTTCCCTCATTTTGTCGAGCTTTCTTTCCTCGGTCATGTCCCTTACTACGGCGACAGCACCACGGATGAAACGTTTATTATAAAGAGGACTGACAATGATGACCCATGTCCTTCCCTGGGCAGTGATTTCGCCAACTTGTTCTTTCTCCGTATTGACCGCCAGCTGGAACAATTCCATGACTTCGGAAGGGACGGCATCTGTATTCTCTGATACAAGCCCTTGCTCATAATACCAATATCTCAGAAAAATCTCCGCAGGCGGATTCGTAATCAGGATGGTTCCATCACGATTGAAAGTGATGACCCCATCCGCCATCGAGCTAAGGATGCTTGTCAGCTGTTCTTTTTCCTGGCTGAGGGCGTTCATGTTGAATTTCAGCTGCCGGCCCATCTGATTGAAGGCTGTGGCCAATTCGCCAATTTCATCATGGGTTAGGATTGGCACCTTAGTGTCAAACTTCCCCCTTGCGACTTCAAAGGCTGCCTCCCTCATTTTTCTTAATGGAGAAGTAATCCTTGTTGAAAGAAAGAAAGCAAAGATGGTCGTAAGGACAATCGCTACACCTGCTGCAAGCAGGATGAATTTCGTTGTCAGGCGTGTCGTTTCTTCCATGACCGCTAAGGACTGATAAATAAAGACAGCGCCGTTTCCTTTTTCATACTGATGCAGCGGTACTCCAATCATTAAATACTGGGTATCATCTGCCTCATTGGAAACACCGGGCAATGATGTAATAATGTCCACTGTCTTGTCTCTTTCGAACACTTTAGAAAGATCTTTGTCTTTTGTAAAAAAGGATATCGGCACATGAGCTGCTTCCTCACTGCCGGGAGAATAAAAATACGTATTTTGATCCCTGATGACCGTTACTCTTGCACTGTCATCGACCATTTCCCAGGCGATTTCAAGACCTAGGCCTTCTTCGTTGCCAGGGTGGTCTTCGAGCACCCTGGCAATTTTTTCAGCCGTATTGGTCATATCCTTACGAGTCTCATTAATATGATAGTTTTCAAAGAATTCCATCAGCATGACTGTCAGGATGAACAATACGAAAGAAACGAGCAAGAGGATGGTAATCCAAAGCTTACCTACTACGCTTCGCCAAAACATCATTCATTGACTACCTCGAACTTGTAGCCAACCCCCCAGACTGTCACAATCATTTTAGCAGCCTGTTCAGATACTTTGTTCAGCTTCTCACGCAATCTTTTTACATGCGTGTCTACAGTACGCAAATCACCAAAGAATTCATAGTGCCATACTTCCTTCAGCAGCTGCTCACGGTCAAATACCTTATCCGGGGCTTTTGCCAGGAAATACAGCAATTCATATTCCTTCGGTGTCAAGCTTACTTCCTTGCCATCTGCTAAAACCCTGTGGGCATCATTATCAATGGTTAAATGAGGGAAAACAATCACATCTTTAGCAGTTGTTTCAGTCTGCAGATAGCTTGTGCTCGAAGAACGTCGCAGCATAGCCTTGACACGCAAAACAACCTCACGTGGGCTGAATGGTTTGACAATGTAATCATCCGTTCCGACTTCGAAGCCCTGGACCCTGTTCACTTCCTCACCTTTAGCTGTAAGCATGATGACAGGAGTTGACTTCTTTTCGCGGAGATCACGGCAGACCTCGATTCCGTCTTTTCCAGGCATCATCAAATCAAGCAGGATGACGTCATAATCATTTGCAAGCGATTTCGCCAGTGCTTCATTTCCGTCTTCTGCTTCATCAATTATATAGTTCTCTCTTTCAAGATACATCTTCAATAATCTTCTGATTCTTTCTTCATCATCAACTACTAAAATCTTCACTTCTTTTTCCATAAGGTATATCCCTCCCTGCGATTATTTTACATAAACAAGAGTATTCTTTCCATGCTTTTTTAAAAAAGGCCTTCACTAAAAACAGTGAAGGCTGTCATTATTTTGACACAAATCAGGAACCTGCGTATGAATGCAGTCCTGCAATAACAAGGTTAACCGCTACAAGATTGAACATGATGATGATAAAACCGATGACCGCCAGCCATGCTGATTTTTCTCCATGCCACCCTTTTGAAAGGCGCAAATGAAGGAACGCTGCATAGAACAGCCAGGTAATTAGTGCCCAAACCTCTTTCGGGTCCCAACCCCAGAACCTTGTCCAGGCAATTTGGGCCCAGATCATCGCAAAAATCAGGCCGCCGAGCGTAAAGACCGGGAATCCGATCAGCACGGAACGATAGCCGATTTCATCGACAAGATCCAGATTGATATTCTTCGTCCAAGGCTGCATGGCAGCGGCTACGCGCTTGCGCAGGATAAGTCTTATTAAAGCATATAATACTATACCCGCTGCGAGTGACCAAATAACCGTATTCAATTTCTTGGCACTGATGATGGCAGGTGTCTCGAACACTGGTTCAAGACGATTCTTGTCAGTAAGTTCATACTGATGAGGTCCAACAAGGGCAGGAATAGTGTATTTCTCTGTCGCAGGCTGTCCCTCTTTGTTTACATAGTTGAAGTTCGCTGAATAATCAGTTGCTGCAAAATAGCTTGATACAAATACAAAACCAAGAGTACTGATCAATCCAAACAAGACAACTTCCAGCCAGATGTTACTTTTGGTTCTCTTCGTCTGGTCGACACTTTTCACAAGATAAATCAGGCCGGCAGCAAAACTCACTGCCAGGATTGCCTGCCCGATCGCTGTAGTAGTTACGTGAATATGAAGCCAATAACTCTGCAATGCCGGAATCAATGGTGTGACATCCCTTGGGAACATGCTTCCATAAGCGATGATCAAAGCCGCTACCGGCAATGTGAACAAGCCCAGCAATGGCGTTTTATACATGAAATAAATGATGATGAAGGCTCCTACCAATGACATGCCGAAGAATGTCGTAAATTCGAACAGATTGCTGACCGGCGCGTGCCCGGATGCAATCCACCTTAAGATGAAGAATGTCAACTGGGAGAGGAAACCCGCAATCGTAACAATGATTCCAATCTTAGCCCATCTATTTGGGACACCTTTTTTATCAGCATGTCTCTTATCCTTGATCGCTCCCCCAAAAAACAAAATACCGACTAAATAGAGGATAAAAGCTGTAAACAGAAAGTTCGAACTTAACTCAACCATTATATTCCCTCCTTACTCCTTTTTGTCTTCGGCATCCTGGTCTTCTGGAGCATCGATTCCTGAATCAGCAAAGACATCATCAAGCTCCCTCTTCAAACCATGCCAGTTTTTATTTGTGTGAGCGGCTGTCCAAATTTTGCCATTGATCTTTCTTAACCATAGGCGACGATGGTTCCAGTATGCTCCCTGGACGACGCCGATCATGAAGATCAGTCCTCCAAGACCGATAATCCACAGTGTGAGGTCTTTTCTGACAGTCAGGGCCGTTACATTCTTCGTTTCGATTCCTGCAAATGACATCTTGTAATCATTTTCTCCCAAAGGCTCAAGATTCTGCCTGATCGCAACGAAGCTGACTTCGCCATCCGGCTTTTCAGGAGTGAACATTTTAAAAATAAATGCAGGATTATTTGGAATACGTGATTTCGTCGCAGGCTCTCCATCTTCATTGAATTCAAAATCTGGGAAATAGCTCATGACTTCCACTTTGTATCCATTTCCTAAATCGTAGTTCATTTTAGGATCATATAAATCTACTTGGACATCGCCAAATTGTTCTTTTGTCTTTTTATTCTCCAGCTTGAATGCCATCTTGCTCATTTCACCAAGCTTATAATCGACCTGGTACAAGGCGAAACCGTCTACTTTCAAAGGCTTATTAACCTGGATGGCCTGGTCACGGACCTTTTCAAGCTCTGGTTTTTCTCCAGGGACAATGTCTCCCTGTCTCTCGTAAAGAGTAGCATTCGTCTGATAGTTCTTAACAACAGTACCAACCTTATTGATGGCATCCTTGAAGACTTTCTCATCCTTATCCTTGTCATACACTTCGAAGATAAATTGATTGTTTTTCAGATAATAGCGTCCTTCAGTACCAGGAATCGATTTCGTTTCGCCTTCCCTTAACCAAAGAATTTCATCTACATACATACCTGGTACGAAGCGGAGCATGCCGCCAATCAAAAAAATGATCAGGCCAAGGTGGTTAACATACGGGCCCCATCTGGAAAAGCGATTTTTTTCAGCGAGGATATCACCGTTTTCCTCACGCAGCTTATATCCCTTTTTTGTTAAATTGCCTTTGATCTTCTCCGTTGCTTCTTCAGACAATACAGCTTCCGACACACTGAACATTCTCTGGCGCTTCAAGAAACTCTCATGTCTTGATACTCGCTGTTTTTTCAGAGACCTATATAACGGAACCACCCTGTCAAGACTGGCGATTACCAGTGAAATGCCCAGAGCAGCGATCAGGATCAAATACCACCAGGAACTGTATAAGTTATGGAATCCAAGATCATAATAAAGTTTGCCCAGCCATCCATACTGTTCTTCATAGTATTCCGCGGCAGGCATTAACGGCGGAATGTACATTTCCTGTGGAAAGATCGTTCCTAATGAGGATGCGATCAGGAGGATGATAATCAGCGATACCCCCACTTTCACAGATGAAAAGAAATTCCAGATCTTATCGATTATCGTCTTGTTATAGGTTTGTGAACGACGGGCACTTCCCTCATAGCGCATGTCAAGAAGCTGCTTTTCTTTCTCTTTTTCCTCAAGCACTCTTCCGCAAGATTCACAAAGGATCGTTCCCTGCGGATTGACATGGCCGCACTCACATTTTACTTCTTTCATAGTAAAAACTCCCTGTTCCCCTTACTTTAAGGTTTAATCTGTTCCATGAATTCACGGACTGTTTCTTCAGTTAATTCCCCGGTATGACTTTTCACAACATTGCCTTCTTTGTCAATCAGAAAAGTAATTGGCAACGGATTGATTCCGTATGCTGCCTGGACTGCTCCATCGTCTATCATGACAGGGAAATTCAGCCCTTTTCGATCTATAAATCTGTTGACAACCAGCTCTGTTTCTCCTGAATCAACCGCAAGCACCTGTACACCCTGATCCTTGAACTGCTGGTACTGATTTTCAATATAAGGCATTTCCCTTTCGCAAGGCTTGCACCAGGTTGCCCAGAAGTTAAGGAATACCCCTTGGCCTTTATATTCTGAAAGCCTGTGCTTATTGCCTTCCATATCAACGAGGACAAAATCAGGAGCAGGTTTCCCAACTACGATTTTGTGATTTTTATCCTTATTCATGTTGGCATATAATGTATAGCCGACAGCCAAAGCCATTACTGCGAGAATGATTGTTCGAGTGATCAGTCGTTTTTTCTTCATTCCCTAAACCTCCCACCGTATTTCTCCCTTATTATATCATTATACCTATTAACATGTTGAAAAGTCAGGACTTTTTCATTGCCAATACACGCAGCTGTTTTACTTCGTGATGGGTAAGCTCCCTGATTTCCCCCGTTCTCAAACCATTCAAAGTGAGGAATCCATATTTTTCGCGTTTAAGCTTCAAAACAGGATGGCCAATTGCCTCGAACATTCTTCTGACCTGCCTGTTCCGGCCCTCATGAATCGTGATTTCAACAATAGCGGTATCTTTCTTTTTATCCACACTGAGCATCTTGGTTTTTGCCGGTGCGGTTTTGCCATCCTCAAGCATAATGCCTCGTGCCAGGCTTGTCAGCTTTTCGCGCGACGGGATTCCTTTCACCTTTGCAACGTACACTTTGTCAATTTCATTGCTGGGATGCATGAGCAAGTTCGCGAATTCTCCGTCGTTCGTCAACAAAAGCAGTCCCGATGTATCAAAATCAAGCCGCCCTACAGGATATATGCGCTGTTCAATGGTCTGGAAAAAGTCCGTCACTACTTTTCGCCCTTTATCATCCTGGACACTTGAAATGACTCCGCGAGGTTTATAGAACAAGAAATATACCGGTTCTTCCCCCTCAATCTGTACTCCATCCACTTCGACTCGGTCAGAGGAAGTCACCTTGCGGCCAAGTTCTTTGACTACACTGCCATTTACCTTGACTCTGCCTTCGAGGATCATTTCCTCGGCTTTTCTTCTCGATGCTATTCCTGCATGAGCAATCACTTTTTGCAGTCTTTCCATGAAGGTCACTCCTAATTAATATCAATTAACCGTGGGTTATATAAATATCTAATCCATCCTTATGAATTATGACATAACTTTCGCTTATTTCAAAGTAAGCAATGGTGTAAAAAGCGAAAAATAAATCGGTGATGTTAATTGTTCTTTAACAATGGTTTATTACATTCTCTTGCTTAAATACATTTTTTAGGAATTATGGCAAAAAAATAAAGAAGATACCACAAATGGTATCTTCTAGTAGTATGACATACTCGAATCCTGTTCATTTCGCGAACATGAATGTGACGACGATAATGGCTGTTATGATTGCCACCGCGTCAGCAAGGAGGCCGACTTTGAGTGCATCTCCCATCTTTTTGATCCCGACAGCGCCGAAATATACCGTAAGGACATAGAACGTAGTGTCTGTACTTCCCTGCAGTGTGGCAGCAAGGGTACCGATGAAAGAATCCGGTCCATGGACACTAATCAGGTCGCTCGTAATCCCCAGTGCCGCTGTACCTGAAATTGGCCTGATCAGCGCGAGCGGAACGATTTCAGCAGGTATCCCCACCATCTCAAGTCCTGGACGAATCCAGCTCACCATCACATCAAGGGCCCCCGATGCCCTGAAGACGGCAATCGCGACCATCATCCCCACCAGGAACGGCATGATGGACACGGCCATTTTGATCCCTTCCTTGCCGCCTTCTACAAAACTTTCATATGTAGGGACTTTTTTATACGTTCCATAGATCAGGATGAAAGCGATCAAGACAGGGATGAACCATAGTGATATTGCGGATACAATTTCCATTTTGATTTACCCCTTTTTGCTTCGTCTATAGTAAAAGAACCGATCGATCAGTACCGCTGCAACTGCTGAAACGGCAGTTGCCACAAAGGTCGGCCCCACTATATCTGTTGGATTTGCGGAATCATAATTCATCCTTATCGCAATCACAGTGGTCGGGATGAGGGTGATACTCGCTGTATTGATCGCCAGGAAGGTGATCATCGAACGGCTGGCTTCGTTTTTTCCATCATTTAACTCTTTCAGTTCTTCCATAGCTTTGATTCCGAGTGGTGTAGCCGCATTCCCCAGACCAAACATATTCGCAATCATGTTTGAAAGGATATAGCCCATCGCTGGATGGCTTGGAGGGACTTCCGGGAACAGCCTGGAGATGAAGGGCTTAAATAAGCTGGAAAGCTTGGACAACAATCCCGAATCCTCAGCAATCCGCATCATGCCCAGCCAGAAAACAAGGATGCTGATCAAGCCGATACTAAGCGTGATCGCTTCCTTCGCCCCGGTAAATACCGCTTCGTTCACCTCGGCCATTGTGCCATTGATCATCGCAAATCCTAGGCCAATTAAGATCATCAAGACCCAGATATAGTTAACCATGATCCTTGACCCCTGCTATTGACGTGAAAATATTTTTGAAAAAATCGAAGAAAGACTTTTTCTCTTTTTCTGGCAGTTTATAATAAACAGGCAAACTGGCAATCTGTTTATCTTCAAGGAAAACATTTGCCCGGCCGGCAATCTCCTGATTCTGCAAATCACGCTGGTCTTTCTCCGGTTTTTTTAATCGATATTCTACCCTCACCAGCTCTTCTTCTTCTGAAGTCAGCGGGTAAACAAAGGAATGGTCAAGATAGACTTTGTTTTTATATTTGGAGTCCTTGATTCCATCCACTTTACCTTTTGAAAGAATTTCCGCAATATCATAATCGGAAAATGCATTTTCAAACATCTGGATATGGTCATTCCAATCATCGGGTGCATTGAGAGTAACGGCGATCATTTCGAAATCGCCTTTTTTTGCAGTAGATACCAGGGTCCTTTTCGCCCGTTTTGTATAACCTGTTTTCCCTCCTGTACTGTACTTGTATTTCTCTGTCAGGAGCCTGTTCTTATTTTTCCATACCCTATCCCAGGTTTCTGTCGGGTTTGAAGCCCTGTGTACCTTTGTTCCCGATATTTTCTTGTATTCCTCATTATTCATCGCATAGCGAGTCAATAATGCCATATCATAGGCAGTTGATACATGATTTTCATGATCATCGAGACCATGCGGATTGGCAAAATGAGTATCTGTCATTCCGATTTGCTGCGCTTTCTCGTTCATCATGTATACGAACCCATCGACACTGCCTCCCACATGTTCCGCAATGGCGACTGCTGCGTCATTCCCTGATCTCAGCATCAGTCCATACACCAGGTCCTCGAGACTGATTTTTTCACCCGGCTTTAAATAAACCGAAGAGCCCTCAGCCCGGACTGCCTGATCACTTACTTTTACCATTTCATCCAATTTTCCCGATTCGATCGCCAGGATCGCTGTCATAATTTTTGTAATACTTGCAATCCTGCTCACCTTGTGCGCATCTTTTTCGAATAAGACCCTTCCAGATTCCTGTTCCATTAAAATAGCACTCCGGGCACTTACGGAAACAGAGGCCTGGACTGTTCCGGGAATGCTGTATATCAACAGAGTGACGATAATTAATAGTTTCATCCAAATCCTTTTCATTGATTGACCCTCGTCTCCTTTGGCAGTTTGTACAAGTTTATGCGGGACAAGGCATGTTATGACATAAAAGGAGTGTTTTAACTCGTTGTTCACGCTCAGTTATTCTGCTTCCAAAAACAGCGAATAAAAAAGGAACAGCCTCATTTTGGCTGTTCCTTCGAGAGATATTATCTTGATTGAAGCATTTTTGTCCGGTAATCCGTTTCATAGTATTCAAGTTCTTCACGGATTCCCTGGAAGCCGCTTTCAAGACTGACGAGCAAGTCGCTTAGTTCAGTGGCCACTGGCTGCCTGAACTTGATTGCATTCTTGCCGGTATAAGCAGATCGGCTGTCTTCGTACCAGGCATCATTTTTAGGAGAGAAGAACTCTTCGATGCACTGATAGTAGATTCTGTATAATGTCTTTTCCGCTGCTGGTTTTGAAAACACTTCGGCCTGCAGGATTACCTTGCAGGCATCCAGCCCTTCTTCACAATAAACCGCCAGCTTGCGAAGACTTGAAAGGATGGACTTATAATATTCCTCATCAGCCGGCTGGCCCTGTTTTAGGCTCTCCAGCGTCGTTCCATTCAGAAAGCTCTCAAGCTTAACGACTGTGGCGGACAGGAATTCTCTTACTTCATCAATTTGTGTTTTTACGATTGTATTCCCCAAAATGACACCCCCAATGGATTTTGACCATGTCTTTTATAGCTAAGGTGCTGCTTTTCCACCGATCCCCTTCGCACTCCGTTTCTTTATACCGGCTGGACAATATAATCTAAAGGAGAGCGCACCTCAAATGCGCCTTTTTGCTCGATACCCTGATAAATTCCGGGTATCTTGCTGAAATCCAGGCCTTTGAAAAGATCCGCGAACTCTTTCTGCTCATTTATATATACCCTTTTGCGGTGTCTGTATCCCGGATTTTTCAAAAGTGCTGCAAGTGCAACGAGATCCTTCATGAATACTTCCTTATTACCGGCTTTAAAGACTGGATTTTCAGTGAATGGAGTAATGCTCCCAACCAGCTCATCGAAATACCTAACATACAATACATGCAGGGTTTTCTCTCTGCCATCTTCTACAAAAGTGACTTCACTCCGGTTGAAAAAATCCTCTGAGGTGTTTGATTTTTCCTTTTCAAGTTCATAACCAACACATTGCTTTATAAGCATGTTATTCCTCCCGTTGGACATTCATTCTTAAATCCTTATGTAGCAAGAAATGCTTTAAAGACTGTTCACCTTGAAAGCACTTCCCGGATGATTATTTTGATTTTATCATAAATTCCAAACTTTGTGCACAACTGCTATTGGTCCATATCCATCGTTTCCTGAAATTTCTCGAAAAATAGATCTGCATCATCCTGCAATTCATCTTCTTCAATATTTTCCGGCAGAGGCGGAAGTTCATTTATGTTTTTCAAACCGAAGTAATCGAGGAATTCTTTTGTTGTTCCGTACAAAATGGCACGTCCTGTTCCTTCTGCCCTTCCCACTTCCTTGATCAGTGCGCGTGAAGAAAGCGTATGAAGCGGCCTTTCGGTTTTTACTCCGCGGATTTCCTCGATTTCGGTGCGCGTAATCGGCTGTTTATATGCGACAATCGCCAGGGTTTCCAGCGCTGCCTGGGACAAATGGGCGGTACCAGGCGATTCAACCAGCTTCTTGAGGTAGTCAGCATGTTCTTTTTTTGTAGCTAGCTGATATACTCCTGCCAGTTGGACAATGGTAATGCCGCGGTGTTCATCCTGGTCATAGTCACGCTGCAGTCCGGCAATGATTTCATTGGCCTGGATTTCATCAACCTCAAGCACAGAGGTGATTTGCTTAAGGCTCAAGCCTTCATCTCCAGCTGCAAAAAGCAGGCTCTCCAATATTCCTTTCCACTTCACAATTCCCACCGCTTTACTCCTTTCTGGCTGTCATATAAATTTCAGCAAAGTTTTGTTCCTGCTCGACATCGATTTCCTTCCGTTTGATCAGCTCAAGTATGGCCAGGAACGTAACGACAATATGCTCCCGGTCAGCTTCAGGGAACAAATCATTGAATTTTTTCCTTGTTCCGCTTTCTTTCAGGAAGGTCATGACCTCGTCCATTCTTTTTTCAATCGATATTTCCTGCCGCGCGATCTTGGTGGACATCGGCCTTTGGAGCTTTTTCCTCCTTAAAAGCTTCTGAAAAGCACCCAGCATATCATACAAAGAGATATCAAGATCAGCGTTATCGCTCTTACCATCATTTGAGTACTCAGTAAGATCACTCGGAGGCTTCGTGTACATGAGCCCTCTTTCCTCTTCAAGTGACTTCAAATCACTGGCAGCCTCTTTGAATTTTTTATATTCAATCAATCTCTCGACAAGCTCGTTTCGGGGATCATCTTCCTGATCGAAATCAAATTCATCGTCCAGCTCTTCTTCATGCTTTGGAAGCAGCATTTTGCTTTTGATTGCCAAAAGTGTTGCTGCCATAACAAGGTACTCACTTGCCACATCAAGCTGCAATTCCTTCATCGCATGAATATACATCAAATATTGTTCTGTGATTTCCGCTACCGGTATATCGTAAATATCAATCTCCAAAGTATTGATTAAGTGCAGAAGTAAATCTAACGGACCTTCAAAGGCCTCGATCTTCACGTTATATTGCATCATTTCCCACCAAAACTCCTATATTGAACTGCATCATTATATAAGTATAGTAGATTCACCTCATGTTATCCATCACAAATTTAGAGACAGCTCCGGGAAGAAATCCGCAAGCGCCCAAACCATTTCCTTTGATGCTGCATATGCTGAAAATGTATATTAGGCTATTTCACTATTAGGAGGTATGTTAAATGTCTGATGGTAAAGGCTATGGCTACGGAGCAGGATTTGCTTTAATTGTCGTGCTTTTCATTTTGCTCATCATCGTTGGTGCAGCGTGGCTATAAAAACCAGGCCACTGTAAAAATTGTGGAATGCCCGGCTAAAGCCGGGCATTTTCCTCTTTAAATCGCCTTTCCATGCTACGGACAGGTGAAATATATGCTAAGCTATTGTTAGTTGATTGGGGGGGGTTTTTCATGACTAAGTATCCAGCTTCCTATATACAATATCTCGCCCATTTCCATGGAGACAGGGATTATTTTGAATGCCATGAAATTCTGGAGGAATATTGGAAAGCAACAGATGCTGGCAATAAACAATCGATCTGGGTCGCACTGATTTTGCTGGCTGTTTCTAATTACCACCATCGCCGGAAAAACTTCTCAGGGGCATTACGGACTTTAAGTAAAGCAATCGAGCTATTTGCGGCAGACATGCAGGCCATCCGCCGCTTGGGAATAGACCCAGAGCTATTGATCGAATCTCTCGGGAAAAGAAGAAAAAACCTGCTCAACAAGGTGCCATATACAAGCTTCAATCTGCCGATATTTGACGCCGAACTGAAAAAGCTTTGCCTTGAAGAATGCAAACAGAATGGTTTCACATGGGGAATGACAAGTGATATGGACAATCCAGACTTGATCCACAGGCATTCAGCAAGGGATCGAAGCGAAGTGATCTCCGAGCGCAAGATGGCCCTGGAGGAAAGAAAAAACAGGTAGTACCATATAGCTTCAAAATAAAAAAGGCAGGGATTTAACATCCACTGCCTTCAACACTATTATCTTCCTGACTGCATTTTTCAAAAAAGGATGCTGTCTCAGCATTTGCGATTGCCGTCCATTCCGGAAACATCTCCTGCAGGGCGTTGACCATGCGTCTTCCAATTCCCTGATGGCGATGGGATGGATTCACAGATATGTGGAGAAGCTGCATCATTTTATCCTCAGCGAAGTTAACACCCAAAAGCCCGATGATATCTTCCCCTTCCTTCCATAAAAACAGCTGCCACGAATCATCTGTTTCGTAATTCCTCATCGTCTGCTGAAGTTTTTTCAGATCCTTCTCATTTGGCATGAAAGATAACAAGCCCATCGCAATCTTTTCGAATGCCTTTTTATATCGAATTAACATAAATATCCCTCATTGTGGTTTGACAGTAATAAATGGAATGATACCAACACCATTTTTTCCATTTTCCTTCTAATTTAAACCTTCGCTACTCCTGACCGAGTACCGCAAAATCAAATGTTATTCACCATTTTGATATTATATGTTTTTCTGCATTTTCTGGTTCTTATATAAATTGAATTGATATAATCATACATAATCCGGGCTGATACTTCAAATTTTTTCTGCGTTCTATTGTCCCGGCACAATAAAAAACCAGTAGTAGGCTCCCCACCCGATTGACATCAATAGCAATAACAGAAACAATAGCCAGTTGTTCTTTTTCATAAGGAATCCCTCCAATCTGTTATTCTACAATAAGACCGGGATTTTAGCCAATTTTATATAGAACCTTATGAAACAGCTAAAAAAGCTGCGGAAACGCAGCTTTAACTGTTAACCTTTTCTTTAAGCGGAAGATCCAATTTTACCATATCCTCATATGTTTCACGGCGAACAACCAGGGTCTCTTTCGAATCTTCGAGAAATACGACTGCTGGTCTTGGAAGGCGGTTATAGTTGTTTGCCATTGAATACCCATATGCTCCCGTACAAAAAACTGCTAGGATGTCCTGGTTACCAGACATTGGCAGCGGCAGGTCCCAGATTAGCATATCCCCCGATTCACAGCATTTTCCTGCGATCGAAACTGTCTCCTCAGGCTTATCCATTACTCTATTCGCAAGGACTGCCTCGTACTTGGCCTGATACAATGCCGGGCGAATATTGTCACTCATCCCGCCGTCGACCGCCACATACTTACGGACATTTGGAACATCCTTCTTTGACCCTATGCGGTAAAGGGTGGTACCAGCATCTCCTACAAGCGAACGTCCCGGCTCGATCCAGATTTCCGGCATTTTCATTGAATATCGGGAAGCCTGCTTTTTCACCTCAGCAATTATTTCTTCCACATATTGCGCCGCGGGAATAGGATCATCTTCATCTGTATAACGGATCCCAAAGCCACCGCCAAGATTAAGAACCGTGGATTCGAAGGATAGTTCATTTTTCCATTGATGCAATTTTTCAAAGATTTTCCGAGCAGCAAGAATGAACCCTGTCGTTTCAAAGATTTGTGAACCTATGTGGCAATGCAATCCCAGCACATCGATCAGTTTTTCTTCGAGAGAAATGCGCATCGCCTCATCAGCCTGTCCATTCTGTAAATCGAAGCCAAATTTAGAGTCTTCCTGACCTGTTAAAATATAGTCATGTGTATGTGCTTCAATTCCAGGTGTAACCCTTAATAAAACTTTGGTGGCCGTGTTCTTTTCCTTGCAAATATCCTTCAGCATGTCAAGCTCATAAAAATTGTCAACCACAATGCAGCCAATATTGTGCTCGATCGCCATGACCAGCTCTTCATGGCTTTTATTATTTCCATGAAAATGGATTTTTTCTGTCGGAAATCCGGCTGCAAGTGCAGTGTACAGCTCTCCTCCAGAAACGACATCAAGCGAGAGGTTTTCTTCGGCAGCCAATTGAACCATCGCCACAGTTGAAAAAGCTTTGCTGGCATATGCTACTTGAGCTGTAATCCCAGCATTCTCAAAAGTTCTTTTAAAAGCTCTTGCCCGTTCCCTGATCAAAGCCACATCATAAACATAAAGCGGGGTTCCATATTTTTCAGCCAGTTGGACTGTATCTACACCGCCAATCTCCAAATGTCCCAGTCGGTTAGTCTTTGCCGTTCCATGAAATTCCATGTTGTCCCCTCATCCCTTGCCAAAATATTCATTTCCTTCAAAGCATCTTTTCACAATGTTCGATTATTTCAAATGAATCCTTCATCAAATAAACAAAAAGACAGTTCATTTGATGAACTGTCTATTTATTTTTTTCACTTTAAGTCTTTAGTAAATTAAAAACACTTTACCACAATTCATGGCAACGCGCAATTGTAATATCGTCAAGAGTTTGAAGGCTGTTTAAAGCGATTCCTTGCATGCACAATGCTTGGACGGATTTTCGAGCCAGGAACGGTCCTTCTTATCAAAATCTGCGTAAAAGCAATCGGATGGAAAGGAATAAATGGCCACAGATAAGGTGTATTCAATGATTTAATATGGACCAGAAACAAGAGCCAAAAGGTTGTTCCGAGCATAAACCCCGGGACATGGAATATGGCCGTCACGATCAGCAGAAACACCCTTCCTATTTTGTTCGCAACACTCAACTCATAACTAGGCGTCGCATATGTACCGATTGCGGCTACAGCGACATACAGTATGACTTCAGGCACGAACATTCCGACATCGATGGCGATTTGTCCAATCAGGACGGCAGCTATCAATCCCATCGCTGTTGATAACGGTGTCGGTGTATGGATGGCCGCCATCCTCAGGAACTCGATGCCGCCATCTGCCATCATGATTTGCAGGAAGACCGGTATATTGGAATCTTCATTAGGCCCGATGAAAGATATTTTTTCAGGCAGCAAGTGTGGATTCTGCACAAATAAATACCATAAAGGCAAGAGAAGCAGAGAGGCAAGGACCCCCAGGAATCGCACCCAGCGGACCATTGTTCCGACCGCAGGTGACTGCCTGTACTCTTCAGCATGCTGAAGATGATGGAAATAGGTCGTTGGTGTGATGATGACACTTGGGGAAGTGTCAACATAAATAAGGATATGTCCCTCGAGCAGATGGGTAGCGGCGACATCTGCACGTTCTGTGTACCTGACGAGAGGATATGGATTATAGCCTTGCTTTACCAGAAATTCTTCAATTGTTTTATCGGCCATCGTAATTCCATCGATTTTAATCGTATTGAGTTCTTTTTTGATAGCATCGATCATTCCTGGATTTGCAATATCTTTAATATAGCCAAGGGCAACATCCGCTTTAGACCTTTCGCCAATCTTCATCATCTCAAAACGAAGATTTTCATCCCTGATCCTTCGTCGGGTCAACGCCGTATTGACGATGATATTTTCGACAAAACCATCACGGGACCCGCGCACTACCTTTTCAGTATCTGGCTCCTGAGGCTGTCTTCCCGGATAGCTCCGGACATCCACAACCAGTCCGGACGCTTCCCCTTCAACCATAATGACAATCAAACCTGAAAGGACCTGGTCGACGAGTTCATCCATTGTTTTGATTTTTTCAACAGATTGATGGGTAATCCGGTTTTCTACAATGGCCTGCAAATGGGTCGAAAGCTTCTCATTATCATTGATATCCACCAATTCTTCAACGATATGTACGATGAAGCTAGTATCACACAACCCGTTTACATAGTAAAAGTGAACATCCTTTTTCAGGATTTTCAGCTTCCTGACACCCAGGTCAAAGCTATCCCCCAGGCCGACCTTCTCTTTCATGTACTTTTCAGCTTCGTCCAGCGATAGCGGGATTGGCTGCTTGTCATTCTTCTTTGGCATAGAATCCGCTCCTTTCAAGGATGATTTCCACTGCTTTCTTCGTGATGGGAGAACCTATTTTATAATGATCACGTCTGGCCATTTTGCCGATATCGCCTATCCCGATGATCAACGGGACATCAAGCTTGTCCAGACAATAAACTGTATCTCCATTGATCCTTCCCATTTCCAACTCTGGAAGGCCATGTTTATCGACACCATAGGGAGTGAGTTCACCATCCCGGTCGATGCAAAAATCCACCCTGCTCCATTCTTCCATATGCGTTTTCGAGGCAACCGCGATCACGCCAAGAACCTGAATGTCCTCATGCTCAGCTACGTATTTCATTGCCTTTTCTCCTGCTCCTTCTCCAAGAAAGCCGCTATCATCAAACATGACCAGGACCGGGTCCTTGGCGGCTTTTTTAATCAACTTAACAAGGTGAGGTCCGGAAAGGACGGAAGGGTTCCCGTGAGAAAGAGAAATGCACCGTCCGCCAATATCAGCAGCAACACGCTCAACAGCTCGCCGTGCATAGTCATCACCATCTGTAATTAGGATTACCTTCCTTGTCTCGGCCATTATTTGCCGTCCTTTCTCTTTCCTCATTTTTATCGCCCTACAAAGTAAATCCAGTGAAACAATGACCCGAATACTTTTCCAAGCACAATGGCCATCAGCAAAGTCTCAAGCTTGTCATCAACCCGCACCCTTTTTGCCAGGATAGGCAGTACGTTCAAAACTTCTGTTAACGCGGCTGCCAGCATCCCGACAAATATGCCCCCGGCGAGTCCAAGAGGAATGGTGACGTAAGGAGAAAAGCTCAACACAGGGTCCCTTAAACTTCCGGCTGTTCCCAGCAAAGCACCAAGGACAACAGCCCATTCGTACCAGGAAATCAGCTTCATCGTCTTCGTGAGCTGCGTAAGCCTGGGAATCACTCCAAGAACCGACAAGAATGCAACAAAGCCCGATCCTACTGCAAGCCCGCTAGCCAGCCCGATAAGAATAATGAACAAGATTTTAATCGTCATCGAGATGTTTCACACTTTCCTTGTTTTCATGCAGAATGACATATTGATCAAGTGATTGCTGATAATTGAACATTTCAACCTCAAGCGGGCTCGGTTCTTCATTTAGCCGCTTTTTAAAAACATGATTAAAAAATAGGATCATGCCTACACCGATGCCGATTGAATAAGGAATCTGGAATAACAGCGGCTTTGCGACTTCTTTTCCCGTCATTATAAAATAGAGCCGCTCATGCACCATTTGCATGCTGACATCTTCATGGAAATTCATGATGGTTAACGCTGCACCGAAAAACAACAAAAACCACACAAGAATGAAAAATGGAATCGACATTCCTTTTTTCTTGTAAATCACCTCAATAATCGTTTGAGCCGGCCCAACAGCCTGGATTTCATGATCCGGATATATCCCCGTAATGAAATGAATCACCTTCATTACATCGATGATGTGGATATGATCCTTTGGCGAGATCCTTTTGACTTGAAGCGATGCCAGGTCTTGATATATATCTTCGCTGGCAATGATCTGCGCAATATCCTTCAATAAAAGTGATTCCTCAGGCTTGACCTGTACGCGATTCCGCATGCGGATATAAATCGTTTTTTCCATCAGATTCACTTCCAACACAGTGTTTTCCTCGTATATTTAGTATGTATTGCTGTGTGCTTTTCATGAAGTCCAATAATTGGTTAAGATCGGGTGCTTAATTGATTCGGGATCTTGATTTTTTGGGGTGGAATGGTGCCGGGGTTATTGGTGTCCTGTATGGTGTTTTGGAGCTCCAATCATAGTTATTGGTGTATCGTTTTCCCAGTTTCTAGTGTTACAGAGCACCAATCGACTTTATTGGAGACTCATTTTCCCAGTTTCTGGCGTTTTGTGATACCAATCGGCTTTATTGGTATACTGTTTTTCCAGTTACTGGTGTTTTGTGACACCAATCAGCTTTATTGGTGTACTGGTTTCCCAGTTTCTGGTGTTTAAGGGCACCAATCGGCTTTATTGGAGACTCATTTTCCCAGTTTCTGGCGTTTTGTGATACCAATCGGCTTTATTGGTATACTGTTTTTCCAGTTACTGGTGTTTTGTAACACCAATCAGCTTTATTGGTGCACTGGTATCCCAGTTTCTGGTGTTTAAGGGCACCAATCGGCTTTATTGGAGACTCATTTTCCCAGTTTCTGGCGTTTTGTGATACCAATCGGCTTTATTGGTATACTGTTTTTCCAGTTACTGGTGTTTCGTAGCTCCAATCGGCTTTATTGGTGACCTCTTTTTCTAAATTCTGGTGTTTTATGGCACCAATCTGTCTTATTGGTGACCTCTTTTTCTAAATTTCTCCAATCGGGTTATCAAAAAAGTAAATCTGGTTTACAGAAAAACAAAAAGCCATATGGATTCAAAGATCCATACGGCCTTTCATTTGCTGAAGTATTTTCTTTTCGAGGCGCGAGACCTGGACCTGGGAGATACCAAGCCGGGCCGCGACCTCTGATTGGGTTTGATCCTTATAATACCGCAAGTACACAATCAGCTTTTCCCGTTCATCCAGTTCGTTGATTGCCTCTTTCAAGGCGATTTTATCGAACCAGCGTCCTTCTTCTCCATTGTCGATCTGGTCCAGCAGGGTAATTGGATCGCCGTCATTTTCATAGACAGTTTCATGGATAGAAGCTGGGCTTCTGCTTGCCTCCTGGGCCATGATGACATCTTCAGGCGATAATTCGAGATATTCGGCAATTTCATTGACAGTCGGCACCCTGCCCAGTGTTTTGGAAAGCTCGTCTTTTCCCTTCCTGATTTTATTGCCGGTCTCCTTCAGCGACCTGCTTACCTTCACGGTCCCGTCATCCCTGATGAAACGCTGGATTTCACCAATGATCATTGGAACGGCATATGTTGAAAATTTTACGTCGTACGAGAGGTCAAATTTATCAACTGATTTTAAGAGGCCGATGCTGCCAATTTGAAACAGGTCGTCTGGCTCATATCCTCTGTTGAGGAAACGCTGGACGACGGACCAGACGAGACGCATGTTCTTCTGGACAATCAAATCCCTGGCAGCCTGGTCTCCCTGCTGGCTTCTCAAAATCAGTTCTTTGACTTCATGATCCTTAAGATACGTTTGGCTATTATCCTTTTTTACCTCCACATCCATCGGCAGAACTCCCTTAATTGCACAGCGCTTTGCTCTTTGACAGGTGCTTTTTCAAACGAATCTCTGTCCCAAAGCCGGGCTCTGATCTCACTTGTACTTCGTCCATGAAATTTTCCATTATCGTAAAGCCCATACCGGACCGTTCAAGCTCTGGCTTTGATGTATAAAGAGGCTGCATGGCTTCATCGATATCCTGAATGCCTATCCCTTCATCTTTAATGAGCATGTCAACCATCCCATCCTGGAGCAATACAGAAATGAATACTTTACCGTCCGGATTGCTCTCATATCCATGGATAATCGCATTTGTTACTGCTTCGGATACAACTGTCTTGATTTCCGTCAATTCGTCCATCGTCGGATCCAGCTGTGCAATGAAGGCAGCAACGGTAACGCGGGCGAATGATTCGTTTTGACTTAACGCGCTAAAATGAAGATTCATTTCATTCTTCATGGATCATGCAACCCCCAATCTCTCTAATGCAAATTCTTCCGACGGATCAAGACGGATGATCTTGAATAAGCCCGACATATCAAATAACCGTTTGATTGGCGGCGAGATTGCGCAAACAACCATTTCTCCATGAAGCTGTTTGATTTGTTTATATCTTCCCAAAACTACACCCAGTCCCGAACTATCCATAAAGGTGAGATGTTCGAGGTTCATGACAATGTGGCGGATTCCTTCGTTCTCAATGGCTTTTGTTGCCTGCTCGCGAAGCTGGTCTGCAGTGTGGTGATCCAATTCACCACTGATCCGGATCAATAAGACATCATGCTTCACTTCCATATCAATGTTAAGACTCACTATCCAAAGCCTCCTTATCTGGTATAGTGAGTCAAATTCTCCATTGTTTCAGCCAAATCCTTCTTCAGAACAAAACTAGTGCCAATTCGCTAAAACTAGATGGAATGGCAGAGTTTTCGACACCGGCATGAACCTGGCTGACATTATTTTTGGCTTCCAGCCCTGGTGAACATCCCGAATGAACGCTTATACAGAATCCACCAGCTTGCTTCTTTTACCTTGGCATCCGCAACGAGCGGGGTTTCGGCTACTGTCTTGCCATCTTTCACAAGCTTAAGGGTTCCGACCTTGTCTCCTTTTTCGACAGGAGCTTTAAGGCTTTTGTTCAGTGTGATTTTCTGTTTGACATCCTTGATATCCGCTCCTTTTTTTGTAAGGAGGGAAACACTTCCAGAGGTGACCGCGTTTATTGTCTTTTTGTCACCCTTGCTGATCACAGCTTTCCCAAGCGGATGTCCTTTTTTGAACAGTGGATGTGTCTGGTACTGGCTAAAGGCGTAGTCCAGCATCTTCGTTACCTGAGCATTCCTCGCTTTGGAGGTCGGTGCCCCGAACACGACTGCAATCGCACGCATGCCATCCTTTTGCGCAGTCGCTGTGAGACAATATTTTGCTTCATTGGTAAAGCCGGTTTTTAATCCATCCACTCCCGGGTAAAAACGAACAAGCTTATTCGTATTGACCAGCCAGAATTTCTTTTCTGAATCCTCACGAAGATAATCTTCATAAGTACCTGTATACTTGGTTATTTTTTCGTACTTCAGCAGCTCTTTTGCCATCATGGCCATATCATACGATGAGCTGTAATGTCCATCGACAGGCAGGCCAGTAGTATTTTTAAAAAAGGTATCTTTCAAGCCAAGTTCCTTGACCTTATCATTCATCATTTTCACGAATGCCTCTTCAGATCCACCGATGCGCTCGGCCATCGCGACCGCGGCGTCGTTTCCTGAACCGATGGCGATTCCTTTCAGCAATTGCTCGACTGTCATTTCTTCCCCTGGCTCCAGGAAGATCTGGGAGCCTCCCATTGAAGCAGCATATTCACTTGCCCGGACTTTCTCGTCCATCTTCAGCCTTCCTTCATCCAGTGCTTCCATGATTAAAAGCATTGTCATGATTTTTGTCATGCTGGCCGGCGGCAGCTTCTCATGACTGTTTTTATCAAACAGGACTTGTCCGGTATCTCGCTCGATCAAAATAGCTGAACTGGCATCATTGGCCAGTCCCTGGTCTCCTTCATTCGCATATCCTTTTGGGGATATCAATGCAGTTCCCATAATAAAAACAAGCAGTAAACTCGTAAGCTTTTTCAGATTCATGGCCATAACCCTCCTATCTTTATAGGCTCTATTTTTATCCAACCAATCCACTTTTATACAGGTAAGGCAGATAAATCCGGTATTTTTTGCATATAAAAAAAGCGGAGAGTCATCTCTCCGCTTTCATTCAACCATTTTATTTTGTTATTTCTTCATGCACGAGGATTGGTGCTTCAACATGTTCGCTCGTGATTTTAATGTTTTCATACAGCATTTCTCTGACTTCATTCACATCTTCAAAGTTACTGTAGATAGTGAGAAGGGATTCTCCCTTTTCTACCTTGTCGCCAATTTTCTTACGCAGCATGAGCCCAACTGCCAGATCGATTTCAGATTCCTTCGTTGCTCTTCCTGCTCCTAGAAGCATGGCTGCTGTTCCTACTTCATCAGCGACGATTTCGGATACATAGCCTGCCTCTTTTGCTTCAAGTTCAAACTTGTATTTCGCCTGCGGCAGGTTTTCCGGATGATCGACGACAGATGCATCGCCGCCCTGGGATGCAAGGAATACTTTGAAGGTTTCGAGAGCAGTGCCGTTCTTGATGACTTCTTCAAGCTTGGTTCGTGCGTCTGCAAGAGACTCAGCCTTTCCGGCAAGGAAGACCATGTGGCTTCCAAGAGTCAGACAAAGTTCCGTTAAATCTTCAGGACCCTCGCCCTTCAGGGTATCGATTGCTTCCTTGACCTCCAGCGCGTTCCCAATTGCAAAGCCCAGCGGCTGGCTCATATCGGAGATGACAGCCATCGTCCTGCGGCCGACGTTGTTCCCGATTCTCACCATTGCTTTTGCCAGTTCACGAGAATCATCCAGCGTCTTCATGAATGCGCCTGCTCCTGTTTTCACATCGAGAACGATTGCATCCGCTCCTGCAGCGATTTTCTTGCTCATAATCGAGCTTGCAATCAATGGGATGCTGTCGACCGTTGCAGTTACGTCACGCAATGAATAAAGCTTTTTATCAGCGGGCGTCAGATTTCCGCTCTGGCCGATGACCGCAATTTTATTTTTATTGACAAGATTGATGAATTCTTCATTGTCTATTTCGACATGGAAGCCTTCTACTGCTTCCAGCTTATCGATGGTTCCACCTGTATGTCCGAGCCCGCGCCCTGACATTTTTGCAACCGGCACACCCAAAGCTGCTACTAATGGACCTAGTACTAGCGTCGTTGTATCGCCAACACCCCCTGTAGAGTGCTTGTCGACTTTAACACCTTCGATCGCTGATAGATCAATCTGGTCTCCCGACTTCACCATGGCCATCGTTAAGTCTGCGCGTTCTTTTTCCGTCATTCCCTGGAAGAAAATCGCCATTGTCAGCGCGCTTACCTGGTAGTCAGGAATACTGCCATCTGTATAGCCGTCAATGAAAAACTGGATTTCTTCCGTTGATAACTCATGTCCGTCACGTTTTTTCTCGATCACATCGACCATTCTCATCATTATCACCACTTATCATTATTTAGCCGGAGAGCTATGGATTATTTTTGCCCTACTGTTTTTACAATCTCATTTACAAGTAAAAGGAAGCTGGACTTCACTTTTTCAGTTGTTTCAATTACTTCATCATGGCTTAATGGCTGATCAAGGATGCCTGCTGCCATGTTTGATATGCAGGAAATGCCAAGTACTTCAAGTCCGGAATGCTTTGCTACCATGACTTCAGGGACTGTGGACATTCCGACTGCGTCTCCGCCAAGCGTACGAATCATTCTGACTTCAGCAGGTGTTTCATAGACAGGACCAGGGTTTCCGAGATACACGCCTTCTTTGATTGTCAGATTGTTCTTCTCTGCGACTTCTTTCGCAACTGCTCTTAAATTCTTAGAATAGGCTTCGCTCATATCTGGGAAGCGAACGCCGAATCGTGAATCATTCGGCCCGATCAATGGGTTCGTACCCATATTGTTGATATGGTCAGTAATGATCATCAAATCGCCTGGTTCGAAGCTTTCATTCACTCCTCCAGCTGCGTTCGTAACAATTAGTTTATCAATCCCTAGTTCCTTCATGACACGGACTGGAAAAGTGACCTTATCCATGCTGTAGCCTTCATAATAATGGAAGCGCCCTTGCATCGCGATGACTTCGACGCCGCTAAGCTGGCCGCAAACCAATTGTCCGGCATGTCCTTCAACTGTTGAAACCGGGAATCCCGGGATTTCGTTATATGGAATCTTGACCGGGTTCACAATGTCGTCAGCCAGTACTCCCAGACCTGACCCTAGAATCAATCCGATTTTAGGCTGCTGAGTTAATTTATCATTGATATATGTTGCTGCTGTTTGAATTTGATTATAATCCATGAATTCCACCCCTTAGTTCAATTCCTTCAGGAAGCTAGTTCCGTGCTCAGGCATTTTTACGTTAAAGTTTTCCGCAACCGTCGCGCCGATGTCTGCAAAGGTCTTACGTATCGGCAGTTCTTTTCCTTCTTTCATTCCCTTTGAATAAACAAGAAGCGGCACATATTCGCGTGTGTGGTCTGTTCCGTGGTGAACAGGATCATTACCGTGATCTGCGGTGATGATGAGCAGGTCATCTTCTTTCAATTTATCAAATACTTCAGGAAGTCGTGCATCGTATTCTTCAAGCGCTTTACCGTAGCCTTCCGGATCCCGGCGATGTCCGAACAGCGCATCGAAATCAACCAGGTTCAGGAAGCTCAACCCAGTGAAGTCCTGGTCCAAAGTCTGGAGCAGCTTATCCATGCCGTCCATATTTGATACGGTACGCAGGGACTCTGTTACCCCTTCGCCGTCATAGATATCAGAGATTTTACCGATTGCCAGCACGTCAAGGCCTTCATCTTTCAACTCATTCATGACCGTTCTGCCAAATGGCTTGAGCGCGTAGTCATGGCGGTTGGAAGTACGTTTGAAGTCACCCGGCTGGCCGAGGAAAGGTCTGGCGATGACTCTGCCGACCATGTACTTTTCATCAAGTGTCAGTTCCCTGGCGATCTTGCAAATATCATATAGTTCTTCGATTGGAACGATTTCTTCATGTGCCGCAATCTGCAATACTGAGTCTGCTGAAGTATAGACGATCAAAGCGCCTGTCTTCATATGCTCTTCACCAAGCTCAACAAGGATCTCGGTTCCGCTTGCCGGCTTGTTTCCGATGACCTTTCTGCCAGTGCGTGATTCCAGTTCTGAGATCAGTTCATCAGGGAATCCATCAGGAAAAACCTGAAAAGGAGTCTGGATGTTCAAGCCCATGATCTCCCAATGCCCTGTCATGGTATCCTTGCCGTTTGACGCCTCTTGCATCTTTGTATAGAACGCCATTGGCTTTGCAGCAGGGCTGATACCTTTAATTTCTTCGATATTGCTAAGGCCAAGCTTGCCCATATTCGGCATATTCAGTCCGTTCATTTTCTCTCCGATATGGCCAAGAGTATGGGAACCTTTATCTCCAAATTTCTCTGCGTCAGGTGCCTCTCCGATCCCGACTGAATCCATCACAATCAAAAATACTCTTTTATATGTATTCGACATTCTGTCTCCTCCTTAAAAAGTATGAATGCGTTTCTCACAATTTTACAATTTTATGTTACCCTTTTTTGCTTATGATAATCGGATGCGTGCGTTTACATTTGTCAGAAGTCTGACATCTTCATTTTACTAGATATATCTAAAAACACAAGAAAAAAAGCCGGCTTTTCAGGCGGCTTTTTTGACAATTCTATGAAACTATCTGTCTGTTATCTAAAAATTTCTAACCGAAACTAGGCGCGGGGATGGAACTTTGTATAAACGTCCTTCAGCCTCGTCTTTGTTACGTGGGTATAGATTTGTGTCGTTGAAATGTCCGCATGTCCAAGCATTTCCTGGACTGCACGAAGATCTGCTCCATTTTCAAGCAGATGGGTAGCAAATGAATGCCGCAGCGTATGCGGTGTCAATTCTTTCTCGATTCCTGCTTCAGTTGTCAGCCGCTTGAGGATTTTCCAGAACCCTTGCCGTGACAACCCTTTTCCATGATGATTTAAGAATAAAGAGTCATCCTTATGCTTTTTCGATGCCAGTTTTGGCCTTCCTTTTTCGAGATACTCTTCGATCGCACCCGAGGCCGTCTTCCCAATCGGAATGATCCTTTCCTTGCTCCCTTTGCCCATGCAGCGTACAAAGCCCATCGTCAGGTGTACATCAGATAGTTTTAGTCCGATCAGTTCACTTACACGAATTCCCGTAGCATACATCATCTCAAGCATTGCCTTGTCTCGATAGCCAAAAGGGTCGGTAAGTTTCGGGCTTTCAAGAAGCGTCTCGACCTCTTCCATGCTCAGCACCTTAGGCAAAGAACGTTCATGCTGAGGACTTTCAATATGGACAGTCGGATCATGATCGACAGCCTTTTCACGCAGGAGAAAATGATGGAAAGCCCGGATGGAGGCAATATGCCTGGCCAGGGTTTTCGAGGATTTCCCTGAGTCTTTTAAAAACTTAAGGAAGTGGACAATCTGTGGGCGCTGGACTCCATTCAAGTCCCCAAGCTGTTCCACATTTTTCAGATAATGAATATAGCTATTCAAATCGCGTTTATAGGATACAATCGTATTCTTTGATAGACCCTTTTCAACAACCAGAAAGTGGATAAAGTCGTCAAGCCTGTCTTCCATTTCTATTACTCTCCATTCAGATAAAACAGTATCAGCCTTTCAAGCATGCTTCCTTCTTTCTTATCAAAGGTTCCTGACACCTTGATGGCTGCTCCTTCCGGTGCGTCATACCGATGATAACTTTCATATTCTTCATTAATCCACATGATACCATAATAAAATAGAATTGTGCATCCAGTGAACAAGATGAACACCTTTAATGTATGCATGACCATTCCGAACCACGATTTCATCTTCTTGCCTCCATACTTGTTGTAACAGAGAGATTCCCTGTTCAAACGACTATACTTATTTATTAATCTGTATGCCAATTTGGACAAGAATTATACCTGATAAAAGAGGTTAATTATGGCTCTTTTAGTTCACAATCAAAGATTACTCGTAAATCTCGTTGATCTCTCTAAGCAGGCTGATCCGGCTTCTCATACGGAAACGGCCTTCATTATAAGTAAAAAGCCCTTTCTCCATTAGGAAAAAGGGCCTCGAATTATTCTGTTTCTGCCGAATCCTTCTCCTGGCATCTGTGACAAATGCCGTGGAAAGTCAGGCGGTGGTCTTTAATCTTGAATTTCCAGTCTCTTTCAACGATTTCTTCTACATCCTCCAGAAGATCGTCCTGGATTTCATCAACAGCTCCGCACTCAATGCAGACAAGGTGATGATGGAAATGGGCAGCGCCTTCCTGGCGGAGATCATATCGGGACACACCATCCCCGAAATTGATTTTATCAACAATTTTCAGTTCGGTCAGCAGTTCAAGTGTCCGGTATACTGTCGCCAGTCCGATTTCAGGAGATTTCTCTTTGACAAGCAAATAAACATCTTCAGCACTCAAGTGGTCTTCTTCATGTTCAAGCAATACGCGGACGGTAGCCTCGCGTTGCGGCGTTAATTTATAGCTGGACGAATGCAGCTGTTTCTTGATTCTCTCGATTCTGTTTTCCATTTCGATAGTTCTCACTCCCCCGCCACTGTTCTTTTATTATATCAGAACGGAAATGAGATTCAAAATAAAATTATTACAAATAAGAAACAATAGTTATTTTCAACTGATAATTATTTTAATTTAATGAGTTGATAACAGCCTTCAATAATGACGGGGATAAATATGCCTCGATTCCTGCTGCCACTGCCAGAAAGACCAGTGCGGCTAAAAAAGAAAATATATATCTAAAAAATTGAGGCATGATCGGCTGGCTGATTTTTTTCATGAACTGATTCCTGATCATTTTTAAGGAAAATGTGACTGCCATCGCTGCGGTAATGATGAAAACAGGGATGATGATGAAGTTTTGCGGCAGGATGGATACAAACGACAACATGAAACCATCCCACTGCATCTGGTTCACGAGAAAGCCTACTGTAAAACCGACCACCATTCCTTTCATGAATAAAAGGACCAGGATAACCGGAAGTCCAATGATGGAAACCCCCAAAATCCAGATCAGGCCAATGAATTTGCCATTATGCATAAAGCTTTGCAAAAATAAATCCTTTCCGTCTGCTACTTTACCGGAAGCAGCCTGGCCAAAAAATTGTGATAGATAATAGAATAAATCTTCTTTTTGAGTAAAACTGAGGCTATTCACGATCACCGCGCCGAAGATGACGCCCATCAGAAAAAGGACTATGACAAAAAGATAGATTGAGGAATATTCTCGTAAATGGGTTACTGCGACGTCCTGGTACCTTCGTTTCTTCATCTCTCTTCCTCCTGCATATTGGTTACTACCATCATATGCTTGGACGGGAAGTCTATGACTCTGGAAGAAGAATTTTCACTCTCTTTACTAGAAACAAAAATCCGGCCTGCCAGGACCGGATTTACATATCTGCTATTTTTCCATACTTTCCTCCGCCGCCGGCCAGGAAGCCAAGCTGTCCTTTTCTGGCCTTGTCGATGGTGATTGCCGTCTTTTCAGGAATCAGCTGTTTTAAGGAGTCAAGAGGGACAGAGTGAAGCACTGCCATTTCTGTTCCGAAATGATCCATAAGCTTTTCCAGCATTTTCGGCCCAAGGCCTGGGATGAACTCTAGCGGAACCTGATGGATATAAGGCGGCCTCTCGGGCTTATTTCCATCTGCAGTCTTCAGTTCGCGTATTCTGTCAGCAACCCCCTTGACGATTTTGCCGGAGCCACATTCCCTGCAGATCTCATCAATGGACGGAATAGGAGTAAGGCAGTTTGCACAGACGGTCCGATGGTATTTTCCGAGCTGCGGGTCCAGTCCGTAATTTGCTTTTATCCGCCTTCCTTCAGAACCCTTAAGTGCTAGCGCCAGTTCTCCAAAAGAAGGCTCTTGCATTTCAATCTTCTGGTATTCCCTAGCAATTTTCGCAAGGGAATGGGCATCCGAGTTCGTGAGAAAAGGATAACGATGGATTTCGGAAATCTGATCGGCCATCATTGTATTTGAGCTTAACCCCAGCTCGATGCCATCAATCATATCAGGATCAAATACTTCCGTTAATGAATGCTTTACACCCTTTCCATATAAGCTTTTAAAAGGAGTAAAAACATGTGCAGGAATGAAAATCCCGCCAAGTTCCTTTACTTTTCTCTGCAATTCGCGGCCGGAAACATATATTCTCTGTGAGCTTAGGGTAATATTTTTCAAGTGATTTTGCAGCCACATCGAGAACATCCTCATCGTTTTCAGGGTTGGCAAGTAGCACAGGACATGGAGCGGTCCCTGTGTGCTCTCATCATTGATCTCAAGTTCCGACCCGAGGATGATGCTCATCCCGCCATAACTCAAACCGCCATCAGGATGTTCCTCAAGTTCACCTGCGCGAAGCAGATCCTGCATTTCATCGAGTACTTCAGGTGAATGGCTGTCAATGATCCCGATCATGTCCATACCTTTAAAATCCCTGGCATGTCGGATAATATTGCTGAAAGTCAGCGATTTCGCACCTGTGATTTTCACTGCCCTGCCCGATTTCGTCCTGCCTATATGGATATGAAGATCGACAAAGTATTCCTGCATTTATTTACCCAATGCCTCCTGCAACTGCAAATGCTGTACAGCATATGCCGTTTTTGCATCATAAATCTTTTGTTCCTTTACCAGCTGGATGGCTTCTTCAAGACTTACTTCAAGCAGATTGACAAATTCATCTTCATCGGCTGCTGCCGGGTTGGCTTTTTTCGCAAGTCCTGTTGCTTTATATACATGGATGATTTCATCTGCAAACCCTGGAGATGTATAGAAGGAAATCAGCCATTCCATGCTGGCGCATTCATAACCGGTTTCTTCTTCGAGCTCTCGGGCAGCACATACTTCCGGTTTTTCACCAGCCTCCAGCTTGCCGGCTGGTATTTCGACAATGGTCCTTTCAAGCGCCTTCCTGTATTGTTCAACCATGATGATTTTATTGTCATCCGTAACCGGAATCACCGCCACTGCCCCTGGATGCTTGACGATTTCGCGTTTGGAAGTTTTCCCATTCGGCAATTCTACATCGTCTACCTGCAGGCTAATGACTTTTCCTGTAAAGATTTTTTCCGTCTTCAATGTTTTTTCTTCAAGAGATTTCATTCATGTCCACTCCTGTTCTAATCCGATATCAAATGCTCATACATTTTACCATACTTATCCGAAAGGAGTATGGCGATGAAAGTGTATGTGCACGGCCAGGGCATCACAATTGCCGGCAAAGCGTGGGAAATTAAAGCGATTTTAAGAGAATATGGCAAAAAGCATACCCTAGTGAAAGACTGGGTGGAAACAGTCAGTAAATCGATGGGCCGTCCAGATTAGTTGAACCCGTTCCTTCCCTTCCGATAAAATGGAAATACTATTGATGGAACGGAGTGATGGAATGAAAAAACGGCAATTAGGATCTTCTGAATTATTTGTTAGTGAAATCGGCCTTGGCTGCATGTCACTTGGTACAGATTACACCAAGGCACAGGCAGTGGTCGAAGCTGCCCTTGAGGAAGGAATTAATTATTTCGATACCGCCGATTTATATGACTTTGGAGAAAATGAAAGGATTGTCGGACAGGCGCTGCGGAATGTCAGGGACCAGGTTGTCATTGCCACGAAAGCCGGCAATCGCTGGACCGATACGAAGGACAGCTGGACCTGGGACCCCTCGAAAAGCCATATAAAAGAGGCAGTCAAACAAAGCCTGAAAAGATTGGATACCGATTATATCGACCTTTATCAGCTGCACGGAGGGACGATTGATGATCGTATTGACGAAACAATCGAGGCTTTTGAAGAGTTAAAAGCTGAGGGCTTTATTATGTATTATGGCATTTCCTCGATCAGACCAAATGTCATCCGTGAGTATGCACAAAAATCCAATATTGTCTCTGTCATGATGCAATACAGCATGCTCGATAGGCGTCCGGAAGAAGAAGTGCTCCCGCTGCTGGGTGAAAAAGGTATCAGCGTTGTAACACGAGGAACCGTCGCAAAAGGGATGCTCAGCGACAGGCTGCTTGAAAAGGCGCCATCCAAGGGATATCTTGATTACAGCTATGATGAATTGCAGGAAGTATTGCCATTATTGAAGGAAAAACTGGCTTCTTCCCATACTCTTACCGAAGCAGCGATTCAATACAATCTGGCAGCCCCTGCTGTAGCCTCGATTGTCGCCGGGGCAAGCAGCGCAGAGCAAATTAGAGAAAACGCCCGGGCAGCAAGAGCCAATCCACTTTCTGCTGAAGAAATCCATTTAATTAAATCGCTTACGAAAGCAAACCAATATGATCAGCATAGATAGCAATAAAGGTTTGGACATATTCGCCTTTTCGGCGGGTATGTCCTTTTATATTCCAGATTTTCTTATCTTTAAGCCAGCAACAGCAAGACTGTATAAGCTGCCAGGCCTGCCGCGAATGCCCAAAAATTGCTTTCCCGCTCTTCAGGAAGCTCCTCCTTCATGACATTCAATATGACACCACCGGCCAGCAATCCGAAGAGGACCGCGATGATATTTTCATTCACTTCGACTACGATGCCAACAGCCCATCCGGCCATGGTCGCTCCAGCCAGCATCCATCTTCCAATCCTGTCGTAAATCTCCTTATGTGCTTCCCTGAGAGAATGATCACTGGTGATGAAGTGGACGGCAAGCGCGATGAAGTACAAAACCAATCCTTTGATGGACTCCTGTTCTCCATGCAGCAATAGATATCCGATCAATGCGTTGTAAAGGAAAAATGACGTAATATGAATCCAGAACACGCCTTTTGAGGCCCGGTTCAGATTATTCTCTTCCTGCTGCTTTTTCTTTGAGGTTTTTACCAGGCGCTCCAGTCCATAAAAAAAAGCCAACCCGAGCATTGCGACAATATATGTATGGTTCTCAAAGAACTTGAGCGCTTCTGATTGAATATTACGATCGAGTATCTCATTATGCTTATTCAATTCAGGAAGCAAGTGGATGAAGACATATGCCACTGAAATGCCGCCGGCTGCTGAAAGCAGCCTGCTTCTCGGTACGTTATCAAGGAACGGTAAATATCTGGAAAACAAATGAATGGCAACAAAGCCTGCTGCCAGCATAAAAGTTGTAAAAATCAATGTGTTTTGCTCCTTTGCCGCTTTTTACTTACTTGCCCTTTAGCGTCTGAAGCAAAACATTCTCTTTACAGTGGTTTCCAGATTCTCGCTTTTTGCTCTATGTCTAATACGGTTGATGACTTTGCCGCAATATAGGATTCGATATCATATTCATATTGCCGGGCAGCTTCTTCCTTCACACTTGCATACCTGGCTGCTTCATGCGGATGGGATCTTAAGTAATCACGGAAAACAAGGTGCCTGTACAGTTGATGGCTGCCTTTTTCAAAGGCATGGAGATGCACTTTACGGATCCCGTTGTCATCACTTTTTTGAAAATAACGCCGCCCTGGGATCCCGTTTTCTCCCCTGGCATCGTATCCGGCAGACTCGAGCGCTGGTGTTGCCTTTTCCACTAATTCGAGGCTTTCCGCAGCAAGCATGATGTCTATGATCGGCTTTGCGCTTAGCCCGGGGACAGATGTGCTGCCAATATGATGGATATCAACCTCTGTCTGGTTAAAAGCTTCGGCAATCAGGTTTTTCTCTTTTTCAAAAAGAGTTTTCCATTCGGCACGATACGGGACAACTTCTACTCTTCGTTTTTTCATTTGAACTTTGTCCAATCCATATCACTTTCGGAAAGCAGTTCTTCAAACGACTTGTTCTTCTCTCTTAACCGCTGTTCTTCTTTTTTCCGCTGCAAGTCGGCCTGCTTTTTCTTTTCTTCCTCTTCTTTCAGCTCTTGCTGCTGGGCTTTTAGTTTTTGCATGATATCCTGGTTTAGCAGGTCACCTAATGTTGCCGGTTTTTCGTCTTTTTTGACTGGCTGCTGGCGTTTTTGTTTTTTCTTCATGATTGATCCCTCTGTTTCTTTGCATTTTCTGAATTCGCTCATTTGGCAGAGCCGTTTTGTTAAAAGATTATACCACCGGAAGCTCATTTTTGAAATCAAACCGGACCACTTCTGCTAATGAAGAAGGAACGCCCCTTTAAAGGGCGTTCCCGATAATCAATATGCGTCCAGTTTCACCGCATCATCCACCTGCAGTTCCGGTTGCGTTGCTTTAATTACATCTTCCACTGTGTAGCCTGATGCTACCTCAACGAGTTTCAGCCCGAAAGGTGTCACGTCGACGACCGCCATATCGGTGATGATCCGGTTGACCACATTTTTACCGGTCAGCGGCAGGCTGCATTCCTTGAGGATTTTCGCATCTCCATTTTTGTTCACATGTTCCATGATGACGATGATCTTTTGTGCACCGTGAACGAGATCCATAGCGCCTCCCATTCCCTTGATCATCTTGCCTGGAATCATCCAGTTCGCAAGGTCACCAGCTTCAGAAACTTCCATGCCGCCAAGGATGGCAATATTGATGTGCCCTCCGCGAATCATTGCAAAGGACTCGGCAGAATCAAAATAAGCTGATCCCGGAATGGCGGTGACCGTTTCCTTCCCCGCGTTGATCAGATCGGGATCAACGCTTTCTTCTGACGGGTAAGGTCCGATTCCAAGCAGTCCGTTTTCGGACTGGAGGACAACCTGTTTATCGTCAGAAATGAAATTTGCCACCAGTGTCGGCATCCCGATCCCGAGGTTTACATAAAAACCATTCTCAATTTCTTTTTCAGCCCGGCGTGCGATTTTTTCCCGGACATTCCCTTTATTTTTAATCATATGCCTTCTCCTTTCATGATCAGCCAGAGTTAACTTCTCACTGTCAGCCTTTCAATCCTTTTCTCCTGATTGCCCTCAATCAGTGTCTGGACATAAATGCTTGGAGTATGGATACTGTTCGGGTCCAATTCGCCCACTTCATACAAGTTCTCTACCTCGGCAATCGTGACTCTGCCGGCAGCAGCGATCATCGGATTAAAGTTCCTTGCCGTTTTATGGTAGACGAGGTTGCCCATTTTATCGGCCTTCCAGGCACGGACAATGCTGAAATCCGCTGTCAGCGCTTCTTCCAGGAGGTATTCCTTGCCATTGAACATGCGGGTTTCTTTTCCTTCAGCAATTGGTGTTCCTACACCCGCCGGCGTGTAGAAAGCAGGGATACCGGCACCGCCAGCCCTGATTTTCTCGGCAAGCGTGCCCTGTGGGATCAATTCGACCTCGATTTCGCCAGACAGCACCTGACGCTCGAATTCTTTGTTTTCTCCAACATATGAACCTACCATTTTTTTGATTTGCTTATTTTTAAGCAGCAGCCCTAGGCCCCAATCGTCAACGCCGCAGTTATTGGAGATGACTGTCAGGTCCTTTACCCCTTTTTCAACAAGCGCGAGGATTGCGTTCTCAGGAATCCCGCAGAGCCCGAAGCCGCCAACCATTAAGGTTGCTCCATCATGGATATCCGCTACGGCGTCTTGAAAGGATGTGCAAATTCTTTTCATCGTTCTTCCCCCTTTTGACTATGTTCGCACCGGCACTATTATCTTGCCGGAATGACTATTAATCTTTTACAAAGTGATAGAATCAGACGAGTTCCACTACTGTGGCGACACCCTGTCCGCCACCAATGCATAGTGTCGCAAGGCCTGCCTTTGCCTGTCTTCGTTTCATTTCATGAATCAGCGTAACCAGGATCCTTGCGCCGCTCGCTCCAATTGGATGGCCCAACGCGATTGCGCCTCCATTGACATTTAAGATGTCCTTATTGAAATTCAATTCGCGGTCGACAGCAAGTGACTGGGCAGCAAACGCTTCATTCGCTTCGATCAGCTCCATCTGGTCCATTGTCATGCCCGATTTTTTCAGTGCCTTCTTTACCGCGTCAACCGGACCGATCCCCATGATACTCGGGTCAACACCGGCGCTTGCGTTCCCTTTGATCACGACAAGCGGTTTAAGACCCAGTTCATCCGCCTTTGCCCGGCTCATGACGACCAGTGCAGCAGCTCCATCATTGATTCCTGATGCATTACCTGCTGTTACGCTGCCATCCTTTTTGAATGCAGGACGCAGTCCGCCAAGCTTTTCGGCTGTTGTCCCCTTTTTCGGATACTCATCTGTGTCAAATACGACTGGATCGCCTTTTCGCTGCGGGATTTCAATCGGGACAATCTCGTCTTTGAACTTTCCTTCTTCAATCGCTTTTGCAGCCTTTTCCTGGCTGGATGCTGCGAACTCATCCTGTTCCTCCCGGCCAATTTCATATTTTGAGCATAGGTTCTCAGCCGTAACCCCCATATGGTAGTCATTGAAAGCACAAGTGAGTCCGTCGGAAGTCATGCTGTCCACGAGCTTCTGGTCGCCCATCTTGAACCCATCCCTGGCATTTTTCAATAAATAAGGTGCCTGGCTCATATTCTCCATACCGCCGGCAACGACAATTTCAGCATCTCCGGCAATGATCGCCTGTGCAGCCAGATGGACAGCCTTCAGGCCTGATCCACAAACTTTATTGATTGTCATAGAGGAAGCGCTTTCAGGAATGCCCGCCTTAATGGCTGCCTGTCTCGCAGGATTTTGCCCAAGTCCCGCCTGGAGCACATTGCCCATGATGATTTCATCTACCTGTTCCGGTTTGACTCCTGCCTGCTTCAATGCGTCCTTGATGACCGCAGCCCCCAGCTCCGGAGCGGAGATATTTTTCAAGCTTCCATTAAAGCTGCCAATTGCTGTTCTTACTGCAGCTACGATTACTGCTTCAGTCTTGCTCAAATTGCTCACCCTTTCTCAGATCTTCACATTTTTATTACTTCGATTGATTTGAATCAAATCCCTTTTATTTTATCAAAATTTTATTTATTCTTGCATTTTTAAAAATATTCTATTTACAATGAAGATATCTTAAGAGGAGGGTATGTCTAATGCTGCAGCTTCCCGAGAAGGTAGAAATTATTGAAGTCGGCCCAAGAGACGGGCTGCAAAATGAGAAGAATTTCGTTCCAACTGAAGTAAAAAAAGTGTTTATCAGTTCCTTGAAGGACGCCGGAATCAAAGAAATGGAGCTTACATCCTTCGTATCTCCCAAATGGGTTCCGCAAATGGGGGATGCGGCGGAGATTGTCGCAGATTGCCTGGATGAAAATACCCGGAATATCGTACTCGCTCCAAACAAAAAGGGAATTGAACGTGTTTATATGACGGATTGTAAAGCGGTTGCTGTGTTCGTCGGTGTCAGCAATACTTTTAATCAAAAGAATATCAACAAAACAACGGCCGAAAGCCTGGCGGAAGTACTGCCGTTGATTTCGGAGCTGAAGGCAAAGGATTATTTTGTACGCGCCTGCATCTCTACCGCATTTTATTGTCCATATGAAGGCAAGATTGCTGAAAAAGAAGTCCTCGCACTGTGCGGTGAATTCGTTAAAGCTGGAGTGGATGAACTGAGTGTTGCCGACACGATCGGCATGGCGGCTCCCCATGAGTCTTATTCTTTATTTTCCAGATTGATTGAGGCCTATCCGGATGTGCTGATGACTGCACATTTCCATGACACAAGGAAACTTGCGCTGTCCAATATTCTTGCCGCACTTCAGGCGGGTGTCACCCGTTTTGATACATCAGCCGGAGGCCTTGGCGGCTGTCCGTTCGCTCCTGGCGCTGCCGGAAATGCTGCGACTGAAGATGTTGTCTATATGCTTCAAAGGATGGGAATCCAAACCGGTGTTGATCTTGATAAGCTCACCCAGGCCATCGAAGTCATCCAATCTCATATCTCAAGGCCGATCGAAAGCAGTTATTTCAAGCTTCATTCAGTTAATGTTTAACTTTTTTGCATAAGCTCTTGTTCCTGAATCCATCTTATTAGATGAAACCATTCTGATGAAGGGAGCCTTTAACATGAGCCAAAAACGCGACAAGGGATACAGCCAGCAAGGTAAACCAAATGCTGACACAGTCAAGCAGCAAATTGCTGCTGAGGAACTCGAAAAAGCCATCCACCCGACAAAGGGACAAAATTCCCAGCAATAAGCGTAAACGCCTGCTTTAATAAGATTTTTCAGACCGCCCTGACCGGCGGTTTTTTCATGTTTGTTATTCACATATAATGGTAAAATAAAGAAGTGATCCTTTTTAAATCACAATTGCAGGAAAGCCTGTCTGATTTAGTTGGGAATATTTGTTGATCGGAGGGGTTGGCTTGAAGAAGGCGTTACGTGTGTTATTTTCATTTTTGCTGTTACTTGCCTCACTTGGCGTATTCATATCCAATAAAGTCATGTTTTTAAAAAGGAAGGATGACGAGGAGATCTTTAACCGGGAAACGGAGGCTGGCCATCTGGTGCCTGATGAGTATGATGCCCTTCCAAAAAGGGAAGTGACCATCCCTTCATCCTTTGGCTATCCATTGAAGGCTGTCCTTGTTGAACCGCATGAGTCAAATCGTCGTTATATCATCATCGCCCACGGTGTTACCCAGAGCAAGACGAATTCCGTAAAATATATGAATCTGTTCTTGAACAGAGGCTTTAATGCGGTTATTTACGACCATCGCCGCCACGGAGAATCCGGCGGGAAAACAACAAGCTATGGCTATTACGAGAAATTCGACCTTCAGTCGGTGGTCAACTGGCTCAGAAAAGAAAAAGGACCGGACCTCCTGCTTGGCATTCATGGTGAATCCATGGGCGCTGCGACCTTGCTTCTGTATGCGGGGATGCTTGAGGATGGTGCCGATTTCTATGTAGCTGATTGCCCGTTTTCAGACTTCAGCGAACAGCTCGCCTACCGCATCAAGGAAGAAGTCAAGCTGCTGCCGCCGAAACTATTGCTGCCGGTTGCCAATTTGTTTGTCCGTATCCGTGATAAATATTCCTTAAGTGAAGTATCGCCGATTGCGGTTATTGAAAATATCAAGAATCCGATCCTGTTCATCCACAGCCGCATGGACGATTTCATTCTGCCCTCCATGACCGAGGCTTTGTTTGAACAGAAAAAAGGACCGAAGAAACTGTTCATGGCCGAAAACGGGCTCCACGCCCAATCATACAGCCAAAATCGGGAACAATACGAAAAGGTACTCGATGAATTCCTTGAGGAATACGTCTTGGCGGGTGATGGAATTGCTGTTGCGGACCATAACCCAATATAACCCGCCTGTCTCGGACACTCTTGTTCGCTTTCTGGGTCCGTTTGTCCGATAGATCTGTTCTATCGGACATTTTTCTTTCATTCTGTCTTCCATTTGTCCGATAGAGCCCTCCTATCGGACACTTTTCTCTCATTCGGCTTCCGTTCGGCCGATAGAGCCCTTCTATCGGACACTTTTCTCTCTTCCTGGCTTCTGTTCGTCCGATAGAGCCCTCCTATCGGACACTTTTCTCTCTTCCTGGCTTCTGTTCGTCCGATAGAGCCCTTCTATCGGACACTTTTCTCTCTTCCTGGCTTCTGTTCGTCCGATAGAGCCCTCCTATCGGACACTTTTTCTCTCGTTCTGGCTTCGGTTCGGCCGATAGAGCCCTTCTATCGGTCATTCTTCTCTCGTTCCAGCTTCCCATTGACCGATAAAAAAAAGACTGGCTCAACTGGAGCCAATCCTTTACTGCTTTTCTCCCTGGCGATCGATTTCTTTGCCTTCGGCGTTCAATGCCCTGACTTCTTTATAGTCGCCAATGGCGTAGTAGTAGCGTTCGTTTTCTTTTTCAATGATTTCTATTTTGGTGAATTTGCCGTCTGGTCCCGCAGCTTCAATTGCTTTGATATCCGGGTTCAATACTTTCCCGAAAATGACCGGAATTGTCACATCCAAATTGCCGTCTTCTTTAAAAACCGTGAAGTCATCGACATACAGGAGCATGAAATCATTTTTATAATAAGTCCAGTGGTTATGCCCTGCATTTTCCCAGCCTTCTTTTTCGCTGCCCTTGATATAGGCGACGGCGAGTGCGTCGAATGTTTTCGAGCCCTCTTTTTGTTCTGTTGTGTAAAAGACGAGCCACCCATCCTCCACTTCTTCTTTGTGGATGATTTGTTTGATGTTGAACGGAATATCGTTTTGGATTGCTTCTCCTGCAGTTTTATAAGCACACGCTGACAGTACAAACGTGCACATAAGGATTATGGCTGCTTTCCACAATCTTCCCATCTCTCTCCCCTGCCTTTGCACCAAACTTCTATGTAATTCTACAACTCTCTCTCATTTAACCTTTTTTTCAATTTTTTGTAAACTTATAGTTTTGTTTTATCATAAAAACTCATTCTTGGATTCAGATACTCGTTCGGGCTTTTCAACTGGAAGCATCCGTTGGTCTCTTTGAAGTCCAGCGTCATTTCCTCAGCAAAGAAGACTTCCTTCGCTTTTTCGATATAGATTGGGATGCCTCCTGTTTCTATTGGGTGCTCTTCCCCTTCTTTTTCGCCTTCAAACCAGAGGGCAGCCACACCATTCACTGCACAGCCGCATCCGTCTATATCGTATTTCAATTTCACATATCCTTGTTTGCCTGCGATTTTTTCACTCAGTTTATTTGATGCTGCTTCGGTGATTTTCAATTTCATGATTGCACTCCCTTTCCGAGATTTCATTTTACCATACAGATGACTTTTTTACGTTTCACAGCCCTTATGTGAAAATATCTTGCAATTTTCCTGTTTAGCTTTTACTATCAAAGATAATTCTGTCAACTGGAAAGGGGTGCTTTTTTTGTCAAAAGTAACAATTAAGGTGAATGATAATGGATCTTTAAGGATTTCCGGCGATGTAGAGCTGCTGGATGGGGCCGGCAATAAGTATGAGACAAAGCCGGTGTTCTCGCTTTGCCGCTGCGGTATGAGCAAAAACATGCCGTTCTGTGATGCTTCCCATAAAGGAAAATTCGAGTCGGCCGTGCGCGCGCCGCAAGCTGAAGAAACGGAATAATGCATTGAGGGCAATGGGCATCCATTGCTCTTTTTTGTGGGGGTGGGTCACTGAGCTACCATTCGTCTGCAAGCCTGACATCCGCAATTGCCGCGATTCCAATGCGATGAGTCTCCTCAAACCGATCGATAATATGCAGTTTCTGTCCAAGCTCGTTCCAGTAATGGATTTTCCCGATCACCAATTCATATTTGCTGTGGCGGAAATAAGTGATGCTGACGGGCCTGTTGTACTCCATCGCTTCGAGGATCGTTTCATTCAATTGTTCAAGCTGCTGTTCATCCAGCTGTTTCTCTTTTTCGTATTGATCTTCCTGTGCCCAGTCACGGAGCATTTTCACATGTTCAGGCAGCATCATCGATGTCCACTTGATTCTTCCGCGGTCACGTATCATCTTTTCTCCTCCTTCAAATTATCAGCCCTTATGCCCGCCAACGAGTGCCGCCCGGTGCCTTGCGGTTCCAGCTGCCGTATAGGAAACCGCCCTCAGGAGAGCCGTGGATCCATAACGGCTGCGGATCCGGTCCATCGCATAGCCGAGTTCTTTCTTTTCCCAGCCGTTTTTTTCGAATAAGTCGAGCTGGAACTCACTGTCCGTAACAAGATTCCCGATTGATATCGAAATGCTCCGAACCGTTTTTCCAGCGTAGTTCTCCGCAAAAAGCTCAAGGCAGACACGATACACATCCATCGTAATATTGGTCGGCTCTTCAATCGTCCTTGACCGGTGGAATCCGCCGCCAAATTCATCCTGGCTGTAACCGACCCCGAAACTGATCGTCCGGCCTGCTTTCCCGTGGCTCCTTGCCCTGCGTGCAACTTCTTCGCACATTTCAAGGATGACATGTTTGATTTCTTCCTCTTCTTTGTAATCCCGGAGCAGGATCTGGCTTTTCCCAAAGCTGATCTGCCCTTCCATGATCGGGGCGCCGATATCGGAAAAATCGATTCCCCATGCATGCCAGTACATCTGGTTGCCCATGATGCCGAATTTTTTCTCCAGGACTTCAAGGTCATAACGGGCGAGCTGGCCGACTGTGAAAATCCCCATGCTGTTCAGTGTTTTTTCGACGCGCCGGCCGATTCCCCACATATCCCTCAGCGGCGAGACATTCCACAGCTTTGTCTGGACATCGTCATAGGTCCATTCGGCAATCCCTTTGTGCTTGGCATCGAGGTCAAGGCATAATTTCGACATCAGCATATTCGGGCCAATCCCGACTGCGCACGGAAGCTGGAACTCTCGCTCGATATCATCTTTGATTTTTTTTGCGATGGAAGCAGCGTCACCCCAAAGCTTAGAGGCACCATCCACTTTTATGAAGCTTTCATCGACACTGTAAGTATGGATCGCTTCCTTTGGGACATAGCGATTGAATACGCGGGAGATTTCAGTGGAAATTCGCAGGTATGTTGACATTTGCGGATCAACGACGACAATTCGCGGATCATCGGGAATTTCAAACTTTCGTGATCCGGTCTTGATGCCAAACTCCTTTTTCAAACGGGGTGAGGCTGCGAGGACGACACTCCCGGGACGATCGAGATTCCCGACGACAGCCAGGTAACAATCAAGAGGATCAAGGCCGATCATCACGGCGGAACAGCTCGCATAGAAGCTCTTCATATCCACACATAAAATTTTGTTTTGCGGCATTTCGCTGTAATCGACCATGTTTTCCCTCTCCTTTCGGTAAGCTTTTTTAAAAAAAGAACGTTTGTTCCGTATCATTATACCCATTATATTAAGCGAATATGCGTTCGGTTTCAATGGAAATTTTCCGGGTGACTGACTTAATTAAGGTGAAAATGGGGAGTCATGCCAGGACTGGAGATTTTTGCGGAAGGGTGTTTCCTGTGAGAATTTCCGATTATAATCAGAAAGAGAGGTGTGTGTCGATGGATAAAAAACTCATTCGCAAAATGGTCCAAAAGTGCTTCGTGCAGTATCGGCATGACGAATCGCTCCCATTTGGAGAGGCAGAATTCGAAGAAATTTATGAAAAAATTATCGGAATGAAAGCTGAGGATCCCGAGGCAGATTTGCATGACATCATCAATGATGCCGTTTATGAATTTTTGGCTTCCTAAAATAGGACCAACATGGAATAGACTACTCTTAAGACAATCTGATTCATCAAATATAAAAACCGCCAAAAAAATCGTGGCGGTCTGGAAGTTTATTTTTTATTGAAGATACTTTTGCCAAATAATTCAAATGTCCGGGGAAACAGGGTATAGAATTTGCTGCCTGCGTTCATCCAGCGCGGCAGATTGATTTCCCTTGTCTTAGTCATCATCCGGTCCACTACCTGCTTCGCCACATATTCCGGCTTCAGCATGAACCTTTTGACATTTTTCACATACGTTCCCTGCTTATCCGCAATATTAAAGAAGTTAGTTTTAATCGGTCCCGGATTGACAGAAGTGACAAAGACGTGATCATCAGCAACCTCCATGCGAAGACTGTTCGTGTAGCCAAGCACCGCATGCTTTGTTGCCGAGTAGACACTTGATTTCGGCGTGGCTATTTTGCCTGCCTGGGAAGCAATGTTGATGATATGGCCGCTCTGCCGCTGCTTCATGCCTGGAAGAACCATTGATGTGCAGGCAATCAAGCCAACCACATTGACATCGAACATCGACTTGATTTCATCCATTTTCACTTCGTGGGCAAAATCAAAGACGCCGAACCCGGCATTATTGACCAGTATGTCAGCATAGCGGATGTCAGAAAGCACTTCAAAAAAAACTTTCCTGACTGCTTCCGGATCTGAAACATCCAGCTGTCGCGCATAGATATTGATGGCGTACTTCGATTGCAATTCTTTTTTTAGAATTTCCAGTTTATCAATACTCCGGGCCAAAAGGACAAGATTCGCTCCACGCGCAGCGCAAAGCCTGGCAATCTCAGCCCCAATTCCTCCCGAGGCACCGGTAATAATAATATTTTTTCCTTTTAAAGATGGCATCCATTTTCACCTCATTTTGCTGTATAAACGAAGGAGGTTCCTTCTTCCCTGGCTGAAATGGCGTCCAGGGATTGTAAATAATCAAGCTGTCCGACGGTTTCCGAAATCGTCAGGTTCAGTTCACGTTCATATACCGTCGGGAAAAGCAATTTGCAGATCTCAAAAACGGTGAGCTCCCTGCCTTCGAGCATTCCTCTGACCTGCATGGCACGGTCGTGCTGGCGGGCGAGCCTCTTTTCAATCAGCCTGTGCAATTCCGTTATCTCCGTCCCATGACCTGTGTATACAAGACCGACAGGATGCTGCAGGAGTTTTTTTAGGGAGTGATTATATTGGACCAGTGGCTTCGGCCTTTCTGTTTCACCTGGCAGCGGCGGCTCAAGCAATGGATTTGGCGAGATTCCAGCAAGGATTGTATCACCCGCAATCATCGTGCCGTCTTTCTCACGCAAGAGTACGATGTGGCTCTGGGCATGTCCCGGTGTCTCGATCACCCTCCATCCTGGCAGGGCCGGAGGAATGTCATTTTCCGCAATAGTCCCAGTCAACGAGCGATTGCAAGAAAATACTAATGTCTTTTTCATGATTTTCATCGATGGCACAAAAAATTGGTCGGGTATTGCCGATTGTGAGAAGAAATTCTCATAGAATTCCTGATGTTCCTTCTCGAATTCCGAAGTCCTGTTAATCCACCTTTCGTTCAGGTGATGGCCATATACCTCAAGACCTGGTGAAAGGTAATCCAGCATTCCTACATGGTCCGGATGATCGTGTGTGAGGATGACCTGCTCAATATCTTCCGGCGTCAGTCTCAAATCAGCCAGCTGGGATTTGAACGATTCCCAGGAATCCTCTGTTTTTGTTCCCGCATCAACAAGTGTCAACCTGTCCCCTTTGATTAAATATGCGTTCACATCACCGACAGGGAAAGGTGTCGGCAAAGTCAGTTTGGCAATTCCATCTTTCCATTCAGCCATCGTATCTATACACCCCAAAACATTATTTTTCTATAAGGTAAAGTGATTGTATGTTCAAGAAATCATTCAACTTTACTGGTATTGGTATTTTTTCAATATAAAATTAAGTTTACCTTTAAAGCGGGCAAATGTCATTATTTTCACATTTCATTTTCAGAAAAAACTAAAAATTAGTCATTTCCCTCTTGACATAGGGGTTGTCTTTCTTGCATAATCACTATTAAAATTTCGTATACTTTTCAAAAGCACTAGAGCAAGACGAGTAGACAGGAATGGTGTTAGAGAGTGGAGTCCACCGGCTGAAAGGCTCCGCGGCCCTCTTCATGTTGAACCCTACCTTGCTAGCTGCCAGGCAAACCTGGACGTATACCGGCGTTAACGGATGTGAGCTGCACTTATTTGGCAAAAGCCGAAGAAGTGAATGAAGGTGGTACCACGGAAGCATGGCCTTTCGTCCTTTTATGGATGAAGGGCCTTTTTGTATTTCAATAACAATAAACACAAACTTATGGAGGCGAATCTGATGAAGAAGCTTGTTTTTGTTGGAGCAGGATCGATGGCGGAAGCAATGATTTCCGGGATAGGGGGAAGCGGGCTTCTTCCGGGAGAGCAAATATGGGTCACAAACAAACAGGATACAGACAGATTGAAAACATTGGAGCAGAAATATGGAATAAAGGCGACATATGATTGCGGCATTCTTTTTAAAGACGCGGATGCCGTCGTCCTGGCGATGAAGCCAAAGGATGCAGCTGGAGCGATTGAGGAGATTAAGTCCTATTTACCTGAAGGGATGCTGATCATTTCCGTCCTTGCTGGCGTTTCGATTGATGCCATTGAAACGGCTGCGGAAAAATCCCTTGCCGTGGTCAGGGCAATGCCAAACACCTCGGCTGCGATTGGCAGATCGGCAACAGCCCTGGCCGTGAATTCCGATGTGAGTGAATTCCAAAAAACGATGGTGCAGCAGCTTTTTAACACAATCGGCCAGACGACAATCGTTGAGGAAGATCAGCTGGACGCCGTTACAGGATTATCCGGCAGCGGGCCAGCCTATATATATTATCTCGTCGAAGCAATGGAAAAAAGCGCCGCTGAAATCGGGCTTGAAAAGCAGACAGCAAAGCAGCTGATTATCCAGACGCTGCTCGGCGCAGCGGAAATGCTGATACAGTCGGATAAGGAACCTGCACAGCTCCGCTTCGAGGTAACCAGCCCAGGTGGAACGACTGAGGCAGGCATCAAGGTACTTGAACAGCACGGGGTACAGGCGGCTTTTGTATCCTGTATCAAGGAAGCTACGTCCCAGTCAAAAAAGCTTGGCAGCCTGCTGGGCAATGAACTGGCAGCCGCAAACCGCTCCCTTTAAGATTGCAAACTGGTCCACTGTTTCTCTACAATGGAGAAAAAACACAGGGACGTGTGAATAGTGCTGGTAATTTTACTGTCTTTAACTTTAGTCATCTGGATTTTGGCAACGATCGATGCCTTGATTGGCTTCAGGAAATTGGATTCTCTCGAGAGGGCTAAGGCGGGAAACCGAAAACCACTTCTCAGCGTCATCGTGGCCGCGAGGAATGAAGAAGAACATATTTCCCACAGCATCCGCACACAGCTGGCACAAACCTACAAAAATACCGAGTGGATCCTCGTCAATGACCGATCCGAGGATGGTACCGGCAGTGTGATGGAATTCCTGAAAAGCTTGGATTCTAGAATTAAAGTGGTTCATATCAAGAGTCTGCCAGAAGGGTGGCTCGGCAAGAACCACGCTCTCTATAAAGGCTTTCAGCTCGCGTCAGGCAGCCTGATCTTATTTACAGATGCTGATGTCATGTACCATCCCGAGGCTTTTTCTAAAGCGGTCGGTTATTTTGAGGAACATAGCCTCGATCATTTGACCGCCGCCCCGAACCTTAGTGCAAAGCCTTTCTGGCTGAAGGCCTTTGTTGCATTCTTCTTATTTGGCTTTTCCTATTACAAGAGACCATGGCTCGGCAATAATCCACGTTCAAAAACGGGAGTCGGGATCGGTGCATTCAATATGATCACCCGGTCGGCCTATGAAAAAGTCGGCACCCATGAATCTATAAAGATGCGGCCAGATGATGATCTGCAGCTGGGAATGATGGTAAAGCGCCTGGGTCTCAACCAGCGGATTGTCACGGCTATGACGCTCATTGAAGTCGAATGGTACCAAACCCTGGGTGGGGCTTTAGGCGGACTGGAGAAAAACACCTTCGCCGGCCTTCACTACAGGATCAGCATGGTGCTGTTTTCAGTGTTTGGTGTCTTTGTTTCTCAGGTCTTACCTTTCTTCACTGTTTTTTCGGGTAATCAAGCAGTAGCAATCCTCAGTGCTGTTAATCTCGTATTCCTGGCTTTTCTGTATATGTTGGTAACCAAGAAAATGACCCGATTTTCACCATGGCTGTTCCTTGTCCTGCCCTTTACGGCCCTGCTGTTCATTTTCTCCATCCTGAGAGCAAGCTATCTGACTATTAAAAGAGGTGGAATCATCTGGCGCGGAACGAAATATACGCTTGCGGAATTAAGAAAAAACACATTGCGGTGAGTACAATTTTTCCTTTCCTCTTCAAGCCCTGTTATACTGAAGATATATTTTGGATAACGAAATAAAAGGAGGCTTCTGGATTGGAAAAGAAATTATTTTCCCCTTATAAAATCAAAGATTTAACCCTGAAAAACAGGATTGTCATGGCACCGATGTGCATGTATTCATGTGAAAAAGAAGACGGGATGGTCACAGACTTTCATATGACACACTACGTGAGCCGGGCAGTAGGCCAGGTTGGCCTGATCATCCTTGAAGCAACCGCGGTCACACCACAGGGCAGGATTTCGCATCAGGACCTGGGTATCTGGAGCGATGAGCATGTTCCCGGGCTGACAAAACTGACTGAACAAATCAAGCAGAATGGCGCCGCAGCTGGTATCCAATTGGCACATGCCGGCCGAAAAGCAGCATTGCGTGATGAAATCATCGCCCCTTCTGCGATCGCTTTTGATGAAAAATATAAAGAACCAAAGGCCATGACGGTTGAAGAAATCAAGGAAACTGTCGAGGCATTCAGGAAGGCTGCTGAAAGGGCTAAGCGTGCAGGCTTCGATGTGATTGAAATTCATGCGGCACATGGGTATTTGATCAACCAGTTCCTCTCCCCGCTTACAAACAAACGGGAAGATGAATACGGCGGCACTGACGAGAACCGTTTCCGCTTCCTCAAAGAAACCCTTGAAGAGGTAAAATCAGTGTGGGATGGCCCTCTGCTTGTCCGTGTTTCTGCATGCGACTATCATGAAGATGGCCTGACTGCCGATGATTACGTAAAAATTGGTGCATCGATGAAAGAACTTGGAGTTGATTTGATTGATGTAAGCTCCGGAGCGGTTGTGCCAGCAAGGATCCACGCCTATCCAGGCTATCAGGTAAAGTATGCTGAAAAAATCAAACATGGAGCCAATGTGGCTACTGGAGCTGTAGGATTGATCACCACCGGTATCCAGGCTGAAGAAATCCTGCAGAATGATCGCTCCGATCTGATTTTCATTGCCCGCGAACTGCTGCGCGATCCATACTGGCCAAGAACTGCAGCCAAAGAGCTTAGAACAAGCATTGAATCACCTAAGCAATATGAACGAGGATGGATGTTTTAAGCTAAAACTAAAATGATCTTTGTTCCTAAAGAGGCATCCAGTGTATTACGCTGGATGCCTCTTTTTGACCTCCTGTACCTTGAAATGACTTTAATATGAATGACGGACACTTTCTGGCGCTTTTCCTGAATTTCTGTCCGTCATGACCTTGATGACGCACACTTTCTTGCAGTTTTCCTGAATTTCTGTCCGTCATGACCTTGATGACGGACACTTTCTTGCACTTTTCCTGAATTTCTGTCCGTCATGACCTTGATGACGGACACTTTCTTGCACTTTTCCTGAATTTCTGTCCGTCATGACCTTGATGACGGACACTTTCTTGCGCTTTTCCTGAATTTCTGTCCGTCATGACCTTGATGACGGACACTTTCTTGCGCTTTTCATGAATTTCTGTCCGTCATGACCTTGATGACGGACACTTTCTTGCGCTTTTCGCGAATTTCTGTCCGTCATATGTCTAAGATCCTAACCAAATCCAGTAACACCATAGAAAAAGAGGCTGTCATTTATACAGCCTCTTTTTCTATGAATTCATTTATTTAACAGACTTTTTTCAGTAAAATCCTGCGGTACATATTCCCGAACATGACTCCTTCATCAGAAATCAGCCTGACTCTAGCTTTTTCCGTTTGGCAGGCTTCCTCAAAAGATACGCCGATGTCCGTACCAAGCAGCATGATCACATGCCTGAAGGCTTTTTTGGCAAATGAAAGTCCTTTCCCCGGCTCGGCAAATTTATCGAATATCAAGACAAGGCCATCTTTTCGGCATACTCTTACCATCTCGGCAAACGACCTTTTGTGGTCAGGGACGACTGATAAGATTAAACTTCCAACAACATAATCAAAGGTGTCATCGGCGAAGTCAAGCTGCTGAGCATCCATTGTCAAAAAAGTAATCTTTGAGCCTTGGAATTTATCCTTTGCTTTCTGAAGCATATCCTCTGAATAATCGATTGCGGTAATATCCAATTGTTCATAAGGCAATCTCTCAATATCTGCCCCGGTGCCTGCACCAACGAACAGTACCTTGTCTCCGGGACGGAAGTGGATTCCTTTGAACAGTGTGTCTCTTACCCTGAAGAATGGACCAGCATTAAAAATCCCGTCATAAATCGGTGCCGCAGCTTTGTAAATGATCTTATTCCAAGAATTGTTCATAGCATCCACTCCAACCTGAATGATAAATGCGACTTCTATTTATCTTTGACTCTTAAAAGTCTCAACCCGTTGAGTGTTACAATCAGCGTTGCGCCCATGTCGGCGAATATCGCGATCCACAAGGTAAGCCAACCTGGGATGACCAGCAGCAGAGCGAGCAATTTCACGCCAATCGAGAAAGCGATGTTCTGCTTGATGATCGTCAGTGTCTTTCGGCTTAATTTCATCGTGAAGGGCAGCTTTTTCAAGTCATCGGCCATCAACGCAATATCGGCCGTTTCGAGTGCTGTATCGGTCCCAGCCCCGCCCATCGCGATACCAACAGTAGCCGCGGCAAGTGCAGGCGCATCGTTGATTCCATCGCCGACCATTGCGACTTTTCCATGATCTTTCTGTAAAGACTTAATGAATGACAGCTTATCCTCTGGCAGCAGATCGGATTCAATATCCGACACGCCCGCCTGGCTGCCAATTGCCTGTGCTGTCCCTCTATTGTCCCCTGTCAGCATGATCGTCTTTTCAATCCCCAACTCATGGAGACGGGCAACTACTTCCCTGCTTGTTTCCCGTACCTCATCGGCGACTGCGATGAGACCAAGCAAGCGGGATTCTGTACCAACCACCATCACTGTCTTGCCTTCCGCTTGCAGATCGGCAATTTTTTCAGAAGCGGAGAATGGAATTTTGCCAGCAATTATTTCTTCAAGATAGTTAGGGCTGCCGATATGGTACACAACTCCGTCGATCACACCTTTTAGACCTTTACCAGTTACCGACGTGAATGCTTCGACCTGCTTCTCCCTGAATGATGCCCCAACCGTTTCTGCTTTGCGGACAATCGCAGAAGCTAGCGGATGCTGTGACTTGTTTTCCAGAGCGGCAACTTTAGAAAGGAGTTCCGTTTCATCTGCATTGGTCAGCAGCACGAAATCGGTCACTTCCGGGACACCCTTAGTCAGCGTCCCGGTTTTATCAAATGCCACCGCTTTAAGCATGCCCATCTCTTCCAGATGGACTCCACCCTTAACAAGTACACCATTTTTGGCAGCGTTGCCGATTGCGGTCACGATGGACACCGGCGTTGAAATCACGAGTGCGCAGGGGCAGCCGACAACAAGGACAGCTAATCCCTGATAAATCCATTCACTCCAGTCGCCGCTGAACAAGAGCGGAGGTATAATCGCCACCAGGAAGGCAACCAGGATGATCATCGGAGTGTAATACTTAGCAAATCGGTCTACGAAAGCCTGAGATGGCGCCTTTTCTGCCTGAGCCTCCTCGACAAGGTGGATGATTTTAGCGATTGTACTATCATCGACCAATTTGGTTACTCTGACCTCAATCATTCCTTCACCATTTATCGATCCAGCATAAACTTCATTTCCAACATTTTTCTCAGCAGGGACAGACTCACCGGTGATTGCCGACTGATTAACAGACGAGAAGCCAGCAACCACTTCTCCATCCATGGCAATCTTCTCGCCTGGTTTGACAATCATAATGTCACCGACTTCTATCTCATTTACATGAATACTGTATTCTCTTCCATTGCGCCGGACCAATGCTTCCTTCGGTGCAATATTCATCAACGAGCGGATCGAAGCTCTTGCCTTATCCATCGAATATCTTTCAAGGACTTCGCTGATCGCAAACAAAATGACAACGACAGCGCCTTCGCTCCATTCGCCAATAATCGCCGCGCCGATGATGGCGACAGTCATCAGGGCCCTCATGTCAAAATCAAGTTTTAACAGATTCTTTATCCCGCTTTTGAATAGCGTGTAGCCGCCAATAAAAATGGCTCCCAAGAATAATAGAATCGCAGGCATTGATTTTTCACCATACGTCCCTTGAAAATAATAGGCTGCAATGATCATTGCCAAACTGAGCAGCAAATTCGCGTTTTCCTGCCAGAATGGTTTCTTTTTTCCAACAGGTGCATCGGCTTTATCGGGATATAGCCTGAGGTTCTCGAACGCACCCGCCTGCTCCAGCTCTTCAATCGTTGTATTCCCGTATACAGTCAGCTTCGAGGCGCCAAAATTAACCTTTGCATCAAAAACACCATCCAGGTGCTTTACGTTCTTTTCGAACTTACCGGCACAGCTTGCTCAGGTGAAGCCCTGTACCCGGTATATTGTTTTTTCTCCTGTCTGAACTGCTTCAGTCACAATGCTCCATCTCCTTTTGGTGTTCAAACGCCATTTGAATCATTTGCTTCACATGGTCATCCACCAGAGAATAATAAACAAGCTTCCCTTCCTTGCGGTATTTGGCAAGACCCAGGTTCTTCAGCGTACGGAGATGGTGGGATGCGGTAGCAGTTGAAGCATTCGCAATCGCAGCAACATCACAAACACAAAGTTCATCCCCCACAAAAAGCGAATAGGCGATCTTGATTCTCGTTTCATCGGATAAAGCTTTAAAAATTTTTGCGGCATCCGCAGTATTTTGTTCCTTTAACTTCTCAGCAACCGCCTCAACCTTATCACTGTGGACACAGTTGACCTGACAGACATCCTGCTCCTTCAATTTATCTTCCACCTCATTCAAATCATCATTTGAATATATCATATTCAAACCACCGTTTGAATGTCAATAAAAAAACCAGGATTTTCTCCTGGTTTTAAAGATTAGGCTATTTTTTCCTCCTGGCGGTCAGCAACCTTTTTAAAATAAAATCCTAATTTTACGAGACCAACCGCGATCAGGGAAAAGATCATATTATAGAAAACCGCGAATATCGCAAGATCCACCACTTCAAAAATGACAGCATACAGTACCCCAACAATCCCGAATAAGGAAATAGTGATCAGGAAATGCATCCTCGGCAGGAGAAAAGTGATGATCCCGCTAAATAACATGACCAGTGAACCCATAATAAAAAAATGAAGACCGAATAAAAGTAAGAATTCCAAGAGTACTCCCCCAGTTTCGTGTAGACAGAATGGATGGAAATTGTTCCATCACCTTCCATTTCCCTCAGAGTCATTTTTTAAACAGTATTAAATCCGGTCATCCCATATTCGATTCAGGAGTGTGCTTTCACTTGAAACAACCAGTTCAAAAACATCTGGATTGGTCATTTCCATCAGGCAATCGTATCCGAAACTTTCATTGAAATACCTCATGAGTAATGTGGTCATGTTTCCGTGGCTGACAAGGAGGATATGATCATCATCCGAACATAGTAAGTCTTCAATCAGGGATTTAGCCCGTTTCATCGCGGCAGAAGTAGACTCTCCACCCTCAAATACAAGCTCGAAGTCTTCGAAGGTTTGTTTCAGCTTTTCTCGCCAGTCTTCCAGATTCACTGTGCTTAGCACTCTCTCACCAAGTCTTTCATCCTCAAGAACTTCTATTCCCTTGGAATTGGACAGAGGTTTGATTGTATCGACCGCTCTTTTAAATGGACTCGAATAGATGACATCTACTTCCTTGTGTTTGAAAAAGTCAACCAGTGCAAGCGCCTGCTTCCGGCCATGTTCGGTCAGTGGCGAGTCTACCGGCTGTCCTTCAGCACTCGCATGACGTACAAGATAGATCGTTTTCAATCGTCACACCCCTTTATTCAGTCATGATCATACGGAATCGTGATTTCCAAGAAGTCCTCTGATATGACGGTGTTGGCAAAAATCGTTTTGGCTTCAGCTTCTAGCTGCTGCCAGTCATTGCGGTCATATCTTGAACTAATATGGGTAAGGCACAGCTTTTTCGCTCCAGCATGCAAGGCTGTTTCTGCTGCCTGCAATGTAGTCGAATGGAAATACTCATGTGCAAGCGCCTCTTCACCTGCTGAAAAAGTGGACTCATGGATGAGCAAGTCCGCATCCTGGGCAAGCAGTTGAGCATTTTTGCATATTCTTGTGTCTCCTAAAATGGAAATGATCCGGCCTTTCTGCGGCGGACCGACAAATACAGCAGGGTCAATCACCGTACCGTTGTCCAATATGACCTCTTCGCCATTTTTGATTTTCCTGTAATCAGGGCCCGGTTTTACACCTGCAGCTTGAAGCTTGTCTGCAAGGAGTGTACCCTGTCGGTCCTTTTCAGTAATTCTATACCCATATGAAGGAATTCCATGCTCAAGCAGCCTTGCTTCCACAATAAACTGATCATCCTCGAATATGATTCCTTCATCCAATTCGACAATCTCGATTGGATACTTCAAATAAGATTTGCTGACCTTTAAGGATACTTCAATATATTCTTTGATCCCCGGCGGTCCATATACCGAAACCAATGAGTCCCCGCCCTGGAACGAACGGCTGGACAGCAAGCCTGGCAAGCCATAGATATGATCACCGTGCAAATGGGTGATAAAAATTTTCTCGATTCTTCTCGGCTTTATGCTTGTATGTAAAATCTGGTGCTGGGTTGCTTCCCCGCAGTCAAAAAGCCAGACAGCTCCCCGTTCCTCGAGCAACTTCAGGGCAATTGAAGTCACATTCCTTAATTTTGCGGGAACACCCGCACCTGTCCCCAGAAAAAAAACATCCATAAACCTGATATCCTCCTGTCCATACGCCTGCAAGCGTACCCGCTTTCATTATTCCTTTCAATATATCATATGTTTCAGCTTCCTTCTAAACAGAACGTTGATTTAAACGAGAATGGGATAGTTCGATACAATTTGCAGAAACTAATTACAGGCCAAAAAAGTTGCTAATTGCTCTTCAAACAGATACAATTTTGTATTTGTAAAGTGTTTTTTATTCGCAGAGATTGTTGCTTTCCATTTTCCGGGCGAGAATGCGGAAAAGTAAACGGAAAGAGCCTTCTACATATTTCTAAATTCACATAAAAGAGAGGTTCTATATTGTGGCACACACCGAAAAACCAACAGCTTTAATCATGATCTTCGGGGCTACAGGAGACCTGGCAAACCGCAAACTGTTTCCTTCCCTTTACAATTTGTATGCAAAAGGGAAATTGGACAAGTTCGCGGTCGTTGGAGTTGCCCGTCGTTCACTGACAAATGAGGAATTCCAGCTTAGGGTAAAAGAGTCTGTAACTGAACATGGCGAGGCAGAAGCGAATATTGATGAGTTCGTCTCCAAGTTTTATTATCACTCCCATGATGTTACGGATTCAAGCTCCTATATCGCTCTTGGCAAGCTGGCGGAGGATCTCGACGGACATTACGGACTTGATGGCAATAGAATTTTCTACCTGGCAATGGCACCTGAATTCTTCGGAACGATTGCTGAGCATTTAAAGAAAGATAACCTGACGAATGTTTCAGGTTTCAAAAGGCTTGTCATCGAGAAGCCATTCGGACATGACCTTGAATCGGCAAAGGTGCTGAACAAGCAAATCCGGACTGCTTTTTCCGAGGATGAGATCTACAGGATCGACCACTACCTCGGAAAGGAAATGGTTCAAAATATCGAGGTCATTCGTTTTGCGAACGCGATGTTCGAGCCACTCTGGAATAACCGCTACATTTCCAACATCCAGGTCACATCCAGCGAGACGCTTGGCGTGGAAGAACGCGGCCGCTATTACGAAAAAAGCGGTGCACTCCGGGACATGGTCCAGAATCATATGCTTCAGATGGTCTCATTGCTGGCGATGGAACCGCCTATCAAGCTGACAACGGATGAAATTCGTTCAGAAAAAGTAAGAGTATTCCGTGCACTCCGTCCAATCACGGGAGAGGCAGTGAACGACTATTTTGTCCGTGGCCAATATGGTAAAGGATCGATGAATGAAAAAGTTGTTCCTGCTTACCGTCAGGAGGAAATGGTTGACCCTGATTCCAATACGGAAACGTTCGTAGCAGGCAAGCTGATGATCGATAACTTCCGCTGGGCTGGAGTACCTTTCTATATCCGGACAGGTAAAAGAATGAAGGCGAAATCAACAAAAATCGTGATCCAATTCAAAGATATCCCTATGGATTTGTATTATAAGCCAGAAAAAACGGTCAATCCAAATCTGCTTGTGATCCATATCCAGCCTGAAGAAGGAATCACGCTCCATTTGAACGCCAAGAAATCCGGCCAGGGAACAGATGCTACACCTGTGAAACTGAATTACGCCAATAAAGGGATCGATGGCCTGAATACACCGGAAGCATATGAGAAGCTTCTGTATGATTCATTGCGCGGTGATGCAACAAACTTCACACATTGGGATGAAGTCGCTTTATCCTGGAGTTTCGTCGATAATATCTCTGAAGTATGGGAAAACACAAAAGAACCGTCCTTCCCGAACTATGAATCTGGCTCAATGGGTCCTGATGCAGCAGACAAGCTGCTCGAAAAAGATGGATTCTTCTGGTGGCCAATCACCGAAATCGATGTAGAAAATTGCTAATGCAAAAGGCCCGCCTGGTATATGGCGGGCCTTTTGTTTAACCTCCAAAAAAGAAATCAAGGATATTCGAGCCAGCAGATGCTTCTTTGTTATAGAACTCCGAATATCCGCATCTCCTGCAATACACAACCGTAAACTGGTTATTCTGGATATCAAACATCTTGGATAATCCCGTTCCAGTCATCGCAACATCCTTCTGGGCTGCGTCCGTGCTGCCACATTTAATGCACCCTTTTTCATTCATTGTCTTCCAACTCCCTTTTTGAACTATACTTCTTTTACGAATCTGCCAAAGATTGGTTTCACCTTTTCACATAAAAAAATCCTGAAAAGGAAAACTTATATTTGTCATATTAACTAAACAGAGGTGGAATGTATGGGGTGGTTTGGACACAGCAACAAGACATTCAGCTTTGCCATGTTTTCTGAGAGCCATCTTGCCATTTTAGCAATCTTCATATTTGTAAATACAGCGATTTTTTTAAACAGGAGGATTTTAAGTGATGAAAAGTGGCGGAAAGCTGAGCTGCTGACAGCATTCTCATTAATATTGATCGAGCTCTTCAATCATTACTGGATGTATAAACATGCTGTCTGGAAGCTAGGACGCTCCATGCCCCTGGAACTATGTAATATAGGACTCTTCCTCGCTATTGGTTTACTGTTGACGAGAAAGAAACTCTTTTTTGAGCTATTGTTTTTCATTGCCTTATTAGGTGCGACCCAGGCGATCATCACACCTGCTTTAACCTATGGCTTCCCTCATTTCCGCTTTTTTCACTTTTTCTATGCCCATATGATGATTGTATGGGTAACCCTTTATTTCACTCTGGCAAAGGGTTTTCACCCTACATTCGGTTCAGTTTTAAAGGTTATTCTCTTCATCAATCTGCTTCTGCCCGCGATCCTGTTCATTAACAAAACCGCTGACGGGAACTATTGGTTTTTGCGGCATAAACCTGATAGCCCTAGTTTCATGGATTTACTCGGTCCCTATCCATGGTATATTTTTTCCCTGGAAAGTTTGCTGGTCTTTTTAAGTCTCATGACTTGGCTCTGCTTGCGGTTATGGCTAAAAGGAGAGAAAAGGAATTCTTATTCTGAGACTTAAACATTCCTAGCATACAAAAAAAGAAGGCAATCTCATGCCTTCTAAAGGTTCCTTTTGATAAACTGCAGTGTGTTTTCAATAATAATCTGCTGATCATTGTCTAGAGTTGCAACATGGTAGCTTTCTTTTAAGGGATGAATTTCTTTTGTTTCAGAGCTGATATTTTCATAAATGGTTTTTGAATTATCCGGCGGCACCACATGGTCTTCGTCCGAAACAAAGATCAGCGCTGGGCAAGATATTTTCGGCAGGTCCTCTTTCACTTCTTTCATGAAGGTTAAAATTTCTTTTACAGATTGGACCGGCGTTTTTTCATAAGCTAATTCCGTTACTCCCGGTTTTTTTATATCGGATCCAATTGCATCCAAAAACCTGGTTCCTTCTAATTGGCGGACAGGCTCCATTGCCGGGATATCAACAGCGGCATTGATCAGGACAATCCCCCGGATTTCCGGATACTTTTCAGCCATGTATAAAGTCAGCGTACCGCCCATTGACAGGCCTGTCACAAAAATCGTATCACATCTTTCTTTTAACCACTGAAATCCCTCTTCAACAGAAGCAATCCAATCATGATAAGAGCTTTGTTCCATGTCTTCATAATGGGTACCATGACCCTTCAAGCGGGGACCACAAACTGTATATCCTGCTTCAGCATACGCCTCCCCAAGAGGCCTCATACTCTGCGTAGAGCCGGTAAACCCATGCGATACAAGAATGCCAACCCTATTTCCTTCAAAATAGAAAGGTTCAGCTCCCTCAAGAACTGGGTAACGATCTGTCATACCATTCCCTCCAATCAAATGATCTACTTAAAAAGATTTCGACTCAACTTGTGGCAAACCCTTCCTTTCGTACGAAAAATACCTTTATTTTCAATAAAAAACAGCGGATTCAAAATCCGCTGTTACTTTGTCTTATTCCATCCACTCGGTGTGGAAGATTCCTTCTTTGTCAATGCGCTGATAGGTGTGGGCGCCGAAATAATCGCGCTGTGCCTGAATCAGGTTGGCTGGCAGTGTTTCTGTCCGGTAGCTGTCGAAGTAGGAAAGAGCAGCTGAGAAGCTTGGGACAGGAATTCCGTTAAGGACAGCAGCTGAGATGATTTCCCGCAATGACTGCTGATAGCTGTCTGTGATTTCCTTGAAATAAGGATCAAGCAGCAAATTCTTCAATTCAGGGTCGCGGTCATACGCTTCCTTGATCTTCTGGAGGAACTGGGCCCTGATAATGCAGCCTCCGCGGAAAATCATCGCGATCTCCCCGTAGTTCAGGTTCCAGTCATATTCTTCTGATGCCGCTCTCATCTGAGCGAAGCCCTGTGCATAAGAACAAATTTTGCTCAAATACAGCGCCTTTCGAATCGATTCAATGAATCCCTTTTTGTCGCCATCAAATGGTTTCGCTTCTGGTCCGGAAAGTACCTTGCTTGCCTCAACTCGCTCCTGCTTCATTGCCGATATGAAACGTGCGAAAACGGATTCCGTAATGATAGGCAGCGGAACTCCAAGGTCCAGCGCACTCTGGCTTGTCCATTTTCCAGTTCCTTTTTGTCCAGCGGTATCAAGGATCACGTCGACAAGCGGTTTGCCTGTTTCATCGTCCTTCTTTGTGAAAATATCCGCTGTGATTTCGATCAAATAGCTGTCAAGCTCACCCTTGTTCCATTCTGCAAACACTTCATGCAGCTCTTCAGCACTCAAGCCAAGGACATGCTTCAGCATGAAGTAAGATTCAGCGATCAGCTGCATGTCGCCATACTCGATGCCATTGTGGACCATTTTTACATAATGGCCCGCTCCATCTGGACCAATATATGTGGTGCACGCGTCCCCATTGACTTTAGCGGCAATATCCTGGAAGATCGGCGCAACCAGGTCATATGCCTCCTTTTGTCCGCCTGGCATGATGGAAGGTCCGTGCAATGCGCCTTCCTCCCCGCCGGATACACCAGTGCCGATGAAGTGTAATCCAAGCTCACTCAGTTCCTTGTTCCGACGCTGTGTATCGGCAAAATATGTATTTCCGCCGTCGATGATGATATCGCCCTTTTCTAGATGTGGCTTCAATTGCTCGATTGTCGCATCGGTCGCAGCCCCGGCCTTTACCATCAGCAAGATTTTCCGTGGTTTTTCAAGCGATTGGACAAATTCTTCGATTGAAAACGTTCCATGGATGTTCTTGCCTTCCGTTTCGGCGAGCATTTCATCCGTCTTTTCTCTAGAACGATTATAGACAGAAACAGAATAGCCACGGCTTTCAATATTCATCGCAAGGTTTTTACCCATAACAGCGAGGCCAATGACTCCGATTTGCTGTTTTGACATAATTCCAACTTCCTTCCTTTTTCATAACTGGTTTTTAAAAACTTACAAACTAATGTAACAATGAATCCAGGTGGGTGCAAACAATAGGGTTCATCCCTCTTTATTTTGACTTAACCCCTGGAAGCTAAACAACTTTAAGAGTCTTTTTTCTCGTTATTGCCATTTCTTTTGCGATCCTGAAGGAAATCCTTATTAAAGCTTGTACCTGCTCCGGGGTTTTCCCTTGAAGAATGCTTCTTCACCTGTAAACCAGCGCTTTCGATGATACCTTTGCCGTATTTTTCACGCAGCTGGCCCATCGTATTGATCAAAGGCTCTTTTTTTGCATCCTGTTCGTAGGAAAACAAGTCGAGCTGTTTGACAGCTTTATCTGCCTCTAACAGATCTGTTCCAGTGATTCCGAGCAAGCGGACAGGATCACCGTTCCAATGTTTTAAAAATAAAGCTTTTGCCGCAGTAGCAATATCGTCTTTCTTGGAAACAGGATTCTGGAGCTTTTGGCTTCTTGTGATCGTTTTTCTGTCCTTGAACCGGATCATGATGCTAATGGTGGTTGCGACAGCTTCCTTTCTCTTCATCCTGGCAGCTACCTGCTCTGATAAGCGATCAAGAACCTTCAGAAGTTCATGCTGATTCGAAAGATCTCTCGGCAGGGTTGTCGAATTGCCGATACTCTTGAAGTCATAGACCGATTCGGGATCCACCACTCTATTGTCCTGACCGTTGGCTCTTTCTTTCAGCTTCAGGCCATTAATCCCTAACAGGGCTTTCAATTGGATATCATTTGCTTTTGCCAGGTCGCCAATAGATTGAATGCCGATACTTTTTAGTTTATCCGCGGTTTTCGTTCCTACTCCATGCATCTCTCCAGCTGCGAGCGGCCATAGAACCCTGGGAATATCCCGCTTTCTTAAAATCGTGATCCCCAATGGTTTTTTCATATCGGAGGCTGTTTTCGCCAGGAATTTATTAGGGGCAATTCCAATGCTGCAAGGCAAATCAAGCTGCTCGAGGATCCGTTTCTGAATGCTCTCAGCTATTTCCAATGGTGCCCCAAGTTCAGCACAATCCGTAATATCCATATACCCTTCATCAATGGAAACAGGTTCCACCAGCTCGGTATATTGGCGTAAGATATCGAACATGGCACCGGATGCAGCCCGGTACCTGTCAAAATTCGGTGTTTTTATGATTAACTCCGGGCAAAGCTTTTTTGCTTCCCACAACGGCATCGTTGTCTTGACACCGAACTTTCTTGCTTCATAGCTGCAAGTTACAATGATTCCACGCCGTTCCTCAGGGTTCCCTGCAATAGCAAGGGGTTTTCCCTTCAATTCAGAATCATAAGCCATTTCTACGGAAGCATAGAAACTGTTCATATCAACATGTAAAATGACTCTGCCCTTTTTTGGATACATCTCTTTCATGTCAGCCACTTCCCAAATATACGTTCCCTTCTAGTTTATCAAAAATAACCGACTTATACGTAATCGAAGTTTGGAAGATAAATTTGAATTTTATGTGAAGAAAACATGGAAAAGGTTAAAGGTTCCGCTCAGAAACCCGATAAAATCAATAAATAGATATACATAGACGGGGGAATTTTTATGCAGCATTGGTCCATTGGCAGAAAGTATGCAAGCGTTTTCGCATTTATTATGGTCATTTTCCTGGGCAGTTTTATTTATTTGTCCATTGTTTTGGGCAACCTTCAAGATGCGATCGACCTGGCAGAGGAGAAGAGTGACTACGCGATCATGATCAGTGAGATGGGAGCTACTTTTCGCCAGAAATACATCATTATCACTGACTACATAACCGAACCAAAACCTGAGCTTCTTACACTATATAAAAAAGAAGCGGAACAGTTTGATGCTTCGGCTGAAAAACTGAAAGCAAATGTGAAAACAGAAGAAGCTCAAACCCTATTCGAGGCAATCGTCAAAACAGATAAGTATATGGACGACATCTGGGCTGATGAGATATTAAAGACAGTGGATGAATTCAAGCAAAATGGAGAACAGGTTGATATTTTCACCCAAATCAGTCTTGCGAACAAAGCAGAAACCATCAGGGATATGAATATCGAGAAATTAAACCAGTTACAGACGGTGATCCTGGATGACAGGAGCAAAATCATGAATGAAAACCATTCTTCAATTGCTTCCATGATCCGTAACACTTTCATTCTGATCATCACCGCCTTTATCATCTCTTCTGTGGCAATGTACTTTGTCTCCCGCAGCATCAGCAAAAATCTTAAGGATGTGGTTGCTTACTGCAAGAAACTCGCAGCCGGTGAACTGAATGTAAAAGCGTTGCAGGCAAAAAGCAAGGACGAAGTCGGTCAAATCATCCAGGCAATGAATCAATTATCCGGAAACCTTAAAGCTTCTATTTCCAGCATTCTTGCGTCATCTGACCAGGTTACTGAAATGTCACGGAATCTAAAGGAAAATGCAGAAGCTACCACAGAAGCAAATAATGAGATCACGACATCAATCATGCAAGTTGCCTCTGCCTCAGATGAACAGGTGAAGATTTCAGAACGCACCAATGAAGCAGTCGAAAATGTGTCTTCTCAATTAATTAAAGTTACTGGTTCCATGCATGAAACCCTGCAAACCACTACAAACACGAAGCAAAAGATTGAGCAGGGAAAACTATATGCCATCAATGTGACAGAACAGATGGATGAAATCAATGGTAAGGTTACAGAACTGGCGAATGTGATTCATTCCCTGAAAAACAATTCTCAGGAAATCCATCGAATCATTGAAATCATCACTGATATTTCTAACCAGACAAATTTATTGGCATTGAATGCAGCGATTGAAGCAGCAAGAGCCGGAGAGCATGGGAAAGGCTTTGGTGTCGTGGCTCAGGAAGTGCGTAAACTTGCCGAACAGTCAGCCGGAGCGGCAGACAGCATCCGCGCAATCCTTGAACAAACTGGAAAAGAAACAAACCAGGCAGTCAATGTGATGGATGAAAGCCAGGTGACTGTACAAAAAGGCAATGAACTTGTCGGGAAAGTGGCAGACATCTTCACTGAAATAGCTCAATCGATCGAGGAAGTCGGCTTGAAGGGAGACACTGTCAGCAGCGCTGTCATGAGTGCGAATGAAAAGATCGAATTCATGGCCCAGTCAGCAAACGACGTCATTACCGCATCTTCAAATTCCGCACAGTTCCTCGAGCAGGTAGCAGCTACCACAGAGGAACAAAACGCAACCATGCAAGAGCTGTTGGAATCATCGAGCAAATTGTCCAGCATGGCCGAGGACCTGAGAAAGTCATTCTCCAGCTTTAAACTATAAACGAAAACAAGCTGACCCGCGGGGGCCAGCTTGTTTTCATATCACGCACTAGCTATGTAATTCCTGTTTTTGAATCTTCATATAGTCCTTAATCTCTTTGATTCCCTCAAGTGACTGAATCAGGGTTTCCGGATCAATGACCATGATCATCCGTTTCTCAAAATTGGCGATGCCTGTGATGAATTTAGTATTGCGGTATGCGATCAGACCTGGCTGTTTTAAGTTTTCCTGAGGTATCTCAAGGATTTCCTTCGCATCCCTGACCAGGACACCCAATGAGATATCCGTTGTCTCCAGTACGATCAGCCTCGTCTTGTCATCGGCTTTAATATCCCGATTATAGAGAACTTTTTCCAAATCGATGACCGGAATCAAATCTCCCCTTACCTTCGTGATCCCGGTAACATAATCAGGCATATGCGGAATCGCAGTCATCCCTTCCATTTTTTCAATCGATATGACGAAAAGAATCGGAAAAGCGTATTCTTCGTTCCCTGCCTGGAACACAACCGTCTTAGTACTTTCAGCCATTGGAGTACACTTCCTTTATTTAAAGTTCTATCCTTATGTAATAATAGATTATTATGGTTGCGTGGTGAATGATTAGGTAGATCATTCCAAGTATTATATCGGATTCTTTCGTTTCATCTTTAGGGCTATTGACAAAAGAGGTCGACTAATGGACATTTTGAGAGCCACTTCTCTCCGAAATGTCTATTAAAACACATTTCTTGGACATTTTGACGCTCGCCCCTCTTCAAAATGTCTATTAAGATCTGTCTGTTCGTATAACAAAGGGCTTCCCCCTGCAGGAAAGCCCTTTGTTCCTCATTATTGTGCTGCTACTTCTTGAATCAAAGCGATGACCATTTCGGCGAGCTTCTCCAGCTCTTCGATAGGCATTCTTTCGTTTGTTGTGTGGATTTCTTCATATCCTACAGCCAGGTTGACTGTCGGTATACCAAAGCCGGCAATGACGTTTGCGTCGCTGCCGCCGCCGCTGTGGAGCAATTCGGAGCTTCTGCCGATTTTTGCGGCAGCTTTTTTAGCCAGTTCCACAACCAGGTCACCTTCGCCAAATTTGAAGCCTGGGTACATGACCTGGACATCAACTTCTGCTTTGCCGCCCATTTCCTGTGCAGCTGATTCGAATGCTTCCTTCATTTTCGCCACTTGCGCTTCCATCTTTTCAGGGATAAGGGAACGGGCTTCAGCAAGGATTTCTGCACGGTCGGCAACGATGTTTGTCTGCGTTCCGCCCTGGAAACGGCCAATGTTTGCAGTTGTTTCTTCATCAATGCGGCCAAGCGGCATTCTGGAAACTGCTTTGGCTGCAATCGTGATTGCGGATACCCCTTTTTCAGGAGCAACACCAGCGTGTGCAGTTTTGCCATGGATGACAGCCGACACTTTCGCCTGTGTAGGTGCTGCAACAATGATGTTTCCAACCTTGCCGTCACTGTCAAGTGCATATCCATATTTCGCTTTTACCAGAGAAGAATCCAGTGCCTTGGCACCAACAAGTCCTGATTCTTCCCCGACTGTAATGATGAACTGGATTGTTCCATGAGGAATGGATTGTTCTTTCAGGACACGGATTGTTTCAAGCATGACTGAAAGTCCCGTTTTGTCATCCGCACCAAGAATCGTTGTTCCATCTGTTACGACATATCCATCTTTGATGGATGGCTTTACTCCCTTAGCCGGTACGACTGTATCCATATGGGAAGTGAAGTAGATGGTATCGACACCTTCTTTTGTCCCTTTCAATGTACAGATCAGGTTTCCCGCACCATGCCCTGTTTGCGCCGTTGTATCATCCTCGAATACTTCCACTCCGAGGTCCTCAAATTTTTGCTTGAGAACGCGGGCGATTTCTGTTTCATACTTTGTTTCAGAATCAATTTGGACAAGCTCTAAAAACTCATTCAGTAAACGTTCGTTATTAATCATCAAAGCCTACCTCCAATTATGTATATACTACTTGAGTATAACGCTAATTGAATGGCAACACCAAATCCAAAATCTTATAGCGGAATGTTGCCATGCTTTTTGCCCGGCCGATCTTCTTTCTTTGTCCGGAGCATCTCAAGTGACTGAATCAGTTTGATCCGTGTATCACGCGGATCAATGACGTCATCGACCATTCCCTGGCTGGCAGCGACATATGGATTCGCAAATTTTTCACGATACTCATCGATTTTTTGCTGTCTTGTCTGTTCAGGATTTTCGCTGTTCTGGATTTCCTTCGCGAAAATAATATTCGCGGCTCCCTGCGGCCCCATAACCGCGATTTCGGCATTTGGCCATGCAAAAACAAGATCTGCTCCAATCGATTTACTGTTCAGGGCAACATATGCTCCGCCGTATGCTTTCCGTAAAATAACGGTCAGCTTAGGAACAGTCGCTTCTGAATAGGCGTAAAGGATTTTCGCGCCGTGGCGGATGATGCCGCCATGCTCCTGCTTGATTCCAGGGAAAAATCCTGTCACATCTTCAAATGTGATAATCGGGATATTGAAAGAATCGCAGAATCTGATGAATCGAGACGCTTTATCGGAAGAATCAATATCAAGTCCTCCTGCCATCACCTTTGGCTGGTTGCAGACAAGGCCGACAACTTCCCCTTTGATTCTCGCAAGTCCAATCACGATGTTCTTGGCAAAGTCCTTCTGGATTTCCAGGAACGAACCGGCATCGACAACCTGCTCGATTACCTTTCGTACATCATATGGCCTGACAGCATCGAATGGGATCACGTCTGTCAGGTCCGGACGGTAATCTTCCTCCTCGTCCGCTTCGAGGCGCGGCGGCTTCTCTTCATAGTTTTGCGGGAGATAGCTTAGCAGCAACCTTACCTGCTCCAATGTTTCTTCTTCCGACTGGCCATGGAAATGAGCGTTGCCGCTGATTGTATTATGTACGATAGCCCCGCCTAAATCCTCAGCGGAGATTTTTTCTCCTGTCACGGTTTCAATTACTTTAGGTCCAGTGATAAACATTTGGCTAGTTTTTTCAACCATGAACACAAAATCAGTGATCGCCGGTGAATACACCGCTCCACCTGCACAAGGTCCCATGATTACCGAAATCTGGGGAATCACACCTGAGTAAATGGAATTGCGGTAAAAGATCTGCCCGTAGCCATCGAGAGAAACTACGCCCTCCTGGATTCTTGCTCCGCCGGAATCATTCAGACCGACAAATGGAGCGCCATTCTTGGCGGCAAGATCCATCACATTAGCGATTTTCTTTGCATGCATTTCACCTAAAGCACCGCCGAAAACGGTGAAATCCTGTGAAAATAAATAAATCGGCCTGCCGTTGACCTTTCCGTAACCAGTGACAACTCCATCCCCTGGTCCCTTTTGATTCTCTAGCCCAAAATCGGTGCTGCGATGCTGGATGAAAGGATTCAATTCAACAAAGCTGCCTGGATCGACAAGCAGTTCAATTCGTTCACGGGCTGTCAGCTTGCCTTTTTCATGCTGCTTTTCAATCCGGTCGTCACCGCCGCCCAATTCAATTTCCCTGCGCCTATCATATAGTTCATTGATTTTTTCATAGATGTCTGGCATTTTATTCAGCCTCCCTGTTTTTCTCGCAAAGTTCGTATAAAATGCTTCCGGTAGATTTTGGGTGCATGAATGCCACAAGCGCTCCTCCTGCACCTTTCTTCGGAACATCCTGGATCATCTTGATGCCGTTTTTCTTCATATCATCAATTCTTTCCTGGATCGATTCCACACCAAGGGCAACATGGTGGATTCCCTCGCCGCGCTTCTCAATAAAACGGGCAATCGCGCTTTCCTCCGATTGCGGCTCGAGAAGTTCAAGCTTCGTTTCTCCTGCTTTCAGGAAAGCCACTTTCACCTTTTCGCTGTCTACTTCCTCGATTCCCAGTAATGGCAGTTTTAGCACGTCTGTATAAAATGGGAGGGCATGCTCAAGAGATTTGACAGCAATGCCGATATGGTCAACCTTTTTTATCATGAATTTCCCTCCAAATATTATTTAAATATATTTAACCGTTTTAATATTCGACAAAAATGTCACAAATCCTTCTTATTTAGATAGATAAGAGAGGTATTTCAGAAATTATCATTGTCTACACTATCACAATATCTTTAAAAGTTGCTGCAAATGCATAGACAAAGGGGTTGTTGAAAAGTTTCTGGCAATGTAAAATAATAGAGGTAGAATGCGAAAGTTCGAAGGGGGATTTCTTTCATGCGGAAACCGAATATCAGAAAGGTAGTAGTTTACGTTATGCTTTTTACTATGCTGGCTTCGACCCTTCTAATGGGATTGGCTACCTTCCTATAATGATAAAATAAGCAAAGGGCTGTCAGATGACAGCCCTTAATTTTTTTCACTTATCGCCCCATGCTCCTGTCCTAACTGGATAAAGCTTTTCGATGAGGATGTTATAAGGATTTTTGTTCCTAATGGGATGAAATCATATAAAGATTCAATGGCCTCGTTCTGCAGCCTGACACAGCCTTCCGATACTTTCCTGCCGATACTTGAAGGGTCATTTGTTCCATGTATTCCATATGTCCGGCCATCTGTGTTTTCGGCGTCAAAGCCAATCCATCTGCTGCCCAGCGGATTTTTAGGGTCACCCCCCGGAATATCCTTCTTGCGATAATACGGTTCAGTAGCTTTGACTGTTACTGTGAAAAGCCCTTCAGGCGTCAGGTCCTCTGATTTGCCTGTTGCTGCGCTGACAACCGTCTGCACTCTGTTCTCATTGATTAAAGCGACCTCGTTCGTTTTTTTATTCACAATCACAAATGGGTCCCCGGGCAGCGGATTTGTTCCCAACGGCCAGACAGGCGAAAAGATGAAAACTGCAAGAAGCATGGAAATTAACACCGGCATGCTGATCCCTCCGTTGTCTTTTTCCGTTAGTTTGCCACGGCAGGCTGACTTTTATCCTTGCCTGTATTCAGACCTTTAAATGACCTTTTCAACAAAAGGAACTGTTCCATTTCATTGACGAAATGAAGCAGGGCGGCCCTCGCCTCGAATTCCTCCCTTGATTTCGGCAGCTCCATATTTTCAAATTCGGCTTTCATCCTTAACAATTTTTCCAGGTAAAATAATACCGTATTACCCGGGTGGATTCCTTTAGCCAAATCCTCGATAAATCCCGCGACCATATTAGCCTGCTCCACGTGCTGAGGAATCGAGGTGATCGAAGGCAGCACCCGTTCAATGATTTCGAATTGCTTTTCTCTTATTTTAAAATACTGATAATACAAGTTCTCATCTCTTAAGATATTGTTTTCAACATCCTGGATTGCCAGGCTTTTTGCTTTTTCAATCAGCACGGCAGTCTCTGTCAGCTCCCTGCCATCCCAGCTGGAATCATTATTTCTAAGGTATTTGGCAATTTCGCTGAAAATTTTCTTGAACTGGGCCTCAATTTCTCTTTGGTACTGCTCGAGCTTGTAATCGACACTCGGCATATAAAGATTCATAATCAACGCTACCCCTATCCCAATCGTGATGATTCCCAATTCGTTCAATAAAAGACCGCCTGTTACTTTTCCCGCAGAGTATATATGCATGATGATGACACTGCTGGATACGACTCCCTCTTTTGCCCTGAACATGACGACGGTTGGGATGAAAAATAACAGCAGCAGTCCAATCACAACCGGATGGTAGGCAATGCCCTCAAAAAACACCGCAGAGAAGCCCATCGCAATGATGCAGGCAAGAAACCGGTGCCATGATGCCTGCAGCGACCTCTTTTTTGTCACCTGGATACAGAGGATCGTCAGGATGCCTGCCGAAACGTAATTCTCGAAGCCCAAAAGCTGGGCAATGACGATGGAAAGTGCCGTACCAAGTGCTGTTTTTAAAGTCCGATAACCAATTCTGAATTTCACCGTATTTTCTCCTATCAATCAAACTTATACTTATACTTATACTGGACCAGCTAAAGCGAAAGCGAGTCCGTTCCGTCTCATTTCTGATCCTCTCAAACCAAATAAAAAGATGATCATACCATTCAAGATATGATCATCCATAGTTTATCAGATACGTCATCGTTTATAAAAGCAAGCCGCAGGGACTTACAGCATTTTTTCAAGAAACTCTTTTGCCCTGCTGCTCTTCGGACTGCTGAAGAATTCTGCTGGTGGAGCATCTTCCACCAGTACACCGCCATCGAGGAATAGAACGCGGTCAGCCACTTCACGTGCGAAGCCCATTTCATGGGTGACAATGGCCATGGTCATGCCGGTATGAGCCAGGGACTTCATGACCTCCAGTACCTCTTTGACCATTTCCGGATCCAGTGCGGAAGTAGGCTCATCGAACAGCATAACTTCAGGGTTCATCGCAAGCGCCCGGGCGATCGCAACACGCTGTTTTTGGCCACCTGACAATCTGTTCGGATATTCGTTTGCTTTTTCGGAGAGCCCTACTTTTTTAAGAAGTTCAAGACCATGCTTTTCTGCTTCTGCCTTACCTATGCTTTTAACCTTTATTGGTGCATAAGTGATGTTTTGCAGCACTGTCATATGCGGGAACAGATGAAAGTGCTGGAACACCATCCCGACATTTTCACGGACTTTCATGATGTTCGTTTTTTTATCGGTAATATCATCAGCGCCTATCAGGATCTGTCCGCTTGTCGGCTGCTCAAGTAAATTCAGGCAGCGTAGGAACGTTGACTTCCCAGACCCCGAAGGCCCGACGATGGCAACGACCTCTCCGTTCTCGATTGTCGTTGAGATTCCTTTTAAAACTTCAAGCTTGCCAAATGATTTTTGAAGATTTTGTACTTTAATCACTTTGTCTCATTCTCCTTTCAACTAGCTTCCCGATGAATGTCAAGGAGATGACCATGAGATAATAGATCAGGCCGGCAAAAATCATCGGCTCGAAAAATCTGTACTGCTCTCCGCCGACAATATACGCTCTCCGCATAATATCATTTGCAGCAATGACCGTTACAATTGCTGATTCCTTCGTCAGGGTGATGAATTCATTCATCAATGCAGGCAGGATATTTTTCAATGCCTGAGGCAGGATGATGTCCCGCATCATTCGATTGCCAGGCACACCAAGAGCCATCGCTGCTTCTTTCTGTCCTTTATCAACAGCTAAAATTCCAGCGCGGATAATTTCCGAAATATACGCAGCCGAATTTAATGAAAAAGAAGCGACGGCAGCTGTATAGGAAGAAATCTCAAAGCCGATGATCTGCGGAGCCCCGTAATAAATAATCATCAATTGCAAGATCAGCGGTGTCCCGCGGAAGATGGAAGTATAAACGTCTGCGAACCAATGGAGCGCCTTGTATTTGCTGATTTTAAAGATTGCTAGAATAATACCAAATGCAAAGCCCAGGAGCCCTGCTACCAAAACTATTTTTAGTGTGACGCCGATTCCCTTCAAAATATATGGCAACGAAGGAAGGATGGCGGTAAAATCAAGATCCATTTTTTTAACAGCCCTCTCTGTCTATTTCATGAAGGAGAAAGGCGCCCAGAAGACATGAGCATCTGAACGCCTGTTTTGCTTCTTACTTTTCTCCGCCAAACCATTTAACGATCAATTTGTCTACTTCACCGTTCTCCATCTTTTCTTTCAGAACCTTGTTGAATTCCTCGGTCAGTTTGCTTCCTTTAGGGAACGCGATTGCTGAACCAGCTTCTTCTTCGCTTCCGTCTTCAAGCGTGAAACCTTCAAGGTCTGGATTATTGTCGAAGTAGCCTTTTGCTACTGTATCTTCAATAATCGCCGCATCGATACGTCCAGCTTTGATTTCCTGGACCAACTCAGGGATTCTTGTACGTTTCTCAATTTTGATATCCACTGTTTCCGCAATTTTTTCAGCTTCTTCTTCCTGGATGGATGATAGCTGGACACCAACAGTCTTTCCTTTCAGGTCTTCAATCGATTTGATCTTGCTGTCCTTCGCAGAAACGATCATATGCTGTGCCGTATAGTAAACATCAGTGAAGTCCACGTTCTCTTTACGCTCTGGAGTTGGAGTCATGCCTGCCATGACAAAGTCAACGCGGTCTGCCTGGATTGCACCAATAAGGCCGTTAAAATCCATATCCTTGATTTCAATTTCGTATCCTAACTCGTTTGCGATCAGATTGGCTAAATCTACGTCAAAACCAATTATTTCATCGCTTTTTGCTGTTTCCACATATTCAAATGGCGGGTAGTCAGCTGAAGTTCCCATTTTAAGGACTTTCTTTTCTTCACCGCCGCTGCCTGAAGTTTTTTCAGAGCTTGTCCCACATGCAGCAAGGACTCCCATAATTAACATGCTGATCATTAAGATTGATAATGCCTTTTTCACTTTGTTTTCCCCCTATAATGTTCATACTGTAATTTTTATACAATTTAACTAATATATTAGTTAGCAATCTATTTTTTCTAAGTGATCGAACTAATAATTATTAACTAAAATGAATTTTAACACATATCTATAAATATGCAATAATATTTTTAAATATAAATAAAGAAGTTTTTTCAGACAAAAAAAGAACCCCGAAAAACCGGGGTTCTTTAACATTTATACTTCTTCGCAATATTCTTCGAAAGCATCCTGCAGTTTATTCACTACTTGCATTGGATCGTGGCCTTCGATTTCGTGGCGCTCGATCATCCTGCAAAGCTTTCCATCCTTTAAAAGTGCGAAGGAAGGAGATGAAGGCGGAAATCCAGTGAAATAGCTGCGTGCCTTTTCTGTTGCTTCTTTATCCTGTCCTGCAAAAACAGTAACAATTTGGTCAGGGCGCTTATCGTAGTGAAGAGAATGCGCTGCAGCTGGGCGGGCGATGCCCCCGGCACATCCGCAAACGGAATTCACCATTACTAGTGTCGTACCCTCTTTGGCCAAAGCCTGTTCTACTTCTTCGCTAGTGGTCAGTTCTGTATATCCAGCTGCCACGATTTCCTGGCGTGCCTGACGGACAACATCATTCATGAAAAAATTAAAATCCATGCTCATTGATCAATCTCTCCTCTGCTGGGAATTAACTAGTACATAATTAATGATACCAATTAAAATAAATTTTTCAAAGTATGTTTAACTGCCCTGAAATCCGGGAAAGGTAACAATACAGCTAGATCCATACCCCTAAACTCCCTAGATGAAGGACAACGGCATATTCCGTTGTCCGCTTTTTTTGCTCAGGAACAAAAAGCGTAAGCGCCTCGTTAAGCCCCGACAAGCGCTGGAGGGCCGACCGGTGAAGTCGTTCTTTGACTTCATTGGGCGGACCGAAACCGAAAAGTATAGCCGACTGTTCAGAAACGCAGAAACTGGAGACTCCGACAAAGAAGCGCTTTTTGCTTCTGCCGGCGGAGTTGAAGTTTCGGAGTTTCTAGGAGGCGACACTAGACAAGCGACTCGAGGGGCTAGGCGCTGGAGCTAGATTAAGAAAACTACATGTAGTTTTCGACACCTAACCAATTTTATAATTTCCTAAACAATTACGAAAAGCTATCCAGAATAGGACAGCTTATTTTTTCGCTTTGAAAAAGGCTTTAAATAACTCATCGACTCCTGAGGCGACTGGCCTGTTTCCTGAAATCACTTCGTTTTCTATTATCGGCAGCAAACTTTTGATCGCAGGATGATGAAAAAAATTCATCTGAAGCTGGTCGATGATCATATCATTCAGCCATTCCTTTGTCTGGGATCTTCTTCTTTCCTCAAAAATCCCGCTTTCCTTTGTAAGGCTCGAGAAGTCCGAAATCATTTTCCATATCTCGTCGTTCCCTTTATCATACAGCGCAGAACTCGTTAAAGCGGTCGTTTGCCAACCCTTCGTTGCCGGCTGCAGGAAATGAAGAATCCTATTATATTCTTCTTTTGTCTTTTTGGCAGCCTGTTCATTTTGACCATCTGCTTTATTGACAATAACCGAATCCGCAAGTTCCATGATTCCTTTTTTCATGCCCTGGAGTTCGTCACCTGCACCCGTGAGGACAAGCAGCATGAAGAAATCGACCATATCCCTGACTATGACTTCGCTCTGTCCGACACCGACCGTTTCAACCAGGATGACATCAAAGCCTGCTGCTTCACAGACAAGCATTGTTTCCCTCGTTTTACGGTGTACACCCCCAAGTTTCCCTCCGGATGGGGAGGGACGGATGAAGGCCCGCGGATTTCTCGCAAGCTTTTCCATCCTTGTCTTATCTCCTAGGATGCTTCCACCTGTCAAGCTTGAGGTAGGGTCCACAGCGAGTACTGCAACCTTGTGTCCCAGCTCGCACAGATAGCTGCCGAAGCTTTCGATAAAGGTGCTCTTCCCAGCTCCCGGGACACCTGTGATGCCAATCCTGATGGATTTTCCCGATACAGGAAGGAGTCTTTGCAAAAGAGATTGGGCATATTGAAAATCATGCTCCGCGTTGCTTTCAATCAAAGTGATTCCTTTTGCCAGTGCCGTCCTGTTCCCGTTCATGATTTCAGCTGCAAGAGAATCCGGGTCTATTTTACGGGCTACTGTTTTTTTTACGAAACGTCCTGTTTTTACAGTGAGTTCATTACCATGACCATTCCCTGATACTCCCGGCTTCACGGTGCTTGAAAAGGAATCAGCCTTCCCCGGGTCAAACCATTCAGGCTTTTTTTCGTCCTTCATTAGTGGGACACTTCCTCATAGCCCAAGCGCTCATAAATTGTCCGCAACACTTTTTGGGCTGCAACCGGAATGATCGTTCCAGGCCCAAAAATTGCGCTGGCTCCATTGTCATATAAAAACCGGTAGTCCTGAGCAGGGATGACTCCGCCGACTATGACCACAATGTCTTCACGTCCAAGCTTCTTCAGCTCATTTACAAGCTGGGGCAATAGCGTTTTATGCCCAGCTGCCAGAGAGCTGATCCCTATGGCGTGAACATCGTTTTCCACTGCCTGGATGGCTGTTTCTTCAGGTGTCTGGAAAAGCGGTCCGATATCGACATCAAAGCCTAAGTCTGCAAAAGCGGTTGAAATGACTTTAGCACCCCGGTCATGGCCATCCTGCCCCATCTTGGCAATCATGATTCGCGGTCTGCGCCCTTCATTTTCGAGGAACTCTGCCGTCATTTGCTGTACTTCGGAAATCTCTTCTTCATTCGTGAAAGCTGCACTGTATACCCCGCTTACTGACCGGATGACTGCTTTATGCCTTCCTGCCGCTTTTTCGATGGCATCTGAAATCTCTCCCAGTGTCGCCCTTGCCCGTGCGGCTCTTACTGCATACTCGAGTAGATTGCCTTCACCAGTTTCGGCCACAGCAGCCAGATCATTCAAAGCGGATTCTACTTTTTCATCATCACGATTTTCTTTCAGCTGCTTCAGCCTTTCGATCTGTTTCGCGCGCACGGCGGAGTTATCGATATCGAGGATTTCAAGCGGATCCTCCTGATCAAGCCTGTATTTATTCACCCCGATAATTGTTTCTTTACTAGAGTCAATCTGGGCCTGGCGTCTTGCAGCTGCTTCTTCAATGCGCATCTTCGGCAAACCCGTTTCGATCGCTTTAGCCATACCGCCAAGATTTTCAATCTCTTCGATATGCTCCCAAGCTCTCTCAATCAGCGCGTCTGTCAGACTTTCAACATAATAGCTTCCTGCCCATGGATCGATCACTTTTGTTATCCCGGTCTCTTCCTGCAAAAATAATTGTGTGTTGCGGGCAATGCGGGCAGAGAAATCCGTTGGCAGCGCGATCGCTTCATCAAGAGCATTGGTGTGCAAGGATTGTGTGTGGCCCATCGCCGCGGCATGTGCCTCCACCAATGTACGGATTACGTTATTATATGGGTCCTGCTCGGTCAGGCTCCATCCCGATGTCTGTGAATGTGTCCTCAATGCCATTGACTTTTCATTTTTCGGATTGAAAGTCTTGATCATTTTTGCCCAAATAAATCTTGCTGCCCTCATTTTGGCAACTTCCATGAAATAGTTCATGCCGATCGCCCAGAAGAAACTTAATCTCGGAGCGAATGAATCGATATCAATGCCGGCTTTCAAGCCTGTCCGCACATATTCAAGGCCATCTGCCAGCGTGTAGGCTAATTCAATATCTGCCGGTGCTCCAGCTTCCTGCATATGATAGCCAGAAATACTGATTGAATTGAATTTAGGCATGTATTTGGATGTGTACTCGAAAATATCAGCGATGATTTTCATTGACATGTCAGGCGGGTAAATATAGGTGTTCCTGACCATGTACTCTTTCAGGATATCATTCTGGATCGTACCGGATAATTGATCCTGTGTTACTCCCTGTTCCTCGGCTGTCACAATAAAGAATGCCATGATCGGAAGGACAGCCCCGTTCATTGTCATTGACACAGACATCTGATCAAGCGGAATTCCATCAAACAGGATTTTCATATCGAGGATGGAGTCAATCGCGACACCAGCCTTTCCGACGTCACCTTCCACCCGCGGATGGTCTGAATCGTATCCCCTGTGGGTCGCAAGGTCAAAGGCAACAGACAAACCCTTTTGTCCCATCGCCAGGTTCCTTCTGTAAAATGCGTTGCTTTCTTCTGCAGTTGAAAAGCCTGCATACTGTCTTACCGTCCATGGACGGTTTACATACATCGCAGGATACGGTCCCCTTGTGTAAGGCGGCAAACCAGGCAGACCATCCAGATGGTTCGCAGACGCGAGATCTTCCTTTGTATACACGGCCTTCACTTTGATCTGTTCATTTGTTTCAAATAACAAGTCTTCGAGCTTTTCTTTTATATAAGAGTCAACCTGCTCCTTGCCTTCCTTTTTCTCATCAGCAAATATAGTGACTTTTGTAAAATCAGGCTTTTGCATTGGTTCCTACCTCCATTTCTTGAAGGATCGAAGATAGCGACTGGTATGCATTGCTTCTTACATGCAGGAAATCCTGGATTCCGGCAGTTTTCCACTCGCTTTCTTTTTCCTCCGGAATTCCTGCCAGATAAAGCTTTACATCATATTCCTTCTTGATTTCCAGCGCCAGCCCGGGACCGAATGAATTGTAGGAAGTCTGGTCCCCGCTGATGACAAATTGTTTTGCACTTGATGCTTTGATGAATTCCAGCGCTTCCTGAACTGTATGGATCTCGCCGCTCCTTAGCGCATGAATGCCGCCCGCTGATAAAAGACCAGAAATAAAATCCGCTCTTGGCTTGTGCTTTTTCAGCTGATTTAGGCAGATTAAGCCAACCACCGGACGCTGCCCCATTTTCTCCAGTCCATTTGCCCTGAATCTCAGTTTTTCAAACGGTTGTGATAAACGTTTGGATTCTAATGGCGCAAAGCTTTTTTCTATGTCTTCAAATCTTTTTAATAGAGAATCCTCTGACTCAATCATTTTCACGCTGTCCGCAAGCGTGCCTCCGAAATATTTACTATTTCTATCCTGTACTTCAGGCTGGCTGACAGCTTCTGATAGATTGGCATAAACATTTGTCCCGATGATGCTCTTTTTCCGATTGAAAATATCCTGTTCCCGGGCATCGGCCGTCTTTGCAATCTGTTCATGGAACCATCCGGACTTAAGAGCCTCATAAATCCCTCCCCTGCCATCCAGCTCAAGGAACAGATCCCACGCCTTTTCAGCTAGTTCATTAGTCAAGGATTCGATATACCACGATCCTCCTGCAGGGTCAGCTACCTTTTCGAGATGTGCCTCGGATTTAAGGATCAGCTGTGTATTGCGGGCAACCCTTTCAGAGAAGGCACTAACTGTTCCTGCTGCTTCCTCGAAGCTTCCTGTGTGGAGATACTGTATGCCTCCCAGTACTGCAGCAAAGGCTTCATTCCCCACTCTGAGCATATTCACGTAAGGGTCAAAGATTGTTTTCGTGAACTTTGAAGTTTCAGCTGATACTACCATTCTTTGATCTTCTCGTTCAGCCCCGAATGCTTCTGCTATTTTACTCCAAAGGATCCTGGCAGCCCTAAGCTTGGCTGTTTCCATGAAGAAGTTCGAGCCTATTGCAAAGTGGAACACGAATTTTGATAACGCTTTCTTTAGATCCCATCCCTGGTCAAGCAGTTGCTGCAGCAGGTATACCCCGGTGGAAATGCCGGCAGCAAGTTCCTGAACCGCACTTGCACCGCTGTCATGATATGGGACAGTATTGGCGAGCACTGTTTTTAGTTGTGGCAATTGCTGGTCTGCTTCCTCCAGCACCTTTGCCCATTCTGCAAAAAATGCCTTTTCCTCTTTTGGAAGTCCCCCATTTTGGCCCGCGTCGGCAACAGGATCTGCGGCAACAAAACCCGAAACCTTACTTGAAGGCCCTGCCTCCTTGCAGGCAATTGACAATGCAGCAAGAAGCGGTGTTTGAAGCAATCCTGCATTCAAACTTAAAGGATAGTCATTTTTATAAGAAGCGAAGAATTCTGCCAATCCACGCTGGTCAGGGAACAAATCGGATTTTACCTCAAAGGAAATCGCTGTTTGTCCCTTGGTTAAGGCAGAGTCCATCTTTTCTTTAAGTTCCGGCAAATCGTTGTAAGAAAGGCGGTTCGCTATATGCCAGGATTCAGACTGGTATCCGTATGGATGGATGCCGCGCCTGTAGTCTGGTTCCCCAGGAAGAGCCCCAGCCAATTCATCCGGGAGATCATTTTTTGTGTAAAGCGGCTTAAGAGTGATATCTTCATATGTATGTGTATAAAGTGTTTCAATCGGCTTTCCTTTTAATGAAGCAGCAGCTTTCTTTTGCCAGTCTTCAAATGCCGCGTCCTTGAACGAGGCAGCCTTCATGTTCTCAATTGTCATAAACTTCACTGTCCAAAGTTCAGACAGCCTTCCCCCCTTCGCATGCAATTGTGATAAAATTCTAATTTTTATATTCCTCTTTTATTTTAGTATACGAATGCTATTCTAGCAACGAACGACCATTTCAGTTTTATCAATTTAACCTCCATAGGAAAACGCCCAGAATTGTTCTGGGCGTCTTTAGATAGATGAATTAATAGATTGATGTTGTGTCTTTTGATGTGTTTTCCAGGATCTCTTTTACCCTTGCGAGGAAACGTCCGCAAACAAGGCCGTCCAGTACACGATGGTCAAGGGACAGGCACAGGTTGACCATATCGCGAACTGCGATCATGCCATTGTTCATTACGACAGGACGCTTAACGATTGACTCGACCTGAAGGATCGCAGCCTGTGGGTAATTGATGATTCCCATTGATTGGACAGAACCGAAAGAACCTGTGTTGTTGACAGTGAAGGTACCGCCCTGCATGTCCTCGGAACGGAGCATGCCAGTACGTACCTTCTGGGCAAGTTCATTGATTTCCCGGCCAATGCCTTTGATTGTCTTTTCGTCTGCATTTTTAATGACAGGAACGAACAAGGCATCTTCCGTAGCAACCGCGATTGAAATATTGATATCTTTTTTCTGGATGATCTTCTCGCCAGCCCACATAGAATTAATTTGCGGGAATTCTTTCAATGCCTGTGCGACTGCTTTCACAAAGAAAGCAAAGAAAGTTAGGTTGAATCCTTCTTTTTTCTTGAAATCATCCTTTAAACCATTTCTGTATTCTACAAGGTTTGTAACGTCCACTTCCACCATTGTCCAGGCATGCGGAGCTTCATGCTTGCTGCGCAGCATATTCGCAGCAATCGCCTTGCGGATTCCGCTCACAGGAATCTCGATGTCACCGGCAGCAACTGGTACAGACGGCGCAGGTGCAGATGCAGTTGCAGCTGCTGGCTGAGATGGCGCAGCCGGCTGGGCTGGAGCCTCTGTCTGTGCAGCAGCTTGAGCCTTAGGTGCTTCTGCAGAAGGCTGAGGAATATTTCCGGATTGAATGATCTGCTGTAGATCTTTACGGGTAATCCTTCCGCCTGCCCCTGTACCATTAACCAGAGCCAAGTCGATATTGTGCTCCTGAGCTAGCTTCAGCACTGCAGGTGAGTACCTTGCTCTGTTTCCATCATTGCCGGACACTGCTGGTGCAGCATTTCCTGGTGCAGCTTCTGCTGCAGGTTTCTCTGCAGCTGGAGCCTCCTCGGTGCTGCCGCCCTCAATTTCAATGGTGCAAATGATTTCACCAACCGCAAAAGTATCTCCTTCATTCGCAATCAATTCCTTGATTGTACCTGTAAATGAAGATGGTACTTCAGCATTTACCTTGTCAGTCATGACTTCGGCCAGTGGATCGTATTTATTTACTTTATCACCAACAGAAACCAGCCATTTGCTGATTGTTCCTTCCGTAACACTCTCGCCTAATTGAGGCATTTTGATTTGTTCGATCGCCACAGGTTGACCCTCCTTCTTTTCTTATAATAGATTTGGAAAATATCCATTCGAGTCGGTGTCCAGCTACAGCGCCTAGCCCCTCGGGTCATAAGCCGCCGCGTGATGTACATTCGAAGAAGCTAGTTGCTCCCACGGCTAACGCCGCGTCGCAAGGCTGCAGGGAAGTATGTTCGGGGCAGTTGCCTGGCTGAGGAACTGCCTCCTCGCGGTTCGTCTTATGCCTGTCGGGGCTGACCAAGGCGCTTCCGCATTTCTATTTAAAATTCAGCAAGCTCTCTCATTGCTTTTTCAACTTTATCAGGGTTGATCATGAAGTACTTCTCCATAGTAGGAGCGTATGGCATAGCAGGAACATCCGGGCCAGCTAGCCTCTTGATCGGTGCATCGAGTTCGAATAAGCAGTGTTCAGCAATAATCGCAGAAACTTCGCTCATGATGCTGCCTTCTTTATTGTCTTCCGTTACAAGAAGGACTTTTCCAGTCTTGGATGCAGCTTCGATGATCGCTTCTTTGTCCAATGGATATACCGTTCGAAGATCCAGAATGTGAGCAGAGATTCCATCCTTCGCAAGTCTTTCGGCTGCCTGAAGAGCAAAGTGAACAGCCAGGCCATAAGTGATGACGGTGATATCTTCACCCTCGCGCTTGACGTCAGCTTTTCCGATTGGAAGTACATAATCATCCTCTGGAACTTCGCCTTTGATCAATCGATAGGCACGCTTGTGTTCAAAGAACAACACTGGATCTTCATCCCTGATCGCAGCTTTCAGCAAACCTTTAACATCATAAGGTGTTGAAGGCATCACGATTTTCAGCCCAGGCTGGTTAGCAAATACTGCCTCAACAGACTGGGAGTGGTAAAGTGCACCATGGACGCCGCCGCCATACGGAGCACGGATGACCATCGGACAGCTCCAGTCATTGTTTGAGCGATAGCGGATCCTTGCCGCCTCTGAGATGATCTGGTTTACAGCAGGCATGATGAAATCTGCGAATTGCATCTCCGCAATCGGGCGCATTCCGTACATTGCCGCACCGATTCCAACACCAGCAATCGCTGATTCCGCAAGCGGTGCATCGATGACCCGGTCTTCCCCGAACTTTTCGTATAAGCCCTGCGTAGCCTTGAAAACCCCGCCTTTTTTACCAACGTCTTCACCGAGGACAAAAACTCTCGGATCTCTTTCCATCTCTTCTTTGATTGCCAATGTCACTGCATCTATATAAGAAATTACCGCCATTTCCGTTCCCCCTTACTCTTCAGCATATACGTATTTCAAAGCATGTTCAGGCTCTGCATACGGTGCATTTTCAGCATAATCTGTTGCTTCATTGACCAGCTTCATGATTCGATCGTTGATTTCCTTTTCACTCTCATCGTTCATTAGGCCATTTTCCTTTAAATATGCGCCGAAGGTAATGATAGGGTCCTTCGTCTTTGCCTGGGCAACTTCGTCAGGCGCACGGTAGCTTCTATCGTCATCATCTGATGAGTGCGGAGTCAGACGGTAGGAGACGGCCTCGACAAGTGTTGGGCCTTCACCACGGCGTCCGCGGTCAGCAGCTTCTTTTACCACTTTATAAACTTCTAAAGGATCATTTCCATCCACAGTGACCCCTGGCATGCCATAACCAATTGCACGGTCTGATACCTTTTCGGCAGCGACTTGTCTCTCATAAGGTATCGAGATTGCATATTTATTGTTCTCAACCATGAAAATGACAGGAAGCTTATGGACTCCCGCAAAGTTAGCTCCTTCGTGGAAATCGCCCTGGTTGGAAGATCCTTCTCCGAAGGTAACGAAGGTTACTAAGTCCTTTTTCTCCATTTTACCTGCAAGTGCGATTCCAACAGCGTGAGGAACCTGTGTTGTTACCGGTGAAGAACCTGTTACGATCCGGTTTTTCTTTTGCCCAAAATGTCCAGGCATCTGACGACCTCCAGAGTTTGGGTCTTCCGCTTTGGCAAAACCTGAAAGCATTAAGTCTTTTGCCGTCATGCCAAAAGTTAAGACCACACCCATGTCACGGTAATAAGGAAGTACATAGTCCTTCTCGCGATCAAGCGCAAAGGCAGCTCCTACCTGTGCTGCTTCCTGCCCCTGACAGGAAATCACAAAAGGAATTTTCCCGGCACGGTTCAATAGCCACATCCGCTCATCCAGCCGGCGGGCCAAAAGCATTGTTTCATACATTTCCATTACCTTTTCATCACTTAAGCCAAGTGCAGCGTGACGATTTTCTGCCATCTTAATACCTCCCAATTGTTCGTACGAAGCTTTTCTTTTCGGAAAAGAGTTGTTGTTCATTAAAAAAATTTAAGAATGGATTGCCTTTCCATCCACAGCCAGGGCAGCTTCACCGATGGCTTCAGATAATGTCGGATGCGGATGGATTGTGTGGGCAACTTCCCATGGTGTAGCATCCAAAACTTTTGCAAGTCCCGCTTCTGAGATCATATCCGTCACATGCGGTCCAATCATATGGACACCTAAAATATCATTGGTTTCCTTGTCAGCTACGATTTTCACAAAACCATCTGACTCACCATATACTAACGCCTTACCAATTGCTTTGAATGAGAACTTACCTGTCTTAACTTCAAAGCCTTTTTCTTTTGCTTCGTCTTCTGTCAATCCAACGCTGGCAGCCTCTGGAGAGCTGTAAATACATTTTGAGACGAGCGTATAGTCGATTGGATGAGGGTTTTGATTGGCAATGTGCTCAACTGCCACTATTCCTTCATGTGAAGCCACATGCGCAAGCTGCAAGCCGCCAATCACATCACCGATCGCATAAATATGGGATTCCTTCGTCTGGTAAAATTCGTTTGTCTGGATGAATCCTCTTTCAAGCTGAATTTCAGTATTCTCAAGTCCAATTCCTTCAACATTAGCCTGGCGACCAACAGAAACCAGTAATTTTTCAGCAGTGAATTCTTTCGTTTCAGCTTTTACCTCTGCACTGATCGTGACTCCATCACCTTTTTGGAGCGTCTCAGATAAGACTTTGGCACTTGTTACGATTTTCACGCCTTTTTTCTTCATCGCACGCTGCATCTCTCTTGAAACTTCCTTGTCTTCAGTTGGAACGATTCGATCAGCATACTCAATGACTGTCACTTCTGTTCCGAAATCAGCAAGCATGGAAGCCCACTCAATCCCTATAACGCCTCCGCCAACGATGATGATCGACTTTGGAAGATCTTCCATGACAAGTGCTTCATCAGACGTCATGACATATTTGCCATCTGCTTCAAGGCCCGGCAGCGTCCTTGGACGTGAGCCAGTAGCGACGATCACATTTTTAGGGATGAGCATTTCGTTTTCTTCGCCATTATTCATCTCTACTGAAATGGTACCCGGCATAGGTGAGAAAATGGAAGGGCCGAGGATTCTGCCCAAACCTTCAAAGACATCGATTTTCCCCTGTTTCATCAGGTGCTGGACTCCTTTATGGAGCTGCTCGACAATCTTCTCTTTCCTTTCCTGCACTTTGGTGAAATTCACCGCAACCTCGCCAACTGTAATCCCAAAGTTTTCACTTTTCTTTGCAGTTGCATACACTTCAGCACTTCTAAGCAATGCCTTGCTTGGAATACAGCCTTTATGAAGGCATGTTCCACCCAGCTTTCCTTTTTCAACGATGGCAGTTTTCAACCCAAGCTGAGAAGCCCTGATTGCTGCCACGTATCCTCCTGTACCGCCTCCGAGAATGACTAAATCATATTCTTGAGCCATCGGTATCCCTCCTCTATATATATTAACTAAGAATGTTGGTTCAATTTCAGCACTGCATGGTTATCTGCCCGGATATTCCTTGACATCTTCTTCGCCTCGTAAAATTCGAAGTGCTCCCTCTGCAAGGGCCTGCAATTCATTTTCACCCGGATGGACGATTACGTCTGCAATCCAGTTAATCCGTTCAGAAATTTCCTGCACGAACTCTTTGCCGTAAGCAAGTCCGCCTGTTAGGACAATCGCGTCTACTTTTCCAGATAGGACCGCGCTGGCAGAACCGATTTCTTTTGCTACCTGATATGCCATCGCGTCATATACAAGCTTCGCTTTTTCATTCCCCTGCTTGATCATCTTTTCGACCTTGACTGCATCATTCGTGCCCAGGTAGCCAACCAGACCTCCCTGGCCGACAAGCTTTTTCATGATTTCATCCCGGAAGAAATCCCCTGAGAAGCATAGCTGAACCAGGTCTCCAGCCGGCACTGTGCCTGCACGTTCAGGACTGAAAGGACCATCACCATGCAGACCATTATTGACATCAACGACCCTGCCCCTCTTATGGGCTCCTACAGTGATACCGCCACCAAGATGGGTAATGATGAGGTTAAGCTCTTCATACCTCCTGCCGAGTTCTCTGGCAACCCTGCGCGCAACCGCCTTCTGGTTCAGAGCATGAAAAATGCTCTTGCGTTCAATGAGCGAGAACCCTGAAACTCGTGCGATCGGGTCAAGTTCATCGACCACGACCGGGTCTACAATAAAGGAAGGAATGTTCAAACCAGAGGCGATTTCATAAGCCAAGATACCGCCCAAATTTGATGCGTGCTGGCCAGAGTAGCCTGCCCGCAAGTCTTCAAGCATCTTATTGTTAACTGCATATGTACCGCCCTCGATTGGCCGTAAAAGACCGCCGCGCCCACAAACAGCACTCAATTTTGAAATGTTGATGCCTTCGGTATCAAGCGTTTCAAGTATCGTATTCTTCCTGAATTCGTATTGATCGATGATGGTCTCATAGGAGTTGATGACAGCTGAATCATGTCGGATTGTTTTTTCGAAAATTGATACTTCGTTATCAAAAACACCTATTTTCGTTGATGTAGATCCTGGATTTATGACTAGAATCCGATGTTCTGTTTGTTGCACAGTTAAACCTCCAATTTGCTTACGGGCTGCTTCCAATCCGTAACGTCAGTAGCATTTAGGAAACAGCAGAGGCGCCGAAGGTTCGATTCAGCGCACTCTGCAAATCATTTTTGATTAAGGGTGTATTCTTCTTTCACATAGCTGAAATCATGCAGATTTTCACACTGCTGGAGAAAAGCACCTCCTTGAAAAATCCCGTCTTAACGGCGGCTTAAGATATGGTGGCCGTTTTGCAGGAACTGGCTGCGGGAATTGCGCATTCTCTCAATGCGTTCTTCTGCCATACGGTCTGCCGCTTTATACGTAGGGATCCCGTCCCTCTTGGCAATTTCAATGACTTTTTCTATATTGTTATAAATCGTTTCTACCTTTTTCATCGCTCTCTCAGCATTATAGCCATACAGCTCATCTGCTACGTTGATTACTCCGCCTGCGTTGATGACATAATCAGGAGCGTAAACGATGCCCATTTCGTGGATGATGTCGCCATGCTTGGTATCCTTCAGCTGGTTATTTGCTGCACCGGCAATAACCTTTGCTTTGATTTGCGGAATTGTTTCATCATTGATGACCGCGCCTAATGCACAAGGAGCATAAATATCACAGTCAACGCCATAGATTTCATCTGGGTCAACTGCCTTTGCCCCAAATTCCTCAACAGCTCTTTGGACTGCTTCTTTATTGATGTCAGTAACGATCAGCTGAGCGCCTTCTTCATGAAGGTGGCGGCATAGATTGTATGCGACATTCCCTACACCCTGGACTGCAATCGTCTTACCCTCAAGAGAATCTGTTCCGAACGCTTCCTTCGCAGCTGCCTTCATCCCTCTGTATACACCGTAAGCAGTTACTGGTGAAGGATTACCGGATGATCCGAATGCCGGTGAAATACCTGTTACATAATCTGTTTCTTCATGGATCAAGTCCATGTCAGCTACCGTTGTACCAACATCTTCAGCAGTGATGTATCTGCCATTCAAGCCCTGGATATAACGGCCGAACGCACGGAACATTTCTTCGTTCTTGTCCTTGCGAGGGTCACCGATGATGACCGTTTTTCCACCGCCAAGGTTGAGTCCAGCTGCCGCATTCTTATAAGTCATGCCCTTAGCCAGTCGAAGAGCATCTTCGATCGCTGCTTCTTCTGAAGCGTAAGTCCACATGCGGGTACCGCCCAAAGCTGGCCCTAAAGTTGTATCATGGATTGCGATAATCGCTTTCAAACCTGATTGCTTATCCTGGCAAAACACTACCTGCTCATAATCATACTGTTCAAGATACTTGAAGATTTCCATTTCTAGTTCCCCCTCTGATTTATGTAGGTTATTTTTCAGCAGAGCATAACGCCAGTGCAAGAGAATAAAGCTTGCTTTCGGCTGTATCTGCCCTGGATGTTAACACGATTGGAGCTTTTGCCCCTGATATGACTGCGCCAACTTTTGCATTGGCAAAATAAACTAATGATTTATAGAGTACATTGCCGACTTCGATTGCAGGGACTAAAAGGATATCGGCTTTCCCGGCAACATCACTCTTGATTCCCTTGTGCTCGGCAGCCAGCTGTGAAACCGCATTATCGAGCGCGAGCGGACCGTCTACAATACATCCGGTAATTTGCCCTCTTTGATTCATGACCGTCAATGCTGCTGCATCCAGCGTTGCCTGCATGGCGGGATTGACTACTTCCACTGCTGCAAGAGGTGCCACTTTTGGCATGTCAATACCGATTGAATGAGCTACCCGGACGGCATTTTTAATGATTTGTGCCTTTTGTTCAAGGTCCGGCGCAATATTCATCGCAGCATCGGTAACGATTGTGTAGCGATCATACCCCGGCACTTCAAAAACAGCCACATGGGATAAAACCGCTCCCGTCCTAAGGCCGTACTCCTTATTCAGGACAGCTTTCAGGATTGTGGCAGTCGGGATATTCCCCTTCATCACTACCTGTGCTTCATTCGCAGTGACAGCCTTCACTGCCATCTCTGCGGCCATACTGTTATTAGGTGCAGAAACAATTTCCATCCCTTTATGACTTGCTAGTTCAGGATGCTGCGTGGCAATGATCCTTCTGATTTCCTTTTCATCTCCATAAAGCAGGAAATCGGCCAGGTTCCTTTTAACGGCCTCGGCAACTGCTTCTAATACTTCTGTATCTTCTGCCGCTGACACGGCAATGGTTTTCCTGTCATTTCGGGATGCCATGCTGATTAGTGAGTCAAGTTTCATGTCTGGAGTCAACCCTTTCTTTCTTTTGCGCACCACCCGTTATTTATATATGCAAGAAGCGTGCCAACATAAAAACCGTGAAAACGCTTTACTTTTCCCGAAAAATATTATGCAATAAATTGCACGGTGTGAAATTTATTGCATGCTATTCATTTCAATGCCGTATTTTTCGAGCTTATAATACAGATTTCTTACAGAAATGCCCAGTAATCTAGAGGCAGCAGTTTTATTGCCTTTCACGGAATTAATAGTAGTTTTTATTACTCTTGCTTCGTATCTTTCCAATTGGACTGCCAGTGTCTCTGAACGGATTGTTTGGGCATCGTCGTCTTCTTTTTCCTTCTCCTGGCTATTCAGGAGTTCGGGAAGATGTTCTTCCTGGATGATGGTTTCGTTATAATTAAGGAAGATGATCGCCCGGCCGAGCACATTCTCCAGTTCCCTGACATTCCCTGGCCAGTCATAATCCATTAATTTCTTAATAGCCTTATCCGAGACACCTTCAACATTTCTTCCGTAGTCCTGATTAATTTTCCGGATGAGCCTTTCGCAAAGCAGCGGAATGTCATCTTTCCTTCTCCTGAGAGGAGGTATATGGATCGGCATCCTGTTCAGACGATAATATAAATCTTCCCTAAAACTGCCATTTGCTATCGCTTTTTCAAGATTCATATTGGTTGCAGCGATGACCCGGACATTGATGGACACAGGTTTCGTTCCTCCGACACGGACAATTTCCCTTTCCTGCAGGACCCGCAGCAGTTTAGCCTGTGTATTTGCCGGCAATTCACCTATTTCATCTAGAAAGATGCTTCCGTTATTGGCTTCTTCAAAGAAACCGCGCTTCCCGCCTCTTTTTGCACCCGAGAAAGCCCCTTCTTCATAACCAAAAAGTTCGCTTTCCAGCAGCGACTCGGAAATAGCGGCACAATTAACACGAATGAACTTGTTGAACTTGCGGTCACTGGCATTGTGGATGGCATGGGCAAAAAGCTCTTTCCCTGTACCTGACTCACCGCGGAGGAGGACAGTAGCAGGAGTTTTCGCCCCGAGCTTCGCCTGTTCAACCGGAATCGTCATTTCTTCCGATTGGCCGATTATATCCTCAAACGAATATTTCGCCTCAAGGGTCCTGATGATTTGCCTTGCGCGATGGAGTTCCCGGTTCAGATTCTGGATCTCAGACATATCATGGATGACCCCGACACTGCCCTTTAATTTCCCATCCACGATGATAGGGGCTACATTCACGACTACTTCCTTTTTATTCGGACCAACCCTCATAGCAGCTCCGCGAACAGGCCTTCTTGTCTTAAGCACCTTCATATGCATGCTTTCTCCCTCGGAGATATCTGCAGTTGCAGGCTGTCCGATTACTTCTTCTTCTTTTAGCCCGGTTATTCTCGTGTAGGCAGGATTAATCATAATCCCACGGCCATCTTCATCCACAACGGATATTGCCTCATCACTGGAATGAATGATTGCCTGGAGCATCGTTTGGATTTCTTTCAGGTTTGTTATCTCTTCCGCAAGATTGACTACATCCGTAATATCCTTGAACACGGAAAATGCACCAATCAGCTGGTCATTCTCATCAATAATCGGAATTCTTGTTGTGATAATTTTTGAGCCATTGGGCAGCAATAATTCCTGATTGGACTCCACCTTCCTCGTATGGAGGATTCTCGGAAGTTTGCTGGTCGGAATGATTTCCAGGACATGGCGGCCCTCAGCAAGCTCCCTTTTATTGCCGATGATTTTTTCTGCGCTTTTATTGAACAAAGTTACCGTTCCCTCTGTATTGATGACGACCATGCCATCTCCTGAGGAATTAAAGATTAAATCATGTTCATATGTAATTTTTCTGAGAGTCTTGATCAACTCTTCCTTTTCTTCTAACAAGGTAGCAAGAAGGAATGCAACACTGCCTGGGATCAGCACCGTGTTTTTACTGCGGGCATCTCTTAATTCACGGAAAACCTGTTCCTCCCCGGTCACTTCGATGACGATGTCCAATTCATCGGACATATATGCTCGCCAATCTGTCCCGGTTGGGATACCAGCTTCCTTTGCAGCCAGTATTCCTGGAGCATTCGGATTAATGTCAACCACAGCAGCTACATTGGCCGTTTGTTTAAAAATGTCCAGAATGGCCGTTCCACCCTTGCCAGCCCCTACAATCATTATTTTTTGCATAATTGTCCACCACATATCGGAAAAATATTTCATGGATTGCTTTTTAGAGTCTGCAATTTCTTTCAATTTCATTGTAATGCTTTTTGAATGCGCTGACAAATTTCTTTCTTTTCTAACTTTTCCGGAGATAATATGCCATGAGCAACTTATATTGCGGAAAAACCGGGCGTTGAGTATACTTTCTAAAGAGGACAAATTACGAGGGGATACCAAATGATCAGGATTGTAGCGTTAATCATCATGCTGATACCAGGTGTCATTGCTGCTTTGGGTGTAAAACTGATGCGCGATATGGTTTTCGGGATTTTGCAGGCACCTTTTCCCTATTTATGGCTTCAGTTCCTGGCCGGACTCATCTTTTTCCTGGCGGGACTGGGATTCATCGCAGGTTTCATTCTGCATCGGGACCGTAAAAGGAATAAAGTACAGGCATTCTTCCGCATACCTGATAGCAATAAAAAGCAAAACAGGCCTTGAATTTTTCAGGCCTGTTTTTTAGTTCCCCTTATTTGGAATGCCTTTGCAGGGTCATCTGTAATGACCGCACTGCAATTTACCCTGAACAGCCTTTCCAGCTCAGCATCCTTATTTACCGTATATGGCCTCACATCAATCCCGCTTTCAAGTGACGCTTTAATGATTTCGTCCGGCGCAGCTCTCCAATGAGGATGGAAACCTTTGGCCCTGATTGACTGCGCGTAAACCCATGGCATATATAAACCATCAGAAAGCAAAGGAGCTATTTCTATGTCAGGTGCCATCATGTAGCTATGGACAATGCTATAATGATTAAAGGATGAAATGATAATCCTGTCAGATAATTGATAATCCCTTATCATATGGATCACTTTTTCTTCCATGCCATCATATGGAATAATGGTGTTTTTGAGTTCAATATTACAGTTCAATTCTGTTCCTGCCAGCCACTCAAGGACTTCATCTAGAGCCGGAATCTGTTGTTTTTCCGACTGTGCACTGAACTTGAAGCGCGCATCCAATTTCCTTAATTCCTTATAATTATAGTCCTTGACCAATCCTGTTCCATCGGTAGTTCGATCGACCTTTTCATCATGAATGACTACCAGTTCACCGTCTTTCGTCATCTGGACATCAAGCTCAAGTCCATCGGCCCCTGCCTTTTCAGCTTCTTTAAAAGCGAGCATAGTATTTTCCGGATATTCAGCCGCATAGCCACGATGTGCTAAAATTAGAGTCATAAACCATCACACCCATCATTTTATTTGGAGGTATTAACAATGAGACCACTGCATATTTCTGCCGAGACGGCAATCATGCTCTCGGAAAAATTAGGAGTTCCCGTTGAACAAATCATGCATATGCCCCAGCATATCCTTTTGCAAAAACTTGCCGAACTTGACAAGGATAAGGAGAACTGACTTTTTAAAGGCGCCTGAGGGCGTTTTTTTTATATTTATCTCAGGTCACAATATATATCATAATATGCAGACATGCCATTGACCAACTTTCTACCACGTAAAAATAAAAACATCTTACTCGATTTCGACTTTTATCGAAATCAAGTAAGATGTCGTTATGATGTATGGAAAAATAGCTAAATATTGTCTAACCCTTTCAAGAAGCTTTATGCTCCAAACGCAGCTTGTCAGCGACCATCGCGATGAACTCGGAATTAGTAGGCTTCGCTTTAGACATGCTCACTGTATAGCCGAATAATGAAGAAATGGAGTCGATATTTCCTCTGCTCCATGCAACCTCAATCGCATGTCGGATCGCACGTTCTACACGGCTGGCCGTTGTATTGAATTTCTTTGCGATATCCGGGTAGAGGACTTTTGTGATCGAGCCAAGGAGTTCAATATCGTTGTAAACCATAGAAATAGCTTCACGCAGGTACATATAGCCTTTAATATGGGCAGGGACGCCAATTTCATGAATGATGCTTGTAATGCTTGCATCCAGATTTTTAGGCTTTTGTTCAGCATTTGACCTTCCATAATTGATGGAAGACGGCTTTCTTGCTACAGATTTTGCCTTGCCGCTTACCTGGCGGATATGGCCTGCAAGATGCTCCATGTCAAATGGTTTCAGGATGAAGTAAGATGCTCCAAGTTCTACAGCTTTTTTCGTCACATCTTCCTGACCGAAGGCTGTCAGCATGATGACATTTGGGATAATTCCTTTTTTCATGTCACGGAGCCTTTCGAGCACCGCCAGACCATCGAGATGCGGCATAATAATATCTAAAAGCAAGACATCAGGATCAGTGTCTTCAAGCATTTCCAAACATTCCTGGCCATTATGGGCAACCCCTACAATTTCCATATCTTCCTGGGAAGAAATATATTCTTCCAAAAGACCAACTAATTCTCTGTTGTCATCTACAACGCATACTTTTATTTTGTTCACTGCTTGGTTCCTCCTCAAATCCAATTATGATCACAAACATTATCTTCTCTAAATTCTATTCTAAATGACTAATTCGACAATGCAACAGAAATTCCTCTTATTTTTAATTTTTTCTTAAAAAAGTAATATTTTCTTATATTTGCTTCAATTTCCTCTGTTTTTCGACTAATTTCGATAGTTGACAAAAAAGCAAGCAGGAATTTGTCGAATTATCTCTATTTTCATTGCTGCCACTTTTAGACAAGGCTGTTGATTTTCGTTCCAGGCGCTTCGCTTTCCGCTGGAAGAATAATGAAAAAGCCCAACTGCCGGCTTTTTCAAAAGGCAATTCTTCCTGGCTGGCGCTGATCCTCCTCGTCGCTTTGCTCCTGCGGGGTCTTACCTGACCAGCTGCGCCACAGGACACTGATTAGCTTCCTGAATCAGCCTAGGCACGATGGAAATGCGGTAGCATTTTCGGAGGAGTCTACGCGCCTGCCNNTTCGGAGGAGTCTACGCGCCTGCCACTACAATCAACAGGTTAGAAATATCAACATTGGTCTTTAACAGTTCAAATTGACGACAAAGAAAAGGCGGCATACGCCGCCGCCGAATTCCTGCTTAACTTGCCTGCTCTCTTGGTTTTTCGTAGATGTCTATCCCTGCTTCATTCAGCATCCATTCAATATGGACTCCGTATCCGCTTGTTGGGTCATTTACGAACACATGCGTCACAGCACCTACAAGCTTGTTATCCTGAATGATCGGGCTGCCGCTCATTCCCTGGACAATCCCGCCTGTTTTCTCCAGCAGCTCAGGATCTGTTACCTTGATAACCATACCCTTTGTTGCCGGGAATTTTTGCGGGATGGTGCTGACAATCTCTATATCAAAAAGATTAACTTCGTCATTATTCACAACTGTAAGGATTTTCGCCGGTCCTTCCTTTACCTGATGGGACAGGGCAATCGGCAATGGCTTGTCAAATACTCCATTCGTAATATCCTTGTTCAGCTCACCGAAAATCCCAAAAGGACTGTTCCGGCGGATATTTCCAATTACTTCTCTGTCGGAAGAAAAGCGTGCCAGTTTTTCACCTGGATTGCCTTTCCCGCCTTTTTCGATTGAAGTAACGGTCGATCTAACGATTTGCCCATCCTCAACCACAATTGGCTTTTTTGTATCCATGTCAGATATGACATGTCCAAGTGCTCCATATTTTTTTGACTGAGGATGATAAAAGGTCATCGTCCCGATTCCTGCTGCCGAATCACGTATATACAAGCCAAGTTTATAAGTGTTCTCGTTTACATCCTTCTTAGGCTGCAGCCGGGTTTTGATTTTTTCATTTTCCCGCTTGATAACTACATCCAATGGCTTCCCGTCTGCTCCTGCTTGTTTTACGAATGGGCCGACGTCTGCCATTTTTTCTATTTGCTGTCCATTGATTTCTGTGATAATGTCGCCTTTTTTGATACCAGCCAGTTCTCCTGGAGATACCCTTCCTTCATCTGCCTGAACCTGATGATGTCCGACCACAAGGACACCAACTGTATTAAGTTTTACTCCTATTGATTGACCGCCTGGCCTGACCTTGAAATCCTTAAGGACATTCACATCGACCTTTTTCACCGGGAATCCGGCTAACTCAAGGACCATCTCATCCTTTCCATGCCTTTTCGCCTCAATAGAAACTGTTTCATCTTTCTGGTCAACCGTGATGCTCGAATCAGTTAAGGGAGCCGTTACTTGAACTGCATTTGCCTGGAAATCAAGCTTTTGCCCCTCGAATAAAGTTATATCTCCTGGAATAGATAAATATTCATGTACTGGTTTTGCAAATCCTAAAGCAATTAATGAAACAAGGAGAATTCCACCAATAAATTTTCTGAGAAAATCTTTTTTCAATCCATTCACTCTCCTCGCTTCTAGTCCACACACATCAAAAATGGCTACACCTTTAATTTTGCCTCGACTCGCCTCATTTATAACCGGTATAAAAATAAAAAAGCTACCCTTTATGGATAGCTTTTCATGTGACAGCCTTCATATTCTGTGCCAGCTGCAGCAATTCTTCTGCATGCTGTTTTGTAAGCTCCGTAATTTCCACACCGGAAATCATCCTTCCGATTTCCTTCACCTTATCAGATGATGATAGCGGAGTAACGGAGGTTTTGGTCCGCCCATTTTTGATGACCTTCGCAATATAAAGATGGGTATCCGCCATAGCAGCTACCTGAGGCAAGTGAGAAATACAAAGCACCTGGGATCCGGTCGAAACATTGTAGATCTTTTCAGCGATCGATTGCGCGACCCTCCCGCTCACACCTGTATCTACTTCATCAAAAATAATCGATGTGACACCCTGATGTTTGGAGAAGATACTTTTTAGAGCCAGCATGATTCTTGACAGCTCTCCACCAGAAGCGACCTTGGACAATGGCTTTAAAGGCTCTCCAGGATTTGTTGAAATATAAAATTCAACTTTGTCCGCTCCATTTTTCTGGAAAACGTCCAGGTCCGAATCGATCTTTAATTCAAATACCGCTTTTTCCATATAAAGCTCTTTTAATTCTTTATGAATCAGCTTCGTCAGTTTCTTGGCCCATTTTTTGCGTGTTTCAGTTAAATTATGGGCTTCAATCCGCAAGTCTTTTTTGAGCGATGCCAATTCCTTTTCCATCTGGCCAATATGGACTTCCTTGTTTTGCAGCGTCTCAATTTCTTCTTCGATCTTAGAAGCATATTCAAGGATCTCTTCAATCGACTTACCATATTTCCGCTTAAGCTGGTTGATTTCATTCAATCTGTCTTCTATCTCCAGTAAACGCTGAGGATCATACTCAAGGGAATCGAGGTCGTTTCTGATCGTTCTCGCAGCATCCTCGAGCATATAGTAGCTGTTTGCGACAGTTTCTGCGACCGTTTTATATTCAGGATCCAATTCAGCAGCACTCTGGAGATTATCCATAACCAGTCCGATCCAATCCAGACCTTTCTGATCGCCTTGCAGCGCATTGTAGCTTGTCTGGATACTTTCGAAGATGCGTTCAAAATTGGCAAGCTTCCGCCGTTCTTCCAGCAGTTCCTCATCCTCGTTCATCATCAGGTTCGCTGACAGGATTTCATCATGCTGGAACTGGATCAGGTCGAGCCTGTGCGCCATTTGCTGTTCATTTTCACTGAGGTTCTTAAGCTTTTTGAGTGTTTGTTCATACGATCTGTATACCAGTTGATACTCCTGGAGGGCAGGAAGGATTTCATCTGATCCAAACTGGTCCAAAAGATTGATATGCCGTGTTTCATCCATTAGTTCCTGGTGTTCGTGCTGGCCATGGATATCAATCAGCGTTGAACCGACTTCCCTTAAGACAGCGATGGTGACAAGCTTGCCATTGATTCTGCAAACACTTTTGCCACTGGCTGCAATATCCCTCCTTAAAACAATCATCCCGTCCTCGATTTCAATCCCGAATTCTGCTGCTTTCGACTTACACGGATGGTTTTCACCTTCAATAAAAAACAGCCCTTCGATCTCCGCCTTATCCTCACCGTGACGGACAAATTCGGCTGAACCTCTCCCGCCGACAAGCAGGTGGATTGCATCAATGATAATGGATTTACCGGCACCGGTTTCTCCAGTCAGAACAGTTAGACCTTTATTGAAAGATACAGATAATGATTCAATAATGGCGAAATTACGTATTGATAATTCATTTAACAAGCAAACGTCACCTCATTTACAGCATGTCAAGAAAACGATTTGTGACCGACTCAGTATCCTCTGGAGTACGGCAAATAATCAAGATGGTATCGTCTCCACAAATCGTTCCTAATATATCATCCCAATCAAGATTATCAATCAGTGCACCAATCGCATTCGCATTGCCAGGCAATGTTTTCATGACTAACAGATGTCCAGCCTGGTCGATTCGGATAAAAGCGTCCATCAGCGATCTTTTCAATTTTTGCAGTGGGTTGAAACGCTGGTCAGCTGGCAGGCTGTATTTATATCTTCCATCAATCAAAGGGACCTTTACAAGATGCAGCTCTTTAATATCACGAGAAACTGTTGCCTGTGTAACATTAAAACCCGCCGCCTTCAAACGGTCGACCAGTTCATCCTGAGTCTCGATATCCTTGCTTGCAATCAACTCACGAATTTTAATATGTCTTTGTCCTTTATTCATTCATATCACCTCTGGATAAATCCGAAACATTCATATACTCATATGTTAGCCGATTTCAACAGAATGTACAATCTTTCGTGGTTATTCAGCAAAAGATCATGCCGGAATTGACAAAGTGGTGAACAACTTTTCAAGCCAACAAAAAAAGAACAGACTGATAAAGTCTATTCTTCTTCACTGGTTTGTTTCGATTTCAGTTCATCATGTGCCTGCGTCACAACTGTTTCAGGCAGGATTTTCAACATTGATTTGCCCTTTTCATCTTCTGGATTGTTCCACTGGAGATGGAGGAGGAATTCAATATTGCCATCTCCGCCGGTGATGGGCGAAAAGCTTAAGTCCTTGACATCATATCCCTGTTCAATCGAAAAAGAAATAATCCGGTCCAAAACTTGTTCGTGGACCTTCCTGTCTCGGACGATTCCTTTTTTGCCTACTTGTTCCCTTCCTGCCTCAAACTGCGGTTTAACGAGGGCCACAATATCGCCCCCTGGCACCAGCAAGGTTTTGAGGACAGGCAGGATGAGCCGGAGTGAAATGAACGAAACATCAATGCTTGCGAAATCCGGCATACCTTTTTCAAGATCTTCTGGTTTCACATAACGGAAATTCGTACGTTCCATCACGACGACTCTTTCATCCTGGCGAAGCTTCCAGGCGAGCTGATTGTAGCCAACATCAAGTGCATAGGACATTTCAGCACCATTTTGAAGAGCACAATCAGTAAATCCGCCAGTAGAAGCCCCGATATCAAGCAGCTTTTTCCCGTTGACATCAAGGTCAAAAACCTTCAGGGCCTTTTCCAGCTTTAGTCCGCCGCGACTTACATACGGAAGGAGATTTCCTTTAACCGTCAACGGAAGATCGATATTAACCTTTTCACCTGGCTTGTCAAGCCTGTTTTCGTTTGAATAGACGAGTCCTGCCATGATTGTCCGTTTCGCTTTTTCCCTTGTTTCGGCAAGGCCGCGGTCTACCAGCAGAACATCTAAACGTTCTTTTTTTATTTTCATTGCTTACGCCCTTTTTTGTTTCTGTCTTGCAAGCTTTTGCATTCTTAAAACAACATCTTCTGTTGTCATGCCAATTTCATGAAGCAGCTTGTCGACGCTTCCATGTTCGATGAACTTGTCCGGAATCCCCATCCTGTCGATTTCGACGTGCTGATAGCCAAGGTCATGTGCCGTTTCAAGCACAAAGCTTCCGAATCCGCCCTGCAGGACAGCTTCCTCAATGGTCAGGATCGGCATGTTTTCGTTCAGGATCCCTGTAAGCATTTCTTCATCAAGCGGCTTGATAAAACGTGCATTGACAACTTTTACGGATACACCTTGCTTTTCAAGGATTTCCGCCGCTTCCATTGCCATCGGAATGGTTGTTCCGAACGTGAGGATGGCTGCATCTTCACCTTCACGCAGCACTTCCCAGCTGCCAATCGGGATTTCCTTCAGTTCTTCATCCATTGGGACACCGAGACCATTGCCTCGAGGGTAACGCATCGCAATCGGTCCATCATCATACTGGATTGCAGTCTTCACCATATGCTGACCTTCGTTTTCATCTTTCGGCATCATCAAGACCATATTAGGCAGATGCCTCAGGAAGGCAATATCGAATACACCTTGATGCGTTTCACCATCCGCTCCAACAAGTCCGGCACGGTCTATGCCGATGAACACATTAAGGTTCTGGCGGCATATATCATGAACTACCTGGTCATAGGCTCGCTGCAGGAAGGTGGAATAGATCGCCAGGAATGGCTTCATCTTTTGTGTCGCCAGGCCAGCAGCAAAAGTCGTTGCATGCTGTTCGGCAATTCCGACGTCAATCATCCGGTCAGGGAATTCACTTGCGAAGCCTTCAAGTTTTGAACCAACAGGCATCGCTGGTGTCACAGCCACGATCCGCTCATCTGTCCGTGCGATTTTTCTTACAGTCTCACTGACGAGCTTACTCCATGCCGGCGGTGCGGAGTCCGGTTTTACGAAAGCACCGGTTTCCATTTTATAAGGGCCTGTTCCATGCCAGGTGCCGATTTTATCATTTTCAGCAGGATTGTATCCCTTGCCTTTTTTGGTGATGACATGCAGAAGCACAGGACCTTCCTGTTTCTTTGCATATGCAAGGTTCTCGAAAAGAGCGTCATAGTCATGGCCATCCACTGGTCCAAGATAAGTGAAACCCAACTCTTCGAAAAAGATGCCTGAAACGAAGAGATATTTTAAACTGTCCTTGATCCGCTCGGCTGTGGACGCCAGCTGGCCGCCAATGGCAGGGACTTTTTTAAGCAGGTATTCGAGCTCATCTTTTACCCAGTGGTATTTACCCGCAGTCCGAAGACGTCCAAGCACATTATGCAAGGCTCCAACATTTGGCGCGATGGACATTTCATTATCGTTCAGAATCACGATCAGCTTCTTTTTCTCATGTCCGATATGATTCAACGCCTCTAACGCCATTCCCCCTGTAAGGGCACCATCGCCGATGATCGGCACAATATGGGAATTTTCCCCCTTCAAATCACGGGCGATTGCCATTCCCATTGCAGCTGATAAAGAGGTTGAGCTATGGCCGGTTTCCCAGACATCATGCTCGCTTTCCACCATTTTCGGGAATCCGCAAAGGCCTTTATGCTGCCGCAATGTATCGAATTGACAAGCTCTGCCTGTCAGGATTTTATGAACATAGGACTGGTGGCCAACATCCCAGAGGAATTTATCCTTTGGGCTGTCAAAGCATTTATGGAGAGCAATCGTTAATTCGACCACTCCAAGGTTAGGTCCAATATGTCCTCCTGTGACCGATAATTTTTCTATCAAAAACTGCCGAATCTCCCTGCTTAACTCTTCCAATTCCTTTTTCGAAAGATTTTTCAAGAAGGAAGGGTCTTTTATCGATAAAAGATCCATTCGGACCACTCACTTTCATTTCTGACTTATCATTCCGCCATTTTTTCAGGCTGTTCTTCATAGACTATTGCTCTGCCTGCTCCGTATCAGGCCGCAATACAAGCAATATGGTTAAAATAACCTTATTCTAAAAAAGTTGTTAGTAATAACATATATTAAATAAAGAACGGTTTTCAAGCTATACCTTAAAATATGGCATCTATTTTTCACAATATGTATAAAAAAAGCCGCCAACACCAAGGTGCTAACAGCTTATTATAGCACACGGATGAAGAATGCTTCAACGAGGCACAGATTTCTAATGGTTTCTTAATCCAATCAAATCCGTAATTTGTGAAAGGACCCCCACTTGAAGCCCGGTTGATTCCAGAGCATCCTTGGCATTGCGCAGGTGATCCTGCAGGGCTTGTTTGGCTCCATCCAGTCCAAGCAAAGCGGGATATGTGCTTTTTTCGTTCGCAGTATCGCTGCCGATAGGTTTGCCAATCATCTCTTCTGTCCCTTCGAGGTCCAGGATATCGTCTCTAATCTGGAAAGCAAGACCGATATGATAAGCAAACTTCGCCAGTATTTCCTTTTGTGCAGCAGTTGCCCCGGCAATCTCTGCTCCGGCAATGATACTGTATTCAAGCAATTTCCCTGTTTTATGGATATGGATATATTCAAGCTGTTCGAGCGTCAGCTTTCTGTGCTCCCCTTCCATATCCGCTACTTGTCCGCCAACCATACCATGAGCTCCCGCAGCAGTTGACAGCCTGCTGATCAATGTCAGCTTGACCTTGTCGGATGCTGACTCCTCTGGCATTTCCGCAATCATGTTGAAGCTAAGCGTCAACAATGCATCTCCTGCAAGAATGGCCGTGGCTTCACCGAACACTTTATGATTCGTCAGCTTTCCTCTTCTTAGATCATCATCATCCATGCTTGGCAGATCATCATGGATCAAAGAATAAGTATGGACCATTTCAATTGCCGCAGCAGCATCAAGTCCATGAATCGGGTCTTTGCCAAAAGCGTCAATCACCGCAAAGACCAGAAGCGGCCGAATTCTCTTCCCGCCTGCTTCAAGAGAATAGAGCATGGCCTTTGCAAGATTTTCCGGAGTCTCCAGGGAACCAACTGCATCCCTGAGCCGCTCCTCAAGAAGTGCCTTATATTTCTTTGAAAAAGAATCTAGTGAAACAGGATGCAAAACTATTCCTCCTCATTTATGGAGAAGCTTTCAGTCCGTCCATCTTCAGTAATGATCTGGGCCAGTTGTTCTTCCACATTCTTTAGCTTATCATGGCAAAGTTTGGATAATTCCATTCCTTCTTTATAAAACGAGATTGCTTCCTCCAATGGCACATCGCCCTCTTCCAATTTTTCAACAATACTCTCCAATTGGTCCATCGCCTGTTCAAAGCTCAGTTTTTTTTCTTCAGCCATTGTTTTCACTCTCCTCAATATCTGTAACGACGCATTTAATGCTTCCATCAGAAAGCTTTACGAATATTTTTCGTTCCGGCTTTACCTGGCTGACAGTCTTGATTAAGCTTCCATCATCTGTGTAGGCAAGGCTATAGCCGCGGTCCATGATTTTCAGCGGGCTCAATGCTTCAAGAGTGGACAGGATCCCGTTGAACTCTTTTCTCTTTTCTGAAACAACAGCTGTCATGGCCCGGTTTAATGCCCTCGTTGTTCTTAAATGTCTCTCTGCAGAGATTTTCCTTAATTCCTCTGGATGGCTGCGCTCCAATCTTCGTTTCAATTGAATAAGCGCATCATGTTTAGAGGAATATAATTTTTCAGCTCCGCGGGTTAGTGATTCAGTCAGCTTGTCGATTTGTTCAAGCTTTTGCTCATATAATTTTCTAGGGTAGCGGAAGGCGTAAGACCTGATCAGCCGCTGGTAGCGCTCTTGCTGGAAGAACACCTTTTCCCGCATAGCCCTCATCAGTCTCGTCTCCCTGTTCATTACCCTCTCAATCAATTCCTGGATATGAGGGACAGCAAGTTCAGCCGCACCTGTAGGCGTCGGTGCTCTCATGTCTGCAACGAAATCCGCAATCGTGAAATCCGTTTCATGTCCGACTGCCGAAATAATCGGTATTCGTGAGGCAAAAATCGCCCTTGCGACTGTTTCCTCATTGAAATTCCACAATTCTTCAATCGATCCGCCTCCGCGTCCAATGATCAGAACATCAAGATCTTCCCGCTCATTTGCCTTCTCGATCGCCCTCACGATGGAAGGGCCGCCCTGATCACCCTGTACAAGTGCTGGAAAGATCAGTACCTTCGTTATCGGATATCTTCTTTTGATCGTCGTCAGTATATCACGGATTGCCGCCCCTGTTGGAGATGTGACAATCCCGACAGCTTTCGGGTATTTTGGGATAGGCTGTTTATATTTCGGGGAAAAAAGCCCTTCTTGCTCAAGCTTTTTCTTGAGCTGCTCATAAGCGACGAATAAATCGCCCACTCCATCGGTTTTCATATCCTTTATGTATATCTGATACTGGCCGCTGCCTTCATATACGGAGATATCTCCTCTGACCAGCACCTTCATCCCATTCTCAGGCCTGAACTTCATGTTTCGGGCAGATCCGGCAAACATGACAGCAAGTATTCGGGCTTTCTCGTCCTTGAGTGTAAAATACATATGTCCGCTGGAATGCCTTTTGAAATTTGAAATTTCACCTTTGAGATAAACACCCTGCAAATGCGGATCAGCATCGAATTTTCGTTTTATGTATTTAGTTAACGCATTGACGGTAAGATAACGCTGTTGCTCCATTGGAAAACTCCTTTGGCGGAACATATGAATATTCCTTTAAAGATTGATTCAGGCTTCATAAAAAACTGCCCATATCCATTATAAGTTTAGAATCCCGATTCGTCACTTAACATAAGTGGATTTTCAGTTTCTAACCATAACAGATATGGACAGGATACTGCCTTATCGATTTGAATTTTGTAGTCTGCTCATATTATTTTTTGCCGACTTGAGGGTATTGTACATCAGCATGGCAATGGTCATTGGACCGACACCGCCCGGCACTGGAGTGATATAGCCGGCTTTTTCTTTTACTTCATCAAAAGCGACATCCCCGCATAGTTTGCCTTCATCGTTCCGATTCATGCCCACATCGATGACGACAGCTCCTGGTTTGATATGGTCCGCTGTAATCAATCCGGCTTTTCCAACAGCCGCTACAATGACATCCGCCTGCTTTGTGTGTTCTTTCAAATCCTTTGTTCTCGAATGGCAGTATGTAACCGTTGCATTTTCATTTAAAAACAATTGGCCTGCCGGCTTCCCGACAATATTGCTTCTGCCAACCACGACTACATGCTTGCCGGCTAGGTCGATTCCGATTTCCTCCATCATCACCATCACACCGTAAGGAGTACATGGCAAAAAGGCATCCTGTCCGGTCATCATTCTGCCAATATTGATCGGATGGAAGCCATCAACATCTTTTTCAGGGGAAATGGCTTCAATCAATTTCTTCTCGCTGATATGCTCCGGAAGAGGCAGTTGTACCAAAATGCCGTGGATGGCCTCATCGTTGTTCAATTCTTCAATTTTGGCCAATAGTTCCTGCTCAGCAATCGAAACAGAATATTCAATCAGGACGTTATGCATCCCCAGTTCCCTTGCCGTTTTTTGCTTGCTGGTGACATAGGTTCTCGATGCCTGGTTATCTCCGACAAGAATGACAGCCAGGCCTGGAGTAACACCCTGCTTTTTTAGCTCCTGGACCTGATCCGCAATTTCGAGTCTTTTCTTTTTAGCAATTTCTTTCCCATCAATAATTATAGCAGCCATACTTTCTCCCCCTATATAATCAGGGAAAGGCCAACCTGCATGCTTCAATGGTGTCAGGAAATGCTTTGTTTCACTTTTGACAGAACACCATTGATGAACCGGCTTGATTGGTCATCCCCATATAATTTAGCAATTTCAATCGCTTCATCAAGAACGACATTCATAGGTACCTCTTCATTGCAGTATTTCAATTCATATACAGCCAGGCGAAGCAGATTACGGTCAACAGCCGCCAGTCGGTCGAGGGACCACTTTTCCAAGTACACCTTGATCTCCTCATCAATTTCCGGCTGATGCTCCAATGTACCGTTTACAAGCTTATTCAAATAGTCATCCCCGGCTTCTTCTTCAAGCACATGCTCAATCGCATCCGATGCTTCCACCTTGCTTATATCAATCTGGAATAAGGCTTGCAGCGCCTTTTCTCTTGCTGTTCTTCTTTTCATGGAATTCTTTAGCTCCTTTTATCGCTTGTCTGATTCTAACAAAATAATAGCATATCATATCTGATAAAGCATGGTTTCCTATTATTTTTCACTTTTTAGAAAAAAGTTAATCAAAGCAAAGGCAAATATCTGGTGGAAGCAAAGAATTTGTGGATGTTATTAACTGTTCCTGTGCCCATGTCGGTTAATGAGGTTATCTGTGCCTGCTTCGGACAGCTTTTACAAAAAAAAAGGAATCCTGTCCGAACCCGGACCTACTTCGGACAGCTTTAACCGAAAAACCTGCAATCCTGTCTGAACTTGGACCTGCTTCGGACAACTTTAAAAGGAAAACCAGGATTACTTAGCAGGTATCTCCTAAAACTATAAAAAAAACCAAAGGCATGTATATTTATGCCTTTGGTTCGGTGATTAAACTTCCTGTTCGACTTCTGGTTCTACTTTTTGGTTTTCGAACTGAACGCCGACTACATGGATATTGACTTCTGTTGCATCAAGTGCGGTCATGTTCAATAATGCCTGGCGGATGTTATCCTGGATTTTCTGTGCTACCACAGGAATCGATACGCCAAACTTCATGACGCAATAAACATCAACCTTGATTCCTTCTTCTACAAGCTCAACTTTTACACCTTTGCCGTGGTTTTTCTTTCCGAGTCTTTCGACTACACCAGCTGCGAAGCTTCCGCGCATCTGCATGACACCTTCTACTTCTGATGCAGCGATGCTTGCAATGACTTCAATTACTTCAGGTGCAATTTCTACTTTGCCCAAGCCGTTTTCATCATGGCTCATTTCAAGTAAATGTTGCTGTTCACTCATGGCTAGACCCTCCTATTATTCTTCTGACATCACATCATACATTTCAAGGAATTTCGTATTGAACTGCCCTTCCACGAATTTTTCATGGTTCAGCAGCTTGAGATGGAACGGGATCGTTGTGTGGATTCCTTCAACCACAAACTCACCAAGCGCCCTCTTCATGCGGTCAATTGCCTCTTCCCTGCTGCTTCCATAAGTAATGACTTTCGCAATCATTGAATCATAGTAAGGCGGGATTGTATAACCAGGATATGCCGCTGAATCTATTCTAACACCAAAACCGCCTGGAGGGAGATACATTTTGATTTTGCCTGCTGATGGCATGAAATTTTTCGCCGGATTTTCTGCGTTGATCCGGCATTCAATCGCCCATCCGTTGAACTGGACGTCTTCCTGCTTAAGGCTCAGCCTTTCCCCGGAGGCAATCTTGATCTGTTCCTTGATCAAATCGACGCCTGTCACCATTTCAGTTACAGGATGTTCAACCTGGATACGGGTATTCATCTCCATGAAATAAAATTTGCGGTCGCGGTAGTCATAGATAAATTCTACAGTGCCTGCACCGGTATAATCAACTGCTTTTGCAGCCTTAACCGCTGCCTCGCCCATTTCTGCCCTGATTTCACCGTCAAGCGCCGGAGAAGGGGTTTCTTCAAGCAGTTTTTGCAGGCGTCTTTGGATGGAGCAATCACGCTCTCCCAGGTGGATAGTATGGCCGTAGCTGTCAGCAAGCACCTGGATTTCAACATGACGGAAGTCTTCAATATATTTCTCAATATACACTCCAGGATTTCCGAAAGCTGTCATCGCTTCCTGCTGGGTAATATTGATCCCTTTGATCAGCTCCTGCTCGGTACGGGCAACACGGATTCCTTTTCCGCCTCCGCCAGCCGTCGCCTTGATGATGACCGGGTAACCGATATCATTCGCCAGGCTGACCGCATCCTCCGTGCTTTCAACGATTCCCTGTGAACCCGGCACGATCGGCACATTCGCCTCCTTCATCGTTTCCCTCGCAACATCCTTAGTCCCCATCTTTTGGATCGATTCAGGAGAAGGACCGATGAAATTGATATTGCACTCCCTGCAAAGCTCGGCGAAATCGGCATTCTCGGAAAGGAAGCCGTACCCCGGATGAATGGCATCGCAGCCTGTTAGCTTGGCCACGCTGATAATATTTGTGAAATTTAAATAGCTGTCCTTAGAAGCCTTTGGTCCGATGCAGTATGCCTCATCAGCTAGCTGTACATGGAGAGATTCTTTGTCAGCTTCCGAATAGACGGCGACGGATTCAACTCCCAATTCCCTGCACGCACGGATGACGCGGACTGCTATTTCTCCTCTGTTGGCTATCAGTACTTTTTTTATCATCAATATCGCTCCTTATTCGGGCTTAACCAGGAATAAAGGCTGGCCGTATTCTACAAGCTGTCCATCTTTAACTAGAATTTCTACGATTTCCCCGTTCACTTCTGCTTCGATTTCATTGAAAAGTTTCATTGCCTCGACAATGCAAACAACCGAATCCTTGCTCACTTTGGATCCCGCTTTCACATATGCATCGGCTTCAGGTGAAGAAGATGCATAGAAGGTCCCAACCATTGGTGAAACAATCTTATGTAAATTTGAAGTATCCTGAACTTCTTCCTGCTTCACTTCCTGGACTGCTGCAGCTTCAACTTTAGGCTCAGGGCGTGAAGCTTCCTGAACCGCCGGCACTGGCTGCGCCGCAGGCGCCGGTGCAGCTTGCTGAACATGTTCAGCCACGGATTTCACTTCTCCGTGCTTCTTCATTTTGATTTTTGATCCTTCATATTCGTATGAAAACTCATCAATGCTTGATTGATCCACTAATTTAATTAACTCTCTGATTTCCTGTACTTTTAACATTTTTAGGCACCCCTTGTCCATTTCATAATTAAGACTAGATACTAACACTATACGATAATACCATGTAAAAATTCAATATGTAACACTGTTTCTTGTCTTCCTTCTCTATTTTAATATTTTCTGAAAAAAAAGTGAATTCATACGACAGGAATCCCGAAATTTCTAGCGAATATAACATTAGTTTGTTTTTCCGAGGAGACTAGAATAAATGAAAACAATCGAAGAAATTAAACATGAGGATTTAAAAAGGAAAAATTCCTTAACCGTCAAAGCCACTTTTGTATCTGTTATTTTGGCCGCTGCAGTGGATATCGCCATGCAAAAAGAACTTGCCGTCATCCTGTCGATTATTGTGGGCGGCGGATTGGGTGTGGGGCTGGTCGCCTTGCTCCACTATTCTAACAAGCTGGCAAACTTCATTCCCTATTTATCTGTGTTCATTGTTTCAGGCGTTTTGTACCTTATTATGGAAACCAGTGTTTCCCCCGCTGCCTTCACACTTCTTTATTTTATCCTGGCGGCTGCGGCAATCTATATGGACAGGAAATTGCTGTTTCTCGCTTCCGGTCTGGGTTTCATGCTCATTACGATTTTCACGCTGCTACACGGGCAGGAGCTGCCATTGGAACCGAAAAATTATGTGACCATCTATCTTCTATACATGTTAGTGACAGTCATGCTAGGTTTTCAATTTTCGATCTCAAAAAAGCTTGCAGAGACGATTGTTTCTGCACAGCAGGAAACAGAGAGACTTTTGGTGAAAGATTCAGAGACGAAAGAAGTGATCAAATCCAGCACCAGGAGCATCGCAGCCCTGATAGATGAAGTGAAATTCAAAAGCCGGGAGAATTACGAATCTTCTAATGAAATGACCCAATCCGTGACAGAAATATCTGCCGGGATTAACATTCAATCAGATTCGGTTGTGGATATCTCCCAATCCCTTGAAAAGACGAACCAGGTGATCGCCAGAACATCGGCACTTGTCGAAAAACTCCATCACGATTCAGTGGCAGCTGCGAACGTCACCGAAAAAGGTGATGAATTGATGTCCAACCTAATAACAGAATTGACCGCCTCTTATGACAATATGAGGAATGTCAACGATCATATCCTGTCCCTTTCTTCACTGATCAAGGAGACAGCCAGCTTTGCATCCGACATCCAGGGGATCGCGTCGCAAACTAATTTGCTGGCATTGAATGCATCGATTGAAGCTGCCAGGGCGGGAGACAGCGGCAAGGGTTTTGCTGTCGTTGCCGAAGAGGTAAGAAAGCTCGCCGACATCACAAGCAACACAGCAACACAGATTACTGAAAATCTCAAAAGTGTCATGAGTGACACTTCAAAGACGAAAACAGGCGTTAACCTGACAGCTGAAAAGCTCACGGAGAACCTGGAACTTGCTGCGGAAACCATGGAAGCGTTCAAGAGTATCCATCAAACCTTTATAGGCCTGAAAGAGGATATATCAGAGCAAGACGAATTGACTAGAACGATCCTGGATTCATCGGTGGCTATCGAGAGTTCGATTGCAGGCTTCAGTTCCGTCATCCAACAGGCCAGCGCAGCACTGGAGGAGATCTCCTCCTCAGCCATCTCGCAAACCGAGCATCATGAACAGCTATTTAAATCAGTCGAAGTTGCTCACCAATCTTTGGATCAATTAATAAAGCTGCAGCAAAATTAAAGGGAAGGCATTTGCCTTCCCTTTCGCTTTATTGATTTATTTTGCAGGGTCAAACTGGACCGCTACCGGCTGGAAAGAGCCTAACTCCGTACGGACCATCTGAATGATTTCGTTTGCAGCGGAAGCAGAATGTTCCTTGGCTTTCACAGTGATCCTTACATTTTCACCATCTGCACGAACCAATGCGTCTTCATAGCCCATTGATGTAATCAATGTTTCCAGAATCTGTTCTTTTTGTGAAATCGCATCAAGCTGATTCATTTTATCAATAGCTTCGCTTCTTTCCTCTGCTGGCAAGTCAGTTGTAGCAGCTACCGTCTGCAGCTCTTCTTTTTGCTTCGTGCGCTGTTCTTCAAGCTTCATGCGAAGCGCTTCGAACTTCTCATCGCTTGCGACACCGGAAACCACAGTCTTGCCATCTTTAGTTTCAGTCGCTGCTGTTTCCTTATCTTCTGCTTTCTTTTCTTCAACGCCTGCAAGATCGGACTTCTGCTGCTCAGGTGAGGTGATATAATACACCGATAATACAACCACAAGACTCAACATCGTCAGTAACCAAACTGTTTGCTTTTTTAATAACATCTATTATTCCCCCTTAGATTTTTTAGGCATGACAGCCACCCGGTGGTTCGGAACATCCAATGCCCTTGTGACTGCTTCGATAATCCATTTTTTCACTTGTATATTGTCTGCACCCTTCGCAACCACGAGCACACCTCTGATTTCAGGCTTCTTTGTCTCGAGAACGATTGGCACCTCTTTCTCACCATTTCTGATGATGACCAGCTGCTCGTCTTGCGATGCATCCTGGACTTTGCGCTTGCCGCCTTCACGATCAGTTTCATCCGTTGTCTGTGATTGGATGACCGTATTTTTCTCAAGGACCTTCTTTTCAGTAGCATCCACGTTCACCAAAACAGTGACATCGCCGACGCCATTGATGCCTTCCAGGATCTCGGTCAACTGGGCTTCATATGCTTCTTCATAATCCGAAATGACATCGTTTCCTACAGATTTCTTCTGTCCGAATACGGCTGCGTCCTCTTCAGTTTCCGCCTCCTTAGTGGCAGTAACAGCAATGTCGGGATTCTGGTCGCCGATGATATTGCCGATCAGCATAATCGCCGCTCCGAATAAAACGACAATTATTAAGTATTGGTATTTGCCGGTTTTCTTTTCCGGCGGCCCATCCTTGCTGCCCAGTTGTTTCTTTAGCCAGCTCAACGGACCTTTCTCATTGTCCATGCTCGTCACTCCCCCCTTCTATCATTATTTGAATAGACTTTTCAGGAACATTCCATTTTTCTGACAGAAGAGAAGATATTTGATCTGTATTCTGAGAGGTTTGTTTTGATGGAAGGGGTGCATTCGTATCAATTTCTACTTCTCTTACTACTGCCACAGTCTCTCCCTCATCCTCCGCTTTTTTCAGATGGACGATGACATACTCCAGGTTCTCCGGGAAAGGCCGCTGATCCTGATCATTTACTTCGAGCTCGATATTCGCAATCTCCATTCCTTGTTGTTCCATCAACTCCTCCTCTGCGGCTGTTTTCAATTGGACAGCCATTGTTTCTAAAATATATGCATGCTGAGAGGCTTGTATTTCTGTTTTCTGAATTTCTATTGAATTTTTTATCTTTTCATCTTCCTGGCCGCTGAACTGGCCCATTTTTGCAATTGCCGTTTCAAAGTCAGAAGTGAATAGTTTCATGACAGGAGACAGGATGATAGCAATCAAAATCAGCCCCGTCACCATTTTTGTGTATTTTTGGAAACTTGAATTGGGCAGCAGCATATCCAGGACGGTCGCCAGGAGAATGAAAATGATGATATTCGTAACCCACTCTTTTATAAAATCCATTCCTTCTCCTCCTTACCTCACCATCATCGTTAAGTTTCCAGCGGCAATAATGACCGTGATCGTCAGGAAAAACATCAAAGACACAATGCCAAGCGCGGCAAAAACATAGATGATGCTTTTACTGATAATATCTAGACAGGTTATGACCGGCCCGCCACCAAGCGGCTGGAGGATTGCTGCTGCGAATTTATAGATAAAGGCAACCATGAGGATTTTGACTGCCGGGAAGGCTGCGATGATCAGCAGAATGGCAACACCCGCTATTCCAACCGTATTTTTCAGGAGCATAGAAGCGCTGATGACCGTATCGGTCGCATCTGTGAAAACGCGGCCTATGACAGGGACAAAATTGCCTGTAATGAATTTTGCTGTTTTGACAGTCACTCCATCTGTTATCGCTGAAGATGCCCCCTGTACGGAAATGACGCCAAGGAACACTGTCAGCAGGATTCCCAGAAGGCCGACGCTCCAGTTACGGAGCATGCTGGCGAGCTGCGTGACCTTGTAATGTTCAGACAGGATACTGACGATGCTCAAAAGTGTTGATAAGAATAACAACGGTAAAACCACATATTGGATGAACATCCCGCTGGTGTTCATCATAAACAGAATGACAGGATGGAAAAAAGCTGCTGAAATCAACCCGCCGGAAGTGGCCATCAATGCCAGCAGCAGCGGGATCAGGGCAAGGATGAACTGGATCATTGTCCCAATCGCGTCATTCGTGTAATCCACTACTACATGGAAGCTGTTAAGAGCGATGATGATCAGAACCATGAACACAATGGAATAAGCTACCTTGCTGATGGTGCTTTTTTCGAAGGAGTTTTGCAGGGCTTGAAGAAACATGCTGAAAATAGTCAGGAGGATCAAGGACCCCAGCAATTTTCCGTTTACAATGAACTCGTGAAAGGCGAAATTCACGATGCCTTTGAACCATTCTTTCAAAGAGAACTTCTTTTCACCGCTTATAAAATCATACAGGCTACCTTTCTGGCTTTCTGGCAGATATCCATCATATTTATTGATGATATCTTCCCAGAATCCCTTAAGCTCATCGATATTTAAATCTTCAAGCTGGGCTCTTGCGATTTTATCCGGGTTGATCACCGTGTTTGTTTCCGGTTCATCACCCGCAGCTTGTACACCCGGGATGAAAAAAAATAGCTGGATCAATAGTATGCCAAGTATGAACTGCAGACGCTGCTTCAACTTCTTTCACCTCTTTAGGGGCGGGACTTGAGTCAGCCCGGAATCAAGCGAATGATTGTTTCAATCATTACCGTAAGAATCGGAATGGCCATGGCCAGAATAAGGATTTTGCCGCCAAGTTCGATTTTTGAGGCGATTGCACCCTGGCCGGCATCCTTTGTGATTTGGGCTGCAAATTCGGCAATATAGGCGATGCCGATGATTTTCAGGATTGTTTCCACATAAACAACATTCACCCTGGCATTGGCCGCCAGCTTCTGGATCATCGAAATGATTTGATAGATTTGATCGACCAGGAATAGGAAAATAGCTGAACCTGTAAAAACAATCAGCAGAAAGGCAAAATTGGGCTTTTGCTCTTTGACAATCAGTGCCAGAAATGTCGCAATCAGCGCTACACCTGTTATTTGAAGGATTTCAATCGCAAAGCCCTCCCTTACCCCTGAAATAGGAATACCGATTTAATTTTTTGAAAAAGATCATCAACAATTGATGCAACCATGAAAAGGATATAGATGAATCCAAACAATGTTACCCACTGCGCATATTCCTTCTTCCCCACCTGATCGAGAATCGTATGCAAAAATGCCACCACAATGCCTACACCTGCTATTTTAAAAATAATATCCACTTCTAGACCCATCTTGTCCTCCTCCTAAACGCTACATCAGTAAGATGATTAATAATAAGCCAGATAAAAAGCCGATGCTCTTCACCATTTTTTCGTATTTCATCTGTTTCTCGCAGGCATCTGCTTCTTCTCTTTCAAGATGGGAGATCGTCAGGAGAATTTGTTTCTGCTGAGAATGCCTGTCATGCCTGCCAAGCGTTTCTCCAAATTGCTTCATGATTTCAAACTCTCCCTGTTTGAAGGCTGTCAATTTCCAGACTTCCTTCAGGCTCTCTTCCCATGCAGATTTGACTGTGGTTTCAGATTCAGTCAGCTTTTTGGAAAACGTCTCAAAAAACCATGAAAGGGGCTTCGCCATTTGCTCAGACAGCTTCCTAGAGGCTTCATGGAGCGGTGTATGCCCATACATGATTTCCGCTTCCAGTGACTGCAATGCCGACTTCAAAAGCCGAAGCTGCCTGGGCCGTTCACTAAGATGCCTTGAAGCTTCAAAACCTGTCCAGGTCGTCGACAGGATTATCAGTATAGCGCCGATTATTTTTATCATTTATGTCACTCTCACTTTTTGGCGGATTTCTTTTCCGCTTCCATCACGAATCGATGTGATTGTCCCAGGGCCAGAAATTCTTCCAAGTTCTACGAACCGGTCAAAGATACCCATGTCCAGAATTGGTTTCAAGGTTGGCCTTTTTTGGATATCCTCAAGAGAATCCCCATGTGTTGTCATGATCAGCTTGATTCCTGCATTGACAGCTTCAAGAATCGCATCGGCATCCTCTTTCCGCCCAATTTCATCCACGACAAGGATATCCGGACTCATTGAACGGATCATCATCATCATGCCTTCTGCTTTCGGACACGAGTCCAATATATCCACCCTGGGTCCGAAGGTTAGCTGCGGAACTCCCTTTACACATCCGGCAATTTCTGATCTTTCATCGACAATGCCTGCTTTTAAAGGCGGGACTTTTTTCTCGGGAATACCGCTTGAAATCATCCTGGCTATATCCCTGAGCAAGGTTGTTTTTCCTGTTTGCGGAGGACCGATAATCATCGTATGTTTCCAGCCGTTTTGGTATAAATGTGGCATCAGTGGTTCAGCACTCCCGATTTTTTCCCTTGCGATCCTGAAATTGAATGAAGAAATATCCCTGATTGCTTTTACAGAACCATTTTCCAGAATGACCTTCCCGGCAATCCCGACTCGATGGCCGCCAGCAATCGTAATATAACCGCGCTTTAATTCTTCCTCCAGGGTATACATAGAAAAATGCCCGAGCTTATTCAACAGCTGGACAGCATCCTCAGGGGGAATGATATACGGGAGGAATTTCGGTTTTCCTCTTACCGTTATTTCTAGCGGCCGGTTGATCCGGATCCGCACTTCTTCCATCCCATCTTTGTCATTAGGAGGCACTGCATCCAGCAATTCAGCAATCCGTTTCGGCAAATAAGATAAGATATCATCCATCATTGATCCTCCTGATTTTCGCTTACTTAATATGTATGCCTGCTTGGCCACTTTATGACCTGCACATTCATTCAGAACCGCTCCACAACCGATATTTCAATAGAGGACAAACCGAAAAAAAGAAAATAAATTCAGTTTTCAATGAAGAGACTAGTATGGAAAGGAGTTGATCAATATGAATGAAGATCATCAGAAGTTCCAGAAAGTACAAAGAGCGGACCGTGCCACGTACCTTGGAGGAGGCCGGAGTCCCAAGGAATCGCCAATGACCGACCCAAAGTATAACAACAAAAATGATACGGACAAGGCACCCGGGGCCGGCGAGTAAGATTTTTCCGTAAGTTCATCAATGTGATCCCTCCGCGTTATTTGTTTTTCTTTTCATACATAGATATGGGTAAGAGACAATAAATGTGGAGGGATGATGGATGGTTAATGGAGGATATGACGTCTACCATACGAACAATTCTGGAAACAAAAGAAAAATCACCGTCAGCGGCGAAGGGATTGTTTACTCTGCACCAAACAGGGCAACAGCTACAGTAGGAGTTCGGACAGAAAATCCAAACCTTCAAGCCGCCCAGACAGAGAATGCCGAAAAGTCTACTTCGATGTTAAGAGCATTACAAAACCTGGGGATCGCAAAGGATGATATAAAAACGGCAGATTTCCGGATCGACCCCATCTATACCTATGAGGAAGGCAAGCAGTTATTTCAGGGGTATCGTGTCACGCATTTGTATACCGTCACCATCAGGGATCTTGCCCAGGCGGGATTGGTCATTGATACGGCTGTGGCCAATGGTGCGAATGAGGTCATGAACATTCAATTCTCAGTCGCAGAGCCTCAAGCCTTATATAACCAGGCACTTTCAATGGCAGTAATCGATTCATACAACAAAGCACAAACAGTCACCCGGACGCTGGGATACCAAACTTCCATTTCCCCTCTCTCCATTACCGAAGAAACCCAAAAAGGATCTCCAGGCCCATTCCTGGTTGCTTCAATGGACACAAGCAGTGCAAAAGGAACGCCCATAGAACCGGGCAAGCTGGAGATTAAGGCAACCGTGACCGGAACGTATATTGTTTGATAAAAATCGAAGCCAGGCTGTCCGCCTGGCTTCTGTATTGCTTGAATACTTGACTGAGGACCACTATAAGCAGGAAAACTCTGAAGGTAAAAAGGACCATCACCAAAATGTGGATCTCTCTTTTCTCCTGACACAATTTGTCTATATTCACTTTTTGATTTTTAAGTTAAAATACCTCTATAAGTATATCTGGGAGGTTCATCATGAAGAAGTTATTCGCAGCATTCCTGTTCGTCTTATTAATCACCGGCTGTTCTGGCGGTACTTATACGGATGTTTCAGTCGACAAGGCAAAAGAATTGATTGATAGCGGAGAAGTTCAGGTCCTGGATGTCCGGACACCGGATGAGTTCGCTGCCGGCCATATACCCGGCGCAAAATTAGTTCCGCTGCAAGTCATCGAAAGCATGATTTCAGAGCTTGACCAAGACGAAAAATATCTGGTCGTTTGCCGCAGCGGAAACCGCTCAACCGAGGCTAGTGGTATTTTGGCGGATAAAGGATTCAAGAATATCTATAATATGACCGGCGGATTGAATGAGTGGAAGTATGATCTTGAACAATAATCCAAAAAGCATCTCGTGATTTTAACGAGATGCTTTTATTATGCTAGTGAAATAAAAAAAGGAACCTGCTGGCAAAATGCCGCAGATTCCTGAAAAATTATGCACGTGATACATAAGATGAATCTGTAGTGTTGATGATCAGTTTGTCGCCCTGGTTTATGAAGAAAGGAACCTGTACTGTCAGGCCAGTTTCCAATGTCGCAGACTTAGTGCCGCCAGAAGAAGTGTCACCTTTGATACCAGGTTCTGTTTCTGTTACTTCCAATTCAACACTGTTAGGAAGCTCGACACCAAGAGTTTCATGGCCGAATTGCATGATGTATACTTCCATGTTTTCCTTAAGGAATTTCAACTCATATTCAATAGAAGCGCCGGGCAATTCAATTTGCTCGTAAGACTCATTGTCCATGAATACGTGCTGGTCGCCGCTTGCATACAGGTACTGCATTTTGCGGTTCTCGATTTGTGCTTTCGCTACCTTTTCACCCGCACGGAACGTTTTTTCCTGGATTGCTCCAGTACGAAGGTTACGAAGTTTTGAGCGAACAAACGCTGCTCCTTTTCCTGGCTTTACGTGTTGGAAATCAAGAACACGCCAAATGCCATTGTCCACTTCGATTGTTAAACCGGTACGGAAATCGTTAACTGAAATCATTATTTGTCCTCCTAATGTGTCCTATAGTATGATGAGCTCTTTCGTAGAATGTGTCAGTGACTCATTATGGTCGAGGGTAATCACCGTATCATCCTCAATCCTTACCCCGCCAAGGCCAGCAATGTAAATTCCCGGCTCGACCGTCACCACCATACCTGTTTCAAGTATGGTGTCTGAGCGGAATGATAGGCCAGGCCCTTCATGTACTTCCAGACCAATTCCATGACCCGTAGAATGGCCAAAATACTCGCCATATCCCTTTTCAGTGATCAAGTTCCTTGTCAAAGCATCCGCTTCCTTGCCTGTCATGCCAGGTTTGATGCCTGCCATACCGCGAAGCTGGGCTTCAAGCACAATATCATAGATTTCCTTAAGCTTATCAGAAGGATTCCCTATTGCTACTGTACGAGTGATATCAGATACATACCCATTATAATATGCCCCATAATCCAGGGTTACAAAGTCTCCTGTTTCAATCACCTTGTCACTTGCTACTCCGTGCGGAAGGGCCGAACGATAGCCAGAAGCCACAATAATATCGAATGATGACGAGGTTGCTCCCTGTTTTCTCATAAAGAATTCAAGCTCATTCGATACTTCCAGCTCTGTTCTTCCAGGACGGATAAACTCAAGTATATGTGTAAACGCAGCATCTGCGATGGCTGCTGCTTCCTTTAATATCTTAATCTCTGAATCAGTCTTTATCAAGCGTAACTTTTCAATTTCACCAGACACAGGCACTAATTCTGCTTCGACGGCTTTATCGAAGGTTTTGTAAGCTGAGTATGTAACATGATTTTCTTCAAAGCCTAGCTTCTTGATCCCCAGTTTTTTAGCCTGCTCGGCCACCTCATCCTGGATCAATCCTTTATGCAGGACGACTTCATATCCTTCGCACTGCTTGGCTGCCTGCTCTGTATACCTGAAATCGGTGATGAATAAAGCCTTATCAGCACTAATCAGCACCATGCCTGCCGAACCAGTGAAACCCGTCATATATCGGCGATTGTAGTCGCTTGTAACGAGCATCCCATCAATTCCAAGCCTTTGGAAACTTTCGCGCAACTTTTGTATTTTTTCCATAACCTATTCCTCCTCTTTAACTTTCTTCTCTTTTGAATGCTTCAAGCGCGAGTTCATAGCCAAGAAGCCCCAGTCCTGCAATCTGTCCCTTGGATACAGGGGCGACCACTGATTTGTGCCTGAATTCTTCCCTCTGGTATACATTAGAGATATGTACTTCGATAACCGGACAGGTAATTCCTGCTATCGCGTCCCTTATGGCATAGCTATAATGGGTGAATGCCCCGGGATTGAAGATGATTCCGTCTATACCAGTGTCCTCTGCCTCATGGAGTTTGTCAATCAGTTCCCCTTCATGATTGGATTGAAAACAGACAACCTCCATTTGCTTCTCGGTCCCTAGCTGGATCATACGTTCTTCCAAATCCCTCAAAGTGCTGACACCATATATTCCGGGCTCTCTTTTCCCAAGGCGGTTCAAATTTGGACCATTGAGCATAAGTATTTTTTTCATGTTCAGGCTCCCGTAAAAAAAGAATGTTCACTAAGAACATTCTATCATAACTATTTTTGCGAAAACTACTTCCAGCCGCCTCAAGAGGTGATCTCCTGACGATTTTTTTCCTTGTTGCGATTCTCATTTTCCTCATAGGATATAGAATAACCGACAAACACACCATATAGCACATAGAAACAAAGCGAAGTGACCAAGGTGTTTTTTGACAGGTCCCAGAATGGTTTGATACCAGGGAACAGCGGATTGAGCACATAAAATACAAGGAAAAACAGCGCAACCCCAAAGGCGGCACCAGCCCACATGGTATTCAGCTTCCTCATAGCCACATAATAGACCATGGCGGCACCTGCTGAAAAAATGCCAATCGCTATGATTGAAATGACTGTCCCAAGCCACTGCTGCTTCCATTCTCCCAATGCCCAGGGTTCCAGGATCACGTTTGGGCGGATCTCGGTAAAATTAAATATATAGGCCAGATAAGCCAGCGCGCTCCAAAAAATCCCACCGAACAATCCTGTAACGATGCTCATCGCAATGAATGACATCGGTTTTTCTCTTTGATCCTGTTCTAAGTTGCCATGATTTTCTGCCATTTGTTGCACCTCCGGTTTTAGTATGTCCCTGTTGTTCAAATGAATTGCATATCTTGAAAAAATGTTACGGAGGCTTGTTCTTCATATAGAGGTTTTTTAGGATTTTTAGTAAAATGAAATTAACAGAAATCTTTCTCGTCTTAAGTCCAAATGCCATGAAAATGGAAATCTTTCGTTTAAGTCGCTTTTAAAAAGGAAAAAGTAGCAGGAGAAGAGTATAATATCGAAGAATTTGTATAAAGTAATCGATGGTAAGTTTAAAAGCTGGTGAAATTGCTCATGATGCTAGTAGGGAGGTGGCTTTCTTCGATGAATCGAACTTTTAAGTATATTTTTTCAGGGCTGATTGTCCTTGCAATTTTTGGTTTCGCCTTTACGCTGTTTACCGATCCTGTAAGTATTCTTGTTACGATGGCAACAATTGCGTTGATTGGTGCTGCAATCTATTTCCTCGTGACCCGCCTGTCGGGATCAAGTGCGGGCAGGGAGCAAAAGCGCGCATTCCAAAAGGCAGCAAAGCGGTCCAAAAAACGGTTCCAGGCAAAAGAAGCAAATGCATCCTCTAAGCGTTCAAAGATAAAATCCCTTGCATCGGCTCGGAAAAAGAAGGATGCTTCGCACTTGACAGTCATAGACGGTAAGAAAAGCAGGAAAAAAAATCGGGCTTCCTTTTAGAGCTCGATTTTTTTGATTTATAAAGAATCAGTAGCACCATGATTTGAAAAATTTTTCCGCATTCTTCTTTCCCAGTTCGATCAACTCTTGTTTTCTCTCATCCGACAGTTGGAATTCGGTGGTCAAATTCCCCTCCGTTGGAATGAATATGATATTCTTTTCATGCTTTCGCGAAATGTATCTGGAATCATGAGCATCCTTCATCGTCTCAAATAATGCTTCAAATAATTGCAGGGCATTTTTTATTTTATTCGTTGGCTGCTGGATCAGGTTTTGACTTAGCTTGACACCAAGTACTGGGCGTACTTTTTTCACATTTTCCTGGTCAAATAACCACATCGGAAAATTGCTTAGCACTCCGCCATCTACAACGATGTTCGCACCGACCCGGTCCCGCAGTTTTACCGGCTCGAAAAAGAACGGGAGACTGCAGCTCATTCTGATCGCCCTTGCCACAGGGAACGTCCTTGGATCAACACCATACTTTGGAAGATCATCAGGCAGGATCAATAATCTGCCGTTTGTGAGGTCCGAAGCGATGATCCGCAATGCATCAGGGGCGAGATCGCCAAATGTACGAAGCCCTCTGGCAGCCAGCACCTCCGCTATCCACCATTCCAATTCGTCTCCTTTATACAGTCCCAGCCGCCAGTATACAAAAAGCCATTTCGTCAAGGCCGACGGGAAGATCGTTTTCCTCGAATCGAGAAATTTTTTTAGGTCCAGTTCATCCAGAATGCCGGCCATCTCCGTACTTGTGTAGCCGGCAGCAAGCAAGCCAGCGATCAACGAACCCGCACTTGTTCCTGCGACTCTTTTAAAACGGAACCCTCGCTCCTCAATCGCGGCACAGGCACCAACCAGTGCCAATCCTTTGATTCCTCCGCCGGAAAAAACGCCGTCAATATACATATGAGCCACTCCCGTCGATGTAATCCCATCTTTACATCTTTAAGCGCTTCATTTGTAAAATAGTACGGCGTACAAGTAGAAAATTTCGGTTCAGTACCACAATAGAATTTAAGTGAAAATCACCTTAGCTATGCTGTGTACAGGAAGAGACAATCTTAATTTCTCCTTAAGTGAAATATTGTATTTCTGCTTCCGGAAAAAAGGAATGGATATAGCCGCGGATAGTTTCTTCAAGGTCTTTTGCTTCATCGGTCTGATAGACATACTTGCCAATTCCGTACCTTCCCCATTTGTATTTCCGTTTCTCTTCATCCATTTCCAGTTTAGATTTAGGATAACGCTTCTGAATGACATTTTTCGCAGGCTTGGTGAAGCGGTGCTGAATCAGCTCAAAACTTAGCCCAGTCAGGTCGATTCCTTCCAGCGAATGGCTCAGCCTTTCGAATAATTCCTGATAACCTTCTCTCCAGCCCTCATGGATATAGATTGGCGCCACGATGAAACCAAGCGGGTAACCTGCCTTTGCCACCTTTCTCGCCGCCTCCAGCCTTTCATCAAAAGATGATGTTCCTGGTTCAAAGTTTTTGATCACGTAACGGGCATTGACGCTGAAGCGGAATCTTGTTTTGCCATTATGTTTTGCGTCTAGCAGGTGATCAACATGATGATACTTAGTAACAAAGCGAAGCTGTCCATACTCTGATTCACCAAAGAATTCAATCGTTTTCTTTAAAGCGTGGGTTAAATGGTCAATGCCAACGATATCAGAGGTACATGCAGCTTCAAACCTGGTGATTTCAGGCTTCCTTTCATCCATGTACTTTTGAGCCTGATCGAAAATCTCCTCGAGATTCACATACGTACGGATATAAGGCTTGCTGCCAAGTGTCGTCTGCAAATAACAATAATGGCAATGGCCCATGCAGCCGGTCGCAAGCGGGATGGCGTATTCAGCGGACGGTTTGGAGGTGTCAAACTTCAGCGTCTTCCTGACCCCGACAACCAATGTCGATTTGGCATTCCGGTACTGCTGCAGTTCATTGTCGCCAGGGATATTTCGCACCTGATTATGTGAAGTTGTCTCCCGGATTTCCAGTCCCATTTTCTCGAACTTTTCCTTTAATTCCCGCCCGAGCGGATATTCCAATGCCCTCGGCTCGATATAAACAAGCTGTGGTACAAAAGCTTTCATCTTTAATTCCTCATTTCATTCCATATGTCAGTAGTGTTAGTATGGGCAGAAATGAAAAAAGAGGATGGAAAAAATATTTCCATCCTCCTGGCTCATAGAGATTACAATACGGTCAACCAGTTAGAAAATAAACAGGACAATATAATAAAGGAACATTGTAAGCAGACCGACTGGGACCCCGAAAGCCGACCATTCCCTGCTGGTTATATTTAGTTTTCCAGCAGCGATAATATTCGGGATATTACCCGGAATCAGCATGCCCCCGCTAATGACCAGGCCAAGCAAAACGGCCCGGATTGTTCCAGAGTCCATTGCAGGACTAATTTCTGCTGCAGCAAGGGTAGCATTATCCAGGATCGCAGATATCATGTTAATCCAATATAACATTGCTGGCGAAAGACCTATAACATATGTTTTGATAAGTAGCTCAAACCCATGTCCAAGAAATGTAAGACCCATTACGAATAGATAGATTTTAAAAGACCGAACAGCAATTTCCTCGTATGACTCAGGACGAGAGGCAGACTTCAAATTGCTTTTTTCACCATTTGGTCTTACAAGGATAATGGACATCACGCCAAAAATAATTAATGCTGGAAGAACTTCTCTCCCTATCAACTCCAGTAAATAAAAGAAGTCCTTGTCCAATCTGCTGATTGTGATTGTGGCTAATGGCTCACCAATCGGTGTCAAGGCAGCACCAAGTCCGATCGAGAAGCATGCCAATACGGTAAAACGAACTTCAGATTTACGATCGAGCGGAAGAACCTTTATAATCATAACCAGAATAATAGCAGCAATGATGGCAGTTATAACACTAGATGCCAGTCCAAGAAAAACAACCGTCAAACCGAAAAATAACCTGGGAGACAGTAATCTGCTTCCCCATAGGATCGATTTTTCCAATTCCGCCTTAAACCACTTGGCAAGCAGACCAGCTGCTAATACCGCAATCGTGATATTGATAGGGTCTATCACCGCTTTTTCGATGAGCTGCCGATCCATCACCCCACTAATAGTTGCTGACGCAAGACCCATAGCAAATAAAAAAAACTCCAAATTATGTTCAATCGTTTTTATGGAAAAAGGCAAAAATAAAACCAACAGCAAAATAATAATTAACCCAATCATCGCTTCCCCTGTCCTTTTTTCTACTTCTTTTACTATATACATAGGAGCAATCCTAATATTTAGAACATGGAGTTTTATGTTTCATGGAAAGGAATTGAGAATTTAAGCATAGAAATAGCCACGGCCTGGGCCGTGGCTATACTATTGATTCTATTTTATAAACCACACTTTAATTGCGCGTTACAGTTTGTGCAAGTATTACAGCCGCCGATTTCCTTCACTTCGCCTTTGCGGCACACCGGACATGTGTTGCCGACTTCAGAGCCGATCGTTACGTTAGTAGAACGCAATTCATTGATCGTGTCGACAAGCACAACATGCTGCTTTTGTTTCTCTTTCTTTTCAACGTCATCGTCCATTGAGTTCTCTTCTGCTTTAAGCGTCAATACTTGAGAATCGCGGGAGCCGTCAACATAAACAGTTCCGCCTTTCGCTCCTCCTTTATAAAGACGCTCATATACCTTTTCCACCTGCTCAACGCTGTAACCCTTCGGCGCGTTGACTGTCTTGCTGATCGAGCTGTCGATCCAGCGCTGGATGACACACTGCACATCAGCATGTGCTTCAGGAGCCAATTCCATCGCAGATACGAACCAGTTCGGCAGGTTCTCCGGATCTGCCTCCGGATTACAGTCAAGATATTCCTGGACGATATCCGCCTTCACCTCGATGAACTTGCCCAGCCGGCCGCTTCTAAAGTAAGAGAAGCTGAAGTACGGCTCAAGGCCTGTACTGACCCCAACCATTGTCCCAGTTGATCCCGTAGGAGCAACAGTCAATAAGTGTGAATTGCGAATTCCGTTCTCAAGGATTGATTCACGAATATCCTCAGGCATTTTCTTCATGAAACCAGTGTTTGTGAATGCCTTACGAAGTCTGTTTGTTTCTTCTTCTGTTCCGCCTTGAAGGAATGGGAAGCTTCCCTTTTCCTTGCCCAATTCTACGGATGCTCTGTAAGCAGAAGTCGCAATTGTTTCAAATACTTTATCGACAAGCTGGTTCCCTTCTGGTGAACCATATTCTGTCTCACAATAGATCAGAAGATCGTGAAGGCCCATGACGCCAAGACCGACACGGCGTTCGCCCAATGCTTGTCTCTTATTATCTTCAAGGAAGTAAGGAGTCGCATCGATGACATTGTCCTGCATGCGAACACCAACTTCTACCGTACGCTTCAATTTTTCAAAGTTAACTGTTTTGGTTTCCTTGTCCGCCATTTCTGCAAGGTTAACAGCAGCGAGGTTGCAGACAGAGTTTGGTGCGAGAGGCTGTTCCATTTGTTATCCTAAAGGCTTTTTATCCCTTAGTTCTAACGGTTCGGTTTTCCCGTTAGTTCAGCATATCTTTTCATTACATACTTTTTTCATAAATTGGAGTAGTTCTTTTCTTCCTTGATCTTTACCAAAAACAGCTTTAGAAATCACCCTTAAATCTTTAATCCCATACAGCCTTTCAATTTCAGTTGTCATTTCATTAATGGTAGTACTAATCTTATTAAATGGTGTGCTTAGTACCACGTCAGTATGAATAATTGACCAGTTAATGACAAACTTTTTAATTTCCTCATGAATAAACTTTCTTTTATTAACATATTCTCTCGTAGCAATTTCAATTGCATTTTTACCTGCACATACTTTACCGCAAAACTTTTGACTGGAAGTAACCAACACGTCAAACTCAGAATTGCAAATAAGGCATCGTCGCGTTACTCTAGGTGTTTTAATTTTACCTTTCTGAGAAAGACCTGACTTTCGGAGACCTTCTAACATTTTTCTTTTCACGTCATCGTCAGTATTCCAAAGTTTTCTTGTATGCTCTCCAATTTTTTTCTTTGCATCCAGAGTATGTTTTAGGTTATAGTGCGCATTCAATTTACCAGAGAATGATTTGTTAATAGTGGTATTTTCAGATTTTATCCAATGAGTTAAGACCGAATTAAGTGAGAATGGCATTTCCTTATAAATTCCCAAAAGTTCTTCATAAGAAAGCAATTCACACTCAATTTCAAATAGGGTTTCAATCTTCTCTAAAGCTTTTCTAGCGCTTATCTTCGCATTTATATTTCTTGACTTTATTTCAACTATTTTGAGTAAAGATCCTTTTTTATCATAGATGAAAAAATCCGGCTTATATATTTTATAGCCAATATCATAAGTTTTAGTTTCATAACTCCAGCTAATCTTATGATAATCAAGATATAGGGCGTATGCATACTCATAGGAACTACGTAAGTAAAATCCTTTATAAAAGCCTGCATAGCCTCTATTCATATAAATTCTCTCCAATTTATTTATCAGATTTCAAGTATTGTAATGTTGCGGCCTCGTGGATGGATTATATTCTGCTCGTGCAGGTTCACCATCTATGCGTTGCCCCTGACCTTGTTTTTACCCAAGGCCTTCGGTTCGGATTCCCATCACAGGGTTCCCGCTTTATTCCGCAATTTTTAACGTGAGGCAAACTAAGCTGCTCTACCACACGGGTTTGTCGCTACAACCTTCTGTCCATATGCCTGTGCGTTCGTCATGTCGTTGGCATTGTCGATGAAGAAAATACCAGGCTCCGCAGAGTACGTCGCACAGATGTTGATCAAGTTCCATAATTCTTTAGCTTTAATTTTTCTATAGGTACGGACTTTATAGCCAAGCTTTTCCCACTCGCGAACGTCCCCTACTTTGTGCCACTCTTCATTATAAATTTTCATCGTCTCAGCATCGTAGCTTTCTACATCTGGGAAGCGAAGTTCATAGTCTGCATCGTTGTCGACCGCATCCATGAAATCTTTTGTCAGTGTGACTGAGATATTTGCACCAGTCAGGAATTCTGAGTTATGAACTGTATAAGTTCCGCCTGTTGCAAGCTTTTCTTCAGCGGACTTGATAATATCTGCGCTGAATCCGCCATATCCTGGGATAGTTTTATAGTTCACAATTCCCTGGTACATTGCTTCTTCCTGAAGCGTCAGCGGCGTGAATTTCAGTTTTTCTTTTGCCATTTTCTTGATGGACTCATCGTTTGTGTTTTCAATCAGGAAACGAAGGATCCTTGGATTTTGCATTTTTGAAATGATGAATTCCACAATGTCAGGATGCCAGTCAGAAAGCATGATCATCTGTGCGCCCCTTCTGGACCCACCCTGCTCGACTAGATGTGTAAGCTTTGCGATGTCATCAAGCCATGAGACCGATCCGGATGATTTTCCGTTTACGCCTCTGGCTAGTGTGTTGCGCGGTCTTAATGTAGAACCGTTCGTTCCTACTCCGCCGCCGCGGCTCATGATTTCCATGACCTGCTTGCGATGCTCGGAGATGCCTTCGCGGGAATCCTTTACGAAAGGCATTACATAGCAGTTGAAGTAGGTAACGTCTGTGTCAGCGCCTGCTCCGTAAAGGACACGCCCTGCAGGAATAAAGTTCATTGATACTAGTTCCTGATAGAACTTTTCAAACCATTCCTGGCGCTTCTCTTCTGTTTTTTCAACAGCTGCCAGCCCAGTCGCATTCCGTTTTGCGATTTGTTCGTAGAATACTTCCAGAGGCTTTTCAATCACATCCAGGGATCGTTTGATAATGCCTGTGGCTGATTCTTCGGGGTCATCAAGCACTCCGCGAAACTCTTCGTCTACAAGAACTTTCGCTGTCTTGTTCTCCCAATCAATATCTTGTATGAATCCAAGTCCGCGTGCCGGGAACTTTGGGTCTTCCTTGATGGTGAGGACAACAAAATCCCCATTTGATAGTGTGATTTTTTCTGTGTCTTTAAAAGTATAGCGGTCCAGCATGACAAGTCGGGAGACGCCTTTGTGGGTAAGTTTCATTTCAGGTGTGATGGGGTGAACCTGCGGGAACAACTTGATATCCTCGTTCAGACTCTCAACATTCAGGCTCATTTTTTGTCCAATAGTAACAGACATTTCTACAACTCCTTCAAAGGTTTTAAATCTATTCTTTAAAGTGATACTAGAAGTATGTAACTCTAGCTGCTTTTTTTGAATTACCCTTACGTTATCATATCAAAACATCAAAAATCAATATATAGTGTATTTTTTATTTTCGACAACACTATATATGGTGTTTAGGTCAAAAGAACTTAATTTTGTCAAACATGAAAACTACTAAAAAAGAGAGATAAAAAGAGAGAAAGGCAGATTTTTTCCCTTAAACGATAAAAAACAACAAATTTCGAGGGTTGCACTTTTTACATTCCCCTCGACCTCTAGAAAATACTGGATAAACTAAAAAAAGCGGTTCACCCGCTTTTAAAATTTTTATCTTTTAAAATTCCACTCATCAGTTTCGTACTTGTTTTTCGCAAGTGCATTCACATAATCCAATTCTTCTTTACTTAAGGTATAAGGTTCCAATATAATTCCTAGTCCGTCCTCGAAACCTTCCTTGAATGCTTTCTTTGCTTCTTCTAGTTCAATCTTCCGGTTGCTGATCTCATTAATTGCTACTGCCTTAGTCTTGAAGGCGCGCTGCATCCTTTCTTTGACTCTGTCATTCGGGTACTTGAAGAGGCTGAATAGTTTATCCTCATCCAAATCCAACAGTATGGAACCATGCTGAAGGATAACCCCTTTCTGACGCGTTTGGGCACTTCCAGCAACCTTACGCCCCTCAACAACCAGCTCATACCAGCTTGGTGCATCAAAACAAACCGCAGATCGCGGGTTCTTGAGTGCATCTTTTTCGGCAGATGTTTTTGGCACGGCAAAATAAGCTTCCAGTCCAAGTTTCTGGAACCCCTGTAAAATCCCTTCTGAAATGACGCGATATGCCTCAGTGACTGTTTTCGGCATTTCAGGGTGGTCTTCTGTAACGATGACACTATATGTAAGTTCGTGTTCATGCAGGACTCCCCTGCCTCCGGTCGGCCGGCGCACAAATCCCAGTCCGTGCCGCTGTACAGCATCCATATCAATTTCGCGTTCAATTCTTTGGAAATAGCCAACTGAAAGTGTCGCAGGGTTCCAACCATAAAAGCGGACAACAGGCGGAATCTTTCCGGCACCATGCCAATCGAGTAACGCCTCATCTAACGCCATATTGAATGACGGTGAATTGTCTCCTGAATCAATAAATCTCCATACCTCTTTTTCCATTTCATTACCCCATTTAAAATTGTTCAAAGCTACGATTTTTTTAGTCTAACAAAATAATTTTCAAAAGCAAAGCAGCATGTTTGAAAGAATTTTGTTAAATTCCTTTGCTCTTAGGCAGGAAGGCTTATATAATTAAAGGTGGCTCAGCTAAGCTTGAAAGGAGAAATATGTTTTGGATACACTTATTTTTTTAATCGTCCTGACAGTTGCGGTGATTCTTTACTCTGTGTTTATGTATTTCCGCCAAAAGAAAATCCTAAAGACTTTGACAGAGGAAGAATTCAAAGCAGGGTATCGTAAAGCGCAGCTCATTGATGTCCGTGAACCTAATGAATTTGCAAACGGCCATATTCTTGGCGCAAGAAACATCCCGCTTACCCAGCTAAAAGCACGTCTGAAGGAAGTCAGACCGGACAAGCCAGTCTATCTTTATTGCCAGAGCGGATCCCGCAGCGGCCGTGCTGCACAGCTGCTTCACAAAAAAGGCTATAAAGACTTATCCCATCTTGAAGGCGGCTTCAAAAAATGGGGCGGCAAAATTAAAGCTAAATAAGCAATCTTCCCATAAAATAACCCCTCAGCAGAAATGCTGGGGGTTAGCTTTTTTATATAATAGCAATCTTTTTGGATTTGCTTCTTCTAGTAAAAATGTCTATAGTACCTCAGGTTTGTAAACCTGTCTGAAGTTGCTCCTGGTTCGGATAGCTTTCCGCTGACTTCCTTCAAACCTGTCCGAAGTTGCACCAAGTTCGGACAACTTTTCGATGATTCCCTTCAAACTTGTCTGAAGTTGCTCCTGGTTCGGACAACTTTTCGTTGATTTCCTCCTAACCTGTCCGAAGTTGCACCTAGTTCGGACAGCTTTCCGCTGATTTCCTTCAAACCTGTCCGAAGTTGCACCAAGTTCGGACAACTTTTCGTTGATTTCCATCAAACCTGTCTGAAGTTCCTCCTAGTTCGGACAGCTTTTCTCTGATTTCCTTCAAACCTGTCCGAAGTTGCACCTAGTTCGGACAACTTTTCGTTGATTTCCATCAAACCTGTCTGAAGTTCCTCCTAGTTCGGACAGCTTTTCGTTGATTTCCATCAAACCTGTCCGAAGTTGCTCCTGGTTCGGACAGCTTTTCGTTGATTTCCATCAAACCTGTCCGAAGTTGCACCTAGTTCGGACAGCTTTTCTCTGATATCCTTTAAACCTGTCCGAAGTTGCTCCTAGTTCAGACAGCTTTCCTCTAACTTCCTCCAAAGCTGTCTGAAGTTGCATCGTGTTCGGACAGCTTTCCCCTAACTTCCATCAAACCTGTCCGAAGTTGCACCTGGTTCAGACAGCTTTTCGCTGATTTCCTTCAAACCTGTCCGAAGTCTCTCTGGATCAGCCACAAATCAAAAATAGTCCTGCCGATGCTAACCGGCAGGACTGTTTAAAAACTATTCAGCTTTCTGATAGCGCAGAATTGGCTTCCTTGCAGCTGTTGTTTCATCCATACGGCCTACAACTGTAGAGTGTGGTGCTTCCTGGACGATTTCTGGATTCTCTTCTGCTTCTCGAGCGATCTGGATCATCGCATCGATGAAGGCATCAAGAGTTTCCTTGGATTCTGTTTCTGTCGGCTCGATCATGATCGCTTCTTCTACATTCAATGGGAAGTAGATGGTTGGCGGATGATAGCCGAAGTCAAGCAGGCGCTTGGCGATGTCCAACGTGCGGACGCCAAGCTTTTTCTGTCGCTTGCCGCTAAGGACGAATTCGTGCTTGCAGTGCCTGTTGAAAGGCAGGTCATAATATTCAGCAAGCCTTCTCATCATATAGTTGGCATTCAGTACTGCGTACTCTGTTACAGCCTTCAAGCCGTCTGGTCCCATTGTCCTGATATAAGTATAAGCACGGACATTGATGCCGAAGTTTCCATAGAAAGGTTTAACCCTACCGATTGACTGCGGACGGTCGTAATCGAATTTGTATACGCCATCCTGCTTCGTAACGATAGGCTTTGGCAGGAATGGAATCAGATCTGCTTTTACACCGACTGGGCCTGATCCCGGGCCGCCGCCGCCGTGTGGGCCTGTGAATGTCTTGTGAAGGTTCAAGTGAACAACATCAAAGCCCATGTCGCCAGGACGAGCCTTGGACATTACAGCGTTCAGGTTCGCTCCATCGTAATAAAGCTTTCCGCCTGCGCCGTGGACAATCTCGGCCATCTCAAGGATATTTTCTTCAAATAACCCCAGCGTGTTCGGGTTTGTCAGCATCAATGCAGCAGTATCTTCCCCAACAACCTTTTTAAGGTCCTCAAGGTCAACAAGGCCGTTTTCATCAGATTTTACCGTGATCGTTTCAAAACCGGCGACAGTAGCTGAAGCAGGATTGGTTCCGTGAGCAGAGTCAGGAACGATTACCTTCGTACGGTTTTGGTCACCATTGGCTTCATGGAATGCGCGGATCATCATTAATCCTGTCCATTCACCGTGTGCACCAGCTGCTGGCTGCAGGGTAACTTCATCCATACCGGTGATTTCAATCAAGTGTTCCTGCAGGTCGTACATCAATTCAAGCGCACCTTGCACAGAACTCTCATCCTGCAATGGATGTAAGTGTGCAAAGCCATTGAAGCGAGCGACATTTTCATTCATTTTTGGATTGTATTTCATTGTACAAGATCCAAGCGGATAGAATCCGGAATCAACACCGTGGTTGCGCTTCGATAATGCAGTATAATGGCGCATGATATCAAGCTCGGAAGCCTCAGGAAGTTCTGGTTCCTCTTCACGAAGGAACCCTTCAGGCAAAAGCTCTGATAAATCGGCTTCTGGAACATCCATTTCCGGAAGGCTGTAGCCGACACGGCCTGGTGTGCTTAATTCAAAAATGAGTGGCTGATCTTCCTTATGCATTGATATCCCCCATTTCCTTTACAAATGTATCGATTTCTTCTTTTGTCCTTAATTCAGTCACTGCAACAAGCATGTGATTCTCAAGTCCGGAATAATCACGGCCAAGGTCATAGCCGCCAATGATGTCCTTTTCGAGAAGCTTTTGGTTCACTTCTTTGACCGGCTTATTCAGCTTAACAACGAATTCATTGAAGGAATGGCCTTCAAATGCAATTTCAAAGCCATTTTCCTTGAACGTCTTTTTAGCGTAATGGGCTTTCTGAATATTGGCTACAGCCATTTCACGAACACCTTTTTTACCGAGGGCAGTCATTGCCACAGAGGCAGCAAGTGCATTTAATGCCTGGTTCGAGCAGATATTGGATGTCGCTTTATCACGGCGGATATGCTGTTCCCTCGCCTGAAGCGTCAATACGAATCCTCGGCGTCCCTGGTCGTCCTTAGTCTGGCCGACAAGTCTTCCCGGAACTTTTCTCATCAGCTTTCCAGTTACTGCAAAGTATCCGCAGTGAGGGCCGCCGAAAGCTGTCGGAATCCCGAACGGCTGTGCGTCTCCTGTCACAATGTCAGCGCCGAATTTCCCTGGAGGTGTCAATGCCCCAAGTGCAAGCGGATTGCTCGATACTACGAACAGAGATTTGTTTCCATGGACAATTTCTTCGATTTCTTTCATTGACTCTAGACCGCCAAAGAAGTTCGGATACTGGACGATAACAGCAGCGATATCTTCGCTTGCCATATCCTTCAATGCATCCAGGTCTGTTACACCATCTTTATGTGGCACTTCGACTACATCGATGTACTGTCCTTTTGCATAGGTTTTGACGACGTCCTTATATTCCGGATGGACTGCGCTTGAGATCAATACTTTCTTCCTTCTGGTATGGCCCGCACTCAGCATAGCTGCTTCTGCCAGTGCAGTTCCGCCATCATACATGGAAGAGTTCGCTACCTCCATGCCAGTCAATTCGGCGATCATCGTCTGGAATTCAAAGATTGCCTGTAGTTCACCCTGCGAGATTTCCGGCTGATATGGAGTGTAGGCAGTGTAAAATTCCGAACGTGACAGAACATGGTCAACAATGACCGGAATATAATGATCATATACACCTGCGCCAATGAATGAAGTATTCATTTTCAAATCAGCATTTTTGGCAGCCATCTGTGCAAGCTCCTTCATTAGAGCTGTTTCTGGCTTGGCTTTCTTGATATTATATTCTCCGGCAAAACGGACTTTTTCAGGAATATCGCTGAACAGTTCATCGATCGATGATACGCCGATGCTTTCCAACATTGCATTTTTGTCACTTTCCGTCAGCGGTAAATAGCGATGCTTCATAACTTTTTCCCCTCTCCGGCTTTTACTTTTTGTCCCTTTTATAAAAAGGTGTAGCTGAAACAGCAGCTTTCAAGCGTTTGCCGCGGATTTCAACTTCTACTTCGTTGCCTAACTCAGTTTCCTTTGTATCAATGAGTGCAAGCCCGATGTTCTTCTTGAGTGTAGGGGATTGCGTTCCGGTGGTAACCTCACCAATCCTGACTTCCCCTTTGTAAACAGGATAGCCATGACGCGGAATGCCACGGTCGATCATTTCAATGCCGACAAGCTTTCTTGGCAGGCCATTTTCTTTTTGCTGCTTAAGCGCATCTTTTCCAATGAAATCAGCTTCTTTGTTGAGCTTGACCGCAAAGCCAATCCCTGCTTCAAGCGGGCTGATTTCCGGCGACAGCTCCTGGCCGTACAATGCAAGGTTCGCTTCGAAACGAAGTGTATCCCTGGCACCAAGTCCGCATGGGAGGACGCCATCTTCTTTGCCGGCCTCAAGAATCTCTTTCCAGAGGCTGACAGCATCTTTTGAATCGCAATAAACTTCGAATCCGTCTTCCCCTGTATACCCTGTGCGAGATACAAGCGCCTTCTTTCCGTTCAAATCGACTTCTTCACTGAACTTGAAAAAGCCAATACTGCCGAGGTCATGTTCCGCGGACAGCTTTTGAAGGATCTCTTCAGCCTTCGGTCCCTGAATAGCAAGCTGTGCCATGCCTTCGGACAAGTTTTCAATTTTCACATTGCCTTCAAGATGTTTCTGCATCCAATCGAAATCCTTTTCAATATTGGAGGCATTCACTACTAGGAGGTAATGGTCATCTTCGATTTTATAGACAAGCAAATCATCCACAGTGCCGCCGTTCTCATAACACATGGCTGTGTACTGGGCACCGCCGTTCTTAAGCTTTGAAACATCGTTTGTCATCAATTTTTGTAAATAATCCAGACTATCGGGGCCCTTCACTTCGATTTCCCCCATATGGGAAACATCGAATAAACCAGCTTTTGTCCTTACTGCTTCATGTTCTTCCTTAATGCTTGAAAACTGGACTGGCAGCTCCCAGCCTCCAAAATCAACTGTTTTCCCACCATATTCCTTATACACTTCAAAAAGCGGTGTCCGTTTTAATTCCGTCATTATGTATCCCCCTTCGTCTCAGCCAAAATATCAGTTTACATCCATCCCAAAAGCTGCATTCAGTTAAGAAAGCAGAAAAGGACAGAGCACCCCCTCTTAATCTGAGAAGGTCTCTGTCCTTTCACCTGAAAGTTTACCTGTAAAGGCTTTCCCCTTTGGTGGCTCACACGAATGGAAGCGCTCTCCAGAGATGCGTCAAACAAGAGTTCTTTTGCCTGAGAGATTCACAATTTGCTTGCTCCTTCGGCGCTACCGGAGTAGTCTCTCCCCTAGTCGTCATCCGCATTTATATAATTTTCACATTTGGGCATGCTAGACGTTATTACCTATGTCTGCAAACTGATGTTTTCGGCCATAAAGTGACAAATTTCAAAACATTCAAAAGCTAACTACATCCTACCATTAGAAAGCCGATTTGGGCAATATTTTTTATATTAAAAGAGGTGGATAAAATGACCGTGCAAATTAACTATGATTCTTCCTGGCAGGACGAAATGGCTGAAAGAATAGAGAAGGACGGACCATGGGGAAATTGGGAGCTGTATAAACTTGCCGTTGAAATAGAAAAACATACCATAATCCCTGAATTTGAAGGTCTCCAGGCACCGATTCATCTCCCGGAACTAACCCCATTGCCGCATCAGCTTGAAGTGGCAAAGCAGGTTGTCGAAAATATGAATGGAAAAGCGATCCTTGCTGATGAAGTGGGACTGGGGAAAACGATCGAGGCCGGATTGATTTTGAAAGAATATATGATCAGGGGGCTGGTGAAAAAGGTCCTGATTTTAGTCCCAGCTTCGCTCGTCTCCCAATGGGCCATGGAACTGAACACCAAATTCCATATCCCTGCAATTGCCCAGAAGAAAAGCTATGTATGGGAGCAATGCGATGTGGTGGTTTCTTCAATTGATACGGCCAAACGTGCCCCTCACAGGGACATCATCAACAACTTAAATTATGACCTTATCATAATTGATGAAGCACATAAATTGAAAAATAATAAAACGAAAAACTATGAATTTGTCCAAAACCTGAAAAAACGGTTCTGTTTGCTGCTGACGGCCACTCCAATCCAAAACCGGATCGAAGAAATTTTCAACCTTGTATCTCTGTTGAAGCCCGGTCATCTCGGCAGTGAATCAGCGTTTTTTGATAAATACAAAAAAGATGCCCGGTCTGTCAATGATGATGAGCATTTAAGAGAACTTGTGAATAAAGTGATGATTCGCAACAGGCGTTCCGATACTGGAATCGAGTGGACAAAGCGACATGTAGAAACCATTCCTATCCATTTTTCCAATGAAGAGCGGGCTTTATATGATTCGATACAGGACTTAAGAAGTTCCGCTGGCGGTCTTGCGTCAAGCCAGTTCTCACTCATGACCCTCCAGCGGGAAGCATGCAGCAGCAGGGAAGCTGTCTTTTATACACTGAGAAATATGCTTCAACGGCAGGAAAACCCGTCCGTCGGATTTCAAAATACCATTGCCGGACTTATCAAACGAGTGGAAGCTGTAACGAAAAACTCCAAAGCCGAAAAAGCGCTTGAGTTGATCAAACAAATAGATGATAAAGTCATCATTTTCACCGAATATCGGGCTACCCAGCTGTACCTTCAGTGGTTCCTTAAGCAAAATGGCATCACCTCGGTTCCCTTCCGCGGTGGGTTCAAACGCGGCAAAAAGGACTGGATGAGAGAACTCTTCCAGAAGAATGTCCAGGTGTTGATCGCGACCGAGGCCGGTGGCGAAGGAATCAACCTGCAATTCTGCAGTCATATCATCAACTTTGACCTTCCCTGGAACCCAATGAGACTGGAGCAAAGAATCGGCAGGATCCACCGTCTTGGACAGGAAAAAGATGTGAAAATATACAACTTCGCAACGAAGGATACGGTCGAAGAGCATGTTATGAAGCTGCTTTACGAGAAAATCAACCTGTTCGAAAAAGTGATCGGCGAACTTGATGATATCCTGACAAAATTGGAGTTTGGCAATATCGAAGACCACTTGGTTGATATCTTCGGAAGGTCTTCATCAGAGGGGGAAATTCGGATCAAGATGGAAAACTTAACCTCGATGATCCAGTTCGCGGAAGATATGAAGGGGGAAAATCAGCGTGCAGCAACAGGAAATCCATAATTTTCTGGAAAGGTATTTCACGGCAAATAATTGTGAACTGGTTGAAAATGACAAAGGATACATGACTGTGCAGCTCACCATAGAGCTAGATAAGGAATTGATGAACCGCCCGTTTTACTGGCATTATCTTGAGAAAACCGGTGGAGTACCGAATCCAATGAAGCTTACCTTCATCACCGACAAACAACAGGCTCCAGATGATTTGAAGGGAGAAATTGTCCATTTTGGTTCGCCCCGCCTTCATCAAATCTTTGAATCGACCAAGAACCTTGCCGGTTTCATCCGGCTATATGAAAACAACCAGTATCCTGCACAAACCGCTTTGATCCCCTGGATCGGAATCAATATAAAAGTATCCTATCAATGTGACAGAAAACGGGATGTTTTCCATTCTATTGGACTCCACCTAATCAATGGCAGGATGGTGGAAAACTTTCATGAACGTTTATTGAAACTGCCGCTAACAACAAAAATACCGGATTATGCCTATACGCTTTCCCCTTTGATCAAGCCAAAGAGCGGAGTGAATAGAATCCAGGCTTATTTGACATCCAATATCGAGCAGGAGGATCATTCCTGGGCAGCTGATGCGAGAAAACGCTGGCAGAAGGACCTCGATTTACTTCATCATTTTTACGAAGATGAAGAAGAAAAATCCGAAAGCTTTGAAACAGAAAAAACAGCCCTAAAAGAACAATATGAACCAAAAGTCCAGCTCTCCATCATCAATGGCGGACTTTTCTATTTGACTGAAAATGCGATTAAGTAAACTCTGAAAAACACATAGTAAAGCCCGGCTTATCATCCTAGCCGGGCTTTAAGTCATCTTTTCTTTTTCTTTTTTACTCCGGACATCAGCATAAATGGAAGTATGCCGAACCACCTGAATAAAAAGGTCGCCTCTGCTTCCTTTTTTGCCTGTTTGATTTTCCGGCGCTCCTCTTTTGGCTGGTCAATATATTTCACAACGGTCTGGGTAAGGTATTTCACGTAATCATTTGTTTTCATGGTTACACCATCCTTCATACGTTATCAAGTATAACCATGTGTTATTTTTTAATACGCTGGATGATGTCATCGACAATTTGCTGAACTGTTTTGTCAGAAGTATTGATTTCAAGTCTCGCTGCTTCACGATACAATTGAAGTCGGCTCAAGTACAGCGCTTCAGCTGTTTTCATTTTATCCTTTCTCAATAACGGCCTGGAATTGTCATCCTTCAGCCTTTCCAGGATGTTTTCAAGCTCTGCATGCAGGTAGACAACATTTACTTTGTCTTTAAGATACAGTCTGTTTTCTTCCGATCCTATGATCCCTCCCCCGGTTGCAATAACGGCTTCATTTGAAGGCATTGATCGCAAAACCTCAGTCTCTAAAAGGCGGAACTTTTCTTCTCCTTCATTCGAGAATATCTCATTGATTGACATCCCCGTCCTTTTGACGATTTCCTCGTCTGTATCATATACTGCCACATTCATTCTACGAGACAATTCCTGCGAGACAGTCGTCTTGCCTGCACCCATGAACCCAATTAAATAAATCGCTCTCATATCTTGTCATCACCTGTCAGTTCTTTTCCTTCCATTTTATCATTCTGCCCTTTTCCTTGTCATATTGGCCAAAACCAACCCCTTTTTCTCCGCTGTCAAGCTCGAGGGTGAAAGTCACCTCATCAACGAAGGCAGATATGGACCGTGACTGGAAGCCAACTTTTCCAAATTTATAATAAAGTATACCGCTAGCGGGCAAATTGCCTTCCCTTAACAGAAGCTCAGCTTCTTTCATGGAGGACAGCATATAATATTCCTGGAGTCGAATGGTTTCGGTTTCTTTGGCAAACTTTTTCTCTGCAATATACTGTTCCGTTAAAATCAGAAAAAAGAAGGACATCAAAAGTAAAAAAATCATCGTTAATGGATAGATAAACCCTTTTTCATTTATAGCTGAACACCCCCCGTTTGAAAAAACTGGTGGACTCTAACCGAGTAATGAGTTCCATCTAAACCGACTGCTTTTATCATCACACCATCCGCAATTACTTCAAAAGTAAAGCTTGAGAGGTTCTGCATTAAAATTTCGTGCCCCTGATAATCAACTTTCCTTCGCATGCTGGAAGCGTACTTTTCATAAAGGATAAAATGGCCATTGACTTTCATTAACAGCTTATCAGGCTGGACCGTCAACTGTTCAGCTGTACGAACTTCCTTTTTTACCTGACTGCTGAACACATCCCACTCCATCCTTCTGATTCCCTTTTCAGTGACACTGTCATCAAGGATGATCCTAAAACCTAAAGGCAGCATTGAGGCAATCATTAAAAACACCAGCAATGATATAAGCATTTCCAGCATGGTAAAGCCCAGCTCATTCAGTTGAGGAACACTTTTTCTTGAGTTGCTGGTCGCTTTCATAGTGAACACATACCTCCCATTCAGAATTATTTTCATCTTTTGTCACTGTCAATTCATATTGATTCCCATTACGAGAAATCCAGTCTCTACCAGACGCTGTTCCTGCGATTTTCAAGTACATCAGTTCATCGAATAAAATAGAGTTTGCGTCTTCGTCTGTCCTTACATCCGCCGTCATTCCGATCACCACTATCGCTAAGGGCAGCATAATCGTACTCGCCATAAGGAATGCTGCCAGGGACAAAACCATATCTGCCAGAAAAAAGCCTTTATCATTCTTCAACAACATAAAATCGGCCCTTTCCAATCTGGATCATCATCCGGAATTTTTTTGAGCCCGCAGTAACATATAAAGACCCGAAACTATCGATATTCCCATCCGGCATATAGTGAAAAAGCAATTTCATCGTGCCTTGTTCAACCGAAACCTCTGGTGAATAATATCTATCGACCAGATAAGGAGAACCATAATTTGATCCCCTAATAAAATAGTGATGGTTCTCAGGAATGAATTGGACAGTGATTTGTTCCTGGTGGGATATGGCGTATTGCTGGCTGTACAGGAGGTCGGATTCTAGCTGGGTAAAGAAAAGTTCCTTTGCGAGGACATCGTTATGCGGAGTAAACAGAAAGACAGATGTAGCGGAGAGCATCAGGAAAGCTGATAGCACTATAAGCATTTCAACCATGGTGAATCCGCCGGTGTTCTTTATTTTCCAGATCATGACGCAGATTTCTGGACAGTCCCGTCGGATAAAATCTCGATTTTTGTTCCATCAGGACATGCGGCATCAGGGCTTTTTAGGTATTTTTCGTCATTTAGCTGCTGAAAAGTAGGAGTGACTTTCTTATCCATCTTATAAGCTTGTACCTGGGCTTCGACAAGTTTTATATAACCCTCGCAGCCTTTCTTGTTGATATTATTATTATGCGACGCAATATTCGGCACCGTAATGATCAACAAGACCGAAATCACCAGCAACACAATCATCATCTCGATCAAGGTAAACCCCTTTTGATTTCTCATTATTCTTTTCTCCTTTTCATGTTTTCAAGCTACTTTAAATCCCTTTCATCATTTGGAACATTGGAAGCAGAATGGCCAGATACAGTGAGATGACCAACAGGCCAATGAAGCTGTATAACACAGGCTGCACCGTTTTCATCGATTTTTCCATTTTTCCCTCAAGCTCTTTAAGGCAATGCCGGCTGTAAAAATAAAGCTCCTGATCCAGCTTTCCGTTCTTTTGTCCGTGTCTGATGATCCTTGGCAATTCAGCCTCAAAGAACGGATAGTCACCCACCGCCCTGTCAAAATCCTCGCCCGCTGCCAATTTTGAGATAATGTCCTTTCCGATTTCACTTGAAAATGGTTCATGGCGATTTTGCTCAAAAACCTTCAAGGCATCATGAACCGGAAGGCCCCCCGAAAACAGATAGCTTAACTGGACTGCGAAGGAATGCGAGTAAAGAAGCTTGATCAACCCGCCTGCAAACGGAAGTTTCACCAGTTTCGTTTTTTGTTGTAAGACTGGGAGTTTCCTGAATTTCATTTTGTAATAGAGGGTAAGCAGCACAGCGAGGCTGATAAGAAAATAGAATAAGAAGGGAACAATGTCATCAGCAGCACCAATCGTTGCCATGAAAATATTCGGTGCCATGTTCATATCCGAAAAAAGGGAGGTGAATTTCGGCAGCAACACCTTGTTGACGAAAAAAAATAAGATAAATGTGAGTGCTGCCAGGAACAGTGGATATGCGGCAAGCTTTTTCAACCTCTGATAATCGGCTTCACGTTTCAAAACCATATCAGACCCTTCAGTGACCGCATGGGCCAGTCCACCGTGCTGCTCAGCAAAATAAACATAGCTGATCAAATCTCTCTTGAAATTCAGTTCCGCCAGGATTAAATATAGAGGAAAGCCTTCGCGCAGCTTATCCAGACTTCTTTTGATATCACCTTTCCTTTTCATCTCCAGATGGAATGTCATCGATTCAATCGCTTCTGCTAAAGAATATCCCTGCGACAGCAGCTCCCCTGTCCTTTTCAGGAACCTGGCCTGTTCAGCGACAGGCCATTTATTCTCCCTCATTTAAAACCCACCTCTGATATTCCGATTCCTTGATAAAGCCCAGAGCGATGCCTTTCTTGATCGCATCTTTAAGCGTTTTGTAGTGGTAATTCTGATGTTCACCTTTTGCTTCCTTCAATACAGCAGATAAATCCCTTCCCGTAAGGATTTCAAATACATTTCCCCTTTTGCCGCTGCCAGAGGAATAGCAAAACGGCGAGCAAGTATCTTCACAATAAGGACATGTGAGTTCAACAAGCCTTTGTGCGGTTACTGCGATCAAGGTCTGTTCGATTTCAAGCCAATTGATCCCGAATTCAATCAGCCTGTAGATTGCTCCCCTTGCATCCCGTGTATGCATCGTCGTCAGTACCAAATGTCCAGTCAAGGACGCCCTTATTGCTGTTTCCGCAGTCTCCTTATCCCTGATTTCCCCGACCATAATGATGTCGGGATCATGCCGAAGAATCGCCTTTAAGCCGGCAGAATATGAGATTCCGGCCCGTTCATTGACCTGGACCTGAAGCACTGCTTCACTCGGTTTTTCAATGGGGTCTTCAAGTGTGATAACATTGCGATTGACCATTTCCGATGTTTCAGAAAGCATCGAATACAATGTGGTAGTTTTGCCGCTGCCTGTAGGGCCGGTAAAAATAATCAGACCATGAGCATGTTTTAAAAGGGAAATTAATTTTTTCGATGTGGATGGGAATAATGATATTTGGTATGAAGGAATTTGGTTTTGTTCGGGAAGGAGACGTATGACCATGCTTTCGTTCTGGTAGGCTGGCAGTGTGGAGATTCTCAAGCCAATTTTCCGATCGTCGTCCTGGTAGGTAAAGGCACCACTTTGCGGCCTTCTCTTTTCGCCTATATCCATCGAAGCGGTGAATTTAAAATGGGAAATGAGCCGTTCACAATCACCCTGTTCAAGAGTGTACCGGGGTAGCAGCTGATTGCCGAGCCTGAATTTTATCAGGGTATCTCTCTCTCGCGGGATGATATGAATGTCCGAAGCGCCGCTCTTTAAAGCATCTTTTAAAATATTTTCCGCCAGCAGTTCAATTGATTTTACAATAGGGATGCACCACCTTTTTCGTTATACAAAAGGATTTCGACATAGTTCCTCCTGTTCCTGCGAAAAAAATGTGATGAATGTGTATAAATGGTGACAGTTCTATTCATAATAACTACCGTAGCATCAATAACCTATCATTGGGCTATAGCCAAGCGGTAAGGCAACGGACTTTGACTCCGTCATGCGTTGGTTCGAATCCAGCTAGCCCAGCTATTTGGGGACTTCAGTCCCAAAAATAAAAAAACGGAAGCATCCACTTCCGTTTTTTTATTTGGCGATTTTTTTCAGCGCATCCGGATTGAATCCAACGATCAGCTTTTTCCCATCCGTCAAAATCGGACGCCTTAAAAGCTTTGGTTCTTTGATCACAAGATTGATCACTTCTGAAAGTGAAAGTTCATCTACATCAAGTTTGAGATTTTTAAAGGTTTCTCCCCTGGTCGCAAGCAGTTCATCGACGCCTTCAGTCGTTAACGTCAATATTTCCATCAGTTCCTTCTGGCTCGGCGTATCTTTGAACAAATGACGTTCATTGAATTTCACGCTGTTTGAAATCAGCCACTTTTTCGTTTTACGACATGATGTACAGCTTGGATAAGAAAAAAACGTCAGCTCTTCCATTAAGGGTTACCTCCTGGCGAACAAAATTATCTTCTGAATACATTGTATAACTTTTGTATAAGTTTTGTATAGTATTTTGTCATCATTTCGCCATTTAGTTGTGAACATTTTCTAAACATATAGTGTAAACAGTGTAAACCTTATTTTCCCTTGTATTATAATGAAGGCAAATTAGTGGTCTGAGGTGAAATAAGGTGGAGCAAACATTAAAAATTACAAGTGTTTTGTCTGATCCAACGCGTTACTATATTTATCAATACATCACAAAAAGGCATAAAGATGTGACTGTACAGGAAATCGCCGACAATTTTGAAATTCACCCAAATGTGGCAAGATTGCATTTATCAAAACTCGAAGATGTGAACATGCTGATTTCGGAGACAAAAAAGACGGGCAAGGGTGGACGTCCTAGCAGACTATACCGCTTGTCAGATGAAGTCATCCAGCTGCACTTCCCTTTCCGTGATTATCAGCTTCTGTCAAAAATCGCCATGACGACAATGATGTCACTTGGTGAAGCAGGAAAGAACGCTTTGTATATGACGGGAAAGCGATTTGGCGCAGAACTCATGGAACAGGAGATCTCACGCCATCCGCAAATGTCAGAAGAAATGACATTCGAACATAAACTGAACTCAATCAAAAATGCTGCTACGCTTGCTGGTTTCTATCCAGAGTTCGAACCTAATAGTGAGAAGACAAAAATTTATTTCCAGATTTTCAACTGCCCTTTCAAGGAAGTTGCCATGGAACATACTGAAACAGTGTGCAATATGCATTATGAGTTTTTGCGCGGCATGTTCGAATCCCTGTTTGGGGAAATTGAACTGATTGAAAAAGAAAATATGTTCACAGGCTGTGACTCTTGTTCATACCAGGCTGTTATCGCACAATAATCAATCCTTGTTTACTTTTCACTCCACTTTACTTTATAATATGATAGTGATGGACATGTAGGGTAAAGGAGGGATATCTTTGGATCGTATGTACAGAGTTTTAGGATTCTGGACGGGAATCTTTGCTGTCATGTTTTTCTTGGGTGACATGTATACAACGTCCTTGATTTTCTTTGGTCAAACTGGATTTTTCTTGCTTTTAAGTTACTTGAAACTGTCTGAGCGTATGTACATTTACGTCTTCGGCGCATACTTAACGGTTTTCTTTGCAGGTTTTACTTACTGGTCAACATTTATGATGCCACTAGGTGGAGCCGGACATTGATCGATTGTGCATGCTCAAATAAAAAAAGCGATGGTCATCCATCGCTTTTTTTATTTTGCCTGGAATAATTTTTTCGCCGGATCCCCCAGGCCTTTCCCCTGGATGACAACATCAAATGACTGGCTGATTCCGCCTGGCAGGATCAGACTCCGGATTGCGCGATTTCTCTTGCTTGCTTCGGAAAATGGATTCGGGTCTTGATGCTGCCCTAGTTCCTCGAGGAGGCCAGCAGCAATCAGGAATTGATCCTGCCTCATTTTTTGAAGGAATTTGAGACCCCATGCTTCGCCAATATCTTTGAGAGCATCAAAATGCACGTGGCTGGTGAGATCCATCTCCCCAGGATGCTCCAGGATGTCATGGTGCATCTGATGATTGTAATAGCCTCTCAGGCTCCCTTTTCTCCGCGATGGATGCATCCATTCATCTTTTGTATATCCGTAATCCACGGTCACCATCAAACCTTTATCCAGGTTTTCTGCTATCGAATGAATGAATGGTTCCATGGCAAGCGGAATTTCGATCCTTTGACCTTCAGCAAGCATGAATTGCTGATCATTTAGAAACTTAATAATCTCTTCATCAGAAACAGGAACTTTTATTTCTTTTAGTTGATCATCCTCACTGGCAACAAAAACCTCGTGCACGACGCCATCAATCTTTTCAACGACATGGACTGGAAAGGCATCAAATAACTCATTGGAAAAAATCATTCCCTGATGCATTTCTGTTTCTGCATATGTATCACCATGCACGATCCTGACATTTTCAAGACCTGCCAGCTCTGCATGCTGCAGACTTCGATGATAAGGACTTTTTTCGACAATATAGTATGTCAGCGTTTCTGCGTTCAGTTCCCGCCAGCCTTCAATGAATGCCCGTGCAAAACGGCCGTTTCCTGCTCCGATTTCACAAACAGATGGCGGCACGTTGAGTACACCGTACTTTTTCGCATACCACTTCCCTATTAATTTGCCAAACACATCAGACACATTGCTTGATGTATAAAAATCCCCTTCCTTCCCAATTTTTTTGCGTTCCTTAATATAATAGCCTTCCTCTGGATGATAGAGTGCAAGCTGCATATAGTCCGCATATGTGATCATCTTTTTTGGCGAAGCTTCAATAAACTCTTTGATTATTTCTTTCATAATGACTCCTTGAAAAGGGTTTTCACTATTGACATAGTGTATTCTTTATTATAAAGTTTTACTAGTAGCTTAACTATATCCCCTCCCATGATATGAATAGAACATCCCCCAGAAAAGCCCTTCTCAGCCGAGAAGGGTTTTTCTAGTTTATAAGTTTTTTTGAAAAATTCGGCTCTGTTAACCACGGCTGTTGATTTTCGTTCCAGGCGCTTCGCTTTCCGCGGGGCTGGCGCTGAGCCTCCTCGTCGCTTTGCTCCTGCGGGGTCTCACCTGACCAGCTGCGCCCGCAGGAGTCTACGCGCCTTCCACTACAATCAACAGGATTTTTAAAATCAACATTCAGCTTTAACAGAGCCTAAAATTAAAATCCATTTAAAAATGGATTGGAGTCCATTTCGATACCGATGGTCGTGGCTGGCCCATGTCCAGGCAGTACCTCGGTTTCCTCAGGCAATACCAGCAGTTTATCGTGAATGCTTTTGATTAACTGGTTATGGTTTCCTCCCGGCAAGTCAGTTCTTCCGATGCTTCCCTGAAACAGGGCATCTCCGGCCACGACAAAATTCGCCTTTGGGAAGTAAAAGGATACACTCCCCGGGGAATGCCCTGGTGTCTCCAAAACTTCGAACTTGAAATTCCCGATGGACATCTCACCTTCATCTTTGAACAAATAGTCCGCTGCTCTGGCTTTGATTGGCTCGTTCAGCATAAAGTGTTTCGATCCATTAAGTGCAGGATCGGTGAGCCAGTCTTTTTCTTTTTCATGGATAAAGACCTTAATGCCATACTTATCCCTTATTCTATCCACTGCACCGATATGGTCAAAATGTGCGTGTGTCAATACAATCGCTTCAGGCTTAAGTTCAAGCTGTTCGATCACCGCAGTCAACTTCCTTGGGTTTTCACCAGGATCCACAATCAGGCATGATTGACTTTCATCATAAACGACATAACAATTCGTCTGCAAAGGACCCAGGGGAATCTGTTTCCATTTCATTGTAAGCAGCCTCCGCTTCTATTGGTAATATGTATGTTTTTATTCTACACTAATGTAAGCTATGTTTTAAGGATTTGATAAGAAAGCAAAGCACAGTTGTCTGCCGGGAAGAGCCGGTTAATAAATTTCAAGACTGATCTTTCTAATTTGATAAGGAGAAGATAAATGAATTTTGTCATTGCAACAGAAGCAAACCCTTTTATTGCGGAGCTGCCCGATTTTAAGGAAGTACTTATGCAAGTTGCTCCACCGCATCTCATTTATAAGAATTTCTATATATATATCGAGCAAAAGGATGCAGATGAAGCGATTGGATTACTCAGGGAAGCGGACTTGCTTGAATCAACACATCTCCTGGTCAAAACAGAAGGCAGCCCCGGAGAAGATTTTTTCGACTATGGTTTCCATGTGGATGGCGCAACCTGTCTATTCGCTGATGAACTATCAGCGTTCCGATTTTTGGATGGCAATGGACTGCAAATGGAGATGGCCCTGATTCAGTTGGAGGAACATCTAATATTTAAGGCTGCAAATGGAATTTATTTTGCGGCGAACCACTATACTGAACTAATAATGGGTATAGTAAAAGCATATGGAGTAAAAGTTGAATTTTTAGACCTCGACAAATGGTGTAAAAAAATATAAAATAAAAAACGAGTGTATGCTTGTCATTACATACAGGCTGCCGCCTAAATTACAACCAAACATTTTTTCAAAGAACAGACTTAATGTCTGCCTAATTTATGAAGGGGGCTTTATCATGGGATTGGCAATTGTTTTCGCTTTAGTTACTCTGCTAGCCGGTTATGCAACTTTCTCGGCACTTAAAAACAAAAACATTCTTGGAATCATATTCGGCGGAGGAACATTCCTCGTTATTGGCTGGTTCACAGTCATGACAGTCCTTAACCACGGATTCCCGACAGCACACTAATTCAATCACAATAAAAGACCACCTTTGTCAGGTGGTCTTTTATATTTATATGGTCTATTGCTTAAGCAATTCGTTAACCCTGTTGACTTTATCCTCCATCTTTCTTTTTACATCCCGCCTGTCATCGATCCGGATATTAGTGGCCACTCGCTGAATACCCTTATTGAACGGTGCTTCATGGATTGCCTGGACTACTTCAAATAATACAGGCAGTTCTCCCTCAATCAAGGTATTCATCGGCGTGAGCTGATAACGGATTTTGCCCTGCTCTTCATAATTTTTTAGGATGCGCTGGATATCAGCCACATAGGAACTGACACTAGGTGTCTGAGTTCCGATTGGAATTACTGTTACATCTACAATTGCCATTCTAATCTCTCCTTGCTGAACGAATTATCGAACAATTTCAACGATTTCCTTCGTGTCGATATTCAACACTCTTTCTAACTGGAAACCATACAGGCACATTTCACCGGAAGGCGAGCAGGAAAGTGGTTCATTTGCCAGTTCAGAGAAAATCATTTCTTCTTTATTCTCCCCTAAATGATACCTCATCAAGTCAAAACCGCCATCATAAAGATCTGCCTCTCCTTGCTCCTTTGCCCGCAGATACATAAAAGCCTTTCCATCATCCATTAAATCATAAAAAGGAACAACCCATCCAGAGAAAGATGTCAGCAAAGGAGCGGTCAACCTCCCCGCAGGATGGATCCCGTCCCTGGTGAAGGTGTATAATCCAAATCCTGGATTTTCGCCTTCATCTACCTCGATCGTCAATAAATACTTTCCAATTGAATCAAATTGATATACGTCCTCAAACAATGTTTCGGAATGATCCCCGCTGACAGAAAAAGATTTCAATGGCGCCTTTAACGATATTTCATTCTCATTCCATTGCTGATAGACAAGCACATCCTCCGAAATCCACCTGACAAATGGCTCAGGCAAATGGAGTGCCTTCAGGCTGTTCTCCTTTAGATCCAGTAAATACGTGTTGAAATCCCATTCTTCTGTAAAAGCAGATACAACAAGCAAATCGTCATTGAATGGATTCCATTCAAAGGTCAATTCATATGATTCGATTTTCCCTGAATACAATTCCTTGCCTGATAAATCGATGACAGTCAGTACTGCTTCATCAGATGCGGAACTGTGAATCAAAACCTTATCCTTTTTTGGACTGATCTCAGCCGTGATGATTGGCTGGCTGCTTTTGTACAGCGATGTGGCTTGACCTGTTATTAGGCTGTATGAATAAAGAATTGAACTGTTTTCGTTTATATTTGAAATATAAAGTATCTCTGTATTGCTCAGCCATCCTGAAACCTTATTAAATTCCTCTTGCCTGCCTAGCTTGATGGGAATGACCTCGGAACCTAGAAAGGACATCCCTGGAGTTTCTTTAATGCGGTCAAGGCTATGGCCGGCTGTTTTGTGGAGTGATACATCCAGCTGCTGAGAGCACCCGGAAAGGATGAATGCAGAAGTGACAATGATGAATATGACCCATCTGACATAAGGTGTTTGATATGTATTCTCCTTCAATTGTTCCACTCCTACACCACCTTTTTGACAATGTATATATCTGTACGTTGAGAACAGCTAAATGTTTCAATGATTTTTGAAAAATCCAATAAAATTTACATTTGGTACAGTCATTGATGATAACATACACCTCTTTAAGTAAAAACTCAATTTTAAAATACACAAGGCAATCTTTCCATAACAAAAACCTGCGCCCCAGGGTCGCAGGTTTTTAACAGGTTATTTACTCTTTGGAATTCGGATCAGATAGATCCTTGCCTTCATTTTGCTCACCATAGAATCTCAGTAAATCTCCATAAATAATTTTATCGGAGTATCCAAGTTCATTATCTGCAGCTTCAAAATATGGTGCGCACGCTTCCTGATCTGTCGGTTCACCTGTGGCTTTATCAAAGCAGGTCTCACGAGTAAAGACATGATCCTTGGTGATGAAGCTGCCATCGCGAAGAACAGCAAAGTCACGGCGGTCCTTGGCGAACAGGTCAGATCCGAAATCGATATTATTCTTAGTGTCGATTCCCAGCAAATGCAGGATTGTCGGTTTGATGTCGATCTGTCCTCCGACCGTTGTCATTGTCTTGCCCTCTTGCCCAGGGATGTGAATGATCAACGGCACCTTTTGCAGCTGTGTGCTTTCAAATGGCGTGATTTCCTTGCCAAGATACTCACTCATCGCCTTATTATGGTTATCAGATATTCCATAATGGTCTCCGTAAAGAATAATGATCGAATCTTCATATAAGCCTTCATCTTTTAATTTCTGGATGAACTGCTTAATGGCTTCATCCTCATACCTGACAGTCGGAAAATAATTGTTGACTGTCTTGTCATTAGACGTGTATGGCGGTATAAATTGATCTTCTTCATTCAATTCGAATGGGAAATGGTTTGTCAATGTGATGAACTTCGAATAGAACGGCTTTGGCATCGCCTTCAAGTGATCAACGGACTGCTGCAGGAAGTCAATATCCTTCAATCCCCAGCCAACGGAATTCTCTTCATTCACCTCGTAATCCGGCAGCGAGTAGAACCGCTGATATCCTAATGATTGATACATAATGTCCCGGTTCCAGAAGCTCTTGTTGTTCGCATGCAAGGAAGCGGTGAAATAGCCATTTTCATTCAGGATTTCAGGTGTAGCGGTATATTCATTTCCAGAGTGCGTAAAGAAGACTGCCCCTCGGCTTAATGGATACAGGGAGTTTTCCACCAGGAATTCAGAATCTGAAGTCTTTCCCTGGCCCGTCTGGTGATAAAAATTATTGAAGTAATAACTTTCTTTGATGAAATCATTCAGGAATGGCGTAATTTCCTGTCCATTTACGGTTTGATTAATAACAAATTCCTGTGTCGATTCCAGCGAAATCAGGATGACGTTTTTGCCTTTTGCGATTCCAAACATCTCATCATTCGGCGGCAGATAGTTTGCTCGCACATAGTTGTCGATGTCAGCCAGTTCACTGCCGTCGGCCATTGCTCGCTGGGCAGAAGACTTCGACTGCAGGAATGCATCATAGAGATGGTAATTGTATGTTCCAATATTCTTGACGAGCATTTCTCTGTCGAAAGTCCTCGTCAAGAGCTGGGGACGTTCTGTTTCAGCCATTCCCATGTTGAATAAAGCAATCGCGACAGCGACAAGGAAATAGGCTCTGCGGTCCACTTTGCTATATTCATGCCAGCCCAAAAGAACTGGTTTGAATTTCATGATGAGTGCTAAAACGATGAAATCCGTAAAGTAAAGTAAATCACTGAAGTTGATCAGCTCCGTCACACTGCTCCCCAGATCACTCATATTGCTCGTCTGGAACAGAACGGGAATGGTCAGGAAATCATTGAAGAAGCGGTAAAACACGACATTCGCGAACAACACTGCGGATACTATAAAACTAGTAATCATAATATAACGTCTCTGAGCCTTTTCCTTCATGAACATGCTGAGTCCAAACAGAATCATCAGGAAGCTTAATGGATTTATGAACAGGATAATCTCCTGTCTCCAATTTTCGATTTTAATATCGAAGCTCGTCTTATAGGCTATATAAGTCTTCAGCCAAAGCAGGATTGTGGCGATGGCGACTAAAGAAACTTTAGGCCATTTATTGTTTTTCATCCGGTTGCTACCTCCCTGTTAATAAAAAACAGATTCGGGAATTTTTAGGTTTATTTTTCCATTCTCTCAAGAATCAAAGATAATCTTAATACTTTTTTTCTTAAAAAGCAAACAAAATTAGAAGCTAAAAAAGCGTAGACCATTCATTGTAATTTTCCACTATTATAGACGACTTAAACCTGGAAAAGTTTCAGAAATAACCATTTTCGGAAAATTGAAACTTTTGGCACGAATAAAATAAGGAGTTTTCTCATAGAAAACTCCTTCGCCATTTTAGTTATGTCCAATTTTATTTTTAACAAGCCAGGCAGCACCAATCACGCCGGCATCATTCCCTAGGGTAGCGATGCTGATTTCGGTCGATTGCGCTACACGCGGAAAAGAATTACGCAAGAATTGCTCTTTTACGGGGTTCAGCAAGACATCCCCCGCTTTAGAAACCCCGCCTCCCAGAACGATTTTCTCCGGATTGAGGGTATTAGCGATATTTGCAAGGGCAATTCCCAAATGCAAGGCAACTGTATCTATAACTATCAAGGCCAACTCATCATTCCGTTTCGCTGAATCGAAGACATCCTTGGCTGTTACAATTCCAGTTTCCTTGTACAATGCTGCAAGATCACCTTCAGAAGAATGAGCATTCAATAATTCAACAGCAATTCTTACAATGCCTGTAGCCGATGCAATGGTTTCAAGACAGCCTGTTTTTCCGCAATTACATGGAGCTCCGCCTTCTGCAAGTGAAGTAATATGGCCGATTTCACCGGCAGCGCCACTCACTCCGTGGACAATATCACCATTGGTAATGACTCCTCCGCCTACACCTGTACCCAGGGTTACACACACCAAGTCCTTGGCGCCATTTCCGGCACCTTTCCACATTTCCCCAAGAGCCGCACAGTTTGCATCATTATCGATAACTGCCGGGAGCGAGGTTTCCACTTCAAGCAAATCCTTAAGCGGATAAGGCTCTCGCCAGCCAAGGTTAACCGCTTCAAAAATAACACCGGTAGCCAGGTCAACAGGGCCGGGGGCTCCCATACCAATTCCCAAAATTTCACTTTTAGAATGCCCAAGCTTCTCCAGCTTCGCGTCAATTGCTTTTGCAATATTGACAGTTATATTTTTCCCTTCGTTAGAAACATCAGTGGGAATTTCCCATTTATGCAGGATTTCTCCATACAAACTGATGAAAGCAAGTTTCGTTGTCGTTCCTCCTAAATCTACACCAACAAGCCATTTTTCAGCCATCATGCTTCACCTTTTCTCTTTTGCTTTTTTTTCTTGTTCCATCCGGATTTCCTGCCTCAAGAGCAAGACCGCAGATTGGTAATCTTTTGTCTCGATCAATTGGGAATTATACAGTTCCTTGAGCTCAGCGTGCATGAGCTCCAAATCCGCCACCCTGTCTCCTATGTAAATGAATGTCCCGAAATTTTTAAGGAACTGCTGGATATCATAAATTGTCTTCAAATTAATCCCCTCAATTTGTGAAAATAAGAGCATGCTTTACCATACTTAGTATAAAGGATACCTTTTGCCCCCTCAAGTAGGCTGGACAAGATTTTCTGACAAAAACTGCACTAGTTATCAATTAGAAAAAGCAGCAATCGGAGATCGCTGCTTCTCAAAGTTAAGTTTAACGGTCAGGGTCCTGCGGTTTCAATATCCTTGGTCTCCTGTTTTTTAGAGGTATCGGTGATCTTATAAGCACATCCCTGAATGCCCGTGGATTGAAAGGGATGAATGGCCATAGATATGGCACACCGAACGATTTCATTCTGGCCAGCAGAATGATGAAGAGCACAATGCCAATCAGGAAACCATAAAGCTGGAAGGCCGCAGTCATGATCAATAAGAAAATCCTCACAAGCCGGTTTGCCAGGCTCATTTCGTAACTTGGCGTCGCAAATGTACCAATCGCTGCGATGGCCAGATACAGGATGACTTCATTTGTCAGAAGACCTACTTCCACGGCCACCTGTCCAATCATCAGCGCTGCGACCAGGCCAAGGGCAGTTGCCAGTGAAGTTGGTGTATGGATGGCCGCCATCCTGAGAACATCGATTCCAATTTCAATCAGGAAAAACTGTAAAAACAATGGAATCTCTCCGGGGTCATTTGGTCCGATAAATGACATCGATTTCGGCAGGAGTTCCGGCTTAACGGCGAATAAATACCATAACGGCAGCAGAAATAGGGACGACCATACCGCCAGGAAGCGTACCATCCTCAAATATGCGCCGACAAGCGGCTTATTACGGTACTCTTCAGCATGCTGAAGATGGTGCCAGAATGTTGTCGGTGTAATCAGTACGCTTGGGGAACCATCGACGATAATGCAAACATGCCCTTCGTATAAATGAGTGGCTGCTGTATCCGGTCGTTCCGTGTATCTTACGTTCGGAAATGGATTCCAATGCCGCCCTGAGATAAATTCCTCAATTGTTTTCTCAGCCATCGGCAGCCCGTCCGTATCAATTTTGCTGATCGCCCCCTTTATTTTCTCTACCATTTCAGGATCTGCGATATCCTCAATATAACAAATGACAATATCCGTTTGAGACCTTCTGCCTACCTGCATATATTCCATTCTTAATGTGCGGTCACGGATTCTCCTTCTCGTAAGCGACGTATTGAAGACCAAAGTCTCCACGAAGCCGTCCCTTGAACCTCGCACTACCCTTTCTGTGTCAGGTTCCTCTGGGCCGCGTACAGGATATGTCCTCGCATCAATCAGGATGATTTCTGTTAACCCGTCCACTGCAAGGGCGGTCGGTCCGGCCAGCACCATATCGACAACTTTATCAAGGTTATCCGTCGTCTCGACCTCTACATATGGAATATACGTCTTGACCAGTTTTTTTAATGTATCGACTTCAAGGGCCCCTGGTTCAAGCTTGGCCAGTAACTGCATGATATAAAGCATGATGTCGTCCTTGACAAATCCATCTACAAGGAACAGCGCCATATCTCTGCCGGCATATTCGACATCAAGCTGAATCACATCGAAACTTTTATCGACCCCTAATTCTTCTCTTAAGTAAGCGATATTTTCTTTTAAGTTCTCCTGGACCGGATGCTTCGTTTTTTCTGCCATAGACTAACACCTCTCATTACAACCGACCATTATTTTCCTGTCGATTCCTTTTTCCATCATAGCCAAAACAATTTAAAAACATACTTCAAGGCATGTGATCAGGACAAGTATCATATAGTGGTTATACCGACAAACCCTATTATCGGAAAAGGATGAGCAGGATGAAAAAGTTATGGTTTTTGAGTATAAGTGCAATGGCAATTGCTGTCTCTGCATTATTGATCCAATTCCAAATCGGCAACACTTCCGTCGAAACAATCACATTTTTCCCATTGAATGATGCAGTAAAGTATAAAAGTGCCAGTACTTCCTTAACGCTATTAAAAGACAAAAAAAACAATCAACATCAGGTTGATTGGAAGATCCATTCAAGCTTGGACCAAGAGGCTTATCTTCGCCAGGATATGGGACTCTTGTTCGCCAATGGGCTTTTAAAAGGGAAATTGGCCAAATGGGAGCAGGATACGGCAGATTTATCCCAGGAAGAACTTAACTCATACGGAGAAAGCGCAAGATATGACGCCATTTCTTTTCACTATGCAGAGCTTCATGGTGACGGGGATAGGATCACAAGTGCCCAAAGAATGTCCGATGACATGATCTATGTAGTCGACTCTCTGTTCAGTCCGCTCCAATCCTTCACCATCGCCAAAAGCAATCAAGAAAAGGAATGGAAAAAAGTGCTTGACCAAAGTGTGCGAAACAGGCTTGACCGAAGTTTGAAACAAGCTGAAAAAACATTCAGGTTCAAAGCGTCAGATTACCTATCCATCCCGCTGGATACAATCAGGAAATACGAAGATCAGCCTATAACAGGGTTTACGAAGAGGGAAACCGCTAACATACTGGGAAAGTTGTGGGAAGGGTTATATAAGAATTATTATCTGGGCATAAAAAAAAGCGATGGCACTGCCGTTGACCCAATTGGCAGTACCATGCCTTTGATTTTGATCGCTAAGGATAAAAGCCATCTGCTGGTTGTCACCCAGACAAGGACCGGAGAAAGCATCATCCTCAAGCAGCTTCTTCAAGATAGGAATTAATCTGCTCAAGTGTCTTTTTATAGCTTTCTTTTCCAGGATTTAGCTCAACTGCTTTTTTAGCGTATATACGCGCCAGATCTAGATTTTTTTCATCAAAAAAGATTAAGGCAAGATTATAGTACGCTTCATGAAAATCCGGTTCCATCTCGATCACTTTTAGAAGATTGATTTTGGCCTCTTCCAGCATTCCCAGCTTGATTTCGGTAAAAGAAAGCATAAACAAGGATTCTGCTGAGAGTTGCTCCGACTTGCCGTACTCTGTGAGAAGGTCATTTGCCTGCTGGTATTCTTCTTCCTTTACATGCTGCTGTGCAAGCACCAAAATGGACCTTTCATCGACCAGGTCAGCATTTTCGCTAAAACCATATTGTAAGGTGAAAAAGATCGCCGCAATCGTCACTGCCAGGAAGGAGGTTTGAAGCAAAAGGCGTCTTTTCATTGGGAGATGAAGAATTCCCGCTGCTGCAAACCCCCCGACCAGGCCTCCTATATGGCCCGCATTATCGATTCCGGGGATGGTAAATCCGAATGCCAGGTTGATGCCAAGTACAACAAGTATATTCAAACCCAATGTCCGCCAAAACAACCTTGGTTTTGCTACACCAAAATACAGCAAGGCTCCAAAGCAGCCAAAAATCGCTCCGCTTGCTCCAGCCGAAAGATTCGGGCTGTATATAAAACTGGCAAGCACTCCACTAAATCCTGCCAGGATGTATATAACCAAAAATCGAAAATTACCATACAGCCGTTCCACCATTGTTCCTAAATAATATAAAGCCAGGGTATTCATGAACAAATGGAGCAGGCCAATATGGATAATCACCGGCGTGAAGAAGCGCCACCATTCACCACCAAGGATCAGCGGGTTGAATTTCGCACCAAACTTGATCAGGGTGGAAGTATCTGTACTTCCCCCCGCCGCCTCAAGAACAAGAAACATTACTACCTGGATGGCAATGAATATATAGGTGAAAAAGGGTTTTCCGTAGTTAAAGACAGATTGTTCCTCTTTTGCCCTTTCTACCGCGCTTAAAAGAGTATTTTTTTTGATGGTCTCGATTTCTTCGCCAGAGTGTTCCTCGGCAAAATCAATTCTTAGTTGGTCATTGAACCTGCTTTCCAGTTTCCCTAAGGCTTCCCCCGCATTGGACCTTTCTATCAAAATGGACTCAACAGTGACCTTTCCATTTACAGAAAGATATGGCTCAGCAAGACGAAATTCATAATCATCCACTGGAGGATATGCACTAAAGTAGAGGTTTAGGATCTTTAATTCTCCTTTAGCAAACTTCCTGCGGATTCTTTCTCCATTTTCAGCGATCAAAATGATGTCACGTTGAAGCCAGTTGCTCCAGTCCAGATTATATTGAAGCAGGCGAACAACCTGCGTTTGCTTGTTTTCAGTCTTCTCCAGCCACAATTCTCCCTGATCCTGTGATACCTGGAGGATACGGTACTCCTTATTTACAATCAGGAATTCTGCAACTTTCCAAAACAAATACTCTTCCAAAAAAGCCAACTTCTCCCCTACTTTCCCGCCCAAAATCCGGCCACTATGTATTATCTATATTTTTTCCTCTCCCAAATTATTATAAACCAAATAACTTCCTACCAGATATAAAGAGGCCTTTAAAGCAGAAAAAGACCTTATAAAGGTCTTTTTACTGGAACTCCGAAGGCCCTGAAAATAATGAACCCATCATCTTGCTTCTGATTCCAGGCAGTCCCATGATCGAGCCCACTGCCACCCGGCGCAGGAAACTGTTTCCCAGAAGCATATTCATGACCCTGTATCTGTTCTCGAATACAAGGTATCCTGCGAGGCCAAGCATAAAAATTGAAACCATTTTTCTTGCCATATATATCCCTCCCTTTTTATTTTAGGAATAAAAGCACATTTTTATCCTTTCATACCAAAAAAAGATGGGTTAAAAATGTTACTATATATAATAGAAGAAAGCGGTTTCGTTTTTTGAAAAAGATAAAAGGGCTGCATCGTGGACAGCCCTTTTTCTTATGCTTTCATGACAGGATCCATGACCTTTCTCAATACCTCTACAGAATGGTCGAATTTTTGCTGTTCTTCTTTTTCAAGCGGCAGTTCGACGATCTCCCTTATTCCATTTCGATTTACGATCGCTGGCACACCAATGTAGATATCATCGTGTCCGTACTCGCCATCCAGATGGGCGGATACAGTCAGGATGGAGTTTTCATCCTGCAGGATGGCCTTCGTCAATCGAACAAGGCCCATGGCGATCCCATAATAGGTTGCGCCTTTACGCTGGATGATATGATAGGCTGCATCACGTACATTTGTGAAGATTTCCTCCAGGTCATCATGCTTGTAATGTTCCTGGTCTTTTATCATTTTGGCAATCGGCTTTCCGCCAATATCTGCATGACTCCATACAGGCAGTTCGGTATCTCCATGTTCCCCTATGATATAGGCATGGACATTACGTGAATCTACCTTGAAGTAGTCCCCAAGCAAGAATCTGAATCTGGCTGTATCGAGGATAGTCCCTGAGCCAATGACTCGTTCCTTTGGAAGTCCCGAGAATTTCCAGACAGCATAGGTCAGGATATCGACCGGATTGGTCGCGACAAGAAAAATCCCGTCAAAACCGCTTGCCATGATTTCATCTACTATGCTTTTAAAAATCCTCGTATTTTTCTCCACCAGATCCAGTCTTGTTTCGCCAGGCTTTTGGTTTGCGCCTGCACAAAGTACCACCAGGTCTGCATCCTTGCAGTCAGCATATGAACCGAACCAAATTTTCGTCTGTGAAAGGGCGAACGCCATTCCGTGATTCAAGTCCATTGCGTCCCCTTCAGATTTATCCTTATTCAGATCCACAAGAACCAATTCCTCTGTTACACCCTGGTTGACCATCGCAAAGGCATAACTTGATCCAACGAAGCCGGTTCCAACCAGAACAACTCGGTTTACACGATTTTTCATATCGCATTTCCCCCTAATGATATAATGGATGATTTAATTGTACGTTTTTTTACAATGGATATGTATCGCTGTTTGACAGAGTAAACGTTATCATTATAAACACTTTGTTACAATTCAATCCAGGTTTTTAAAGGAAGGAAAAGCAGCTTTTCAGCTGAGTGTTAGAGAATGCTATATAATAACATTCCCCCCATAGCCGCTGTAAAACATGAAAGAAAATTGACTGCATCATTATTCATCATGACCAGACCGGAAACATGTCGGGTCGGTTCAGAGCAATGTGTTGTTTTTTCTGTCAGCAAATTGCATTTAGCGCATGCAAAGCCCGCCTGGAGATAGGCCCCGAGCCAGGTATCAACCATCGTTCCCGTCACCCCCAACAGAAAAACTGCTACTGTCCATCCTGCCCCCAACTTAAACAGGTAATCAGCAATCAGGGCAATCAACAAAGAACCAGCCGCAGCTGAAGCTGTTCCAACAATTGAAATCGCACCTGAAGTTCCTCTTGGAACTCTTTTAAAAGATTTGATCGATAATGGCTGTACTTTGCTCAATACGCCTAATTCCGAAGCCCATGTATCTCCATTTGCACTGGCAAGTGAGCTTGCCAGTACAATGAACCAGACAGGATCAGGTGATATGAAATTTGCCAGGCCAGCGAGTGCTGCAGTTCCCCCATTCGCTGCTACCTGTGCCCAATCCCTTGCCGATCCCTTTTCATGTAATTCACCCAGTTGTTCTTTACGCTGGCTTTTATATTTGGAAAGCAGGCTAGAGGTTAGGAAGAAAACTCCCAATAATATCATTCCCTTGAATCCAAATCCTGCCCATATCAATATCCCAGTCAAAAAAGCCGCAAAAGCCCCAGATGGTTTAAGAAGCTGAAAATAGGCAGACATGCCTGCAACTCCAGCGATAAACCCTATGATCAGAATCTGGTCAATTTCCAATATGGATTACCCCTTCGCCGTGGATGATTTTCTGTACGGGTATGTCATGGCTCTCAACGGGGATTTCACCAACCAGCTGATCTTTGAAGGCCAAGGAAACGGTCATTCCCTGGAAGTCTGCCAGGAAACGGTCATAGTAGCCTCCTCCAAAACCAAGTCTATAACCGCTATGCGAAAACGCAAGTCCCGGGACCACCACCAAATCGATCTCCCCCCGGCCTACTGAATCTGTTTCGGAGACAATTGGCTCCAGCAGCCCATAAAAAACGGTTTCGAGTTGTGAGAATCGCTTCAGTTCCCTGAAATCAAGGCCCCTCGATTTAGGTTCACATTTCGGGACAACGATTCTTTTGCCCTGCTCCCATCCCTTCCTGATGATCTGAAACGTATCAACTTCAGGAGCCTTCGACACAGTGATGGCAATTGTTGTCGCAGAAATCCACTCATCAGACCGATACAGCTGCTGTGCAATCTGATAGGATTGATCCTCATATTCTGGCAGGTTAAGTTCTGACAGTTTTTCCTTTATCGACTTCCTGAGAATTTTTTTGGCATCCATACTTTTTTCCCCCAGACATTGCTATTTTATGTTCATCAGACATCTATGTATTAACAATACCATTCACACCATGAGGGAGAAAGGGGTTTGGAAAGGCTATTTGTTATAAACAAGCTGCTTTTACGATTATTTAGACATTTCCAGCTAGGCAGTCTCTCGGTAAGTGCCTCGAAATCCTAAATGCGATAGTGATTGTGGGGGAAGAACAACCCACAATGGAATTTTTGGCAAACAAAAAAGCAGCTGGGAAAAATCCCGCTGCTTACTTTGTTTCGCGATGTACTGTTGCTCGCTTATCTCTAGAGCAGTATTTCTTAAGCTCAAGACGATCTGGGTTGTTACGCTTATTTTTTTTAGAAATATAGTTGCGCTCTCCGCATTCTGTGCAAGCTAATGTAATGTTTACACGCATGTATTTTCCCTCCAAACTATTCAAGCTAGGTTCGTGCATACGACTTTTCTATAATATCACTATTTGTCGTGAATTGCTAGTGTGTTTTTTAAAAGGAGCGCATTCAAATGGACAACAGCATTTTTTTCCGTTCCTTCAATGATCCAACAGCTGCTTTTTCGGGTTTCACGGGGGTTCATTTTCAGATCGAGCGAGAATAGGCTGGCTGCAGCACCTTTTGCCATTGGCTGATAATTCAGCTTCCCTGACTCCCTGCAATTCCAAAGACGTTCAGTGCTTACATTCCAAATCGGCTGGACGGTACACTGTTTCATCAAGCCGCTGCTATTCAGTCCGTTGACAAGATATATTCTTTTATCTGCAAAATGAAAAATGACATTTTCATTCGGCGATACAAAACTGAATTGTTCATTCGCACTTTCAGCATGACGCTGCATCAGGATCAGCTTTGCGTCTTTTTCAGTTTTGGAATGGTTCGTTACATAAAGGTCAAAAAATTCAACCCTTGAATGTACATTTGCCTGCTTAATTTTTACCGATAATTCTTCCAGCGGCAAAAGTTTTTCAGTCATATTCCCCAACCAGTACACTTTCCCATTGATCCATATACCAGGACTGAAAATCAAAGGTTTCCTGACTGGCTCATATTTCTCTTCACTGTCAATTTGGAGATAAGCATTCATCTTCATTAAATACCCTCCTTTTGTAATTGTTTGATAACACTCTTTTATATAGTCTATCTGTTGACTTTGCATTTTGTGCCCAGCTGAATCTCTCAAGTACTCTCAACCTTCCTGTCATGGCGATTTCTTTTGCCGCAGGTTGATTTTCAAGAATCCATTCCAGTGTAATAGTAAGATTTTTTTCATTCCCCGGCTGCATATAGAAGCCGGTTTTATAATCCTCAATCAACTCCTGCATGCCTCCTGTTTTCGCCAGGACTGTCGGGACCCCGGCGGTAAGGGCCTCAGCTGCCGCAAGTCCGAATGGTTCATATTCACTTGGAAAAACAGCGATATCCGCTTTCCTCAGTAACGCGTCACGGATTGCTTCATTGACGAAGCCGATAAAATGAACAGAATCCTTGAGTCCCCGCTGAACTGCTTGTTCCCTGTATGTTTCCAGCAACGGTCCATTCCCGGCAACTACAAAACATACATCTTGATGCTTCCTCATAAGTCCAGCCGCTGAAAGCAATGTATCGAATCCTTTTTCCTTAACGACCCTTCCCATTGAAAAAATTAGTTTCTTGCCGGTTAAAAATGGGTACATCTGTTGAATCTCGAAATCCAGATTGCGCGTTTCTTCTAATCTAGCCCCATTCGGAATAACAGTGATTCTATCCTTTGAAACTTTAAATAATGTAATGACCTCATCCTCCATAAAATCGCTGCAAACTATCACTTCATTTGCCTGATGGCAGAGTTCATTTTCTTTTTGGAATATGAATTGCTGGAGATTAGAAAAGATGCCTTTATTTCGGCCATATTCCGTGCCATGGATCGTTGCGATCAATGGAATGTCCAATTTTTTGCTGATATATTCTGCTGCCGGACCCGTCATCCAGTCATGAGCATGGACAAGGTCGAATTGGACATGTTTATCCAATTGCAATGCTTCTTCGATGACTGCCAAATTAAATCCGCCTATCCAGGAAAGGAAATCAGCATCCCGGGCATTAAGTGGTGCTACACGGTGGATGTGGACCTCCCCATCTCTTTCATAATCTGGCTGGAGGGATGGATTGCTGGTCACAACATGAATCTGCTGATGGATGTTTGCAAGTTCCGTCGCGAGAGCATGGACATGTCTTGCGAGGCCACCTATAATTTGCGGTGGATATTCCCATGTGAGCATCAGGATCTTTTTCTTTTCATGACCTTCGCAGTCCTTCACTTGTTGATGCTCCCTTCAAGATTTTCATAATAAGTATAAGTGCTCACCTTTCCACACCATCCAGGCAAAAGTGGTTTGTTTCCTGCTTTCTGGTTAAAGGAATTTTGGATAATGACATTTGATCGAAGCATTGGAAAGAATGTATCTGTTTTGGGTTTGATCCCCAACTCAATTTGGTAATTGCTTGTGGCGTTAACACCCTTTAACAGCCAGCTTGATACTCCATGGCGAAGGATGGCTTCATGGATGACAGCTCCAGAGTCAAAATCATATAAGCGCAGAGCCTTGGTCAGCTGTGAATCAGGGAGTAGAAAGTATCTGCCTATGAAACGAACTTTTTCCTCCTGCAGGTGCCAGTAAACAAATAGCTTGCCTGGTGAGAGGATTTTTGCCTTTAAATGATCCTCAATCTTGTTTAATTGTTGATTGCTATTCGCCACGACAAACCTCCAAAACCATCATTATATGATTGAAAATTGAATTATATTCGTTAAATTTATGTTAGCACGTTCTCATGACAGCCACAATGAACGCAAATTGTCGTAATTTGCAGCCTGCTGAATCCACTTTACAGAAACGTCCATTTATTTTTCCATAGTCTTTTGGAATTACAAATTTGGAGGGGATTCGACAGTGTTTACAACGAATGGAAATCATAATAAGACAAATCTATCATTTTTTTTCAGGAAAAAAATATCAATCGAATTTTCGAATTTTGAATGGTAAACTTATTCTATGTGTTCTAATAACAGCTCGGGAGGAATAATAGATGGGCTACATCATCATCAGCCTGATTGTCCTGGCCGCCCTCCTTTTCGCACTTTCTTTCTTTTTGAAAGACCCCTACAAGGAATTGCGCGAGGAAATCGACCAGCTGACAATCCAGCAAATTCAGGATCTTTACCAGATCAAGAAAAAACTAAAAGTACTGGAGGAAGAATTGCTTGTAGGCGATGCAAACCTGGACAGGCAATCTTCATTTAATACAGGAAAAAAGCAAATTCACGAGATTATAAAAAACCAGGTATGGTCGCTTGCCCAGCAGGGGATGGACTTGAACCAGATCGCAAAGCAATCATCTCTTTCAACACAGGAAGTTCAGGAAATCATTAATGAATTCGTTGATAAAGGACAGATCGTATGAATAAACGAACAGCTCAAGCATTTGCACTAGGACTGCTTTTCGCAGCCTTGTTCATATGGGCCGGCAGCAATGTGATTGCTGGCAAAGAAAAAGAACCCGAAAAGAAAGTTGCCGTTTCAGACGCTAAGAAGATCCTTGAAGAAAAAGGATACAAGGTACTGAACAACAACGAATATGCCAAGCTTAACGAAACGAAAACAGCAGTTGTGAAAGAAGAGAAACCAAAAGAAGAAACACCTAAAGAAGAAGCACCTGCAGAGGAAGCAAAAGAAGAGAAACCATTCACACTGGTCATTGCAGGCGGCATGTCTCCAGGCGATGTAGCCACAATGCTAGAAAGCCAGGGAATCATCGATGATGAGAATAAGTTCGAACGATTCCTGATTGATAAGGGATACCATACAAAGGTACAAATCGGGAAATACGAACTGAAAAGCGGTCTTGATTACCACCAAATCGCCAAGATCATCACAAAAAACAGATAACAATCACCGAACGCAAAAGCCCCTCGATATCGAGGGGCTTTTTTTAATACTAAAAAAGAGCAAGGATTTCCCTTGCTCTTTCGTCTTATTGATTCAGATCATATCTTTTCCCTTTGACAAGGTAAAAAACATTTTCGGCTATATTTGTTACATGGTCAGCTGCCCGTTCGAGATAACGGCTGATGAATGATAGCTGAGTGATCTGGGCAAGCTGTTCCGGTTTGGTCTGAGCCAGGCTCAGCAATTCCTTGATCGTTTGCCCGTACAGATCATCGACCTGGTCGTCCATCTGGGCCACTTGCCTTGCTTTACCAAGGTCCTCTTCATTATAAGCTTCCAATGAAAGTTTAAGCATTTCAACTGATAATTGATGCATCTGTTTGATGTGCTCAATCGGTTTAACAAGCGGTTCTTTTCCAATCCGGATTGTTGATTTCGCAATATTGACCGCGAAGTCCGCCATTCTTTCAATATCAGTTGCGATTTTGATCGCAACAATCAACCTTCTTAAATCGACAGCAACCGGCTGTTGCTTGGCGATCAAAAGTATAGCAAAATCATTGATTTCTTCTTCCAGGATATTTGCTTCGGCATCATCTTCAAGGATTTTCAGAGCAAGTTCAATATCTTTGTTTTCAAGCGCCACCAGTGACTGGTTTAGCGCATGGACAGCAAAATTCCCGAGCTCAAGTAATTTTTCATGCAGTGTCTTCAGGTCTTCGTCGAATTTCCCTCTTACTACCATTGTCCTCATCCTTCCAATCAAAATTCAAGATTGTCCATCAACCAAAACGACCGGTAATATAGTCTTCCGTCCTCTTATCTGATGGGTTTGAGAAAATCTTATCCGTCTCAGCAAACTCGATGACTTCTCCATTCAGGAAGAATGCAGTCTTGTCGGAAATACGCGCAGCCTGCTGCATATTATGCGTAACGATGATGATGCTGTAATCTTTCTTTAATTCCTGTACAAGCTCCTCGACCTTCAGGGTTGAGATTGGGTCAAGTGCTGACGTCGGTTCGTCCATCAGGATGACATCCGGTTCAATTGCAAGTGCTCTTGCGATACAGATACGCTGCTGCTGTCCGCCCGACAGGCCGTATGCATTCTGGTTCAGACGATCTTTTACATCATCCCAGATTGCGGCACCTCGCAAGCTTTTCTCAACAATTTCGTCAAGTACTTTCTTATCACGAATCCCGTGGATTTTCGGTCCATAAGCGATATTATCATAAATTGATTTCGGGAATGGATTCGGTTTCTGGAAGACCATCCCTACACTCGTTCTCAGATCCTCGACCTGATAGGACTTTTCAAGGATATTTCTTCCCCTGTATAAAATCTCCCCAGAAATCTTGACCGAAGGAACTAGTTCAACCATCCGATTCAAAGTTTTGATGTAAGTCGACTTACCACACCCGGAAGGGCCAATGATTGCAGTCACTTCATTTTCGTTGATCGCGAGGTTGATATTTTTTAATGCGTGTCCTTCACCATACCATAGGTTAAGGTCTTTTGTTTCATAAACAACCTTGGTATTCTCTGGAGCATTTTTCACCGTGTCGGATTTCACTGTTGCTTTTGTCTTCTCTGTCACTGCTGACATAAGTTAAAACCTCCCAGACTAATATCTCTTTTGGAATTTATTGCGGATTAAAATGGCAATTGAATTCATCACAAATAACACTAGTAACAGAATGACAATTGTCGCAGCTGCCAGGTTGGCATATTCGGCAACAAGAGCAGAGTCAATTGTCCAATAATAAATTTGCACCGGCAGAATCGTGAACTTATCAAAGATTCCGTCTGGAATAGGTATTAACAGTGCTGGAATACCAATAACAACAAGCGGCGCCGTTTCACCTATCGCCCGTGAAAGCGCCAGGATTACACCAGTAAGAATTCCCGGAATTGCAGCTGGCAAAACAACATTTTTGATTGTTTGCCATTTGGTGGCACCCATGCCGTACGAAGCTTCACGCAGGAATTGTGGTACTGCGCGAATGGCTTCCTGGCTTGCCACAACTACTACTGGCAGTACTAGCAATGCCATCGTCAATCCTCCTGCAAGGACTACGGATCCCAAATTGAGAGCTCTGGCGAACACTGTCAGGCCAAGGATTCCAAACACTACTGAAGGAACACCGGCCAGGTTGGAAATATTCGTTTTAATGAAAGATGCTATACGGCCTTTTGCCGCATATTCTTCAAGATAAATTGCAGTACCAATACCAAGCAGCATTGTCACCGGTGCAACTACGAGCATTAGCCAAAATGTACCCGTAATCGCTCCCCAGATGCCTGCTCTTTCTGGATCAGTCGATAATCGATTCATAAGGAAGTCCATATTGATCCATGGTAATCCGTCTTTAAGAACTCGATAAATCAAAACAACCAGTACAATAAGTCCGAACATGGTTGCAAGGAAAAAGAGTGCCTTTGCCAGATTATTGGCCAATAAACGCGAGCCCATTTTTTTCTGGACTTGAGTGGAATCTACATATTTCATATTAATATTCCTCCCTGAACTTTCGAGAGATATACTGGGCAACCAGGTTCATAATCAGCGTAAATACAAACAAAGTCATGGCAACTGCATACAGGCTGTAGTATAACGTTGAGCCTGCTGCGGCTTCCCCGCCGGTTACTTCTACAATATAAGCGGTCATTGTCTGCATCGATTGTGTGACATCAAAAGTGAAATTCTTCGAACTTCCACTTGCGATCGTCACAATCATCGTCTCGCCTATAGCCCTCGAAATTCCAAGGACAAACGACGCGATGATACCAGAAATCGCTGCGGGAATGACCACTTTCCAGGTTACTTCAAGCTTTGTTGCACCAAGGGCCAATGCACCTTCCCTCATCGCATTTGGCACGGAACTCATGGCATCTTCTGACAGTGAAGCGACCATCGGGATGATCATGATTCCCATGACAATTCCTGGACTGAGAATATTTGTTGGTTCCAGCCCCGGGACAAATGACCTTAATAAAGGTGTTACGAAAGTAAAGGCAAAGAATCCATATACAATGGTTGGTATGCCTGCCAGAATCTCAAGAATTGGTTTTAACAGCCTGCGTGTCTTTTCAGAAGCATACTCACTCAGGAATACGGCAGTCATCAGGCCAACAGGGATCGCAACAAGCATAGCGATCGCGGTGGAAATGAGAGTTCCGGTCAATAATGGCAAAACACCGAATACCGCATTTTCCCCCAAAGGCTTCAGTTTAGTGCCAGTGAAGAAATCTATGAATGGAACGTCTTTAAAAAAGGCGATTGTTTCCGTTAATAATGTAAGAACAATTCCGATTGTCGTCAGGACAGAGATTGCTGCAATCCCAAATAAAATTTTAGGGATGAACTTTTCAGTATAATTTGTAAAGCTCTTCGTCTTTTTCTTTTCAGAAATCATCTCACGAACATTCAACTTTTTGCCGTTCTCGTGAACAACGCTTTTTGCCATGCGAAAAACCCCTTTCATCCTTCTCATCCAAGGAAGAACTTTCCCTTATAGTACCCCAGGGATCATGTATTAATTTAAAAACACACACAAGAGATGAGAAGGTCTTGCCTCTCATCTCCTGGTGGTAAAGGATTTACTTCTTCATTCCATTCAATGTATCAAGAGTTGATTTGATGTCTTCATCTGATAATGGTGCGAAACCAGTTTCTTTCGATACATCCTGTGCATTGTTCATTGTGTAGATTGCATAATCAAGTACTTGTGGCTTCTCTTTCGCCTGGTTCACATTCAAATATGTGAAAACAGGACGAGTGAATGGCGCGTAATCACCATCTTCTTTGATTGTATCCAGTGAAGGTTCAACCGGTCCTTTGCCGAAGTCGACTTTAACTGCAGAAAGCTTGTCTTTATTGCTCTCATAGTAACCATAACCGAAGAATCCAATCGCGTTTTTATCTTTAGAAACAAGGTCTACTAAAGTAGAGTAATCTTGCTGTAAGTTAATGTTTTCTGGAAGATCCTGTTCTTCCAGGATTGTTTCAAACATGAATTCGTAGGTTCCATGGTTTTCATTAGGGCCATAAGTCTTGATTTCTTCATCCGGGAAATCAGCACGAACATCTGACCATTTTTTCTTACCGGCACTTGCAAGGAAAATATCTTTTACTTCTTGTTCAGTGAGCTCTTTAGCCCAGTCATTGTCTTTATTGATAACGATTGTAATACCATCAAGTGCAACCTTCATTTCCTGTACTTCGATGCCAAGCTCTTCAGCTTTCGCTTTTTCCTCGTCCTTAATCTGACGAGAAGCATCGTTGAAGTCAGTTCCGTTTTTAGCAAGGAATTTCTTAAAACCTGCCGAAGTTCCGGAGCGGCTTACTTCTACTGAGACGTTTTCCTGTTCGCCCATATAGTTCTCAGCCATACGTGCCATCAAAGGATAAACTGTACCAGATCCGTCAATGACGACGCTGCCTTCTAGTTCTTCCCCGTTTCCACCTTCGTTATCTCCACCGCCGCAAGCTGCCGTGAATGCCATTACAGCTGCAAGCATTAAAAACAGGCTCATCTTTTTAAGACTCTTCATTCTTAAATTCCTCCTACGAGATGTGGTTGTTTTGTCCTACAAGACCAAGAATACTGTTTTTCTTTTAAGGATGTTTTAACTTAATGTAAAGGTTTTGTAAATTTGCGAGAAAGATGTATACTCCTGTCGAAAACAAGTATTGTATGGTTTGTCGGTTGGGCATAGTATTCCCAAACCACAAAAAAAACTGCCTCATGTGAGACAGTTTAAGGATATTTATTGCTCGATATCTTCTGTAATTTCTTCTAATAGTTCCGTTCCTGCTTCTTTCTTTTCAACTTCCTGTACCGGTTGTTCCGGGTTCATATTTCCTTCCATACGTTTCTTTTTCAATTCAAAATACGTATCAAGGACCCTTCGGCCGATATCATTATTTGCATGGTGACCTGTATTGCCCTCATATGCCCATGGGACCATGACAGCAATGGCGATTTCCGGATTCTCATATGGAGCATATCCAACAAGACTTAAGTTCATGACTTCTGGAGGCTTGTCATAATTTTTCCTTTTGGGTCCATCATAGAATGCCTGTGCAGTCCCTGTTTTCCCGGCTGGTTTATAATCAGCGGTATAAAATGCTCCATATGCTGTACCGCCAGGTTCCTGCATGACTCTCCTGAATCCTTCCTGCACTCGGTCGAACCATTCAGGCTTGGCATCAACCTTATTCAGGATGACAGGCTCAAATTCATTGACAACAGGACCAACCTCATCATTTTTCATGACCGGTTCCCTGATTTCCTTGACAATTCTCGGCTGAAGTCTGTTTCCGCCGTTTGCGATCGTTGAAACATATTGTGCCAATTGAAGCGGGGTGTACGTATCGTACTGTCCGATAGCAAAGTCGAGCAAGAGACCTGGCCTTCTTTCGGTACCCTTAAAACCGATCATTTCATTTGGCAGGTCAATCCCCGTCCTTGCGCCAAGGCCAAATTGGCTGAAATGATTCCTCATTGTATCAAAAGCCTGCGGCTCAAGATACAATGGCTGATCATACTTATAATTTCCTTTTCCAATATTGATTGCAGTCCTGAACATATACACATTCGATGACACTTTCAAGGCATTGCGGTCATCCAATGTACCCAATCCCGCTTTCCAGGACTTCTTCGGGTTGGTGCCTTTAATTTTAATCGGTGTGTCATAAAACTGTGTACCTGGACTGATCGCCCCAGTGCTGAAACCTGTCAAAATTGTGGCACCTTTAACTGCAGACCCGACGTTATATGAAGTCGTGAAATTGCCGCTCGCGAAATCCTGCATGACATTTTTGCCTGTTTCTTCATCCCTGACAATCTGCTTACCTGCCAGCGTCAAAACTTCTCCTGTATTAGGATCCATCAATACGACAAATGCTCTGTCTAAAAGTCCCGTTCTCGATGTCTGCTTCGCCTTCAGCAATTCTTCTTCAATTATTTTATCCACAGCTAACTGCAAATCCATGTCAATTGTCAGCACAAGGTCTTTCCCACGCTGACCCTCAGAGATCACTTTGGTATCTAAAACATTTCCGCCTTTATCGGTGATGTTCTTTACCTTTGCTTTCTGTCCGTGCAGGACATCTTCATATTGCTGCTCGATATAACTTAAACCTACCCTGTCATTCCTGCTATAGCCTCTCGCAAGATAATACTCAAGCTTTTCTTTTGGAAGTCCCTTTTCGGAATCACTAACCTTCCCCAGGATTGTCTTGAGTGTTTTATCATAGCTATATTGACGCTCCCAGTCTGTCGTGGTGTCCACTCCAGGCAGCATTTCGAGATTTTCACTTACAATCGCGAACTCTTCAGGCGTCAAATCTTTCTTGACGATTTGAGGAGACAGCGCATAACCGCTCATCATCTCCCGTAAAATTGCAAGGATTTCCAAATCATCCTTTTTTAACTCGTTCAACTCATTCTCAGTGATGCGCTCAAGCTGAAGATTGTATATAGCTTTATCATCAAGCTTTTTTTCATCATACTGTGCCCATTCTTTTTCTGTGATTTTTTCTCGGGCGCGTTCTTCATTCGTTAAGATCCAGTAGTCCTTTTTGTCTCTTTCACGGACTTTCTTTAGGTCATCTTCTGAATCCTTGACGATTAATTTCGCAAGTCTTTCTGCTACCATGAGCATTTCCTTCGTTTGGGTGCTCTGGCTCTTGGTATAGGTGATTGCATTGCTCGGGGTATTGTCGACAATTGCCTTCATATTCCGATCATACATTTTCCCTCTTGGAACAGGATTATTTACGGTCACATCTTCTGTCCGTTCGATTTCCCTTTTAAAATCCTCACCGTAAACAATCTGAACGATGCCCAGCCTTAGAATCAGCATCGAAAATAACACAAACACCGCAAAAAACACCATATTCAGCCTGAATGGCACATGCGTTTTTTTCTTTTTCTTTTTGTTCAAGCCTCTCCCACCTCTTCAGTCTGTATGTCCATGGCTTATTGACTATCCTTTATTTTAACTAAAATCATCATCTTTTTCTATCAATAAACAACACCAGAATATTTTTCCAGCAGAATGAAAACCGGGCTTTACGCCCGGTCCTTTTGCTGGTACTTCTGGAAGTCTTCCAGGCTATGCAGCTTTTAAGTGAATTTTCCTTATAAAGAAGTAAATCATTGTATGGCCGCTTCCAAGGATGACCAGAAGGATGGGGATCGCCTCTTTCTCACTGAACAGATTAATTGCCAGCAGGAATAATAATATTGAAGTGACACGGCCCAGATTCAAAAATAATTCCCTGACGACAATATATTCAACCCTCATTTCAGCCGCTTTCCAGCCGCGCCCTATCACGTCGTAGGTCATTGAAGCGTAAGGAACAAGGAGTAGAGGGTAAGCAACTGCAATCATTGCAGCATATAAGAGAAGCCGGAAGTAGCTGAGGTCAAATACAATCAGGAAGATCGCAAGGAACAGAATCAGTCCGCCGACTAGAATTGCTTGTTTCCGATATTCTTTTTTCAGGGTACGGGATACAAAGTAATAAGCAAGAAATGATATCCCGGAATTAATCAATCCATAGGTACCCAAAGCCATTTCGCTATCGGTGGCAATAAAAACGAAAACGGAAACGATGAACACAAATACCCCTTCTCTGAGTCCCTGGAAAAAATGCGCATTTGTAACCATCCGCCAATTTTTGTCATGCTTCCTTTCAGTAATAATCCGCCGGAACCAGTACTTGCCGTGCGCAGGCCGGCGCTTCAGGAAGAAACTCAATAAAACAGCGATTGAAAACAATCCCAGTGATAGTCCGAATACCACTGTATAACCTGTCAGCTTTTCCAGTCTTGAAATGATGAAACCCGCAGCCACCGGTCCGATCATGCCTCCAACAGAACCTAAAATTCCGAGAAATCCATTGAAGAAATCACGCGTTTCAGGCTCCGTGATCTCAAAGGTGAGGACATTGTATGCAAGCCAATAGAAACCATAGCCTATTCCCAAAAGGACACCCAACAGTAATAAAAAATCGGATGCTTTGGTGCCCACAAACAAAACCGTGACATAAAACAGTGCCAGAAAGATAACACCAATGCGAAGCACAATGACCCTGTCGACCTTCTTTGCCCATCTCCCAGCGAGGATAAAGGTGAGAGGCTGGGCAACGACAATCGATAGGTTATACATTGCCAAATCGGCTAGCTCGCCGGATTGCTTCCATAAATAGATATTAACGAAAGTATTTGAAAGGGCAATGCTTAATGAGTACAAACCCCCAATAATCAATAGGAGCGCCAAATCCTTTGTCAGCTCAATGTCTCCTAATAATTTGTTTACTTTGCTCATGATCGACTCCCCTTTTCTCTTGGGTAGTTTCTAACAAAGCAATCGGGGTTATTCAGTTTTCTGGAGGGTCTTTCTAAGCAAAACTTGACAAAATAAAAAGAGAGGCTGCAATTACTGCAGCCTCTCGCATTTTCACTCTATTATTTTGCAGAAGCGAAACGCTTGCTAACTTCTTCCCAGTTAACAACGTTCCAGAATGCACCAATGTATTCTGGTCTTCTGTTCTGGTAGTTCAGGTAGTAAGCATGCTCCCAAACATCCAATCCAAGGATCGGAGTCTTACCTTCCATTAATGGAGAGTCCTGGTTTGGAGTGCTAGTCACTTCAAGCTCGCCATTGTTAACAACTAGCCAAGCCCAGCCAGAGCCAAAGCGAGTAGTTGCAGCTTTAGAGAACTCTTCCTTGAAGCCTTCAAATCCGCCGAACTTTGAGTTGATTGCTTCAGCTAATTCTCCAGTAGGCTCGCCGCCTCCGTTCGGAGAAATGACTTGCCAGAATAGAGAGTGGTTCGCATGTCCGCCGCCATTGTTGCGAACTGCAGTTCGTGCAGCTTCAGGAACAGCATCAAGGTTAGAAACGACTTCTTCAACAGATTTAGCTAGAAGTTCTTCGTTTCCTTCCAAAGCGTTGTTAAGATTTGTCACATAAGTGTTGTGGTGCTTTGTGTGGTGGATATTCATTGTTTCCTTGTCGATGTGTGGCTCAAGTGCATCATATGCGTAAGGTAATTGTGGTAATTCAAATGCCATTTTTAACATCCTCCTATGTATCGTGTTCCACTTTCGGAACAATCTTTCATACAATTCAGTAATTAGAATTGTTCTAAAAGTGCTTCATGATTAGATTACCAAAGAACGGTAATGGTTTCAAATAAAATGCTTTGGTTTAACAAGAATAAACTTCCCCGATCCTTCTTTTTTTATTCCTAAAGTTTTTGATGGGCTTACAAGACCATGAACTTATTATGTTTTATGCATGATGAAAAGGCGGAACAGGCAACTTCAGACAGGTTTGGGGGAAATGCAGCAAAAGCTGTCCGAACTTGAGGCAACTTTAGACAGGTTAAGTGCAAATCTAGCAAAAGCTGTCCGAACCTGAGGCTACTTTAGACAGGTTAAGTGCAAATCCAGAGAAGTTGTCCGAAGTAGAAATTACTTCAGACAGGTTTGGAGGAAATGCAGGAAAAGCTGTCCGAACCTGAGGCTACTTCAGACAAGTTTGGGGGAAATACAGGAAAAGTTGTCCGAACCTGAGGCAACTTCAGACAGGTTTGGGGGAAATGCAGGAAAAGCTGTCCGAAGTAGCGGTAACTTCAGACAGGTTTAGAGGAAATGCAGGAAAAGCTGTCCGAACCTGAGGCAACTTCAGACAAGTTTGGGGGAAATACAGGAAAAGTTGTCCGAACCTGAGGCTACTTCAGACAGGTTAAGTGAAAATACAGGAAAAGCTGTCCGAACCTGAGGCTACTTCAGACAGGTTTGGAGGAAATGCAGGAAAAGCTGTCCGAAGTAGCGGTAACTTCCGCCTGGTTTGGAGGATATTCAGCACAAGCAGTCCGAACTAAGCGATACTTCCGACAAGTTTACGTTTGGAAAGAGCATAAGTGCCTTACACTCCAATCAACTGGATTTAAGAGTAGGGATAAAGTTTCAGAAAATCGTCAATATTCCCCGAATGCAGTGGTGTCAACGATATTTGTCGCACCTCTCCAAAAACATACCCATTTATTCCCAAAACACAATTGACACAGTAGCAACAATTCTTTTAAATCAAAGTATAGAGAGGAATACTAAGGAGACGATCCTGATGGACAAAAATATATCATTATATAGTTTAATTTTACAAAGCTTCATTGATAAGGAAACGATTCAAAAAATCAAAGCGGACACCATCCTTTTTCAGGAAGATGAAAATGTTCAGAACGTTTATATTATCCTGAGTGGAAGTGTCTCGGTCGGCCGTGTCCACATGAAGGGCAAGGAATTCATCCTTAAAATCCTGCATGGTGAAGAAATGATTATAGAATATGAATTGTTCAAGCATACTCCGCGATATCATTTTTCTGCAAAGACGCTGACAGACTGTGAAGTCCTGATGATCAAAAGAGAACAGTTCGAGGAATTTGTCCTTAACGATAAAACCGCGATGAACGCACTGGTGAATTGGCTAAGCACAAGATACCTCAAGGCACAAATGAAGTGCCAGGACCTGATCATGAACGGAAAAAAAGGCGGATTGTACTCCATATTGATCAGGCTATGCAACAGTTACGGCGTGATGACAGATGAAGGAATCCTGATTGATTTGCCGCTTACACACCAGGAACTGGCCAATCTAACCTATGGAACCCGTGAAGTAATCCAAAGGATGCTGAAGGAATTGCGCGAAAAAGACATCATTGCCTATGACCAGCTAAAATTCACTGTAAAGAACCTTAGCTATTTAAAGCGGGAAGTCGATTGCCAGAATTGTTCATTTGAAATCTGCGGTTTGAATTGATTTCTGTGAATAAATAAAAAAATCGTGCTGCTTCAGCACGATTTTTTATATGATCAGGAAGAAATAAACAAGCATGATTGCCATGATGACGCCTTTCGTCACTACGCTGCTGACAAATCCCACCACTGAACCGAAACCGATTTTAATTGCATCATTCAGGTTCTTTTTATTGACCAGCAATTCAGCAATTGCCGCTCCGATAAACGGACCGACGAGGATACCGACAATTGGGATGACAAAAGGTCCCACGATCAGTCCGATTGTGCTTCCCCATATACCAGCCTTGCTTCCCCCATACTTTTTGACACCGATGATGTTCGCAATATAGTCTGCACCGAACAACAGGGCTACAAACGCACCCTGAATCGTCCAAAAGAACCAGTTAAATGGGTCAAAAGAATAAAAAACACCATATAGAATAAAACCGCCCAGCATGAAAAGAACACCTGGCAGGATCGGTATTACCAGGCTGGCAAATGCGCCTGCGAACAATAGCCCTATTATTGACCAGTATAATGCATCCATACAATCCACCCTTTTCACTGCAGACTTTGAAATCTAAAGATAAAAATAAGCAAGGGTCTCCCCTTGCTTATTTTACCACTATTTCTGTTCTCCCAAAACGTACTCTGCGATATTTACTGCATGGTCGCCGATTCGCTCAAGGTTGCTGATGATATCGACGAATACGATTCCAGCCTGGCCAGAACACTGACCTTCATTCATACGCAGAATGTGCTGCTTTCTTAATGTCCGTTCCATGCGGTCAATTTCATCTTCTTTTGTTACAACCGCCCGGGCTGCATCAAAATTCTTCTGATCAAGAGCCTGCAATGCCTCTTCGACCGTACTCACAGTCAGGTTGAACATTGTTTCAAGATCATCCATGGCTGTGTCTGTCATTCTCACCTTGTTAGCCTGCTGGTATTCAATCAGTTCGATGATATTTTCAAAATGGTCGCCGATTCTTTCAATATCCCGAACAGTGTCAATCAACATGCTGTGTTCTTCAGACTCATGTTCAGATAAAGAGCTTGTCGCAAGGTCCACCAGATAGTCTGTAATCTTGCGGTCAAGATTATTAATGGCTTCCTCAAGCTGATAAGCATTCCCGGAATGCTTGGTATTTTTTGTTTTCAAAAATTCATTTGTTTCTTCAAGTCCCTTTAACGCAAACTTACCCATGCGTAGAACTTCTTCTTTAGCTTGGCCAAGCGCGATAGACGGTGATTGTTCGATGAATACCGGATCAAGATGCTGTGCCTTGTAGTCGACAATCGAGTCTTCCCCGGGAATCAGCTTGGTTACGATTAACGCCAATACTGCAACAAATGGCAGTTGGATGAGGGTATTCGTCGTGTTGAAAATCCCATGAGCAAAAGCGATAGTCATTTCAGGGTTAAGAGAAAGTTGATCCCTGAGCATTTCTATCAATATGGTAAATGGCTTCAATAATATTAAAAACAGTGTTGTACCTATTAAATTGAATAATACATGGGTAGCAGCAGCCCTTTTTGCTGCAACAGAAGTGCCGATGGCAGCCAGGACAGCTGTGATGGTTGTCCCAACATTATCACCAAATAATACTGGAAGAGCTCCCTGAAGGTTGATCAGGTTTTCAGCGTGCAAGCCCTGAAGAATACCAATCGTTGCACTTGAACTCTGAACGATCACTGTGAATAGCGTACCGATGACAACTCCAAGTAATGGGTTTGAGCTTAGTTCCACAGTCAAATCGTGGAAGGCTTCAAGACTGCGCAACGGCTTCATTCCGCCACTCATTAATTCCAATCCATAGAATAAAGCACCAAAGCCGAAAACAATTTGTCCAACGTTATGGACTTTTTTATTTTTAAAGAAGAATAACAGTATTGAACCAACGGCAATGATTGGCAGAGCATATTCACCCACGTCGATACCAATGATAAAGGCAGTCACTGTCGTACCAATGTTGGCACCCATAATGACTCCGATTGCCTGGCGCAATGTCATGAAACCGGCACTTACCAGCCCGACCGTGATAACAGTTGTCGCTGAACTGCTTTGGACAAGTACCGTTACGATCAAACCAGCTAAAACACCCATCACCGGGTTGGTCGTAAAACGATCCAGCACCTCTCTGAGGCGGTCTCCAGCTGATTTTTGCAGCCCATCTCCCATGAATTTAATGCCGTATAAAAAAATTCCAAGACCCCCAAAGAATTCAAACAGCATTTCTTGTAAATTCAATTCCATTTTTTCAACCCCTAGATTTATTTCGACAAACATCTACAAACAAAATCATTATCAGGGATTTATGAATAAAAAGTAAACTGTTTAAGCTTCAAATTTACAATAGCTTAACATTACTGAGTTTTGTTACAGAAATGTTACAAAAGCGATTTGAATTACTTGTTATTATCTCCTTTGTAAAGCTAAAATAGACAATGGAATCTATTAAAGGACGTGTATTGATGAATCTTTTTACCCAAATGGCCAAAAGTCTGTATTCACCTAAAGATATTGCGACCACCCGCTTTCAGGGTATCGGCAAAACCATTCTATTTGTTTTCTTATTAACGTTACTATCCATTTTGCCAGTTATATTCTATATGTTTACTACCATTTCCGAAGCAATTGACTCCGCAAAACAAGCTGTTACAAATGAATTGCCTTCCTTTTCAATAGAAGAAGGCGTGCTGAAATCGGATATTAAGGCACCTGTCACCTTGAAAAGAGATCATTTCACGATCATTTTTGATTCAACGGGCACAGTAGAAGAAAAAGATATGACGAATATGGAGGCTACAATCGGAATGCTGAAGCATGAAGTTGTCCTAAGTGCTGGCGGGCAAACCCATACGGCTCCCTATTCCCTTTTCTCGAGTGGGGACTTATCCAAAGAGGATGTTCAATCCCTAATTGAAACGGCTGAGTCTTCTCTCCCCGTTATGCTAGGACTACTGTTTATTATCATTTTTGTTTTTTCTGCAGGCATGAAATTCATAGAAGTCTCGATACTGGCCCTTTTCGGTTTACTATTAAAAAACCTTGCCGGAAGGAGACTTCAATACAGACATGTATGGAGAATGTCCGCCTACAGCACAACTCTTCCCACTCTGTTTTTCACATTGATGGCATTCCTTAAAACGACTGTGCCATTTAGTTTTGCCATTAACTGGTTTGTCGCATCGATGATTCTTCTATTAGCAATAAAAGAAATACCACCTGTGCAAAAAAATGAAGAGATTTAAAAATGCGCCCCTGGCGCATTTTTTAGTTTCTACCCAACTCCCTGATTCAGTCCAGCTTAAACCCTATCTACCTGACCCAAAAAATTAATAGGTATTTTTTCTATTAAATTGGTTCTTAACTCTATTTTTCCAGCATAAATAATGATATAAGCTGTTTAGGAGGAAAGTTCCATGAAAAAACTGGCAGGATTCCTGGTTTTCCTGGTTTTAGCATATGCGGTTTATAATGATTTAAGCATAGGAACGCTTCCGGCTGCGAATACACCAGAACCCGAATTAAGAGAAGCAGAAATAGAAGAAGCTGATAGTCTGGCTAAGGAGAAGATTCCTTATTTCGAGCATGAAGTCAAGCCTGGCGATACGGTACTTTCTGTACTCGACAGCAACTCAGAAAAACCGCTCGCAGTGCCGGTTTCACAAGCGGTAGAAGACTTTAAACAGCTTAATGGAGGGACAGACCCTCAGAAAATCAAATTTGGCGATACCTATAAATTCCCGGATTACAGCAGTCAAAATTAACAAAGCCTAACTAAAGAAGTCTTTCCTTGTCAATTTGAACAAAAGATTGATAAAATGGGGTTGTGCATCATTAGGAACTTTTACATGAATTCCATTGTTTAAAGGAGCGAATCACTGTTGAGTGAAATAATACATCGTACCAAAACCCGCCCGATCAAGGTTGGGAATTTAACTATTGGCGGCAACAATGAAGTGGTCATCCAGAGTATGACAACCACCAAGACTCATGATGTCGAAGCGACTGTTGCCGAAATCAAACGCCTTGAAGAAGCAGGCTGCCAGATTGTCCGCGTCGCATGCCCGGATGAAAGAGCAGCCAATGCGATCTCTGAAATAAAAAAGCGAATCAATATACCGTTGGTTGTTGATATCCACTTTGATTACCGCCTGGCGCTTAAAGCAATCGAAGGGGGAGCCGACAAAATCAGGATCAACCCCGGAAATATCGGCAAGCGCGAAAAGGTAGAGGCTGTTGTAAAGGCGGCAAAAGAGAAGGGTATTCCGATTAGGATCGGTGTGAATGCCGGATCACTAGAGAGACGAATTCTTGAAAAATACGGTTATCCTACTGCGGATGGCATGGTGGAAAGTGCCTTGCACCATATCAAGATCCTTGAAGATCTTGATTTCCACAATATTATCGTTTCCATGAAGGCTTCTGACGTGAACCTTGCGATTGAAGCATATGAGAAAGCGGCGAAGGCCTTCGATTATCCGCTGCATCTTGGAATCACCGAATCAGGAACTTTATTTGCCGGAACTGTAAAAAGTGCTGCTGGCCTGGGAGCTATCCTTAGCAAAGGGATCGGGAACACGGTCAGGGTATCACTAAGTGCAGATCCGGTAGAGGAAGTAAAGGTAGCAAGAGAGCTATTAAAGGCGTTCGGCCTGGCTGCCAATGCCGCCACATTGATTTCTTGCCCAACCTGCGGACGGATCGAGATCGATTTGATCAGCATCGCCAATGAGGTGGAAGAATACATCTCAAAAATCAAGGCACCAATCAAAGTAGCCGTTCTTGGCTGCGCTGTGAACGGCCCAGGTGAGGCGCGTGAAGCTGACATCGGCATTGCCGGCGCCAGAGGGGAAGGACTGCTTTTCCGCAAAGGAGAAATTGTCCGTAAAGTACCTGAGGAAACAATGGTAGAGGAATTAAAGAAAGAAATCGATAAAATCGCTGAGGAGAAGCTTCAGGAAGCTGCCCTCCAAAAATAATCACAAAAAATGCCCGGGATGCCCGGGCATTTTTTGTGGCATTTTCCGTCAAAAAAACGGAAGGATAAAGATGCCAACCAGAATGGAGATTGTCCCTATTCCAATCGCCCAAGTGCCGATTGAGGAACCACGGCGGCGGGCCATGAAGCCAAGGACAATTCCAGCTGCTCCGAAAAGAACAGGTAAAATAAACAGCGACAAGATCGATAGGGCAAGAGCCGAGTATGCAAGGCCCCGTCCTCCAGTTGTACTTTCCTCTTCTGACCTTCTTCTGAAAGCAGGGGGGGCAGGAGCAGCAATTTCAGCCGCTGTCTCCTCATCATAACGTTCCTCACGAACAGGCCCGGCAATCGCAGTCATCTCCTGATAGTGATCGTCACGGCCGCGTCCGGCAATTGCCGTCATTTCCTGGTAGTGCTCATCGCGCCCAGGTTCGGCGATTGCTGTCATTTCCTGATAATGCTCATCACGCGAAGGAGTATACAGTTCTGTTGCTGTTTCCTCCTGGTAGATCTCGTCACGCGCGTCCCTTATAGTAATGACATCCTGCTTAGGTTCAGTAATATATTCGGTACCAATCTGTTTTCGCTCTTGGTCTGCCACTTTAATCCCTCGCTTTCTTAAGTGGAGCATTTATTATTGTTTACGAGTGGAATGGTTTTCATCATGGCAATGTTTAACTAAGGCACGAAAAAGTAAATCTTTTGCGGGCTGTTCTTATTTGGTAAAATTAAAAGGAGATCATTGTTTAAGGAGCAGACTATGAAAAGACGTTTTGGCATAGATATCGATGGAACAGTCACCTGTCCCACTACATTTGTACCGTATTTGAACGAAGCATTCGATTTGGATATTACTCTTGATGATATCAAGCAGTATGATTTTATGCCGCTTGTAACCGTGAGTGAAAAAGAGTTTGCAGCATGGTTCAAAGAAATGGAACCGGTGATCTATTCCAAATCCCCTTTAGCAGCCGGTGCAAAGGAAATCCTGAAAAGCTGGGAAAGTGAGCATGAATTGTATTTCATCAGCGCGCGGGGCACACATTTACTTGAACTTACTCAAGAGTGGTTTACCGCCAATGAACTTAAGTATCATGATATTCACCTGATTGGTTCTCATGATAAAATTCAGGCAGCACGGAAATATGATGTGGATATTTTCTTTGAGGATAAACATGATAATGCGGTCAATCTGCATGAAAAACTGAAGATTCCAGTCATCCTTTTTGACACCCCTTATAACCGGGAGCCAATCCCTGATGGCGTCATTCGAGTAAACAACTGGCAGGAAGCCAATAAGTGGGTAAGAAATTGGATAGAAAACAGCTAAACGGCCATTTTTCGGATGGCCGTTTTTTCATTTCAATATTGGACGGAATAGAGGGCCCTAGTGTATGCAGTCCGGGCATCTTCCGTATATTTCAAATTTATGGCCCGAAATATCATAGCCCTTAAAGCTTGATTCGATATTCCTCATTGGGCAAGTCTCAATCTCTTTTGTTTTTCCGCAGTCAAGGCAGATGAAATGGTGATGATGCTCTTTATGTGAACAGGTAAAACGGAAATGTTTTTCTCCTGATAGCTCCGTCATCTCCAGAATCCCCAGCTCGACAAACACACTTAAATTACGATAGATCGTATCAAATGACAATCCAGGGTAATTCTCCTTCATTTGCTCAAGAACATCACGTGCCGTCAAATATTTATCATGGTCGGAAAACATCTGGAGCATGTCCTCGCGCTTACCTGTATGTTTATACCCCTGTTCCTTCAGCAGGTTCATTGCTTCATTCACATTCATGGTATCACCTCTTTAAATGGATCTTGTTGCACTGCGTTTTTTTAGCCAGATAGCCAGCACAAGGATGAATACAGCAATCATGACAATGGTTCCCCCAGGTGCAAGGTCCATGTAGTAGGACAGGAACAAGCCGCCCAGCACAGAAATTTCACCGAATAGGATGGAAAAGAAGATCGTCTGCTTGAACCCTTTGGCGAACCGAATGCTTGCTGCCACCGGCAAAGTCATAAGGGACGAAACAAGCAGGATGCCAACGATCCTCATGGAAGCCGCGATCACCAGCGCCACCATGATGATGAAAATAAAGTGCAATGACTTTGCCGCAATTCCGGTTGCCCTCGCATATTCTTCGTCAAATGATAACAGAAACAACTCTTTGTATAGTAAAGCAACGAGTGCAATCACCAGGATGCTGATGACCAAGATGGTCCATAAATCCGCCCTGCTTACCGCGCTAACGCTCCCAAATAAATAACTGAACAAATCCGTATTGAAGCCGTCGGCAAGTGAAATAAAAATAACACCGAGGCCGATTCCACCCGAAAGGATGATCGGGATGGCCAGTTCCTGATAATGCTTATAAACCGTGCGGAGTTTTTCAATGAACAGCGATCCGCCAACCGAAAAAGCCATTCCCATGTAAAGCGGGTTGAGGCCGCTGAAAACCATGAATTTTTTCTCAAGCAGCAAGCTTGCTGCGATTCCCGCCAAGGTAACATGGCTAAGGGCATCGGCTATAAGGGAAAGCCTTCTTACCACAATGAAAACACCGAGAAGGGGAGCGATTACACCAATGATCATGCCAGTCAAAAAGGCATTCTGCAAAAACTCATATTGCATCAGTCCACTAATCATGATGGTGCCCTCCCTCGTGATGATGATCATGAGTCAATACATGCACATCATGCCCATATATCTCTGACACATCATTCAGCTTCAATTGTTCGAATTCCTCTGCGCTTCCATGGAAATGCATATTTTTATTCAAGCATGCTACATTTGTGACTTTTTCGGAAATCGTCCCGATATCGTGCGTCACCAAAAGCAAAGTAATGCCCTTCTCCTTGTTAAGTGTTTCGAGCATTTCATAAAAGGAGTTTACATTCTGGACGTCGACACCGACTGTCGGCTCATCGAGGATCAACAATTCCGGTTCGCTCACCAGTGCCCTGGCAATGAACACCCTCTGCTGCTGGCCGCCAGAAAGCTCACCAATATTCCTGTCCAAGAATTTCCCCATCCCGACAGATTCAATCGCCTGTTTAATCTTTACATGGTCAGTTTTCTTTAAAAAATGGAACAGACCAAGTTTTTTCGTCAACCCGCTGGCCACTACCTCAAAAACAGTAGCAGGGAAGCCTGTGTTAAAGGAATTGGCCTTTTGCGACACAAACCCGATTTTATGCTGCTCCCTAAACTTATTGATATCCTGTCCAAACAGACGGATAGTACCTGTTTGCGGCTTGATGAGACCAAGCATCAGCTTCAGCAGCGTCGACTTTCCGGATCCATTAGGACCAACGATTGCCAAAAAGCTACCTCGATGAATAGACAGGTTTATATTTTCAAGTACATTCTCTTTATCGTATCGGTAATATACATCCTGTACCTGGACGATATAGTCATTCGTATCCACTTTTATCACCTGCAAAATAAGAATCATTCCGATTTACTTAATGTAGTATATCTCTTACTGCCCATAAAGTAAACAAAAGAACTTCTCCCCTCAAGAAAATTGTCACGAATTTAAAACTGGGCACATACCCTACTATGAAGGAGTGATGATCTTTGGCTATTTTTGAAAATATCATTAACCATAAAATAGGCAACATTACGGCGGATGAGCTGCTGAAATACGCCTCTCAATTCAATATATCCATAACAAAGGCACAGGCAGATAAAATCGCCGGATACTTACGCGGTAAAAAGGTCAATATCTTTAATGATTCAGAAAGAACGGCACTCATCAAGCAAATTGCCAGAATCACCAGCCCGGAAACAGCCAGGGAAGTGAATAAGTTGTTTGTGAAATTCACGAAATAGTGCATTATGTCCGTCATGGAATTCCATGGCGGACATTTTTTCTTTTTTCTCCGCTATTTCTGTCCGTCATGAGTCGGATGACGGACACTTTTTCCCTTTTCTCCACTGTTTTTGTCCGTCATCAAACCCGATGACAGACACTTTCATCTGTACCTCCACCATTTCTGTCCGTCATGTTGTTATTATTCCCTCTATAAGTAAATCCTCATTATTTGCATTTAACCCTAACAAAAAGAAAAAAGCTGTGGACCTGGTCCACAGCTTTTGTTTAGTCATTCATGATTGTGTCTAGCAGGTTTTCTTCGAATTGCTTGTTTTTCAGCATTGCGATTTCGTGTTTGTATGGCGCTTTTTTATTATTCTTGTCAGGGCCAACAAAAGGTGTTTCCAGGATTTTTGGTATTTGCATCAGTTGCGGATGGTGGACGATATAATTTAATGCTTCAAAGCCGATATGGCCGAAACCGATATTTTCATGGCGGTCTTTCCTTGTCCCGAACTCATTTTTGCTGTCATTGATGTGCATGACTTTAAGCCTGTCGAGTCCGATGATCTTATCGAATTCGTTCAACACGCCATCGAAATCCTCGACGATTCGATAACCCGCGTCATGGGTATGGCATGTATCAAAGCAGACAGAAAGCTTGTCATTGTATTTGACACCGTCGATGATCATCGCCAGCTCCTCAAACGACTTCCCGCATTCAGATCCTTTTCCGGCCATGGTTTCCAGAGCGATTTGGACTTTGTCTTCCGCGCTAAGGACCTCGTTCAGGCCTTCAATGATTTTCTCGATTCCTTTGTCTGCGCCCGCTCCTACATGGGCACCTGGATGCAGCACGATTTGCTTGGCGCCAAGGGCTTCGGTCCTGTCGATTTCACTCCGCAAAAACCTTACTCCCAAATCGAAGGTGTCAGGATTCTGGGTGTTCCCAATATTGATGATATATGGGGCATGGACAACGATTTCGCTGATGCCATTCTGCTCCATATGCAGTCGTCCTGCTTCAATGTTCAGGTCCTCGATTTTCTTTCTTCTTGTATTCTGAGGTGCTCCCGTATAGATCATGAAAGTATTTGCACCATATGAGACAGCCTCTTCACTTGCTGCAAGCAGCATTTTTTTGCCGCTCATCGAAACATGTGATCCAATTAACATCTAGATCTCTCCTAAATCCCTTTATTTATTTCTCTTCTGAATACGGTTTTCCCGTTTTTTGATTTTATCCATTTCGTATTTCATTTTCTTTTTATAACCTGGTTTTACCTTTTTAGGCTTGGACACAAGCGTCTTTGCCTTAGCCTCGCCTGCCGTTTCCTTCTTCTTTCGGTTCTGGCGACGGTTTCGCTCTTCAATCTCGGTGAATTCACCTTTTTTCAAGTCGATGTTGTTAAAAGTAATTCCCATCTTTTCAAGGCGAACCAATGCATCTTCATCGCTCTGCTCGTAAATGGTCAAAGCAACTCCTGAGGATCCGGCACGTGCGGTCCTTCCCACCCTGTGGATATAAAAATCAAGGTCCGTAGGCAGCTCATAATTTATGACATGGCTGATTCCCTGAATGTCAATCCCTCTTGCTGCCAGGTCAGTCGCAACCAGATATTGGAACTCAAGGTCTTTGATTTGCTTCATGACCCGTTTTCGCTCACGCGGGCTGAGGTCACCATGGATACGGCCGACCTTCATTCCCTTTTGAATCAGCCCATCCGCAATTTCGTCTGCTTTTTTCTTTGTATTCGCGAAGACGATTCCCAAATATGGATTGAATGCCAGCAGGGCCGAATGCACAAGGCCAATTTTATCCCGGTGCCTTGCAGGAAGAAGAATATGCTCGATCTTCGCGGCTGTGGCCTGTTTAGGGTCGATTTGGACAAATTTAGGATTTTCCATGTACTTTTTCAAAAATGGTTTAAGTTTTTCAGGAATGGTGGCCGAGAATACGAGCATCTGAAGCTTTTCCGGCATGCGGGATGCAAACTGGTCGATGTCCTCGATGAATCCCATATCGAGCATCAAATCTGCCTCATCAATAACGAGGATATTGGCTGTGTGCACAAACAATGCGTTTTCCTTAACAAGGTCATTAATCCTGCCTGGAGTCCCAATCACGATCTGTGGCTGGGTCTTCAGCTTCTCGATGGTCCTTTGCTTGTCCGTTCCGCCAATATAGCAGCGGGCAGTGATCTGCTCTCCGTCAGGTGCATGTTCAGCAATTTTAAGAACTTCATGATAAATCTGGTTCGCAAGTTCACGCGTCGGCGCTGTGATGACTGCCTGTACTTCATTGCGCGATGGATCAATCCTGTTCATGATTGGCAGAACATAGGCATGTGTCTTTCCCGTACCTGTCTGTGATTGACCAATCGCACTGTCACCCTTCAGTACGGTCGGAATCAGGCGCTCCTGGATTTCAGTCGGCTCATAAAAGCCTAATTTATTGATTGCATCTATAATGAACGGCTTTAGTTCATAACGTGTAAATTTCGTTTCACTCATTGAAAATCTCCTTCTTTTCCCCTGTCCCGCAAGTATTTCCGGGATTACAGCCTGTTCCGTAAGCTGTTCTTTTCAGGTTCATCCTGTAATTATAATAAAGATTGCAGAAAATCTCCAATCAGTACTATCTTAACCTTTCCTATGAAAAAAACAAACCTGTTTCAAGACATACTTTTTTCCTTAAACCATTCCAGACTTCCCGCATATCCTAATAGGAGATGAAATATTGGAAAGGAGGGGTCTCAATGCTACAAGGACCCCGTATGAATCCACGCGGAATGCAGAATCGCTTCCAAGGCCCCCGCATGATGGGAGGGCCGGGGATGGGCCAGCGTCCGATGTATTCAAATCCATTCGCTCAAGGCCCAATGATGCCTCAGGGCCAGATGCCGCGAATGGGGGGCAGGAATATGCGCTCAAGACAGGGCGGCGGACTGCTCTCGAAGATATTGGGAAGAGGCAACGGCGGCCAGCGAAATGGTCCAGCAGGTTTCTTAACTGGAGCCAATACAGCGACACGGGGAGCGGGTACAGGCGGAGGAATCCTGAAATCACTCGCGGATCCATCCGCACTGAGCGGTTTTCTTACAAACACGCAAAAAGTTTTGAATACGGCGCAGCAGTTCGGCCCGATGGTCCAGCAATATGGTCCGCTTGTCCGCAACCTGCCATCGATGTGGAAATTATATCGAGGATTGAAGGATCTTCCGGATGCAGATGAACAAACAGCTGAATCAGAGACAGACCACCCTGAAAAGAACAAGAACGAGAACAGGAGTAAGACCAAGAGTAAGAACAGGAAGAAGCCGGTGAAAACCGAAAACACGGCTGCATCACGCAAACCAGCCCCAAAGCAGAGTAACGGGGCATCAACACCAAAACTTTTCATTTAATCTGAACAATAGTTAATTCTTCCTTCTGGGAATCCTCTTTTGTAATCTTTCTATAAGTTTTATATAATAAAAGAAAGAATCAGAGGTATTCTTAGGAGGATGACTCAATGAATGTAATTAAAATATCGCCGCGCGGCTATTGCTACGGCGTTGTCGACGCAATGGTCATTGCCCGCAATGCAGCACTGGATAAAAGCTTGCCGCGACCTATATATATACTTGGAATGATTGTCCATAACAAGCATGTTACCGATGCATTTGAAGAAGAGGGCATCATCACTTTGGACGGAAACAACCGCAAGGAGATCCTAGAAAAGGTTGAGGGCGGGACAGTTATTTTCACTGCGCATGGTATCTCCCCTGAGGTCAGGGAGCTTGCCAGGAAAAAAGGGCTGGTATCGATCGATGCTACATGCCCGGACGTTACGAACACCCATAACCTGATTCGCGAAAAGGAAAAAGAAGGATTCGAAGTCATTTACATTGGCAAAAAAGGCCATCCAGAACCTGAGGGTGCTGTAGGCGTGGCCCCTGGGATCGTTCATCTTGTCGAAACAGCTGCTGATGTGGAAGCGTTGAATTTACAGGCTGAAAAATTGATTGTCACCAACCAGACAACCATGAGCCAGTGGGACGTTGCCGAGATTATGGAAAAAGTAAAAGAAAAATATCCTCACGCAGAGGTGCACAGGGAAATCTGCATGGCGACGCAAGTACGCCAGGAGGCAGTGGCCGAGCAGGCGAAAGAAGCGGATGTCCTGATTGTTGTTGGCGACCCAAAGAGCAACAACTCCAACCGCCTTGCCCAGGTGTCACAAGAGATAGCCGGCACCAAAGCCTATCGGATTGCCGATATTAGCGAGCTTGAAATCGATTGGATCAAGGATGCCGAGACAGTTGCCGTCACTTCCGGCGCATCGACTCCGACACCAATCACAAAGGAAGTCATCACTTTCCTTGAACAGTATGATCAGGAAAACGAAGCAACCTGGGTAAAAGAGAAAAAGGTGCCACTCTCTAAAATTTTGCCAAAGGTTAAGAAAACCGAAGCAAGTGTATAATAGGAAAGCAGCCCGAATGAATTCGGGCTGCTTTTTTGGTACCAGAGGATCCTTCCCCCGCCTTCTAAAAGGACTTAGGTTAGTACCCCTCTATTGGTTTATTTCAGATAAATGTAAAAGGATCCGTGTCAACTTCTGAAGCCATAAACTGGACATCATACCCCTTTTCCTTACTGAGCCTTTCCATAACGCTGGCGGTTCCTTTCTTCATGATTTTTTCGACATTATGTCCCGGATCGATCATGTTCAAGCCGTCCATCAGTGCATCATGTGCAGTGTGATAATAGATATCTCCAGTTATATACACATCAGCTCCGCGGAACTTTGCCTGAGAGAAATACTTATTCCCGTCACCGCCAAGGACAGCTGCTTTTTTCACCTTAGCATTTAAATCTCCGACAACGCGGACCCTATCGACACCAAGTGCTTCCTTAACATAGTTTGCATAGTCTGCCAGAGTCGTCTCCTCGACTTTTCCGATTCTGCCTAGTCCAAGCTGTTCTCCGCTATTCTCAAGTCGATATACATCATAGGCGACCTCTTCATATGGGTGCGCTTTAATCATCGCCTGGATTACCTTTTTTTCGATACTCTGCGAAAAAACCGTCTCTACCCGGACTTCATTGACCGCTTCCAGCTTTCCTTGTTCGCCGATATGCGGATTTGTATTTTCGCCAGGCAGGAATCGTCCCTTTCCGGAGGCTGAGAAGGAACAATGACTATAATTGCCGATCGCCCCGGCCCCTGCGTTTCCTAAGGCTTCACGGATTTGCTCTGCATTTTCCTCAGGGACAAAAACAACCAGTTTCTTCAGCTGGTCTTCATAAGTCGGAACCAGTACCTGGGGATCCTTGAGACCAAGTGCGTCAGCAAGGAGATCATTCACTCCGCCTTTTGCCACATCTAGATTCGTATGTGCAGCATAAACGGCAATGTCATGTTTGATCAGTCTGGCAATCATCCTGCCTGCCGGTGTGTCCGTCGCAATTTTTTTCAATGGCCGGAAAATTGGCGGGTGGTGGGCAATGATTAATTGAACATTTTTTGCAATCGCCTCTTCGACCACCTCCTCTGTAACATCCAGAGCGATCAGGACATTTTCGACCGGCTGGTTCAGGGCTCCAATTTGCAGGCCTATTTTGTCGCCTTCCATGGCAAAGGCTTTGGGGGAAAATTGTTCGAAAAGCTGGATCACTTCATGACCGTTTACTTTTTTCACTGGAACGCCTCCTCTGCCATTTTCAGTTTCTTCTCTAATTCCTTCCTCTTGCTTTCTGTATCTTCATTTTGAACAGCTCCATCCAGCTGCTTTAAGATCCGCTGCCAATTTTTCATCTCTGCATTCCATTTTTCAACGAATACCGCAGACGCTTCTCTCAATAAAAATGGCCCAAACAGAATGCCATTCTCAAGATTGATGTCCTGATAAGCTTTTAGTGGTTCGCCTTTTTCGGCAACAAGGATTTCGTAGATCTTTCCATCTTCTTTCAGGATTTCTTCTTCTACAAGCTCCCATCCATTGTCAATCAGCCATCTGCGCACTGCAAAGCTTCCGACATTCGGCTGTAACACCAGCCTGCTTACGCCTTCGAGCTTCGATTTTCCTTTTTCCAAAATTGATGAAATCAATGTTCCGCCCATGCCGGCAATCGTAATGCAATCCACTTCACCTGGTTCAATCACTTCGAGTCCGTCACCCTTGCGGACGGTAATCCAATCTGTTAGTTTCTCCTCCTGGACCTGCTCAAGGGCAGATTGGAACGGTCCGTTGGCAACCTCACCTGCGATGGCCTTCGGAACGGTCCCCTTTTTAACGACATTACAAGGAAGGTAGGCATGGTCGGAGCCGATATCAGCAAGCCTGGCACCTTGTGGAATATAATTTGCAACGGCATTCAGCCGGTCTGAGAGCTTCTCAGCATTCATAAAAGTCACCTACTAAATCATATTTTGCTTTTATAAGTATATGAAAATCGCCCGCCCCTTGTCCAATTATCGGAAAAAGACAGCGGAAGTCAACTGGATTGCAGGCTGTTTAAAATAGTAAAGGCCCTCTGCAAAAAGCAAAGAGCCCTTAAAAAATTACTTCAATTCTTTTACAATCCATTCAGCCATTTGTTCTTCCTTGCCTGCAGCCATTCCAGGAGGCATGTTGCCTTTACCATTTGTCAGAATGTCTTTGATTTCATCTTTGGAGTACTTGCTGCCTACACCCTTCAGTGACGGACCAGATACACCTTCATACTGGTTGCCGTGGCAGCCTGCACAAGTCTGCTGGTAAAACTCTTCTGGGTTCACTTCAGCAGTTTCTTCGGTCTTTCCGCCGCCTTCTTTTTCCTTTGCAAGATCCTTAGCATCACCAAGACCCTTGAAGGAAAGCAGGAACATCAAGCCGATCCCCATTACCATGATCAATACAAACGGGATAATTGGATTACGATTCATCATATACCCTCCTTTATGTACAACATCAACTAAATAATGATTTCACACAGATATTATTTTACTTGAAAAACGTTTACAGGGAAAGTAAAAAAGCAAACTTTGTCACACATGTTCACAATTTAGACAAAAAACTCCATCAATTGATGAAGTTTTTGATGATTAAGGCATATTTAGGTTGCCCTTTTAGCAGCCAATTAATCTTGCAATCACCATTCTTTGCACTTCAGATGTTCCTTCGCCAATCTCCAGCAGCTTCGCATCTCGCATATAGCGCTCGACTTCATACTCACGCATATAGCCGTACCCGCCATGGATCTGTACAGCCTGATCTGCGACTTCCATTGCGATTTCTGAAGCATATAGCTTACACATCGAAGCCTCCTTCGAGAACGGGCGTCCCTCGTCCTTCAGCCATGCCGCCTTATAGACCATATTGCGTGCAAGTTCAATTTTCATTGCCATGTCAGCAAGCTTGAACTGGATTGCCTGGAACTGGGATATAGGTCTTCCAAATTGCTGTCTTTCTTTTGCATACTGCAAAGCTTTCTCATAAGCAGCCTGCGCTACCCCTACTGCCATAGCGCCAATACCGATCCTGCCGCCATCAAGTGTCACAAGGAATTGCTTGAAGCCTTCCCCTTTCTTTCCAAGCAGGTTCTCAACCGGGACATGTACATCCTCCATCACCAGCTGTGTGGTATTGGATGCATTCAGGCCCATTTTTTCATAATTGTCGATGACAGTGAAGCCTGGTGCATCTGTCGGCACAATGATCGCACTGATTTCTTTTTTGCCATCGTTATTGCCGGTGATGGCAGTCATTGCCAGATGTTTGGCATAGCTTGCATTGGTAATAAAGTTTTTGCTGCCATTGATGATGTATTCACCATCCACTTCTTTGGCAGTAGTCTGAGTCCCGCCTGCATCCGAGCCCGCATTCGGTTCAGTAAGCCCAAATGCACCCAGGGATTCTCCTGTACAGATAGGTGTCAGGTATTTCTGCTTTTGTTCTTCTGTGCCGAATAGGTTAATAGGAGCTCCTCCAAGAGATATATGAGCCGAGTAAGTAATCCCGGTGGAAGCACATGCCCTGCTCAACTCCTCCGTGACAATGGCGAAGCTGACCGTATCAGCGCCTGCACCACTATATTCCTCAGGAAAAGGCAGCCCAAGCATTCCAAGTTCACCGAGCTGCTTGAAAATTTCTGTCGGAAACTGTTTCGTTTTATCCCTTTCAATTGCTCCAGGAGCTACTTCTTCCTCGGCAAATTCTCTAATCGTCCTTTTAATCATCGCCTGTTCTGATGTTAAATCAAAATTCATTTCCATCCCCCTCAAGACATTGAATGCGTTTACATTCTACATTATAAAGGTGAACAGACAATTTTCTCAACATTTAAAAACTTTTTAATTTTGAATTATTATATGAATATAGCAACCAACAGAACTATTAGCCCAGCTATTCCTGATACTTTGAAGGACACCATCTTCCACTTCATGCCTGCTGCAAGCCATAACAGACAGTTGAGGGCAGTGATCATATAGAGAATAGCATGTTTGTCCGGAAATAGTATTTCCCCCGCCTGTATGGATGTGATCAGTAAGAGGAGTGCCGAAGAAAGCAAAATGACTAAATCCATAAGAGAATTCTTCAGCATATAAAGAGCGGTTAACAGGGAAGTTATTCCAAAAAATATTGTCAAACCGATTTGCAAAAAAAGAGACAATTCAGTAAAATAAAATAAAAAAACTGAAAGCGGTAACAATCCAATCAAGACAATCTTAAGAAGATTTAAAGGTCTATTGCTTTTGTTGCCGATGGATTCGCCCTCTGTACTTCCTTCGGTATATAGGTTCAGGAGAAAGTCACAATAATGATCCGGCAGCAGCCTGCTTTCTTTCCAGTATTTGATTTCATTCGTAATGATTTTCCTGCGATGGTCATCCATTTGTCGGCACATCCTGTCTCAAACATTTATACAGAAAAAAAGGAATAATTTACTCTTATTTTAAAAAGTAAATTATTCCTTGGCAATCCTATTCTAAAAAGTCTTTCAAACGCTTGCTTCGGCTTGGGTGTCTTAGCTTGCGCAGAGCCTTGGCTTCAATCTGACGGATTCGTTCGCGTGTAACCCCGAACACCTTACCCACTTCTTCAAGCGTACGTGTACGGCCATCATCCAGGCCAAAACGCAGTCTCAGGACGTTCTCTTCACGGTCTGTAAGCGTATCTAGGACATCCTCTAGCTGCTCCTTCAAAAGCTCATATGCTGCGTGTTCGGAAGGAGAGGTAGCATCCTGGTCTTCAATGAAATCCCCAAGGTGTGAATCATCCTCTTCACCGATTGGTGTTTCAAGGGAGACCGGCTCCTGGGCGATTTTAAGGATTTCTCGGACTTTTTCTGGTGAAAGGTCCATGTCTTCACCAATTTCTTCAGGTGTTGGTTCGCGTCCTAAATCCTGCAGGAGCTGTCTTTGCACGCGGATCAATTTGTTGATTGTTTCAACCATATGGACAGGGATCCTGATTGTCCTCGCCTGGTCAGCAATCGCACGAGTGATAGCCTGTCGGATCCACCAGGTAGCATAGGTACTGAACTTGAACCCTTTACGGTAGTCGAATTTCTCAACTGCCTTGATCAAGCCCATATTCCCTTCCTGAATCAGGTCAAGGAAGAGCATGCCTCGGCCTACATAGCGTTTCGCAATACTTACGACAAGTCGAAGGTTTGCTTCGGCAAGCCGTCTTTTTGCTTCTTCATCGCCCTGCTCGATTCTTTCCGCAAGGTTGATTTCTTCCTCTGCAGAAAGAAGGTCTACTCGGCCAATTTCCTTCAGGTACATTCTTACCGGGTCATTGATTTTAACACCCGGAGGGACACTTAAATCATTCAGGTCGAATTCTTCATCGTCCTTGGCGAGCTGTTTGATATCCGGATCTTCCTCCTCATCACTTTCACCGACAAGTTCAATTCCCTGTTCACCGAGGAATTCGTAATACTCATCCATTTGATCGGAATCCAGTTCGAAGCTTGAAAGCCTCTCTGCAATATCATCATAAGCAAGGACACCTGTTTTCTTTCCCAGTGCCGTTAACTGGTCTTTCACTTGTTCAACTGTCACTTCATTTTCGGTGACTTCTTTAGAACGGGCTGACTTTTCAGCCATATGTCCCCCTCCTTCCAAAAATCAAAAACAATCAGCATAAGCTTTATAATGTCTTGCGCAATTGGATAATCTCTGTAGCGATTGTCGCAGCGCGCAAAAAGTCGTTTTGACGTTCTGCCTGTTTTTGTTCTGCCATTTTTTCCTTTATTTTTAACATTTTTTGATAATTCAAGACCTGCTTGATATAATCAGATAATTCCTGATCGCTGATTTCCTCGTTCAGAGGCATCATCTCAATATCAGCAACAACCCTTTTTAGCTTATTATCCTGAAGATAATTTAAGAACGCACTTGGATCAGGGTCATGTCCTTTTTCATAGTATGCAAATAAATAAGTAATAATAGCCTGGTGTTCATCAATATTCATCATGCTCCCTGCCAGCAGTTCCTGGACCTTATAGGTGACGTCTGCGTCTCTCATCATATGAAAGATGAGACGTCTCTCGGCAGTATGGTAGGCAGGCTTAAGCTCTGCTTTCCTTGTATAAGCCGCTGGCCTTGTTTCGGGACGGTGCTGGTTTTGCTTTCTTGGAGCTGATGCCTGTTCCAGCTGGTTAAGCTGTTGAATCAGAGCATCAAGCGACAGCGAGAATTCATTCGCCAGTTGGCGCAGATACAAATCTTTTTCCACTGCCTTATCAAGTGTACTGATTTCTTTAAGTACTTCTTCGATATATTGAAGGCGATCTCCTTCATTCTGAAGGTTTTTTCCCCGACGGTAATATAGTAATTTAAATGCCATCAAGGTGGAGCTGGATCCAATAATATCGTTTCTGAACTTTTCCTCGCCATGCACCTTTATGAAATCGTCTGGGTCCATCCCGTCCGGCATTATCGCGACCCTGACAGCGAACCCTGCCTTCGACAGCATGTTAGAGGCCCTGAATGCCGCTTCGATGCCGGCTTTATCCGAGTCATAACAAATCGTTACAGCCTGCACATTTCTTTTGAGCAAGGAAATATGGTCTTCAGTCAACGAAGTTCCCATCGAGGCGACTCCGTTTTCTACGCCTGCACGGTTGGCGGAGATGACATCCGCAAACCCCTCGAATAGAACAGCTTGCTGCTGTTTTCGGATTGAGCCGCGCGCAAGGTGAAAATTATATAAAATTTTACTTTTATTAAAGATCTGCGTCTCAGGGCTATTTAGATATTTGGGCTCTTCGTCCCCCATTGCTCTCCCTGAAAACGCAATCGTATTGCCCTGGTGGTCCAGGATTGGAAACATAATCCTGTTCCGGAACCTGTCAAAGTATGTCCCATCGTTTTCCCTCTGGATGACCAATCCTGCCTTTGCCATCACCCCAGGCGAAAAACCTCTTTTTTCAAGCAGTTTCACTGCAAAATCCCAGGACGGCAAGGCATAGCCTATTTGGAACCTGTTAATGGATTCTTCGGTGAATCCTCTATTCAGAAGATACTCCAGGGCATCCTGGCCCTCTTTTGTGTTTACCAGCAAATGATGGTAGAATTTACGCAAGAGTTCATGCGCTTCGATCATTTGCTTCGAACCTTCGGGCAATTGTGGATTCCTGCTGGCTGCGGCGCCTTCCAGCTTCAGTTCTATATTTGCCATTTCGGCAAGTTTTACTGCAGCTTCCTGAAAAGACAGTCCATCGATATCCATCAGGAATGAAAACACATTCCCTCCAGCTCCACAACCAAAGCAGTGGTAAATCTGCTTATCGGGTGAAACCGAAAATGATGGGGAATTTTCTCCATGAAATGGACAAAGCCCAAAATAATTGCGGCCCTGCTTTTTCAATTGGACATAATCACCAATGACATCGACTATTTCAACCGCCTGCCGGATTTCATTTACTTTTTCCTCGGCAATCCTCTCTGCCATATGCATGACCTCAAATTAGTTGTGATTCCTTGAACATATCTTAAAATTCGACAAAAGCATGTTCAATTCCTTTATGAATTTTTCTCTGTCTTTTTCGGTGAAAGGTTTTGGGCCTTTCCCATAGAAACCCTGCCTCCTGGCCTTGGCAGAAATATGTCTTAGCTCAAGTGCAGTCTGGATTCCTTTTTCTTCGTATAAACTTCCCCTCGGGGAGATGGTGTAAACCCCTTTCGCAATGAGTGTAGATGCAAGTCCAATGTCTTGCGTCACTGCAAAATCACCTTTCTTAACGTGATTCATTAAATAAAGGTCTACAGCCTCCTTATAGGAATCGACAAAAACCCAATTCTGCCCCTGAAGATCATTCTTCATATGAGCGTATGAAGCCACAAAAACAGCTTCGATGGAAAACTTCGAAGCAATTTCGACAATTTCCTTTATGACCGGGCAAGAGTCTGCGTCCACAAAAAGGGACTGACTGTTGATTTCACTAGTATTAATTCTACATCACTCCGCATATTCCTTCTTCAGGAATGTATTTTTTACAGGGAATTTTGTCGAATTTTTTCGCGGTCAACATCTTGACAACTGATAGTAAATAGTTTATTCGTAATCTGTCAAGTCTAAACCTAAACAGATACATTTTTATCACAATTTTTTATTATAGTATAAGAAAGCCTATTTTTCCATTATTTTTTCTCGAAAATAAACTGGGTTTTACAGTAGAAGCTGCGGAACGCGAAAATTCCGAGACCAAAATACTTCAAAAAAAGAAAAGCACATACGATATATGTGCTAATTGTTAATCTGCCTGTTGCGGACCGTATTGAGGATGACATTGGCCGTTTCTTCTACGGCTTTATTTGTCACATCGATTACTGGACATCCGATTTTCTCAACGATTCCATCGAAATACTGTATTTCTTCTTTAATCCTCTCGATATTGGCGTAAATTGCCTGGTCATTCAATCCGAGGGAAATCAGTCTCTCGCGCCTGATCTGGTTCAACTTATCTGGCGTAATTCTAAGGCCAAAGCATTTTTCCTTTGGAACAAGAAATAATTCTTCTGGTGGATCAACTTCAGGTACAAGCGGCACATTCGCCACTTTATATCGCTTGTGTGCCAGGTATTGTGATAAAGGCGTCTTGGAGGTCCGTGAAACTCCTACAAGGACGATATCCGCCTTTAGTATGCCCCTTGGATCGCGGCCGTCATCATATTTAACCGCAAACTCTATGGCTTCAACTTTCTTGAAATAATCTTCGTCAAGTTTGCGTACAAGACCAGGTTCATATAATGGTGTCTCGCCGCTGACTACCTGGATCTGCTGCATGAGCGGACCTATGATGTCGCATGCATAGATTCCCTCTTTACTGGCAGACTCCTGCAAATAATCGCTTATTTCAGGCTTAACCAATGTGTAAGCGATCATTCCGCCATCATGCTTGGCCATTGAGATGACTTCATCAATATGTATTTTATCCTCAACATAAGGAAATCTTTTTAGAGATACATCCAAATGTTCGAATTGGCTGATGGCAGCCTTTGTCACGAGCTCCGCTGTCTCGCCGACAGAGTCAGAAACCACATAAATTATAGGTGTTTTATCCATTCTCCAATCAACCCCTTCTCCGCCTTGATTCTTATTCTTCTCCTAAGGCTACAAAAGCCTTGGTAATGTTTGTCTTTGTCAATCTCCCAACAATCTCATATCCTTCATCTGTATCCTTGATGATTGGCAGGGCATCAATCTGTTTTTCAATCAATTCCTTTGCAGCTTCAATCAGCAAATCATCCCGCCGGCAAACCGTTATATTCGGCATCCTTGTCATGATGATATTTACTGGCAACGTGGACAGCTCCTGCTTCCCGATGCTTGCCCTCAATAAATCTTTCCGGGACAGGACACCTACGAGTTTTGAAGCCTTATCTACAACGAATAATGTACCTACATCCTCAAGGAACATTGTAACAATCGCATCATAGACCGATACATTTTCAGGAACGACGACCGGGATGGACTGATAATCCCTGACAAGGATTTTTTTCAGATTCTCAGAAAGCAGCTGATTACCGGACTTTCCAGTAAAGAAATACCCGACACGAGGCCTGGCATCCAGATATCCCGCCATTGTCAGGATGGCTAGATCGGGCCTGAGGGTAGCTCTGGTCAGATTAAGTTTCTCTGCTATATGTTCTCCGGTGATCGGTCCGTTATCCTTCACGATTTGCAGGATCTGCTCCTGTCGTTTATTCAGTTCGATTGTCCTCACCACCCATCGGGATATTATTTATCCCGTATTCTTGGTTTCCCTGCTTTTTCGGGATGGTCTCATATGCGGACCACTGACGTTTTATGTATAAGGGTTTCCCGAAAAAAGCTTAATAAGATTATTATATACTACATGAGGTAACCAAAAGAAAGAATTTTATTAACCTTCTTATCAATCTAATGACTTTTTCTTTTTTCTAAGATGATTCCTAGCAAATGTACTTATTAAAGTGCCTCCCTACGCAGGAAGGCACTCTTTCAGTTCGATGATGTATCTTAAATCTTTGGCTCTGTTAACACGACTGTTGATTTTCGTTCCAGGCGCTTCGCTTTCCGCTGGAAGAATAATGAAAAAGCTCAACTGCCAGCTTTTTCATTATTCTTCCTGGCTGGCGCTGAGCCTCCTCGTCGCTTTGCTCCTGCGGGGTCTCACCTGACCAGCTGCGCCAGCAGGACATTGATTAGCTTCCTCGAATTTACCCACGCACGATGGAAATACGTTAGCATTTTCGGAGGAGTCTTTGCGCCTTCCACTACAATCAACAGAGTTTATAAATCAACATCAAGCTTTAACAAAACCTAATCTTTAAATAAGCATACTATTTGACGACGATGTCATTGACCTTGCCAAGTTTCATGATCAGAACCGCCAGTGCTGCCATTTGATTCAAGCGGTTTTCCCGGAAATCAGGGTTTTCTGCCATGACCATGGTATGCTCAAAATAGTCATTGATTTCCGGCTTGATCTCAGCCAGAAGCTGATAATAGGAAGCTGCATCCATTCCATCTTCGGCCTTCTTGCCGAGTTCGAGATACTTTTCATATAACTTTTGCTCATACTCATTTTCGAAACGTTCTGGTTCGATTTCACCAAGCACTTCTTTTTTGCTGGCAATATTCAGGACACGGCTCAATGCTTCCATGTTTTCCTTAAAGTCTTCCCTGCCGCTGGCATCCTGAAGTGCTGCTGCTTTATTAATAAGGTCGGAAACGATACCGACTTCCCCGCCAAGTACAGCATCGATGAGGTCGTAGCGGATTCCCCGCTCCTGCAGCATGTGCTTGACTCTCAGCTTAAAGAACTGGATCAAGTCATGGTATACCTCTTCTTCAGAGCGCTTGCCGATTCCTGCTTCAGAAACAAGGTTAAGCGATAAGCCGACAAGGTTTTCAAGGGTGATGTCCCACTTCTTTTCAATAAGCGTCTGGACAATCCCTGCCGCCTGTCTCCTTAATGCATAAGGATCCTGTGAGCCGCTTGGAATGATGCCCAGTGAGAAAAACGCAACAATCGTGTCAAGTTTATCGGCAATTGCAACCAGTGCACCTGCAGGTGATCCCGGAATAGAGTCATCTGCATTGCGAGGCATATAATGCTCATTGATTGCAGTTGCCACATCCTTGCTTTCGCCTTTTTGGAGAGCGTATTTTTCTCCCATGATTCCCTGGAGCTCCGGGAACTCGTAGACCATCTGTGAAACCAGGTCGAATTTGCTGATTTCCGCTGCTCTGTCTGCGGCGCTTACGATTTCTGGTGCGAACTCCATTCTTTCAGCAATCAATCCGACAAGCTTGCGGACACGTTCAGATTTTTCAGCGATTGTCCCGATTTCTTCGTGGTAGACGACATTCTTTAATTTTTCCAAAGCTGCTTCAATCTGCATCTTTTGATCTTCTTTATAGAAAAACGCTGCATCTGCTAATCTTGCTCTTAATACTTTTTCATTTCCGCGGGCAACTTTTTCGATATGAAGGTGGTCACCATTCCTTACAGTGATGAAATGAGGAAGAAGCTCACCTTCAGCAGACTTGACAGGGAAGTATCTCTGGTGCTCCTTCATCGATGTAATCAGGACTTCACTTGGGATATCCAGGAATTCTTCTTCAAAACGGCCATATAAGGCTGTTGGATATTCAACCAAATTGTTGACTTCTTCCAGCAAGTCTTCATCAACAGGGATTACCCAGCCATTTTCTTCCTCGATTTTTTCAAGCTGGGAAGTAATCGCTTCTTTCCGCTTTTGCGCATCTGCGACAACATACTGGCCTAATAATACTTCCTCATATTCTTCAGGAGCTGATAACTGAATTTCTCCTTCTCCGAGAAAACGATGGCCTCTTGTCATGTTGCCTGTTTGGACACCGGCTATTTCAAAAGGAATGATCTCGTTGCCGAACATAGCAACAATCCATTTGATCGGGCGGACATAACGGAGTTCAAGATCTGCCCAGCGCATGTTTTTCGGGAAAGTCAGCCCTGTGATGATCGCATTTAACTCGACAAGCAAATCAAAGGTTTCCTGTCCTTTAATAAATTTCTTTACATGGGCATATTCGACTCCGTTGATCTCCTTGAAATAAATATCTTCGACCGTCATTCCCTGGCCGCGTGTGAAACCCATTGCTGCCTTGGACCACTCGCCATCTTCTGTTAGAGCAATCTTTTTCGCCGGGCCTTTTGCCTCTTCCTCGCTGTCCTCCTGGCGCTCATCTACATTCGCGACAAGCAAGGCAAGCCGGCGAGGGGTGGAAAAGAGGCTGATGCTCTCAAATCCAATATTATTCGTATTCAGCCAGTTCTCTACTTTGGAAGCCAGCTGGTTAATAGAATCGGTAATGAATCTTGCAGGCATTTCTTCGAGACCAATTTCAAGCAATAAATTCCGTTTAGTCATTTTCAACCTGCTCCTTCCTTTTAATGATTGGGAAGCCCAGTTTTTCTCTTTCTTCATAGAATGTCTTCGCGACTTTCTTGGCGAGGTTGCGGATACGGGCAATGTATCCCGTTCTTTCTGTTACGGAAATAGCACCGCGAGCATCAAGAATGTTAAAAGTATGCGAACACTTCAGCACATAATCATAAGCAGGATGGACAAGTCCTTCATCCATTTGGCGATTCGCTTCCTTTTCGTAAATATTGAAAAGGTTGAACAGCATATCTTTGTCAGAAGTTTCAAATGTGTACTTGGAATGTTCATATTCAGGCTGACCGAATATATCCCTCACTGTAAAACCGTTTGTCCACTCAAGATCAAAGACATTTTCTTTATCCTGGATATAAGACGCAAGGCGTTCGATTCCGTAAGTTATTTCAACAGATACTGGTTTGCAGTCAAGCCCGCCTACCTGCTGGAAATAGGTGAACTGGGTGATCTCCATTCCATCCAGCCATACTTCCCAACCAAGACCAGCGCAGCCAAGTGACGGGTTTTCCCAGTTATCTTCTACAAAACGGATATCATGTTCCAGCGGGTCAATTCCCAGCGCTTTCAGGGAATCCAGGTAAAGTTCCTGGATATTGTCTGGAGACGGCTTCATGATCACCTGGAATTGATGATGCTGATAAAGCCTGTTTGGGTTCTCTCCGTAACGGCCGTCTGCCGGGCGGCGTGATGGCTCTACATAAGCAACATTCCATGGCTCAGGTCCAATTGCCCGTAAAAAAGTATATGGGCTCATCGTTCCTGCCCCTTTTTCGGTGTCATAAGCCTGCATTAGGACGCATCCCTGTTCAGACCAGTGTTTTTGCAGTGTTAAAATCATGTTTTGGATATTCATCTTTACACCTCCGGAAAATTTTCAATTCTAAAATTGTGGTCGATTATTTACAACAAAAAAACTCCCGCCTCCTATGCATCGTTTTCATGCATAGGGACGAGAGTTTACCCGCGGTTCCACCCTATTTGCTGCCAGAAAGCAGCCACTTTAAAAGTGATGTCGCTCCGGAACGCCTTCCTTACTTTCTGCCATCCGGCTCACACCATACCCGGACTCGCTAATGCAGAGGGAGTTAAGTACTCCTTTCCTTCACAGCAACATATGTAATTGTATTTTCGCAAATCACAAAAAGCTTTTGATTTGAGAATAGCGAAAACAATCGGCAATGTCAATAGTTAGAGACGGTCCCTGAAGGAATCCATCTGGTCCAGGAACTTCCTTGTTTTTAAATAAAGTCCTGAATATTCATCATAGTATGCGGAGATAACTTTTTTCAATTCGGCCTTTGTCTCAGGCTTAACTGAAATATTACCCAGTCGGCTAAGGTCCAACAGATAGAATAGGCGGAGCAGCCTTACGGTACCAGGAGATATCTTGATTCTGTAAGGATCTGTTTCATAGCAACGATGGCAAAGGAGCCCGCCCTCTCTGATTGAAAAGTGGAACTCTCCTTCTGTGCTCCCGCAATTTGTACACCTGTCCAGAACCGGATACAATCCCTGGACATTGAGCATTTTCATTTCATAGATAAATGTGAGGATTTCCATATCATAGCCCTCATTCATATAGTTGAGGGTCTGAAGGAGCAATTCAAACATAAAAGGGTTCGACTTCTTATCCTCAGTCACTTTATCCGTCAGATCTACAACATAACTGGCATGGGCTGTCAGAAAAATATCCTCCCGGATCGAACGCATGGATGAAATTATCTCTCCCTGCTGCAGTCCGCCCAGGCCTGAGCTTGCCTGGAAAAGATAGTGGCCGTACGTAAAAAGCTGGGTGACGGCAGAGAGCCTGCTGCTGGGCTTTTTCGCACCTCTTGCCATCACACCAACTTTTCCGAATTCCCTGGTATATAAAGTTACAATTTTATTGTTCTCGCCATAATCAGTTGTCCTAATGACAATGCCTTCGCATTTCTGCAGCATCTGAATCACCATCCATTACTACAGACAAACCTATGAGATTGGAAAATCAATTTCTGCTAGTTCATCCTCCTGATAACCGGGTATTTCTTGATTGTCTTTCTCTAATTCCTTAAAGAGAAGATACGTGTCAATGTTACCTGTTTGCGAAAACACCTTCCAGGTAAAATCCAACATCGAAAACCCCACCTTTCGTTTTTTCACTAGCAATGCATCTATCCCAAATCCTTATGAATATCATAGCCTGTCAATCAGATTTTCATGTTACGCAAAAATTGTAAATCCTGTTTATGAATAATATTTGGAATCCGTTAATATGTTATTGATGGAGCATTTGCCAAACAGGCTTAATATTCATCTTCCCTGAAACCGAAATCTCGAAGCTGAGTGGCTTTGTTTCTCCAATCCTTCTGGACCTTGACCCATAATTCCAGGAATACCTTTGAACCAAGGAGACTTTCGATATCATGGCGTGCTCGTTTGCCAATCTCCTTCAGCATGCCTCCCTGCTTGCCGATGATGATTCCTTTCTGGGAGTCCCTCTCGACAATGATTGTTGCCATGACATGCACCATATCCTTTTCAGGCTGGCGTTCCATTTTTTCGATCACGACAGCGAGTGAATGAGGAATTTCTTCCCTTGTCAGGTGCAACGCTTTTTCCCTGATCAGTTCAGAAACGATGAAGCGTTCCGGGTGATCTGTTACCTGGTCGGCTGGATAAAACTGTGGTCCTTCCGGCATTTTTTCCTTGATTTGCTGAAGCAGCCGATCAATATTGTTCCCTTCAAGCGCAGAAATCGGAACGATCTCGGCAAAATCAAATTTCTCTTTGTAAGACTCGATCAGTTTCAACAGCTGATCTGGATGAATAAGGTCAATTTTATTGATGACAAGGAAAACAGGCGTCTTCACATTCTGGAGTTTTTCAATGATGAATTCTTCTCCGCGTCCATATCCTTCCTGGGCATTGACCATAAACAACACCAAATCGACTTCCTTCAAGGTATTTTGTGCAACCTTCATCATGAAATCGCCAAGACGGTGCTTTGGTTTATGGATTCCCGGAGTGTCAATGAAGATCAACTGAGAGTCCTCTAGCGTCAATACTCCCTGCACCTTGTTCCGGGTCGTTTGCGGCTTATCGCTCATGATTGCAATTTTTTGCCCGATTACCCTGTTAAGAAAGGTAGACTTTCCCACATTCGGTCTTCCAATGATTGATATGAATCCTGATTTGTGCGATTTATTATTTGGGTCTTGATTATTAAAATTCATCCTGTAATTCCCTTCTCCACTTTATTTTAACTCATTTCCAGTGTGATTTCATCGTTTGTAGCAAAAATGAAATATAAATTTTTAAATTTTCTAAAAACATACAAGCAGTGATTGTACGCTGTGATGATATTTTACTGAAGTTTTTTCCTGTTTTCAAATCGGTTCAAACATATAAGAAATTTTTGTCTCGAAAATGGCCTCCAAAAAGAAAAGTTGCCCTGTTCGGACAACTAACTGAACCATGCTGAAATTTTTGGCAAAAAGATAATCATACCAATAATGACGCTCACGATCGCAAAAATGAGCACAGCACCGGCAGCAATGTCTTTCGCCTGTTTAGCAAGCGGATGGAATTCTTCTGTATACATGTCAACCGTTCTTTCGATTGCCGTATTCATCATTTCCAACGAGACCATTCCGCCAATACACAGGATTATCGCAATCCATTCGTATTTGTTCATCTCAAAAATGAAGCCTGATAGAACGACGATAACTGAAATAACGAAATGGATTTGCACATTTCGTTCCCGAGCTGCAGCCGCAATTCCTTCAAACCCGAATTTGAAGGAGGAAGTCAAAGGATGCTTCCTCCGTTTATCAGCGTCCAAGGCCATATCCTTCGAGTAGTTCTCTTTGCCTGTCAAACATCTGTTTTTCATCATTTTCGTTCATATGATCATAGCCCAATAAATGCAGGAAACCATGGACAGTTAGAAAGCCAAGCTCTCTCATGAAAGAATGGTTGTATTCCTCTGCCTGTTCCCTCGCCTTAGGAATGGAGATGATGATATCGCCCAGGATACGGGGGATTTCCTCCCCGACAATCTCCAATTCACCTTCGCCCATTTCCTCCAATGCGAAGGAGATGACATCTGTCGGCCGGTCTTTATCCCGATATTCCCTGTTGATCTCCTGAATGCGTTCATTTGAAACGAAAGTGACAGAAAGCTCACTTCCGTCCTGGACATTCTCATTCACCGCAGCATAATTCAAAAGCTTTTCAATTTCAACCAACTGCTCTTCTGCCAATTCATTTGTCTCATCCAAAAAATCGATTTCTAGACTCATGCCTGCTTCACCTTCTGCTTATTCATTTCTGGATATTCAATTCTGGAATGGAAAATTCCCTTTAAGGTCTCACATAGTGTTTCTGCAACCGTATCCAGCTCTTTTAGGGTGATGTCACATTCACTCAGCTGGTCATCCTGAAGCCGGTCCCTGATAATATTATCGACCAATGTTTCAATTTGCTCATGTGTCGGATGGTTCATCGAACGCACGGCAGCTTCCACACTGTCGGCAATTCCGATGACCGCAGACTCTTTTGTTTGCGGCTTTGGTCCTGGATAGCGGAAATCTTCCTCTTTTACTTCATGGCCATTTTGTTTTGCCTTATGGTAAAAGAATTTCAGCAAAGTAGTCCCATGATGCTGCTCGGCGATATCAATGATCTCCTTAGGCATCCGATGCTTGCGAAGCATCTCGGCACCATCCGTCGCGTGGGCGATGATGATATTTTTGCTTGTCAAAGCTGGCAATTTATCATGAGGGTTATCCATATTGATCTGGTTTTCGATAAAAAACTGCGGGCGTTTCGTCTTCCCAATATCGTGATAATAGCATCCAACCCTTGCAAGAAGGCCGTTTGCCCCGATTGCCTCACATGCGGCTTCCGATAGATTGGCGACCATGACACTGTGATGGTAGGTTCCCGGTGCTTCTGTAAGAATCTTTCTTAAAAGCGGGTGATTAGGATTGGACAGTTCGATCAGCCTTAAAGTCGAGAGAATGCCAAAACCCGCTTCAAAAAACGGCAGCAGGCCAATCGTCAGTACAGCTGAGACAATTCCGGAAACAAACGCGGCAGTAATATAAAATCCATATTCCAACCCAGAATATTGGCTGTTCCTCAGGAACAAAATTGAAAGAATGACAATCAGGTTGATCACTGAGACAAATAAACCAGCCTGGAGGATCTTGGACCTCCGGTTCTGTTTTTGCAAAAACAGGATTGCCGCCAAACCGCTCATTAAAATATAAATTCCCAGAGAGACATTCAATGTCCCGGTAATGCCTTCGTTGAAAATGATCGTGCCGATTACCGCGAGGATGGCCACCTGCAATAGAGCAAGCCTTTCATTGATCAGGATCTTGATCAGCATCGCTCCCATAGCTGCAGGGAATATATAGCCAATCTCCGAGTACTCAAATTCATCGAACAGACTGACCAGTTTCATCAATAAAATCGCGGTAATAAAAATAATACTGAAAATTAACAGGTTCTTTTGTTTTTTATCAGCATTTTCCATTTCATTAAAAACGACATAAAGTCCAAACAAGGTCAATGCTGTCAGCATCGCGAGCCCGATGAACGGCTTATATGAATTTTCACTTTCCAACAGGCCGACAAGCTGAAGTTTCTTATAGATGTCCCTGCTGATCAGCTGTCCCTCATCCACAAGAATTTGGCCTTCAAGAATCCTCACTGGTTCCACACTGTCCATCGTTTGCTGGCGAAGGTCCTCGGTAGCTTCCGGATCGTAAAATTCATTCTGGACGACAGCATATCGGCCAATTTCGATGACCGCCCTCTTTAAGCTGCCGTTTAGACTGGTATACTTCAATTCTTCCTCAACATTCAATTTTGCATTCTCCACTTCATCCGCGGGAACACTATGCTTCATTGTATTATTGATTGCTGTGACGGTGAGGTCCTTTGCGACTTGAAGTTCTTCCTTTGGAGCTTGAAGCAAAGCTATGAATACCTCATCTGACAGACTCTTCGTTTCACTCTCGGTCAATTTCGTTTTCAGCGTTTGGATTTTTTCGTCAATCGTCGGGCCTTGAGGTTCGGCAACATCTTCTCCATCAGCCTCTGCCGCTGTTTTCTTCTGTTGGTCAATCTCTTTCTGTGCTTCTGCATTGACTTCAGACACAGAACCAAATATCGAAGTGACAAGATCCACCCTGTTCTGGGCATATTCCCTCTTGACCCGATAAACATCATTCACCTGTTCGACTGCTTCCCGGCGATTAGCTTCTGTGCTCTCTTTATCCTCAATGGTAATAGGAGACCGGATGGTTTTCTCTGCCACAGAGAATAACTCGAGATTAAGCTTTTCAGGCTTAACATTGGTGTACATAGCCGAATACATGACAATGCCAATAAGCAAGAATAACAAAACCCGGAAAATCTTTATATTCAACAAGTTTAAAATCGCAGTTAATTGGACCTGCAGCTTTTCCATATCCTTACAGCCCTCCCGTTAAACAAATAGAACCAGTTTGAGAATAACTGGGAAATCAGCTAACTTTATGTACCATCATATCAGTTTTTATCCAAAGTTTCATCACTATTTGTAATAACCACGGTCAACAGGAGCAGAATTGTACTTTTTGATGGAAAAGCAAAAGTCCGCTCTCATTTTTTTCTGGAGCGGACTGTGGTTGTTCATTCGTTTTTCCCATACGCTTCAATGATTCGTCCGACAAGCGGATGACGCACAACATCTGCCTGTTCAAGGTGCACAAAAGAGATACCGGAAACATCCATCAATACCTTCTCGGCCTCCACCAGGCCTGACTTAGCGCCTTTTGGCAAATCGATTTGGGAGGTGTCACCTGTTATGATCATTTTGGAGCCAAATCCCAGACGCGTCAGAAACATCTTCATCTGGGCCTGTGTCGTGTTCTGGGCTTCATCGAGAATGACGAACGCATCATCAAGAGTCCTTCCCCTCATATAAGCCAGGGGTGCGATCTCGATCGTTCCCCTTTCAATCAGACGCAATGTATGTTCAGTGCCCAGGATATCATGCAAGGCATCATACAGCGGACGGAGATAAGGGTCGACCTTTTCCTTCAAGTCCCCCGGGAGGAAACCGAGGCTTTCTCCAGCTTCTACTGCAGGCCTTGTTAAAATGATTTTGGATACCGTACCATTTTTCAGCGCCGTGACGGCCATGACGACAGCAAGGTAGGTTTTCCCAGTACCAGCCGGGCCGATACCAAAAACCAGGTCGCGGCTTTTAATGGCATTCACATAATGTCTCTGGCCAAGTGTCTTGACCCTGATGGATTTACCTTTTACATTTTTACTTATTTCTTCATCATATAAATCCCTGAAATATTCCAAAGTCCCTTTTTCGGCCATTTGAATGGCGTAAACAGCTTCTCTCTGGCTGACGCTTATGCCTTTGCGGATCACCGCAAGCAGGTTTTCCAAAACAGCCTGGGCCATCGCGACCTTCTCTTCAGGCCCAGAGATCCCGATTGTCTCACCGCGTGTCACAATCGAGACCCCAAGCTCCTGTTCAATCAATTTCAGGTTGATATCTGCATTGCCGAATAATGAAACGGCTTCAGTTGGATTCGCTAGTTGGATTTCAGTCGTCTTTAAGTCTTCTGTCATTCTCAGTCTCCTTGAATAATTGGTTGTCCTTCTGCAATATCTTCAATGATTGTAAAATGTGTGATTAGTCTTACTTTATCATTCTCAATTGACTGATGTAAAATTTTTTCCCCTTTTATGATAGCATTTTCAGGAAGGGTGTTTTTTATATCCTTTCTGGCAAGTTCTTTTGCACTTTCGATCGCTTCCTCCCTGGTATAGATGCGGGTAACCTGTTCCCGTTCCCTGATTGTCTTTTTTTCAATCTTAGCCGGAAGCTCCCATTTGAAAAATTTTATTGGCTGCTCAGAGACTTCTGTTTCATACTCCTTGAATTCATTCTTCCCAAAACCCCATACAGGCATTGCTTTTCCGGCTATTTTCAGAGAATAAATTCTTTTTTCATTCCCGTTATAGACCTGGAAAGTACTTTTCAAAGGCAGTTCCACCTTAGTTGAATACCATGTTTCCCCAAGGACTTCACCGGTGGCTGCTACCAACCTTTGGTCATTTTCATTCCCATATAATCCTGACACAAGGAGCTGACCCGGCTTCACAAAATCATTCACTTCCACCACTGGATCCCCTTTTTCCACGAAGATCTTGACAATGGCCGCCTTCTTTTTCGCTACCAGATTCCTTGGGCCAATTGCTTCCGCTTTTTCAGGCTCACTTTTCTCGACAGCCTGAAAATGATAGGTCGTCCCCTTCAGCTCTACGCCAATCCATGTCAAAGCTCCTACCTTATCTGTCAGTTCCTTCTGGATGCTTTCGACATTGTCGATCGAAAACTGCATTTTCCCGACACCAATTCCCATCTTGTCCAATTCCTTGCGAATTTGATATTCAGTCGCAGGGCTGGCGCCATTTATTTCAATCCCCCACACCATATTGGAAAGGAGCATGATCAATGCGAAAAACAAAATTGCCCCAGCTAAAAACCCACTGTTTGTCCATAATTTCTTTAAAAAGAAAGGGCCTCCCGCCCTCTCCAGGAACCTGATTTTACAGTGACTATCCCTCGCGGGGATCCTCAGCTTTTTTACATCCTGCAGATTGACATAAAAAGTGACCGCCTCAGAACCATGTTTCTTCACATTCCAAATTGACACGCCATTACGCGTCAGCTGGTTCAGGAATCTTTCTATGCCCTTGCCTGTCAATTTCACCTTCACAGTGCCAGAAAAGGTGTGAATCCATTGGTTTTTCATTTGACTCCCCCTCAACTTCAATCATTTATATATAGAACCTGATCGATTTTTCCTTCGAGTAATATCTCTTCAGGCAATATTGTCTTGATCACGAACGCCTTGCCCTTGACCAGAAGCTGGCCGCCTTTGATCATCAGCCTCACTTCACCATCTGAAAAAGCGAGCAGGCCCCGATGATTTTCTATATAAATATGGACTTGCCCAATCATCGTGATTCTAGGGAGATCCATCATGACATCTTGAGGAAGATCCATTTTTTGTGTCATCCATTTGCGTACATACTGGCTCCATTTTTTTGCCATAAAAAAAAGAACCCCCTTTCATCTCATATGTATGAGAAAAAAGGAGGTTCTAGCACCATTTTTAACTTTATCATAAGCATTCTTTCAAACCGGCAGCAACGGTCAAAATCCTTTGCCTAATATCTCCTCGACGGGTTGTAATGCTTTTTGGCACGGGGCTTTCCAAGGACTTCAGCCCAGATCAATCCCTCTACCAGAGTGTCTTTATCCGGCTGGAACACGACCTCGGTTTGCACCTGCTCTCTTTTTTGGTTCAGCCGGCCAGATGTTTGACTGGATGACATTCTGCCAGTTTGCTGTTTTTTTGCCGATTCTTCAGTTTGGCGCTTTCGTTCTTGATATTTCTTTTGAATATCTGTCAGGACTTCAACGCCTGAATCGACGGGGCTCTGACCTCTCTTATCCCTGCTTGGTTCTGCAGGCCTGCGGTTCTCGGACCGGGGATTGTAATCATTATTCTTTTCAATCTCAGGACGGAGCGGCTCCGTTCTCGCTTCTGCCGGCTGCCTTCTAGCAGGCGCAGGACGAGGCGGCTGGACTGGTCCGGGCGGCCTGACAGGACGGCGCTGCGGTTGCTGGCTGCCATCCTTCTTTTTTTGATTGAACAGACTCGAGATCACCCCGATCAGAATGAACAGGGCTATTGGATTACTTAATAATTCTAATAAAATTTGCATGTGGAGCCCCCCTTTCTTTTATCGGGTTCTCTCATCATTGATTATTCTTATCGTCTTTTTTACCGTTTGACAGCTTCCCGATGGAACCTCTCATATCTGTGTCGGCTTCGATATTCTGGATATTCATATAGTCCATCACACCAATATTGCCTTCACGAAGCGCTTCGGCCATTGCCAATGGTACTGTAGCTTCCGCTTCGACGACTTTCGCTCTCATTTCTTCGACGCGAGCCTTCATTTCCTGTTCTTGTGCAACAGCCATCGCGCGGCGCTCTTCGGCTTTCGCCTGGGCAATCTTCTTATCTGCTTCCGCCTGCTCAGTCTGCAGCTCGGCACCGATGTTTTTGCCGATATCAACGTCCGCGATATCAATCGATAGAATTTCAAATGCCGTTCCTGCATCAAGACCTTTGGAAAGAACGGTTTGCGAAATCATATCAGGATTTTCCAACACCTTTTTATGGTTGTCGGAAGAACCGATTGTCGATACGATTCCTTCACCAACACGGGCAACAATCGTTTCTTCGCCAGCACCCCCGACGAGTCGGTCGATGTTCGCTCTGACTGTGATTCTCGCTTTTGCCTTTACCTCGATTCCATCCATGGCCACACCAGCGATGAATGGAGTTTCAATGACCTTCGGATTAACACTCATTTGTACAGCTTCCAGAACGTCACGGCCTGCCAGGTCAATCGCAGCCGCCCTTTCAAATGAAAGCTCAATATTCGCCCGATGTGCAGCAATCAAGGCATTAACAACCCTATCCACATTACCCCCTGCCAGATAGTGGCTCTCCAGCTGGTTTGTCGTTACATTCAAACCTGCTTTATGTGCTTTGATCATCGGATTGATGACCCTGCTTGGGATTACCCTTCTTAATCTCATTCCGATCAGCGTGAAAATGCTGACCCTTACACCCGCTGCCAAAGCTGAAATCCACAGCATCACCGGCACGAATGTCAGCAATACACCAAGGAAAATGATCCCAAGTGCAACTGCAATTAATACAAACGCTGTACCTGCATCCATTTGAACTGCCTCCTAAAAATTATATTCCCCAGGCTTTTGATCTTCAGTGTTAGAAAATCGATCGATCAATGCCTTTGGTTTTATCTCTACTTGTTATGGTTTTTCATCGTTTTGTTTTGTAAAATCACAATGAAAATCCAAATTAGATTTCATCAATCTCTCTTACTACGATTCTTGAACCTTCTGTTTTGACAATCCTTACTTTTTTTCCTTTTGGAACAAAGCCGCCCTCGCTGACCACATCAATGCGTTCATCCTCGACAATGATGGTGCCTGAAGGCCTGAGAGGCGTCAGAGTCACCCCTTCTACTCCAATCAGTTCCAGACGATTCTTATTCGACACATAGCCTTTTTCAGTGCTTGTTGAATCGGTCAGTATGATTCTCTTAAAAAATTTCATCTTTTTTCCAAACACCCTTATCATCAAAATAGATAAAACAATGGACGCTGTCAAGGCAACCAATAAAGAGATCCCCATATGGACCACATTATCCGATGCCATAAAAAAGCTCGCTACAATGGCCAGTAAACCAATGACTCCGGTAATTCCGCCTGGGATGAACAACTCGAGCAGGATCAACCCGACTCCGAGCGCAAACAGGATCAATGTTTCAAAACCGGCCAGTCCGGCAACCATATGTCCATAGAAGAATAATAGCAGCGCTGATAAACCAGCAATACCCGGCAGTCCAAAACCAGGAGAGTAAAGCTCAAGGACCAAACCAAGGCTGCCAATTGTCATGAGGATCGGGATCACAACAGGATGGGTGATGAATCTCGCCAGCTTTTCCGCGAAAGTTTCGTCCACATTCCTGATTTCGGCATCCTCATAGCCCAGTTTATCCAGCAATTCATTGAGATTTTTGACTGTTCCTTCCGAATATCCCACATCAAGCGCTGTTTCTGTCGTTAAGGTTAGTAATTTCCCCTTACCTGCCCCGAGTTCAGGAAGATCGATGCTATCGTCCGCCATCGCCTGGGCGTATATCGGATCTCTCCCACTTTCAACAGCTGCAGCTTTCATGGCTGCGAACCAGTAAGACTCTGCCTTCTTTCCAGCAGTATTGCCCTGCTGGTCGATGATTGCAGCCGATCCCATCGTAGCCCCAGGAACCATATAAATCTCATCTGCATTCAGGGAAATATAAGCACCGGCGGATAATGCTTTTTTATTGACGAAGGCCACTGTTTTCAAGTCAGTTCCCGTCAACAATTTTCCGATCCCATCAGCGGCATCGACAGCTCCGCCAGGTGTATGCACATCAAAAATGATTGCTTCCGCACCGGCCTCTTCAGCCTCTCCCACCGCTCTTTTCAGGAAGGAAAGCAGGCCTTTTTCCACCGTTTCTTCAATCGGCACCACATAAACCACTTTTTGGTCAGCATCCGCAGTGAAAGGATTGACCAGACTGGCCAGTGACAAGAGGATGATGATGCTGGCAATCACTGATTTGATTTTCAATTCGGCACCTCCATTCATTAAAAATAAGGCCATAGTGGTAATACGCATGGGTACACCAAAAGGTTTCAATGTTTTTTTACAGATTTGCTAATTATGTATTTTGAAATGGGGGCTCTTGGATCCTGCAAACTGTAGTGTGGAATGTAATGGGTTCCATGCAGCAACCATAACACATGAATCATGCTGGTCTACCTTTTATTATGCGCTAAAAAGGCCGCAAGAGCATCCTGCGGCCTTCGAGCTTTTTATGAAAGGTGTTGTTGTACAAGTTTATTAACGAGAGATCCGTCTGCTTTGCCTTTTACTTTAGGCATAAGGACAGCCATTACTCTACCCATATCGGCTTTCGATGCCGCACCGGTCTCTGCGATAGCTTCTTTGACGATTTCCGTCACTTCTTCTTCGCTAAGCTGCTGTGGCATGTAAACTTCGACATGCTTTAGTTCTGTTTGTATCTTTTCAACGAGGTCTTGACGACCAGCTTTTTCAAATTCCTGGAGGGAATCTTTGCGTTGTTTCACTTCACGAGAAAGTACAGTTAACTCTTCTTCTTCGGATAATTCCTGCTTGCCAAACTTGATTGCTTCGTTCTGCAGGGATGCTTTGACCATCCGAATCGTCGTGAGTCTGTCCTTTTCTTTGTTCTTCATCGCTTGTTTCATATCATTATTTAAACGCTCGAGCAGGCTCAAGTTAATTCCACCCTCTCTTAGAACTTGCGTTTTCTAGCAGCTTCAGACTTTTTCTTACGCTTTACACTAGGTTTTTCGTAGAATTCGCGCTTTCTAGCTTCTTGGATAGTACCTGATTTAGATACAGTACGTTTGAAGCGTCGAAGAGCATCTTCAAGCGATTCGTTTTTACGAACGACAGTTTTAGACATTCTCTTTCCCTCCCTCCGAGCACAACACACTAACACCAAAACACATGGGATACCATGTACCTTGCAATTATAATATATCACTGGCAAGAGGTCAACTGTATTTAGCCCTTGTTTTAAATTATGTATTTTCGCCCTCAACTATCCTGAAAAAAGAAAATCCATGCATGTCCCTTTTTCCTTTTCATACATTTAAATGAAAGGATGGTGCTCATGGTCTATCTGCTATTATTTCTTCTTTTTCTCACTGTATTTATCGGAGGTATGACCCTGCTCCGGAGAGGCTTGTTCGAGCTTTCAGCAAGCAGGATGAAAAACTGGCTGGCTCTTATGACAGATACACCAATAAAGGGAATGATAGCCGGAATGATAGTGACGGCTTTTTTACACAGCAGTTCTGCTGTCATGGTCATTACAATCGGTTTGATTTCTGCTGGCCTGCTAAGATTTTCGCAATCAATCGGCATCATTCTTGGATCCAATATCGGGACAACCTTCACTCTCGAAATCATAACTTTCAACATTGACGCATTCATCGTGCCCTTTGCGATCATCGGAGCGATTCTATTGGTTTTTCGCAACCGAACCTGGCAAAATTTTGGCGCGATTTCTTTTGGCATCGCCGCTATTTTTGCAGCCATGCGCGGCTTCACCTTTCTCGCCGACCCTGTAACAAGTATGCCGGTAGTTGAACAAGCACTCGTCAATTTGAACAACAGTCATTGGATCAGCATAGTTACCGGTACTGTTTTAACAGCAATCATCCAATCCAGCACCGCGATGACCGGGATCGTCATGGGATTCTTGTCAGAAGGAACATTATCGATGGACTCCGCCATAGCCGCCATGCTTGGCGCCAATATCGGGACGTGTATTACCGCTCTGCTTGCATCGATTGGCGCTGGCAAAGAGGCAAGACTGACGGCTTTTGCCCATGTATGGCTGAACATTGCAGGAGCAGCCTTGTTTTTCCCCTTCATTGGCCAGATTGCGGCACTGGCCCCTTTGACAGCCGACAGGCCTGAAGTCCAGCTGGCGCATGTCAGCGTCGTTTATAACATACTCGCTTCATTGCTGGTTCTGCCTGTCGCCGAAAAATTCGGGGTGATGATTGAAGTGATTCATGGGAAGAATCGGTGAGCTGGGGTCTATTGAAGCTGCCTGGTGGTGGATATATATTATAACCTGGATGTGGTCGATATTTTTCAAAATCCGTCGATAAAATCTGAAATGTGGTCGAAATATTTCAGAATCCGATGATAAAACTTGAAATGTGGTCGATATAATTAAATTTTCGCCAATATCTTTTTAAATAGGTGATTCATCCTGGTATACGGTTGCAGTTTGCGTCGCAGCAAAGATGATTTTATGAAAATATCACAAAAAAGAGCTGGCATTTGGCCAGCTCTTTGCAATTTCCTTATATAACAGCTTGTTCTGCTGCGATTTCATCTTCAAGCACGCGTACGAATTGGCCTTCATTGTAAGGATATCCAGATTTTATAATCTTCACCTTGACGATTTTACCGACCATATCCTCAGCAACAGGGAAAACAACCTTTAGATAGTTGTCTGTGTACCCAACATAAAGCCCGCTTTCTGGAGCTTCTTTGTAAAGTTCCTCAGGAATTACTTCCAGTACGTCATCCTCAAACTGTGAAGCATATTCCTTTGCAAGCTGGTCAGATAGTTCAATCAAGCGGTGAACTCGTTCGTTCTTTACCTCTTCATCAACCTGGTCATCCATTCTTGCGGCAGGAGTACCTGTCCGTTTTGAATATGGGAAGACATGAAGTTCTGAGAATTTGTGCTCTTTTACAAAGTTAAAAGTCTCCATGAATTCTTCTTCTGTTTCACCAGGGAATCCCACGATGACATCAGAAGTGACTGCCAGACCCGGCAGTACTTCTTTAAGACGATCAAGACGCTCTCCGAAAAATTCCATCGTGTACTTGCGGCGCATTCTTTTCAAGACGGTATCAGATCCGGATTGAAGCGGAATGTGCAGGTGACGGACGATGATATTGGACTGGTCGATTACTTCAATCACTTCGTCAGTAATCTGGCTTGCCTCGATAGAAGAGATACGCAGACGCTTAATCCCTTTTACTTGTGCCTCTAAATCTCTCAGCAATGCTGCGAGATTATAATCCTTCATATCTTCGCCATAGCCGCCTGTATGGATGCCTGTAAGGACAATTTCCTTATAGCCGGCATCAACAAGCTGCTGAGCCTGGCGAATGACTTCCTGCGGATCGCGGGATCTCATCAGACCGCGTGCCCATGGAATGATACAGAAAGTACAAAAGTTGTTGCAGCCTTCCTGGATTTTCAATGACGCTCTTGTACGATCCGTGAAGGCAGGTACGTCAAGCTCTTCATATACACGGTTCTTCATGATGTTGCCGACAGCATTGATTGGCTGGCGTTCTTGCTTGTACTGCTCGATATATTCAAGCATTTTCACACGGTCCTGAGTTCCAACGACAATGTCAACTCCAGGAATCGCCATGATTTCTGCAGGTGATGTCTGGGCGTAGCAGCCGGTTACACAAATAACAGCGTCCGGATTTTTGCGGACAGCGCGGCGGATGACCTGGCGGCTCTTTTTATCCCCAGTATTCGTGACAGTACATGTGTTGATAACGTAGACGTCAGAGATCGATTCAAAATCCACTCTTTCGTATCCTTGTTCCTTGAATAATTGCCAGATGGCTTCTGTTTCGTAATGGTTAACCTTGCAACCTAATGTATGAAAAGCAACTGCAGGCATGATCTTCACCTCAATAGTTCAAAATGATAGGAAACAGCAGACAATGCATAGAGCGGTGCTGTTTCAGTACGTAAAATTCGTGGTCCAAGACCACAAGCCATAAATCCATTTTCAGTTAAAAGATTGACTTCCTCGGCAGTCAATCCCCCTTCTGGGCCAAAAACAAACAGGAGACTTTCACCGTTCTCCATTTTCGAGAGAGCCGCAGACAGGACAGATGCTTCCCCGGTTTTTGCCTCTTCCTCATAGGCAATTAGCTTATAAGTATAATCATCGGCATGCTTGACTAATTGTTTTAGGCTGACCGGCTCCTTAACCGACGGTACAATATTGCGATGGGACTGTTCTGCCGCTTCTTTGGCTATCTTTTGCCAGCGTTCAACCTTTTTGCCAGCTTTCTTGCTGTCCCATTTCACAATCGAGCGGGATGCGGTGAAGGGGACAAATTCATAGGCACCCAGTTCAGTGCCTTTTTGAATGATCAATTCGAGCTTATCCCCTTTGGGCAGACCGCTCGCAATCACGACATGGACGGGAAGCTCCCTCGTCCCTTCCTCCCATTTTACAACGTTTGCCACAACCATTTCATCGGTAATTTCTTCAATCTGGCAAACTGCGCTTTTGCCATTGGGAATAACGCAGATGATTTCATCCCCGGTCTTCATCCTCATCACTCGAACAATATGATGAAAATCATCGCCGCTAATACGGAATTGCTCCTGACTTTCTTGATCGTCAATAAAGTAACGCTGCATCACAGCACCCGCCTTCAAAAAAAGCTGTTTTAAAAAGACAGAAAAAAGGGGTTAAGCTGTTCCCCTTTTTTCTACATTATTTCTTTTTCCCGATAATCGCAACCCAGTCTTCCATTGTCATAATCTCTTCTATTTCAAAGCCTGCATTGATCATCGCATCTTTGACTACTTCTTTCTTCTGCTGGATGATTCCAGAAGTAATGAAATGACCGCCACTCTTGACGATTTTGCCTGCATCGTCAGCAAAACGGAGGATGACCTCTGCGAGTATATTCGCGACAACAATATCGGCCCCTTCTGCTACTCCGTCAAGAAGGTTGTTTTGTGAAATGGTTGCAACATCATGGACTTTGTTGAGCTTGAGGTTAAGTTTCGCCACCTGGACGGCTACATCATCGAGGTCCATCGCTTCCACTTTTCCTGCGCCTAGTTTCGCTGCGGCAATACTAAGGACACCAGAACCTGTTCCGACATCGACGACCCGGTCGCCAGGGCGTACCGTTCTTTCCAGCGCCTGTATGCACATAACGGTTGTTGGATGGGTCCCCGTACCAAAAGCCATGCCTGGATCAAGTTCGATGATCAGTTCGTCCGTATTCACTGGAGTGTACTCCTCCCAGGTAGGGACGATCGTGAACTTTTCAGAAATCTTCACAGGGTTATAGTACTTTTTCCAGGCAGTTGCCCATTCTTCCTCATTCACTTCGCTGATTGATACTTTATTCAATCCGATATCAATATTGTAGATGATCAGATTATTGATTGCTTCTTTAATTTCATCGACTGTTTCTCCCAGGAAGCTGTTTACAGGGAGATACGCCTTGACGATGACGCCTTCTTCAGGATAATCATCTGGATTGAGTTGGTATATTTCCCCGAACTGGTCCTCTCTTTCCTTCACAAGCTCAAGTGGATCTTCAATCACGACACCGCTTGCGCCTGCTTCATGCAGGATATTTGAAATCGGCTCAACCGCTTCATTTGTTGTTAAGATGCTGATTTCGGACCATTTCATTTATACCAACTCCATTCGATTAATCACCTTTAATGGCGCGTTTCACTTTTGAAAAAAAGCTTTCCTCTTGCTCTCCAAGTGGAGATTGCCCGCTAACTTCCGCAAACTCGCGCAACAGCTGTTTTTGTTTTTCAGACAGCTTTGTCGGAGTCACGATTCGTACGAGGACATGCTGGTCTCCTGTACCATAGCCGCGGACATTCGGAACTCCTTTGCCCTTCAAGCGGAATTTGGTTCCAGTCTGTGTTCCTGCAGGCACTTTCAGCTTTACCTTGCCGTGCAGTGTCGGTACTTCGACTTCGTCACCAAGCGATGCCTGGACAAATGTGATTGGCATTTCACAATAAATGTCATCACCGTCACGCTCGAAAAATTCATGCGACCTGATGTGGAAGACAATATAAAGATCTCCTGGAGGTCCGCCGTTAATTCCAGCTTCCCCTTTTCCAGCCACTCTCAACTGTTGGCCATCATCGACACCCGCCGGGATTTTAACATGAATCTTGTTTCTTCTCGTAACCTTCCCGGTACCAGAGCATGTTGAACATTTTTCTTTGATTTCCTTGCCTGTTCCATTACAGTAATGACACACTCGTCGGTTAACAATACGTCCAAACGGCGTGTTTTGCTCCACGCTGATCTGTCCGCTGCCATGACAGTGTTTACAAGTATCCACTTTTGTACCCGGTTTTGCACCTGTTCCGTCACATGTGTCACATTCTTCTTCACGAGGAATCTCGATATCTGTTTCCTTGCCGAATACAGCTTCCTCGAATTTCAATGTCATCGTGTACTGAAGGTCAGCACCCTGTCTTGGCGCATTTGGATCACGACGTCTTCCGCCGCCTCCGCCAAAGAAGGAATTGAAAATATCTTCAAAGCCGCCAAACCCGCCGCCGAAGTCAGCTCCGCCGCCAAAGCCCTGGTTAGGATCCACATGTCCGAACTGGTCATATTGGGCGCGCTTCTGATCGTCACTAAGGACCTCGTACGCTTCTTTTACTTCTTTGAACTTTTCATCTGCTCCCGGCTCTTTATTGATGTCCGGATGGAATTTTTTTGAAAGCTTGCGATAAGCTTTCTTTATTTCATCCTTGGTGGCCGAATTACTGACACCAAGGACTTCATAGTAATCCCGTTTACTCATGATTACCACTCCCGAATCTTTTCACATAAAGATAATTCTAACATTCCCGTATATTCATACGCAATATTTAAAATATCTGTTCTGCGTTAATTTAGTTCTCTTTTTAGTTGAAGTTCTATTACATGAAAAAAGCCAAAGCCAAGTAATACCTGACTTTGACTTTTTGGTTGCTATCTAAATGTTTTACTTGTCGTCATTTACTTCTTCGAACTCTGCGTCAACGACGTTGTCGTCTTTCTTTGTTCCTTCTTGACCTTCAGCGCCTTGCTGAGCCTGCTGCTGCTTTGCAGCTTCTTCATAAAGCTTGACGCTCAGGTTTGTCACGATTTCTTGAAGAGCATCCTTCTTAGTGCGGATTTCTTCGATTTCGCCTTTTTCGATCGCAGCCTTCAGTTCGTCTTTTGCTTCGTTCGCTTTCTTTACTTCTTCTTCATCTACCTTACCTTCAAGATCCTTCAAGGTCTTTTCAGTAGTGAAGACGAGCTGGTCAGCTTCGTTGCGAAGTTCTACTTCTTCTTTCAGCTTCTTGTCAGCTTCTGCATTCTCTTCCGCTTCTCTTACCATGCGGTCGATTTCTTCATCAGACAAGCCTGTAGAAGACTTGATTGTGATTTGCTGTTCCTTGTTTGTACCAAGGTCCTTCGCACGAACGTTTACAATACCGTTTTTGTCAATATCGAATGTTACTTCGACCTGAGGTATTCCACGTGGTGCTGGAGGAATATCAGTCAATTGGAAGCGTCCCAGTGTCTTATTGGCAGATGCCATTGAACGCTCACCTTGAAGCACATGAATGTCAACAGCAGTCTGGTTGTCAGCAGCTGTAGAGAACACCTGTGATTTAGAAGTAGGGATTGTTGTGTTACGGTCGATCAGCTTTGTGAATACGCCGCCCATTGTTTCGATACCTAGTGAAAGCGGAGTAACGTCAAGAAGAACGACATCTTTAACATCACCAGAGATTACGCCGCCCTGGATTGCTGCACCCATTGCGACAACTTCATCAGGGTTAACGCCTCTGTGAGGGTCTTTTCCAGTTTCCTTCTTGATTGCTTCCTGAACAGCCGGGATACGTGTAGATCCACCGACAAGGATGACTTTGTCCAGTTCAGATGGGCTCAAGCCGGCATCTTTAAGTGCCTGGCGAGTAGGTCCCATAGTGCGTTCTACTAATCCGGCAGAAAGCTCTTCGAATTTAGCGCGAGTCAGGTTCAATTCAAGGTGAAGCGGTCCAGCTTCCCCTGCAGTGATGAACGGAAGGGAAATCTGTGTTGAAGTTACGCCCGAAAGATCCTTCTTCGCTTTCTCTGCTGCATCCTTAAGACGCTGAAGGGCCATTTTGTCTTTAGAAAGGTCGATTCCGTTTTCTTTCTTGAATTGTTCCACCAAATAGTCAATGATGACCTGGTCGAAGTCGTCACCGCCAAGACGGTTGTCACCTGCAGTAGATTTTACTTCAAATACGCCATCGCCCAGTTCAAGGATGGAAACGTCGAAAGTACCGCCGCCAAGGTCATAAACTAGGATTGTCTGGTCTTCGTCCATTTTATCAAGCCCGTATGCAAGTGCTGCAGCTGTCGGCTCGTTGATGATACGCTCAACTTCAAGGCCTGCGATTCTGCCTGCATCCTTTGTTGCCTGACGCTCAGCATCATTGAAGTACGCTGGTACTGTGATGACTGCCTTCGTTACAGGCTCACCAAGATAGTCTTCAGCATAAGACTTCAAGTATTGAAGAATGACAGCTGATAGTTCCTGTGGTGAATATTCTTTGCCTTCAGCTTCCACTTTATGGTCTGTTCCCATGTGGCGCTTGATGGAGATGATCGTATTCGGGTTAGTGATTGCCTGGCGCTTAGCCACCTCACCCACCTGGCGTTCGCCATTTTTAAACGCGATGACAGAAGGAGTCGTTCTGTTGCCTTCTGGATTCGGGATTACCTTTGGTTCGCCGCCTTCTAATACGGCAACACAAGAGTTTGTTGTTCCTAAGTCAATACCGATGATTTTACTCATATTCAATTACCTCCTGGTTCTTTTATGTAACCACTGTTATTGGTTCACTTTTACCATCGCTGGACGAATGATGCGGTCCTTCAGCATATAGCCTTTTTGGAATTCTTCAACAACAATGTTAGGACCATAATTTTCATCTTCAGCCTGCATCACTGCCTGGTGAAGATGCGGGTCAAATTCTTTGCCTACTGCATCAATTACTTCAACGCCTTCATTCTTAAGGGCGTCAAGCAAGCTGCGGTACACCATTTCCACTCCCTGTTTAAGAGATTTAGCCTGGTCATTATCCACATCCATCTTCAATGCACGTTCGAAGTTATCGATGGCCGGAAGCAGATCGGTAATAATGCTTTGGGCTCTATATTTAGCGCTCGCTTCAAGTTCAATCCTTGAACGGCGGCGGAAGTTGTCAAAATCAGCCTGAAGGCGCAAGTAACGGTTGTCGGCTTCCTCAAGCTTACCTTCCAACTCAGCGATTTTCTGCTCCATCGGATCCTGTTGCTCTTCCTCTTGAGCCGGAATATCTTCAGTCTGTTCAGAAGCTTCATTTTCGGCAAAAACCTCTTCAACCGTTTCTTCTTCTGTCTGGCTGTTCAATTCTTGCTCAGTGTTGTTTCTCTCTTCTGTCACGTTAACTCACCTCCCTCAAAGTATCGCGGCAATGATCACCAGCCGCTTATTCCAGGTTACCTGGATATATTTCAATGAAGCATAATCGCTTCAGTAGAAAACACATGACGATTCAGGATGGAACAGGCTGCTCCACCCTTAATCAATATTTCCATGCTTATTTATTTTGATACAGCTGTGTAAGCACCTTGGACAAATCGGTACTGATCAGTTGAAGCAAGCTGATAACCCGCGAGTACTCCATCCGTGTCGGACCTAAAACTGCGATAGACCCCAGCTTTTCTTCCCCGATGGAATAAGTGGCAGTGATCAGACTGCAATTTTCCATAGCTGAATTATCGTTTTCCGTACCAATCCTGACATTGATGCCGGCCGGGTTTTTCCTGATGAGGTTATATAAGTTATCTTCATGCTCGATCATATTCATCAGGTTACGGATTTTTTCAACATCGTTGAATTCTGGCTGGCTGAGGATATTCGTCTTCCCGCCAAAAAACACCTTTTCATGGGCTGGCATATTCAATGTGTCCATGATTGTATTTAGGAGAGTGTCATAACTGCTGATATGCTGACGCAGCAACATAGCAATCTCCTTGTAGATCTTGGAATTCAGGTTGGTAAGCGGAACGCCGGCCAATCGCTCGTTCAGGATATTGACCATTTTTTCAACATCAGATGGATCGATGCTGGTAGGAAAATGGAACATCCTGTTTTCCACATGCCCTGTGTCAGTCACGATAATGGCTATCGCTGTATCCTTATTCAACGGAATGATCTGCAGCTTTTTCAGCCTGTTATCTTTTACAGCCGGTCCTAATACGATTGATGTATAATTGGTCATTTCAGATAGAATCTTTGCCGATTTCTGGACGATTTTCTCAAGCTCGTATATTCTTTCAGCAAAAATCGATTTGATCGCTGCCATATCAGAGCGGTTCACTTTTTGCGGCAACAGAAGGTTATCGACATAAAAACGATAACCCTTTTCGGAAGGAATCCTTCCTGAGGATGTATGGGTCTTCTCGATAAATCCCATATCCTCCAAATCGGCCATTTCATTCCGGATTGTCGCCGAACTGAAATTAATTTCTTCTTTTTTCGACAAGCTCCTCGAACCTATCGGCTGAGCTGAACGAATAAAGTCATCAACAATCACCTGCAAAATGAGCACCTGACGATCTGTTAACAACATCATCACCTCTGTTAGCACTCTATAATAACGAGTGCTAATTCTAAAAATAATTTATCAGTAATCGATAAGGATGTCAATGATTTGATACCCCAATGAATGATTGAAAAACTTCATTGCCAAGCATACGTCCCTGTCTTGTCAGGAAGATTCGTTCATCACTGGTTTCCAGCAGGTCTTTCCTAGTCAAATCATCAATTTGTCCTGCGAAAAATTGCATAGGGTTCCGCCCGAATTTTTCTTCGAAATGTCGAACGGAAACACCTTTTGTCTTCCTTAACCCCAGGAACATTTCTTCTTCCATTTGTTCTTCAAGGGTAACCTTATGCTTATCCATGAGCGGCAGCTCTCCCCTGTTGATCGGTTCTATATACTTTTTCAAGGGGCCGTAATTCGACTGTCTCATTCCTTTTACATAACTATGCGCGCCTGCACCAAAACCGTAGTACTCCTCGTTGTTCCAGTAGGTTAGATTATGCCTGCTTTCGTATCCGGGGACGGCAAAATTGCTGATCTCGTATTGATGGAGTCCGTTTTTTTCCATATGATCCATAAGCGTTTCATACATTTCCGCTTCGGCATCCTCGCCAGGGATTGGCAGTTTCCCTTTTTGCATTAAATTATAAAACACTGTTTTTGGTTCAATGATCAATGAATAACCAGAGTAATGCACCAGTCCCAGAGAAAGGGCCGTTTCGATGGATTCGATGAAATCCTCCTTCGTCTGACCGGGAAGACTGTAAATCAAATCGATGCTGATATTATCGAAGCCTGCTGCTTTCGCATTTTCGATTGATTCGAATACATCCTTTGCCCGGTGGCTGCGTCCGATTTTTTCTAAAAGTTCATCATTAAAAGTCTGTACTCCAAAACTCAGACGGTTAACACCGGCGTCTTTCAGGATGGCGAGCTTTTCTTTTGAAAGGTCGCCTGGATTCGCTTCGAATGTATACTCTGTATCTTTATTGAAGTTCAGCTTATCCTGGATTGACTGAACCAATTTGCCCAACTGCCTTTCATCCAATGCAGTCGGAGTGCCTCCGCCAACAAAGATCGTATCAAGGACATCCTGATCACCTTTTACTGTTAACTCCATTTCTTTTGCAAGGGCATCAAGATAGTCATCAACAGGCTGCCCTTTCATAAAGACTTTATTGAAATCACAATAGTGGCAAATATGATGGCAGAACGGAATATGGATATATGCTGATTTCATTAATTTTCACTTCCCTGGTTTATTGAAAAAAGAGGCCAGAATCGCTTGGTTTACCCAGCACATCCAGCCTCCCCTCTATTTTATTTCTTTGTATTGTTATCGTCCATCTTCAGTACTGCCATGAAGGCTTCCTGCGGCACTTCGACAGAACCGACCTGCTTCATGCGCTTCTTACCTTCTTTTTGTTTTTCAAGAAGCTTCCGTTTACGTGAGATATCCCCGCCATAACATTTTGCCAGTACGTTTTTGCGCATCGCCTTGATGGTCGAACGCGCAACAATTTTCTGGCCGATGGCCGCCTGGATTGGCACTTCGAACTGCTGGCGAGGGATTAGATCCTTCAATTTTTCAACGATGACCTTTCCTCTTTCATAGGCAAAATCATTATGAACGATGAAACTCAAAGCATCAACTTTTTCAGCATTCAGCAGGATATCCATCTTCACAAGCTTGGATGGCTTGTAGCCGATCAGCTCGTAATCGAAGGAAGCATAACCTTTGGTGCTTGATTTCAGCTGATCAAAGAAATCATAGACGATTTCTGACAGCGGGATTTCATACACGATGCTGACGCGTGTTTCATCCATATATTGCATGTCGATGAAAATACCGCGCTTTTCCTGGCAAAGCTCCATGATTGCTCCGACATAATCATTCGGCGCCATCATCGTTGCTTTTACATATGGCTCTTCTACACGGTTGATCTTTTGCGGATCAGGCATATTGGATGGGTTGTCCACCTTAATTTCAGTGCCATCTGTCATGATGACATCATAGATAACGCTTGGCGCTGTCGTGATCAGGTCGATCTTGAATTCACGCTCGATGCGCTCCTGGATGATTTCCATGTGAAGAAGTCCCAGGAATCCGCAGCGAAATCCGAAGCCTAATGCCTGTGATGTTTCCGGCTCGAATTGAAGCGCAGAATCATTCAGCTCCAATTTTTCAAGAGCTTCCCTCAGGTCATTGAATTTCGCTGAGTCAATTGGATACAGACCGCAATAGACCATTGGGTTCAAGCGACGGTATCCAGGAAGTGCTTCGGCAGCACCTTTTTTCGCATTTGTGATCGTATCACCGACACGTGTGTCGCCGACGTTCTTGATTGCCGCAGTCAGGAAACCTACATCTCCGACAGTCAGTTCAGGTGAAGGAGTAGCCTTTGGAGTGAATACTCCGACTTCTGTTACTTCGAACTCCTTGCCTGTCGCCATCATTTTGATTTTGTCGCCGACCTTGACCGTTCCATCGACAACGCGGATATATGCAACTACACCGCGGTACGCGTCATACAAAGAGTCGAAAATCAATGCTTTTAACGGCGCATCAGGATCTCCCTCTGGGGCTGGAACCTTCTCGACGATTTGCTCAAGAATTTCTTCAATCCCGATTCCTGCTTTTGCGGACGCCAGGACAGCTTCAGATGCATCCAGGCCGATCACTTCTTCAATTTCATTTCTGACACGTTCAGGATCCGCACTTGGCAGATCGATTTTATTGATGACCGGCACGATTTCCAGGTCATTATCGATTGCAAGGTAAACGTTCGCCAGCGTTTGTGCCTCGATTCCCTGTGCCGCATCGACAACAAGGACAGCACCTTCACATGCTGCAAGGCTTCGGGACACTTCATAAGTGAAGTCTACGTGTCCAGGAGTATCGATAAGGTGGAAAGTATAGATCTCTCCATCCTTCGCCTTGTACTTTAGTTGTACTGAGTTCAGTTTTATCGTGATTCCACGCTCACGCTCAAGATCCATCGAATCCAGCAGCTGATCCTTCATTTCACGCGCAGTCAATGCATTCGTCTTTTCCAGGATCCGGTCAGCCAACGTGGACTTTCCGTGGTCAATATGGGCGATAATCGAAAAATTTCGTATTTTGCTTTGTCTATTAAGTCTATCTTCTCTGCTCATTGCGTTCACTCCTACTATACTCGCGCATGTACACTATTGTTGATTATATCAGCAGGAATATCAAGATTCAATAAATAATGGAGGAAGAGGGGCGCAGGGCTGGCAGGAATGCGTCATTAATGCGTCCACGGAATGTTCACAGAATATTGGGAACCTGTTAGGTAAAATAAGTGTAAGAAGGGAGATGAATTATGTTTTTAAAAGAACGCTATGAGTCGGAAGAGTTAAAAGTTCTTAAGGCATTGAACACACGGATGGATTTACAAGAGAAAGAGAAACAATATTATTTGAATCTACAAAAAGGGTTTGAAGGCGAGGTGATGTTTGATGGGTATTTGAAACAAATAGTCATTCGATCACTGATCCTGAATGATTTGCTGTTTGAGCAGAATCATTCACATTTTCAAATTGACTCGCTGATGGTTTCCCAGAGACTCTCCTACCTATTCGAAGTGAAGAATTTTGAAGGAGAGTATTATTTTGAAGGTGATACATTTAAGACAATTAACGGAAACGAAGTAAAAAATCCACTGCTTCAACTAGACAGAAACGTTTCACTTCTAAGACAATTTTTTAATAGTATTGGAATTAAAATCCCCATTGAGCCTTATCTCGTTTTTGTCAATCCCGATTTCACTTTGTACCAGGCCCCTCTTAACAGGAGAATCATCCTCCCAACAAACCTTAACCGTTTTATCCACCAATTGAATAACCAGCAGTCTACTTTGAACCACCAGCATGGGAGATTGTCCGAGAAATTAATAGCATCCCATATTACGAAATCTCCTTTTAGCAAAGTTCCCCATTATGATTATTCACAGCTGCGAAAAGGTGTATTTTGTCAGGCATGTGGGTCGGGTATAGCAGAATATCACTCACTTATCCTAACATGCCCAAAATGCGAAAAACCTGTGAATACTAAAAGCGCGCTGGTGCGAAGTATTGAGGAGTATCAAATTTTATATCCATCTGAAAAGTTATCAACCAACACAATCTATGATTGGAGTGGCGAGTTAATTCCCAAGAGAACCATCAGACAGACATTGAAGGAGAATTTAATAGTTTCAGGATATGGCCAATGGTCATATTATGAATGAATTTTTGGTCACCAATGAGTTTCATTGGTGACCTATTATTTTGTGCTTAGAGGTCAATCAGCTTTATTGGCGACCTTATTTCCAAGCATTTGAAATTATAGTGTTGCAATTCGTCCTATCGGCGGTACTTTTTCCAGTATCTTGAGTTTCATGGTTCTAATTCGACCTATTGGTTACACCGTTTCCCAGTATCTGGTGTTTCGAGGTTCCAATTCGCTCTATTGGTTACATCGTTTCCCAGTATCTGGTGTTTCGGTGTTCCAATACGCTCTATTGGTTACATCGTTTCCCAGTATCTGGTGTTTTGGTGTTCCAATACGCTCTATTGGTTACACCGTTTCCCAGTATCTGGTGTTTCGATGTTCCAATACGCTCTATTGG
>NZ_JAGGQK010000001.1:0-77151 GCF_018613355.1 Bacillus sp. ISL-35 | reverse complement strand
TTCCCAGTATCTGGTGTTTTGACGTTCCAATACGCTCTATTGGTTACACTGTTTCCCAGTATCTGGTGTTTTGGTGTTCCAATACGCTCTATTGGTTACACAGGTTCCCAGTTTCTGGAGTTTCAGGGTTCCAATACGCTCTATTGGTTACACCATTTTCCAATATCGGGTGTTTCTAAGTTCCAATACAACCTATTGGCGTCGACATTCACCAGTAACTGGTATTTCATCGTTCCAATACGCCACACAAAAGAAAAAACAGCGGCACCAAGCCGCTGTCCTCCTACTTCCCGGTAATCAATTCTACTGTTTTCTCCATGACAAACGATACCCCGTCTGCCAGCTTTTTTCCGATTGATGAAAAGAGGTTGAATGCTTTCATTTCTTCTAGCTTTTTCCGCTTTTGTTCGAGGTCATGGCTGGAGATGTCGTTGCCCAGGATTGCGGTTTCGAAGCTTCCACTTTCGTTTTCTTTTACACTGAAGGCACTTTTGAATTCTGGGTCTTCGTAGCCTTTCATTTTATGGATGCCTTCGTTTGCCTGCTGCATGCCGAACAATACGGATATGAACATTAAAGAAGCGAGCATCAAGCTTTTTAGCATGAACATTTTCATCTCGATCACCTGATTAAAATTATTTCTTGTCTGGAGGCTGTTGGACTTGGGCATCTACTTTTTCTGCCTGCCAGTAGAATTCGCTGAATACATCTGCGAGTGCATCCGCTGACCTGTTCAGTTCCTCGAATGTATTATCGACTCCTCCGAACTCGATCAACAATGCATTCCCTGAAAGGTCCTGGTTGAATTTCCCGTTTGTTGATGCACCTTTTTTCTCGATGACACCCCTGCTGAGTCCCTTGCCATACTTCTTATCAAGGAGATTATGCAGTTCGCGTGCGAGTGCCAGGTTTTTCTCATAATTCGCATTTTCCCCGCCAATGACAAATGCAAGTTTGGCATAGGATTTCCCGTTGATTTGAATGGTTGTTTTGTCTTTGCGGTAACCATCCCGATGGATATCGATGAAGTATTGCAGATTCCGGTCTCCTGCCATGGCCGCTTCAACAACCGGGCGTGCTTCCTGATAGGCTTTTCCAAATCCAAGCCCTTTCTTGTTCAGGTTCCCCATGACATCGGTTTTATCAACCGTCGTTCCAATTCCCCGCTGTTCAAGACCTGACTTCAGATGATCACCTATTCTGGTCACGTTCACCTGTGAATGATACGCCTGATTTGGATCGGTTACACCCTTAAGGTATGGAAGATACGATTCTCTTGTATGGGTAAAATAAATGTATACCGCTTTGCGATTGCCGGTTGACAATGGTGGAGCTGCCGCCCCTCCTTGCGAAGCACCTGGCAAATCTTCGGTATTTTGCAAGGCTGCCTCCTGCTCCGCCTTCAACACATCAAGCGGAGGAGCAGATTCCATCGGCATATTCGTATAATTGGTTCCCTCACCCGCAACTAAAATTTTTCCATCGAAAAGCGAGAAACCTGGCAATTCTCTTCCCAGCAAGCTTCTTGGATCATCCAGATTGATATTGGTAGTAAGCTTGAACATGACATTCGTCAGCTTCGGAGCCTCATATTCGCCTGGGAGTGCCTGAAGGAACTGATGGTTCTCCCACCCCATCAGACTGAACAGCAGCTGGCCGTTCAGGTTGGTTGCAGCCTGGTTGACGGAATCAGAGGAAATCCGCAGCTCCGGCCTCAGTGTTGTCATGGCCCCGCTTATCGAAAAAATCCCAATGAGAAAGAATACAAATGCTAGTGCGGCTTTTACAACTTGAGTCCCCTGGACAGCTACAATTATTCCGGATCGTTTATTAAGTCTCATTGTTCCACCTCTCTCATGCAAGTCTAGTAAATGTTATGACTCTGCTAGAGAAGATAGAACCAGGATTCTAATCGTAATCATTTTGAAATAAAACCTAATGTGTATACATACCGGTGTTATCCTTGTCGATGCTGGAATGCAGTGCAGAATTAAGACCGCTGGCAATCAAATTCGCCATATCATCAATGAAGACATCTACTTCCTTTGGAGTGACCATCAGGTTGTGGCCTAACGGAGACAGAACTTCATAAATCAGCTTCCTTTTTTCTTCATCCTCCAGTGTTCCGATCATTCCCATGAATGTTTGGCGTTGTTCTGCTTCAGGCAAGTCTTCGTCCGTCAGCTTCCTTCTCTTGCCAAAACTCATCCCCGCCGGCACGAGTGACCTCGAAGGCTTGTTTCCTTCCCTCATTTCCTTTCCGAAATGTTTCAATATAAAATCAATCGTGTCACTTGTAATCGATACAGCATCGACGACTGTCGGCACTCCGATCGCAATGACCGGGATCCCGAGTGTTTCTTTGCTGAGCTCCTTCCTTTTATTGCCTACTCCGGAGCCTGGATGTATTCCCGTATCGGATATCTGGATTGTCGAATTCACTCTTTCAATCGAGCGTGACGCGAGGGCATCGATGGCAATCACAAAGTCAGGCTTCGTCTTTTCGACTACTCCAAAAATAATATCCGATGTCTCGATCCCCGTTAATCCCATCACACCAGGAGAAAGTGCACTGACTGAGCGGTACCCCTCCTCGACAGACTCAGGCTGCAGTTCGAATAGATGCTTGGTCACCAGCAAATTTTCACACACGAGTGGTCCGAGGGCATCAGGGGTCACATTCCAGTTCCCAAGGCCAACCACAAGACAGGAAGCATCCTTTTTAATCCCGGATTGTTTGATAAACTGGGCAAATTCATTGGCGAAGACTTTTTCTACTTTTCCTTGCAGCTCGGTATCCTGCTGGCGGATGCCGACAACCTCGATTGTCAAATACTGCCCCTGTTTTTTCCCAAGGCTCTTCTCTCCCTCGGCGGTTACCTCAACGAGAGAAATCTTTATATCATTTTCCTCTTTTTCTTTTATGATGACGCCTTCAATCTGCGAGAGATTCTCCTCGGTATGGACGGTTGCCGCCTGGTCTGCCAGCACCATCTCCCTCGCTTCCACAGCCAGGTCAGTCCTGATTGAATACATGCTCAAGTCGATTGGTTCCTTCATGGTCGCATTCCTCCCAAACAGTTTGGCTGCTAAACAGCATACTATTGCCTATCTTTTCCTTTTATATCAAAAAACATTCACGCTGCTCTGGACATAAATTAAAGCAGAGTATTGCATTATTTACCCCTGTTTGATAAAATATCATTTGTTCTTAATAAATAAGAAATGTACTGGAAATGTCGAGTTCCATAAAATCTCGATGCTTTTTAGGAGGTGAACGGAATGCCAAACATTAAGTCTGCAATTAAACGTGTAAAAACAAGTGAAGAGAGCAGAGCTCACAACATTACTGTTAAATCAACTATGCGTACAGCAGTTAAAAAAGCTGAATCAGCAATCGTGAACAACGATACTGAAGCAAAAGCTTCTTACGCTCAAGCAGCAAGCAAGCTTGATAAAGCAGCAGCTAAAGGTCTTATCCATAAAAATGCAGCTGCCCGCAAAAAAGCCCGTCTTATGAAAAAATTGAACGCTAACGGCTAATTTTTTTCATACTGCTAATAAAAAAACGACCTGTCAGGGTCGTTTTTTTATTTTGTCCTCTATGTAGTAGTTTACCTGCCTTTGATCTGGAACAGGATCATTTCAATCAGCATTTCTTTTTTCATACCGCCAGTTTTCATTTGATAGTCAGCGTCTGCAAGAAGCTTTATGATCCTTGTCAATTCTTCATCCGAAAAGGCCCCTGCTTGTCCTGCAGCAAGTTTTACCCTGAACGGATGGATTTTCAGCGTCCCAGCTATTTGCTGCTGGCCATATCCTTTCCGTGCCAGCTCCTTTACCTGGTAAATCAGCCTGAATTGGCCTGTAATCACCGCAAGGATTTTAATTGGCTCCTCATTTTGCTTTAAGAGATCATAATAAATTCTTAAGGCAGCCTCTACATTCCGGTGGACAACCTTGTCAACCAGAGAGAAAATATTTTGCTCCAAGGACCTTGCAGTCAGACGGTCCACAATATCCTTGCTGATCGGCTGGTTATCACCCGCATAAAGTGCCAGTTTATCGATTTCAGATGTGAGCATGAATAAGTTCGTCCCAGCAAGTGTCAGTAATAATTCAATCGCATCATTTTCTATAACGGACCCATGTAACTCTGCACGCTCTTTTACCCAGGCTTTAATTTCGTGCTCATTCAGCTTCTTGGCTTCTACAACTGTTGCTCTCCGCTTTAACTCCTTGGTTATTTTTTTGCGCTCATCCAATTTTTCGTATGGCGCAGAAAATACGACGATGGAGTACGGAGCAGGCTGTGAAAGGTAATCCTCCAGTTTGGCAAGATTATGTTCAATCATTCCTTTTGACTTTTCAGACGTCAAAAACATGGGATTCTGCAGGATGACCAATCGCTTTTCTCCCATGAACGGAAAGGTTTCAGCATCTTCCAATGCTGCCTCGATGGGCGTTTCCTCAAGATCGTATACCGAGAAATTGAAATCTTTTTCTTCTTCATCCAAAACATTATCGACAAGCAGCTGTTTCGTTTCGTTTATTAGGAATGCTTCTGTCCCATACAATAAGTAGACAGGATCCACCTGTTTTTTGTTTATTTTTTTCCAAATGTCCAATACCACTATTTTCCGCTCCGTTCAATCCAGTTTTCCCATATGTCTATCGTAAAGAAGCTTGGACATTTTGACAAGCATTCTAAGGGAATTGGCCTCCTACTATCTCGGCCAATTCCCCTATCTATATTGAACGCTGCTGTATAAGGCCTAGGATACTTATATGGCAGCGGTGCATCTAAGTTAAGATTATTTTAGCCCCAAGCGGGAAAAGTATTTGTGTCAACTCTTGGTACATTGCAACATGCAATGTTAGAAGCCGCAAAGAGAAGACTGGATTTTTTAAATTGAATCGCTTATACTATTATAGAATTAATAGGGGGGATTGACTGTGAATCAATTCGAAGAGAATGTCCAAAGCAATCGCAATGACGCTGTTGACTCAGGTGTTGGATTCATCGTTTCTTTTGGATTCTTTGCAACAATGTTCATTATTGCGACAGTCGTGCAGTTAATCGGGAGTTAATCACGGCTACATAGGATAAAGTTATGGAGACTGCATTTTTGGATGCAGTCTCTTTTCGTTTTTCATGTGATTATAAGGGGAGAGACGCGTTTGCTCTTTGTTCTATACTATGGCAATTGCTTCGCAAAGGTTCCTGAATTGCTTTTGAAGTTGTAAATGATGGCACCATCTTCATCCGTCCGGTAAATAACCACCCCAGCTTCCTCCAACCTTTGAAGCACTTCCTTGCCTGGATGGCCATACCGGTTCTTTCTTCCGACCGATATGATACCATATTCCGGTTTTGTCCATTCCAGAAAGCCTTCCGAACTGGAATATTTACTGCCGTGGTGGCCGACCTTCAACACATCGATGTCGAGCCCCTTAATGGTCTGCTCCATCAATCTCTCCCCCTCCAAACCAAGATCTCCAGTGAAAAGCCACTTTTTCCCGCCAATATTCGCAAGCAAAACAATGGAACCGTCATTTCGTTCGACTGGAGTCTGATTTGGATTAAGAATCAGGAAATCTCCGCCACCCGAACTCCACCCTGTGCCAATTTTAGCTTCATGGATTTCTGTCCCCTTCTTGCGCGCAACATCAATTATCCTTTTTTCCAACTCGGATTGATCAGGGACTCGCGGAATAATCAGCTGTTTGACATCCATCTCATCAAATAATGCCGCAGCTCCCCCAATATGGTCAGCATCCCCGTGCGTCAAAATCAATTTATCCAGACTCCTGATTCCTTCGCTTTTCAAAAATGGCACCACGATTTTTTTGCCTGGATCATACTGGCTTCTTCCCTGCTGCCAATCCTCCTTTGCAAAAGGGATGACACCACCCGTATCAATAAGATAATTCCCCTGGTTATGCGGCAGCCTGATGAAAATGCTATCACCCTGTCCAACATCCAAAAATACGATTTTTCCATATGGGTTGAGATAAGGCCATAAAATTTGCATGAATAGAGGCAGGATAGGAAGTGCAAAAATCCATAAGGGTGGTTTTGACTTCCTTATAACAAATCCTTCCCACTTGTAAAAGAAAATCAAAATCAAAAGGATGTTCAAAATCAGGAGAATCGGCTCCAGCCTACCAATCACGAGGGTCGTTATCGGAAGCTCGGAAAGACTGACTGCAAGAAGATTGACATTGTGTATCAGTTTTTCCAGAAAGCCTAAATAAAACGAAGGCGGTGATCCCAAAAGGAAACTAATATAGGATAACAGCAAAAGTGGAAGCAATCCAAATGAGAAAAGAGGAACAAAAAGAAGATTGGCGAGAATGGATATGACAGAGACTTCATGGAAGGACGAAATGATAATCGGCAGACTAGAGGCTTGAGCGACCAAGGATGCTGCAGCAGTTTGCCCGGCAAACGATGTGAGGGATTTCAGTATGACCGGGGCCGAAAGAATCAAAGAGAAACTGACACTATATGAGAGCTGGAAACCTGTATCGTAAATGATGCCTGGCTGTAATAACGCCATAATCATAAAAGCTGTTGATATGGCATCCAACGGATTCAACTGGGCCGAAAAGCGTTTTGAACCAATCAATAGGAGAAGCAAGGCAGCGGCCCGGACGACAGGCGGTGCAAGTCCGGTCATGATTGCGTACAAAGGCAGGAAGACCATCAACATCATCTCCGTTTTTTCCTTTGTCACGCCAAGCCTGATACTAATGAAATAGAGCATTCCGGTAAGCAGTCCTACATGCAATCCTGAGATCGCCAATAAATGAACGATTCCTATTTTCTGGTAGGATCGTTCTGTTTCGGGATTGAATAAATCTCTTTCACCAAAAATCAGTGCTGCCATAAGCGCTGATGTCTCATCAAGAAAGATCTTATTGATTCTTAGCACTTCTTCTTGCCTGAAGCCTCTAAGCAGAGTCAAGATACTTTTCGACTTTTTTTGGCAGGTATCCAAGGATACCATGTCGGCTTCAAGAATCCAGGATATTTTGTCTCGTTCAAGGAATTTTTTGTAGTCAAAAGCATTTGGGTTAGTGGCAGGAGACGGGCTAGAGAGGACTCCAGAGGCAGAACAAGCAGTTCCCGGGATGAGAAGATTCTGGATGATTTCTTTTTCGGCAATGGTTTTGATTCTGTATTTGATGATAAGTTTTTCATTGGCAGGCATTGATCTGCTATAAGCATAAAGCAAATCACCATCCACCTTGATTTCATCATCAAATAAAACAAGGAAGTTTTTTTCGCTGCCCGTATACACTGTTTCAAAACCATCAAAGTATCCGGCAGCTGAAAATACAGCGTAACAGCCAGTCATAAGTACGAGGAGCGATGCCGGGAGTTTCTTTACTTTATATAACAAGAAGAGCACGAGCAAAAACAACGCCCCGTAAAGAAGTGGACTCTCTTTCATTGTCAGTAAGCCCAGCAGGGAAACAGCTGCAAAGTATAACAGCCGCCCTCTGATGGGTGCAATCCGTATAAACTTCATGTCTTTAATCCTTTAAATTTTTTAAGGCAAATGGACAACCTCTACATCCCTTAGGAAGAGCTCATTGTATTTGTTAGGATACGCAGATTTATATACAATCCTGGCAATCCCTGATTGCGCAAGGGTCTTGGAGCACTTTTCGCAAGGCTCATGGGTGACGAACGCCGTTGCCCCTTTTAATAGTCCTCTATCCGCATGGAGGACCGCATTTTCCTCTGCATGCAACGTCCTGATGCATCGCCCCTGTTCATTAATCAGGCAGCCAACATCCTCACAATGGTCATGACCGTGAATCGATCCATTATAACCGGTCGAAACGATATGCTTGTCCTTGACAATCACACATCCGACATGCAGCCTTGGGCAGGTAGAACGTGTGCCGACTTCTTCGGCAATATCCAAAAAATATTCATCCCAACTCTTTCGTTCCATGATGTAATCCCCCTTAAAACCTCAGTTTTATGACAACTTTTTTATATCCTCCATTTTAAGTCTTTGGCTGACAGAGTTCAATTTCAACGGCAGCTATTTCACCGAAATCAGGTCCTTTAATTTTTCAAATGTTTTTTCTCCAATCCCGCTGATTTCCTTTAAATCCTCGATTGTTTTAAACGGCCCGCTCGTTTCGCGGTACTCGATAATCGCTTCAGCCTTGGCCGGACCGATTCCCGGCAAGGTCTGAAGATCGGCTGATTGAGCAGAATTCAGGTCCAGCTTTCCCTTTGTCCCCTCCCCGGCATTCTGTACTGGTAAAGATGAAGGAGCTTCTTCTCCGATGCGCGGCACATAAATTGACATTTCATCCTGGACATACATGGCAAAATTAATTGCGGCCGCGTCTGCCTCATTTTCTAGCCCTCCAGCCATCTCAATCAAGTCAATCACCCTTCCCCCCTCTTTCACCTCATATACACCTGGATGGGTGACGGCTCCTTTAATATCTGCCATCATGATGATTTCTTTTTCCTCCACTTCCACCTTTTCCTCAGTTTCCAGTTCTGTAACCAGCTCTACGGCTCCGGCATTTCCTTCGGTCAATTCATCTTCTTTATCAAAAGATGAATAAAGAAAAAATAACAAAGCCGCAATTCCTGCAATAACAAAGATTTTGTTTTCCTTGATCCATTCCAAGCAGCATCAACACCTTTCTTCTCTGGCATAAAATAAAAATGAAAATCATATGGATATAGGAGAATAAATGTACGAAGGAGGGAAGGGTTATGAAAATAGGGATAATAGGCACAGGGAATATGGGGAGAATTCTCGCCGAAGCTCTCATTGATGGGAATGCCGTTTCCCCTTCTTCAATGATGATTACGAACAGGACCTTATCAAAAGCTTTAGAGATAAAAAAAATATATCCAGGCTTAACCATTGGAAAGAATGCAGTAGAAGTAGCTGAAAAAGCCGATGCCATTTTTGTATGTGTGAAGCCTCATAATGTTTTGGGAGTCCTAGAAACCATCACTCCTGTGCTTACGAAGGAAAAATGTGTAATCTCCATAACAAGCCCAATCAGTGTCGAACAAATTGAAAGCAAAGTGGATTGTTCTGTCATGAGGATCATTCCAAGCATTACAAGCAGAGCGCTTGCCGGTGTATCGCTTTTCTCGTTTGGCAAACGGTGCACCACGGAATGGCGGGAAGCTCTGTTTACTCTTTTTAAAAAGGTATCTGTCCCGCTGGAAATAGAGGAGAACATTACAAGGGTAGCATCTGATATAGTCAGTTGCGGCCCAGCTTTCTTCAGTCACCTTGTCCAGAGCTTTATCAATGGAGCGGTTAAAGAAACGGAAATTGATCAGGAAACTGCCACTAAACTATCAAGCGAGATGTTAATTGGTTTAGGGGAACTTTTGAGTCAAAAACATTATACATTACAAACTTTGCAGGAAAAGGTTTGCGTGAAAGGCGGCATTACTGGAGAAGGAATCAAGGTACTGGATCGTGAAACGGGAGATATGTTTGAAAAAGTGTTCAGGGCGACACATAAAAAATACGCAACAGAATTGGAAAGCATTAAGGAACAATTCGGTCCTTAAAAGTTTTCTCCATACAACTCGATAATCCTTCCTTAAAATTATGACAAAAATGGTACAAAAAAAGCTCCCGTGTGAATCGGGAGCTTTTTTAATGTGTATAAAACCCTTTTATGATTTAATCATAGCAAAAAATAAACGCTCAGTTGTGGAATCAGGAGCATTGAGTGAATAATCACCGGTGATTTCAATATTCTCAAAGCCTGCCTGCTTCAGCAAATCTGCATATATGGCTTCAGGATATGTACGCTGGTAATGCACTTCATCGACACGATCGTATTTTCCGGTTTTTTCGTCGAGTACAAAAAAAGTCAGTTCATGTTCAACACTATGCGTGGCATCTCCCTTGAAGCTGTTCCAGATATACGTGATTTCCTCGTCATCCCATGTAAATGTCGCGTCCGCAAAAATATGGTCCATCTTATAAATAGAATGGACATCGAAAATAAACAAGCCGCCCTGTTTCAATAGACTGTATACACCTTCAAAGGTCTTCTTGACTGCCTGTTCATCCTCCAAATAATTCAGGGAATCGCAAAAAATGCCGATGATATCAAACTCACCTAAATCTTCTAAATCGGTCATGTCCTGCTGGAAGAATTGGATAGGTACAGAAAGTGCCTGGACCTTCACCTGGGCAACTGAAAGCATATCGCCAGACAGGTCCGCGCCGGTCACCTCATAGCCTTTTTCTGCAAATCTGATAGAAAGCTCCCCGGTCCCGCACGCAAGGTCGAGAAGCCTCGTTCCATCCACTTGATATTTCCCTTTATACGCTTCGACGATTTTGACCCATTCATCATAAGGAACGTCCTGCATGAGTTCATCATACAAATAAGCGAATCGTTCGTAGGACACTTAATTCAGCTCACTTTGAACATTTTCGATTGGCGCGTCTCCCCAGAGACGTTCTAAATTGTAATAGCTTCTCTCTTCTTTGTGGAAGACATGGACAACCACATCGCCAATATCAATCAGGACCCATCTTGCTTCATCGAATCCTTCCATCCTTTTCAGGCCATATCCTTGCTCTTCTGCTTTTTCCCTGATTTCACGTGCAATTGCCTGTACCTGTTTGTCAGAATTACCATGGCAAATAATGAAATAGTCGGCAATCAGCGAGATGCCTTTCATATTCAAAACCATAATATCTTCTGCTCTTTTATCGTCTGCTGCTTTGACAGCTGTCATCAATAGTTGTCGATCGTTCATTCAATCACCCTCCTGAATTTTTTACAATGCTGTTGTATGCTTTAAATGTATCCGGAAATACCGGCTGGTTTTTCTTCATCAAAAATAGGATGGTATTTTTCATTGACTGGATCAGTGCAATGTCCAAATCCTTCTCTGCCATTTCCCTAACCTCATCCACCCCGGGAAAATGACGGCCTGGCTCAATATAATCAGCCAGATAAATAATTTTATCAAGGAGCGTCATTCCAACCCTGCCTGAAGTATGGAATCGAATGGCATCAAGGATTTCCCCGTCTTCTATGCCAGCTTCTTTTTCAGCAAGAAAGGCTCCTACCGGGGCATGCCAAAGCTCACTGTTGAACTCCAGCAGGATGGGCGGCATTTTTTGGTCAACGATAATCTGCCTCATTTCCTCTTTTGGCCGGAATTTGGCATAATCGTGGAAAATGGCAGCCAATTCTGCTTTTGTGAGGTCTGCGCCGTATTTTTCAGCGAGCCTGATGGCAGTCTCCATCACTCCAAGGGTATGCACATATCGATGCTCAGTCAGCTGCGGCTTCACAATCTCAAGTGCTTGTTCACGATCCATATAATCCATTCTCCTCTATATAAAGCCTCACAGATTCGGGCAGCAAATAGCGAATGCTTATGCCGTCCCTGACTCTCTCTCTGATCATGCTTGAAGAGATATCCATTTGTGGTGTATCTGCATACAGAATATCATATTCCGTTTCAGTCGTGTACGACGGCCTGCTGACCCCCACAAACTTTACCATCTCCAGCAGCTCATCTATTTTATGCCATTTTGGCAAGTACTCAACCATGTCGCCGCCAATAATGAAATGGAAATCAATTTCATTATTCTTAGCTTTTAATATTTTCATCGTTTCATACGTATAAGAAGGACCATTTCTCTCGAGTTCTGCTTTTTCCACCCTGAATTTCTGGTTGTCTGCAATAGCAAGCTCGAGCATCGCAAGCCTGTCTGAATTGCTGATAGGCATGTCGACTGATTTATGCGGCGGAACCTGATTGGGCATGAACCAAATTTCATCCAGCCCATAAGCATGAAGAACTTCATTCGCAATTACCAAATGCCCGGTGTGCGGCGGATTAAAGGTTCCGCCTAATATGCCAACCTTCATCAATCAGGCACCTCCCAGTTGTTTATCTCGGAAGAACGATTTGCTTATTCTCGCGTGATTCTTTATACAAAACAATTGTATTCCCGATCACCTGAACAAGCTCTGCTTTTGCTCCGCGTGAAAGCTGCTCTGCAACAGTATCCCTGTCCTCATCACAGTTCTGGAGGATGCTTACCTTGATCAACTCTCTCGCTTCAAGCACGTCCGCGATTTGCTGAATCATATTTTCATTTACCCCACCTTTGCCGACTTGAAAAATCGGATTCAGATGATGGGCTTTTGACCTTAAAAAACGTTTTTGCTTACCTGTTAACATGTGTTAACCTCCTAAATTTCTTAAAACATTGGCTCTCATTCTCTCGGTGTCCGGAAAAATCCCGGTCCATTTCTCGAAAGCAAGCGCTCCCTGGAGAACGAACATCCCGACGCCATTTTGGATTTTTGCTTCTTTTTTGGACGCTTCCCCCAAAAATTTTGTTTGCAGAGGATTATAAATGATATCACTGACGATTGCACCCCGTGAAATATTTTCAGGGGAAAGCGGCAACCCTCCTAAATCTGGTGACATTCCAATGGAAGTCGTCTGGATGATCAACTGATATTCATGCAGTGACTTTTCGGCTGTTTCCCTGTCAAGGACCTTTGACTGGACTTTGAAGGGACAGGAGCTGACCAATTCTTCAGCCTTCCCAGCTGTCCGGTTATATAGATCAATCCGCTGAATTCCAGCCTGGGCCATTGAAAAGTAGATCGCTCTTGAAGCACCACCTGCACCAATAATTAAAGCCGGCCTCGAATCAAGATCAGCATCCATTGATGCAAGTCCCTTGACGAAGCCAGGTCCATCTGTATTGTAGCCTGTCAAAATGCCATGTTCATTTTTGACCGTATTAACGGCTCCAATTGCTTCTGCTAAAGGATCGATTTGATCGAGATAGGCCATGATATCAGTTTTATGAGGGATTGTCACATTGAAGCCACTAACGCCCAATGCTTTCAACCCTTTTATGGCTGCCTCAAGATTTTCCTTGCTGACATGGAATGGCAGGTAGACTGCATCAATTCCATAAAAGCCAAATAGATCATTATGCATGGCAGGAGACATTGAATGTGCAATTGGATCACCGATGACGCCGAACATTTTCTTCATGATTCTCCCGCCCTTTCCTTCGTAGTTTGATTGCCGGATACCCGTAAATAATAGTTTAAATCAGGGACCTTCTCAGCATCACATGAACCCCTTTAGGTACATATGCCGCAATTTTTGCTCCAGCGTCATTGACTGTCACCCAGCCCAGCCCTGAAAAAACGACATCCGTTTTTGCTTCCTTAATCGTAAACTCATGGCGGACAAGTTCAGGGAATTCATCCATCTGCTCACGCCTTGGAGGAGTCAGTAATTCACCCGCATGATTCCTATACAGCTCATCCGCATTTTCCAGCTTTGTACGATGGATATTGATTTCATTCGGTACATAGCAGGAGAAAGACCTTTTGCCTCCAGCCAGATAATCAAACCGTGCCAGGCCGCCGAAAAATAATGTCTGTTGTTCGTTCAACTGGTACACCTTTGGCTTGATCTCTTTTTTCGGCGTAATGTATTTCAAATCACGCTTATCCACATAATGCGCCATCTGGTGATGGTTGATGATTCCCGGAGTATCGACGATCGCTTTGCCGTCCTCAAGCGGGATTTCGATCATATCAAGCGTTGTGCCCGGGAAATGTGAAGTAGTGATAACATCCCCTTCACCTGTCACTTCCTTGATGATTCGATTTATAAAAGTTGATTTCCCTACATTTGTGCAGCCTACAATATAGACATCTTTGCCATTCCGATATTCATCTATTGCCGCTGCAGCTTCCCTGATGTTATACCCTCTTGCCGCACTTACAAGAAAGACATCGATCGGATTCAGCCCAAGTTCCCTGGATTCCTTCTTCATCCAGTCAATCAGCTTACGCTGCTTGACCGATTTAGGCACCAGGTCAGCTTTATTTCCAATCAATAATACCGGGTTCTTCCCCGCGAATCTCTGGATTCCAGGAAGCCAGCTGCCATTGAAATCGAAAATATCGACGATCTTCACAATCAGGGCATCCCTGCTCCCTAGTTCATTCAATATTTTCAAGAAGTCATCATCGGTAAGACTTACATCCTGGATTTCATTATAGTTTTTCAGGCGGAAACATCTCTGGCAGACGATAGCCTCTTTTTCCAATGACGAAACAGGGGCATACCCTAGTTCTTCAGGATTTTCAGTTTGGATTTTCACACCACAGCCTGTACAGATTACTTGTTCACTCAAATCTTAGTCCTCCCAATTCAGCTTTCCTTGCTTCTTGAACCAATTCAAAATCCTTCTTTCCACTTTCCTGTTGAATCGAGTCACAAACCCATCTGTCTGGGCAACCGGAACAACGAGAATGGTGTGGAATCCGCTTCTATTGCCGCCAAGTACATCTGTCAGCAGCTGGTCGCCAATCACGACGGTTTCTTCTTTACGCAAGCCCATTTGCTTCAAAGCCTTATTGAACGCCCTGGTCATTGGCTTTCTCGCTTGAAAAATAAATGGGATTTGAAGCGGATCAGAGAATGCTCTTACTCTTTTCTCATTATTATTTGAAACAATCGTTATGAGTATTTCATTTCTTCTCATATTATCAAACCACTCGATCAGCTTTGGGGTAGCAGTCGGCCGATCCCATTCAACGAGGGTATTGTCCAAATCCGTTATGATTCCCTTGACTCCTTTTTCCTTCAGGCTATCAGGGTCGATTTCGAATATATTTTTCACATGCTGGTCAGGCAAAAAATGCTTTAGCAATTTTATAACACCTCATTAATTAAATTCCTATCATACCGTTAACATCATACCCAATTTTATCCTCGTATTCAAAACAAACATACAGATCTCACCGAATTAACAGCCGGTTCCTGATAAAGATTGACAAAAACAACCGATTTTCTGCTTTATGCGATAAATTTTCGAAGAATTACAAAAAACTTTTCGACAAAATCCAGCTATTTCCAACCCTGTGGATAACCTTATGCACAATATACACATTGATTCTATTACAAATTTCCCATTTATAAACAATTTAATCACAGGTTATCCACTGCTATTTGTGGATAATTAGAACAGTTGTTCTGAATGTTTCTATCTGCTAGAGTAAGGGTAGAAACGAAACAACTTACAATTATATGCAATTAAAATCTGATTTAGAAGATCCTTTTGGGGGTGAATGACTGAAATGCGCAAGCTATCGGACGAGCTGTTGATCGAATCCTATTTCAAAGCAAGAGAACTGAACCTTAGCTATGAGTTTATTCGTTTGATTGAAACGGAAATCCACCGGCGGTCATTATCTAACCGAATCAAAGTCTCTTCCTGACAGCCCCAAAAGGGCTCTTTTTTTTGCTTAGTTTGGCATAGATGCATAAACAAAATGAAAGACACAGATTAAACCTGTGCCTCGCTGGTTATCCTTGTCCATTCCTTGTACCGATTCTCTCGCCATATTTAATAGGATATGGCGCTGTGATGTTCGGCAGAAGATTCACTGTACCTTTTTCAAACAGAAGCACAACAGTCGAGCCGAAAGTAAAGTACGCCATTTGCTCGCCTTTTTCAAGGCTCGTTCCGGCGTGTGTGGTTTCAATCGAGTTAACGAACATGGCGCCAACCTTTATAACGGCCATCATGCCTGAATCATGCCTGATTTCAGTTATTTTACGGAAGTTCTTTGACAATGGATAATTCCCGTATTTCAACCCCATCTTGTTTACAGGGTAAGACTTCTTTCCCAATGTCCACTGATTGACAACGTTGCCTGCAACAGGGCTGTGAATTTGGTGGTAATGGCTTGGACTCAGGTAAAAAATCATATAGGTGCCTTGCTCATACCGTGTCATCGCTTCATCGTTACCGAGCATTTCCGAAATCGAATACACTTTTCCTTTTACTTTAATCGTTTTGTCAGCCTCGATTTCACCTATATCTTCTATCACTGAATCGACAGGACTGACAACTGACAAGGGCTCTTCATCCACTGTTCTTGATCCTGCTTTCAGGTTCCTGATGAAAAATTGATGCAGGCTCTCATACTCTTCTATCGATTTTTCCATTTCGTCCTGATTGATCTTATAGGTTTTGGCAAACGAAGGGACAATGATTTTGCTGCTTTTTGATTTTGCGAATTTATGCAGCATGGCAGAAGTCCATCTCCCATTCGTCAATTCGATAAGCAAGCGGTATATAGTTTGGAGCAATGAACATACCTCCGTTAAAATTATTGGGTTTTTGCTTTCTTTTGTCTTTGATGAATAAAATTAATTAAAAATTCCGTGAAATAGCAAAAAGAAATCTTTACGAAAGAGCATAATCAGCTTAGAATTATATATTATTATATAATAACCCAATGTGCTAGTTCCCTTTTCAATAAGGCTCTTTCTTTTTGAAACAATCATGAACGAATTGTTCTAAAGGCTCGAAGCAAATTTGAAATTGCCCCCGAATAATTTCGGAAAGCTGAACAATGCAGAAACTGTCTTCCAGTAAGAGGAGTGAATTAGATGTTTCTTCAGGATGTACTAGACTCAACTGTCAAAAAAGTAAAATCCCAGACTGCCAACGTATTGACATTGGCTAATCTTTCATTAGGCGGATTCGCAATCATCGTCGGCATGAAAGGCAATTTAAACTTAAGCCTTTTATTGATTTTCATTGCTGCCCTGGCAGACCGGTTTGATGGAATGGTTGCCAGAAAGCTTAATATTGAATCTGAACTTGGAAAGCAATTGGATTCCATGAGTGATATTATATCATTCGGTGTTGCTCCTGCACTATTAATCTATCAGGGAATTTTGTTCGAATTTGGCGCCCCGGGGGCCTTTTTCATTGTTTTTTATATAGGATGCGGCGCATTCCGCCTGGCTAGATTCAATATAACCGAGAATAATGGATACTTTACAGGATTGCCGATCACCGCAGCGGGAGTGCTGGCAACGCTTAGTTTCCTGGCCATCCCCCATATTCCCCCGCAATCATTCTTGTTCATTATGTTGTCACTCAGCTTACTGATGATCAGTCCTTTCAAGCTACGAAAAGTATAAAACCCAGCCTCAAAAGGGCTGGGTTTTCGTTTTTCATCAGCACAACTGCCTGATTCGGGCTAAATATACCACCAATTGCATGCTATGTGGCATTTATAGTTTGATACTATCGCCTATTCCGTCAAAGCCATAAATTCCTCTACATCATCCACGCACATGCGAACGGCTTTTTCCCAGAAATCCTTTTTCGTGAGATCGACGTTCAGGTGTTTCTGTGCCAATTCCTCGACTGTCATCGATGCCGAATCCTTCAAAAGGGCAATATACTTTTCTTCGTATCCATTGCCTTCCTCCAGGGCCATTGCATAAATGCCAAGGGAGAATAAATAACCGAAAGTGTATGGGAAGTTATAGAATGGCACTCCAGTTATAAAGAAATGCAGCTTGGACGCCCAGAACAGCGGGTGATACTCTTCGAGTGCCCCACCATACGCTTCTTCTTGTGCATTCTTCATCAATTCCCCTAATCTTTCCGGATTGACCACTCCTTGTTTGCGCTCTTCGTAGAACTTGGTTTCAAACAGGAACCTCGCATGAATATTCATCAAGAGTGCGACGGAACGCTGGACTTTATCCTCCAATAAACCAAGCTTCTCTTCCTTGGTCTGCGCGTTTTTGACGGAAGCGTCTGAAACAATCATTTCAGCAAATGTAGAAGCTGTTTCTGCTACATTCATCGCATAATTCCGGTTCAACAGATGCTGATCCCTCATTGCGTAGGTGTGGAAACCGTGTCCAAGTTCATGTGCCAATGTCGAGACATTGGATGGCGTACCAGAGTAGGTCATGAAGATCCTGGATTGGCTGCTCTCAGGAAAGAAGGTATGAAAGCCGCCAGGAGCCTTGCCGGGACGATCTTCAGCCTCGATCCAATTATCCTCAAATGCCATTTTCGCGAAATCGGCCATTTCTTTGCCAAATTGCGCAAAGTTATCGACTATAAAATCAGCTCCCTGCTGATAGGACATTTTCGATTCAGCACTCCCAATTGGCGCATCCAAATCAAACCAGCTCAGCTTTTCAAGTCCAAGGAGCCCCGCTTTTCGGTTCAGGAACCGGACAAACGGCTCTTTGTTGTCGGAAATAACCTCCCACATAGCATCAAGTGTTTCTTTCTTCATCCTGTTGATATCAAGCGGCTCCTTCAACACATCCTCCCAGCCCCGCAGCTTATAGACATTGAGACGGAAGCCAGCGAGATGATTGAGTGTCTTTGCGTAAAAATCCTCTTTCTCTCCCCAGGCTGTTTCCCATGCCGCGAAAACCTCTTTACGGACAGAACGGTCTGCATCTGACATCTTATTCGCTGCCTGGCCGACAGAGAGACTTTCCTCCTTATACTGGATTTTCGTATTTCCCACAAAAAGGTCATACATCTGGCCCCAGCCGTGGTAGCCGTCCACACTTAATGCATTTATAGCGGACTCCTCTTTTTCGGAAAGTTTTTCAGCCGCACGTTCCCGCCGCTCTGTAAGTACAAAACGGAGCTCCTTCAATTGTCCGTCCTGCAAAAGCTCATCCCAAACATCCTGAGAAAAGCTGGATAGCTTCTGTTCGAAAATAGTCAGTGCAGTTTGCAATGATGCACTGAGTTCGGTGACTGTTGCCTTCAATTGGCCAGCCTTCTTATCATCTGTGTTCTGTGCATGCAAACAACTAACAAATGCACCCGCCTGCCTTACTTTCTTCGCTGCTCCATCAAACAGATTTACGAGATTTGCCAGCCTTGAACTCTCGCTTGACTGATCTGCTGGCTCCCAGACCTCAACTTCCTTTTTAAACTTTTCGATTTGCTCGCCTGCTGCCTTTAGATGGTTTGCAAATTCCTGAGAACTGCTTCCCCCTTTAAAAAACACCTCAAGGTCCCAGACATCAGAATATGTATTTGTCATTTTTATTTCCCCCTTTATGTCTATTTTTTTATTATAATGTTATTTTTCTAAAATTTCTATTTTTTCCATTACCTAGTCCCTATTCAAAACGGGCTTCTCCAAGAAAAGACATATTAAAAGGTTTATCCCATCCAGGATAAACCTTTTATCTTTTTAACAAGTGAAATACCACCATCCTCCGAAAATAAGGACGATTACCAGCAAGATGATGAAGAGCGCAAACCATGCGCCACCCCCGCCGTAAAAGCCGGGATATCCTCCATAAGGAACTCCATATGGCGGATAATAACCGTAAGGCATACTTTCAACCTCCTTTTCTTTATCCTGTTATCAGGTTATGGGATTCTGTCCATTTTGGTTTGGGCTCTGGGGGAGCTTCCTGTTAAATTTGCAAATTAATCTGGGATTCGTCGGTGCGTGCACAATTTCTTCACTCATTTAGTGTAAGATGAAGATAATCATTATTTTCAAGGGGTAATTATTATAATGCCAACAATATTGCTAGTAGATAATGAAATAAGGATGCTTGACTTGCTTGCTCTTTATCTGGAGCCGGCCGGCCATAAATGCATCAAGAAGACATCCGCCAATGAAGCTATTGAATTCCTCGAGAATCATGGAGCTGACCTTGTTATACTCGATCTCATGATGCCCGAGATGGATGGCTGGGAGGCATGCGGCGTAATTCGGAAACACTGGGACATCCCGATTATCATGCTGAGCGCGAGGAGCGAAAAACCGGATATCGTCAAAGGTTTAAAAATCGGAGCAGATGACTATATCACCAAGCCTTTTGATGAAGAAGAACTTCTTGCAAGAATCGAAGCATTGCTGAGAAGACATTCTTCCAAAAGCCAAATGCTTACATTCAAAGGACTTAATCTTAATATGGATTCGTATGAAGTACAACATGACGGTATCCTGATTCCTCTGACACCAAAGGAGTTTTCATTATTAAGCCTTTTTTTGCAAAACAAAAATAAGGTTTTCACAAGGGAACATCTGATTTCAACAATATGGGGATATGGTGTCGCAACGGAAGACCGTACGATTGATTCACATGTAAGGAATCTGAGGGACAAGCTTCGCAAAGCTGGATTTGCCGCTGATGAATACCTCGCTACCGTCTGGGGAGTCGGCTATAAGTGGATTGAATAAGGAAAAAAGTTTCATTCATATTCTTATGGATAAAAAGAGATAATAAGCAAGTCATTCTCAAAAGGGAGGAATATTTGAATGGAAACTTTATACGACCGCCTTGGAGGACAAGATGCAATTACGAAAGTTGTTGATGTTTTTTACGAAAAGGTGCTTGCTGATGAAACGGTCAACCAGTTTTTCAAGGAAACAGACATGGAAAAACAGCGGCGTCACCAGTCTTTATTCATCAGCTGGGCATTGGGAGGACCGAACCAGTATTCCGGAAGAAGCATGGAGCTGGCGCACAAAGGCATGAACCTTAATGATGAACATTTTGGCGCGATCGCCAATCACCTTGCAGAAAGCCTAAGGGAATTCAATGTCTCGGAACAAGATATCGATGGGGTTCTCACAAAACTGACAGAAATGAAAAATGACATCCTTTATAAATAGAAAAAGAGAAGGGATGCCCCTTCTCTTTTTCTATTTATTCAATTGCTTTGGCAGGTTTTGCAGGAAGGAGATCATCAGGGTCATGCCTTCCCTTGTTTCTTTCTGCGTGACAGCCTTCATCAGCTGCATGGAGGATAGAGGCTCTTTATCTTTTGTTTCCTCCTGAGCATGATGGAATGCAGTCAGCATACCGTCAACGAGGTCGATGGCACCAAGCTGGATGAAGGAATCTGCTAGTTCTACACCTTTGATTGCCTTCTCAACCATATCGGTTACCATTGGCCCTGTCATCGCTCCCTTCATGGCAGCAGCCATATCCGCAAGCTGCATAAGCGATTTCAGGACACCTGTTTCTTCCATGCGTTTTACTTCCATTAAAGTCCGCTCGAGGTTCTCGGCTACTTCAGGCAGTGCCTTTAAAAGTGAGAGCGTTTCAGGCTGAAGCAGATCATCGGCCATCTCGACCATCTTGACACCTGTTTCGCCAATGGTCGAGACCATTTCCCCGGTTACTGCATTCATGGCTGCATCCGTAAAGCCGACGAGCTTATGTTGTTCGTTTTTTTGTACTTGAGGTGTTTCTGTAGCCATCTCAACCACCCCTTCTATAAAATCCCTTTGGCATTTAACCAGTAAAGCTCGTTGTATACTGCTTTGAACCAGTGCAGCAGGTCAGAAGTCTCTGCTGGCTGCGGCGGGTTATTGTAGTCAAACGTAATCATGCTGGCATCTTCAAGGCTGTTTTCAAGGAAGCAGGCCACCTTGCCGTTATAGACAGCGGTTTCCGGACGGCCGGATAATCTGCTGATGATATTGGCAACCAGGGATTCAGATTGATAGTGTGCAGTTGATCCTGCTTTGCTGATTGGCAGGTTGGTTGCATCACCAATTACATAGACATCGTCCTGGCCAATCATTTTCAACGTTGTCCGGTTTGTCGGAATGAAGCCGGATTCATCGCCAATGCCGGAATCAATCACAGCTTTTGCGCCAGTATGCGCCGGAATCGTAATGAGCATGTCATACTCATGTTCAGAGCCGTCCATTGTAATTGCGACTTTGCGCTTTGGATCCACTTCTTCCAGATTGAAGAATGTTTCATATTTGATATCCCGTTTTTCAAACTGCGGCAGTCCCCATTCTGCCACTGGAACCAGTGAATGGATCCGTCCGATCGGATAGGCGTATTTGATTTCAATATCCTTGCGTCTGCCATTCTTGCGATAATAGTCATCCAGCATCAATGCCAGTTCAAGTGGAGCAGCTGGACATTTGTGCGGCACATCGATGGTGATCAGGATTTTCCCTTTTTCCATCGCTGCCAGGTCATCACGAAGGCGTTCTGCTCCTTCAAGTGTATAGAAGTTATGCGCACCTTCCCTCAAACCTGGAACACTGTCAAAGTCAGGATGGGATCCTGTTGCGATGACTAGATAGTCATATTGATACTGCTTTTTGCCTTTGACCGTCTTCTTCTCTACATCGATTTTCTCAACATCATCATAAACAAGATTCACATGTCTGTGGACAAGAGTATCCTGCTTCCTGATAAAATGCTCAGACGGTTTTTCATTAAAAGCGATGAATAGGTATCCTGGCTGGTAAATATGCTTTTCTGTATTGGAAATCAAAGTGACTTCGACTTCTCGCTTTTTAATTTCTTCGCCAAGCTGGCGGGCTAGCCTGTTTGCAACCATTGTACCCGCACTGCCGGCTCCAAGAACCACGATTTTTTTTGTCATTTCGTCCACCTCTTTACTGGATTCTTTGATCAAGGCTGTTGTTTTGTTCTGGACTTTTTTACGGCTTGAACTCGTAGTTACCGTAAAGAGCCTGTGTCAAACAGCGATCAATTATTTTACTTTTTTAACTGCGATCTTGAATTCATCGCCTTCATTTTCGAGGTAGGCAATTTCGTGGCCCATTTTATTAACCCATTCAGGGATATCAACTGCTGAACCTTTATCAGTGGAAAGGACTTCCACTACATCTCCAACTTGTGCTGTTTTAATGCCTTTTACCAATTCCATTAATGGTCCAGGGCAATATGCTCCTCTTGCATCGATTGATTTTGTTACTTGTACTTCACTCATGATTTATTCCTCCTGTAAGTTAATGTTTTATGTTAAAATAAGAAAAGATTTTTTATTTTTGCATGAAGGGGAAAGTGTGAAAGGCCTGCACGCCGAATCACTTTTCCTGCTTCTGCAGTTTACATTGTAATGACTGTTGCTCCCTGGGTCATTCCCAGGAATTTCGTTACCCCGATGACGCCATCGAATACATCCAGCATATCTTCTTCTTTCCAATCCATGATGTCCATTGCTAATGCGCATCCGTAAATATTCAACTCACCCATTTCTTTGCCTTCCTGCAATAATGCATCGAATAATGGAATTTTCTTCGCAAGCATTTCCTTGCCGATTGTTCCTGTAATAAAGTCTGTGTTTTCGAAGCTGTCTTTACGGAAAGACTTTAGAGCATTCATTGTCACGAAAACATTGACTGTCATTCCTGACATGGATGCGACTGATCCAACAAGGGCCCCAGCATGCAATTTTTCAAGATCTTCAGATAATAAAATAACCGCTAAAGATGGTGTTTGCTGTTCCATAATTTATTGCCTCCTAATAAATTGATTCGATTGATTTACCTTACACCTGAATTATACCCATACCCCTATAACTATGTCTGTTTCTTTTATGTGAACGTTGTTGGTCTAAAAAGTGACAAAACAAAGTGTTCATAGGGTTATCTATTCCTTCTTAAAAGCAAACTTGTGGTATTAATTTCCAAAACAAAATATTTATTGGGACAGACACAATCCCTTTCATACAGACATAGGAATTTATTATAGGCGAAAGCCTAAAAAAGCGGGGGTGGAAACATGTCTGGCATACTGACAGCACTCGGGTATCTAGTAAAAGAAGTCATCCTTCTTGTTTCGTATGTTAAAAACAATGCATTTCCTCAACCGTTATCTGCTGCTGATGAGCGAAAGTACTTAAGGTTGATGGCAAATGGCGACCCACACGCAAGGAACATGCTGATTGAACACAATCTGAGACTTGTCGCGCATATCGTGAAAAAATTCGAAAACACCGGCGAGGATTCTGAGGATTTGATTTCAATCGGAACAATCGGCCTGATTAAGGCCATCGAAAGTTATTCGGAAGGAAAGGGCACCAAGCTTGCCACCTATGCTGCACGATGTATAGAGAATGAGATTCTCATGCATTTGAGAGCATTGAAGAAAACAAAAAAAGATGTTTCATTGCATGACCCGATTGGCCAGGACAAAGAAGGAAACGAAATCTCGCTCATCGACGTCCTGAAGTCTGAATCGGAGGATGTCATTGACACGATCCAGCTCAATATGGAGCTTGAAAAAGTGAAAGAATATATCGATGTCCTCGATGACCGTGAAAAAGAGGTCATTGTTGGCCGTTTTGGCCTTGATTTGAAGAAGGAGAAAACACAGCGGGAAATTGCCAAGGAACTCGGAATCTCGAGAAGTTATGTATCAAGGATCGAAAAACGGGCGTTGATGAAAATGTTCCATGAATTTTACCGCGCGGAAAAGGAGAAGAAAAAGAATAAAGGCCAATGAGGAAAAACCCGGACTGTTGATCCGGGTTTTCTTAATGTGAAAAACGGCTTCTGGTTTTAGAGATGATCCGATTCGGAAGTCTCTTTGAAAAGGCCCCAAGCTATCACATAAATAAAGAGGGTGCCCAAAAGTTTTATGCATTTGGAACACCCTCTTTTGACCTTCTATTCCACGCTCACTTCTGCAGCAACAACCAAACCGACAGCACCACAGATCACCAATCCCATGACGATTAAGAACATGCCCATCACCCCTTTAACAGACCCATTATTACACCAAATTTATCACATAAATACGGTGTTAAAAGGGTGGGGTTGTGAACATTTTGTTAACGATGGGATTTCTTTTTCCTGAAAACAAGCGTTAACAACAGTATATGCAAAGACATAAATTTACCTCCCAACTCCTTCGTTAGGTGGTGTCCTTCTCCACCCATAAGCTAGCCAGTCTTCTTTGAATTAAATAAATCATTTTCTTTCCACCTTTCTTCGTTAAATTATTCAAATGAATTAAAACAGGCGCAGCATTGATTGACGTGTTTTGTTTTCTTCAACCATCTTATCAACCATTTCATTATGGCGAATTTCTTCTAGAGACATTTGACGTTTGTTAATCGTAATTGTGAAAAACAAGATATTTAAGGTCATAATTGGGTTCACCTCCTTTTGATTCCACCCCAAAAAGCCGCAAGGATTCCTCCCCTGCGGCCTAAATGGGCACAAAAAAGCCACAGGGCACGATTCTCCCTGCGGCCTTGGATGTATTAGTCAATAAAGCAACTTAAATAATCCAGTCCGATCCGGTCGAATGCGCATTACGATATGAAGTTTGTGCGTTTTTCCAGTATCCATTCATGATCATTTCACTCGACCTCCTTCTGAATTATTAACTCACATTGGTAAGTATATCCACTGTTCCATAGTTTGTAAACCTTTTTTGGCCTTTTTTTCCAAAAAAGCGTTCGCCAAATTTCAACAAAAAAACTGCATTCCAAGTTATCGGATTAATCCAATAACCGGAATGCAGTTCAGCAAGCCGATTTATTTCTTCATCAATAATTCCTGGCCTTCCTCTGATTCAATCAGCTGGTTGCGGTATTTTTTCGCAAAAGCAAAGAGTAAGATCGAACCAGCAAGGAATCCCATGGATGCGCCTATAGCAATATATATATCTGTCATCACTTTCGTTTCTGACGGAATGATCGTCCCAAGATAAAAGAAAACTCCCACTGCAAGCAGGATGGTTGCAAACTGTTTGTAATCAACCATTTTTTCATAGAGTTGTTTAGCCTTCATTTTATATCACCTGCATTTATTAGACTTAACCACATCCCTACTTTAACATGTTTTAAACATTTTATTGGTATGTAAATATTGGAAATAGTTTATTCAGATTCTTACTCTATCCTTGATAACACAAAAATAGCGTGGAATGAACGTCCACGCTAATCTCGTATTTGAATTCGGAAATCAAAGCTTCCAGTTCTTCACCATTTCATTGACGATTTCAAAAGAATTCTTTGATGCAAGCTTTGTAAATTCCAGGAAGTTTACGTCTGCTGAACCGTCGGCCTGGTCGGACATCGAACGGATGATCACGAACGGGATGTTGTTCATGCTGCATACCTGTCCGACCGCTGCTCCTTCCATTTCTGTGCAATAACCATTAAGCTCCTCATGAAGGAATTTCACTTTTTCGCGGTCTGCGATGAATTGGTCACCTGATAAAATCCTGCCGCTGACGATTTTCTTATCTTCTACGATTTCTTTGCTTGCTGCTATCGCCAAGTCAATTAATTGCTTATCGGCTTTAAAGACCGAGACTTCTGTATAAGGGATTTCCCCTAGCTTAAAACCCAGTGCCCGAACATCCATATCATGCTGCACACAATCAGTTGAGATGACGATATCGCCAATTCTTAAATCAGGATTCACCGCTCCCGCTACGCCTGTAAAAACGATATTAGAAGCAGCGAATTCATCAATCAGGATTTGAGTGCATACACTCGCGTTCACTTTCCCTACACCTGACTTGCAAAGTACAACATCATATCCGTTAAATGTGCCGATATAAAAAGTAATGCCCGCTTTCTTTTTCTCATCATAATCCTTCATTGCATCAAGAATATGCTCTATTTCTTCATCCATTGCACCAATAATACCAATTCTGCTCATATCTGCGTCCTCCCAAGAATTTTCTCCTATGTATAAAACTTTTACGCATATGCATTACTAGAGTTCGGTGTTCTCCACCCAAATATGCCTGTCGTTTTAATTTATCAAAAAAAGTATCATTTTTATAGAGAATTTGCTATTTTATTGTGTATAGAATATGTGTACGCAAAAGGAGAAAAAATCTATGGATTTCCAATTTGAACTTATTGAAGATAAAGTTGAATTTTTCGAAGCGGTCGATTTGAAAACCCTTGAACAAAAAATCAATAAACAAATCGAGATCAATAAAGCGATCATGCTAACTGTCCATCATGTGTCCCATCAGATGCATTTAGATGATAAAGGCAGGCTGTTCTATTCTGCAGTGGTCCATTTTAAGGCGAAAAAGTAACGGAGCAACCAAGACTCTACATATGCACGAACACCAATAAGCACAAGAAAAAGCTTGGGATATCCCAAGCTTTTTCTACTGCATCTATAATTTAATCGTCTCAGTAGTCTCTCTTCTTATCTCGATTACTTTTAATCCAAACAGAAGCCGGAGAAAGTTAACTCGCTTAATTATAAAATGGTAAATGCACATGATGAGGGCAAATGATGAGGAAACTAATACTATGACCTTTAGCGGTATGGGCCAGTCTATACTATATATGAAATACCCTATTAGAATAATCATCGGTTGATGAAGAACATAAAACGGCATAGAAGCTTCACTTGCATATTTTAATATTGAATTAGAGAAGTTCAAATATTTATCTCCCAGAAAAAGAATAAAGAACAGCGTATTCCATACCAATAAGACACGAACAATCATAAAGATCGCCCAACTCACTCCTGGAACCATCGGAAACCCATAGAAGATAACCCAGGAAAGATAGACCGCTGTGAAAAGGATGCTCAGCGCACCTGCTAAAAGTCCTGTTTTACGGACAAACTGCCTTAATGTTATTCTAGCGAAAAAATAAAACCCTGAAATAAACAACAGTAAATAAAAGATGATTCCCCAACTTCCTAAATTCACAATACTGTTAACAGTTAAGGCAGCGATTGATAGAGCAATAGGAATGAGTAAATACTGTAGGATACTAAATTCCTTTCGCTCTGCTTCCCGCCTTGCTTTCAGAAAAAATGGCAGCGTGATGCCTGAAAAAAGCAGCAGCATTAAAAGATACCAAAGATGATGTCCAAAAAAAGCGAAATTGCCAGTTCCGCCTATTTCCAAATAGAGTCCATCAAAGTAATGGGGAATGAACTTTATGAATGACCCTTTAAATTGATGATTCGTGATTCTTTCAATATACACTTGTGGTGGTGACAATAGAAAGACTCCAAAAAGTAAGGGGATTCCCAATCGTAATAGTCTTTCTTTCATGAAACTTTTAGAATTTCTTCTTTTTAATGCATAATAAGCAGACATTCCTGAAAGCACAAAAAAAATTGGCATAATCCAATTTCCTGCTAAGAGTGAAAAAAACTCAATATATGTATGATTGATTGTGTTGTTCTTTATATGCCAGTCAAATGAATTAAAAAACATTGAACAATGATAAAGAAACACGACCATCATTGCCAATACCTTTATCCAGTCTAAATAATGATGTCTGATTGCTACCGTTTCCTCTTCCATAAATTCCCTCCCTATGTGTTAACTATATAACTTTTCGAAGGAAAATGCACAAAAAAATTAGCACTCTAATACAAAGTGACAACTTCCATTGTCAGGTTGTGTATTAGAGTGCTAATGATTAGCCCTTTTAAAAATTGGCTCTGTTAAAATAGACTGTTGATTTTCGTTCCAGGCGCTTCGCTTTCCGCGGGAAGAATAATGAAAAAGCCCAACACTGCCGGCTTTTTCAAAAGGCAATTCTTCCTGGCTGGCGCTGAGCCTCCTCGTCGCTTTGGTCCTGCGGGGTCTCACCTGACCATCTGCTCCCGCAGGACATTGATTAGCTTCCTGAATCAGCCCACGCACGATGGAAATGCGTTAGCATTTTCGGAGGAGTCTACGCGCCTTCCACTACAATCAGCAGGTGTAAAAACAACATTGGACTTAACAGAGCCTTTAAAAATAATACTGTCTTTATCGTTTATCATTTTGGATCAATTCTTCTACCTTGACCGGTTTCCAGCCTTCGCCATCCACCCATTGAATCGAGACCCTGAATGTCTGGTCGCTGCCTTTTTCAGAAATCGTTCCGACTGCTGAATTGGGCTCGCTGCCTCTTTCATTCCACCATACCGTCATGTTATTTTGATCGATTCCTGTTGCATAGGAATAGGCAAGAATCATTTCCTGCCAATCCACCGCATTTTGGTCGAATACAGGAGTGTGTTCTCCGGATTGGGTCGTGCCAACCGGTTTCCATTCAGGATTTTCAATCGTTTGTTTCACGTTGGCATCACTGCCGCCCTCTGTCACGATTGGTTCTGTCTGTTCATCTGCAGATTCATCTGTTTCTTCCGAATCAGAATGATCTTCTGCGTTTTTTTCGGAGTCATTATCGTCTTTTGAGCCAGCAGCTTTGCTGTCATCTTTTTTCTTTGAAGAGTTTGCGGCCTGGTCCTTTTCTGCAGCTACATCGTTTTGGTCAGCTGCGCCTTCATCATTGCTGAAAAAGATATTAAACGAAACAATGCCAATTAACAAAATCACAATAACAATCAAGCTATTTAAAATAAGGTTCGTTTTTCTGCGCTTCGCCCTTTGCTGTGAGCGCATCCCCTCATTTATGTTGTCATAATCATTCTTCAAAATCTTTCCCTCCCTTTTAAGGTTGTCAACATTCTACCATGACTCGGGGCAAACTTGAAGGATTTTATATTCATCTAATGTGGTCTCAATCGTTTTCAGGACCTTCAGCGGATGTTCCATGGTTGAATTTATAGACCTCCTTTACTATATCTGCAAAAAGAGGGTTCACTCCGCCTTCATCCTCGAAGACCCCTAAATTGACCGTCACAAGTGCATACTTCGGCTTTTCAAAAGGAAAATATCCGGCGAACCATTTATTATGCAATTGCTTTTTGCTCTCATATATCCCCGTTTCAGCAGTACCTGATTTTCCCGCAACATCATATGGCAAGTCCCGGAACCATCTTCCAGTGCCCTCTTCATTCACAACGACCTCTCGTAAAAGCTTTTGCAGCTTCATGGCAGTATAAGGGGAGATCTGATCACCTGGAAGTTTATCTTTCGGGAATTCAGTCATTTTTGTACCATTTTGATATTGAATCGACAGCACGGCCCTGACCATATCTTTTTCACCACCTCTGGCGATTGACGCCATCATGTTGGCGACAGCAAGCGGAGAGACCCTGACTTCATGCTGGCCAATTCCAGACAATGCGGCAAAATTCCTATCCTTCCGAGCTTCATCTGACATGAAAATTCGTCCCTTTTCCTCGTCCTGAAGCTGTCTGAAATCCTCCAAATGAAAAATATTCCCCGTCCATCCTGTACCGCCTGTCATTGAGAGCATTTCTGCATACCTCTCCAAAATATGAGGATCATCTTTTTGTAATTCTTGCGCCACTTCTCCAAATGTCCGGTTACAGCTTACTGCGAAGCTATCTTGGAAATTGAGCATTCCATGTTGATATTTCTTATCTGCCTCCCCATTGATGGTCTTGCTGCAATCAAACTTCCTGGCCGGGTCATCAAGACCCTTATCAATCGCAGCCGCAGCAACCACCGTTTTGAACACCGATCCCGGAATATGCTGCTTGACCATCATATTTTCAACCCCTTCATCCGTATAGGGTTTGGATGGATTTATGACGGGCCTCGAAACCATTGCCAAAATGCTGTTTGTTTCAATATCCAGAAGAACGACTCCGCCTTTTTTAATTTTATGCTGATCCACCTTTTCCTCAAGAATCATTTGTAAATCCTTATCAATCGATGTCTGCAGATTGATTGGATAGAAGGGATTGGCTGGTTCAATATATTTCACATTGATTCCGAATAATGGAGCCCCTTCTCCATCTACATGGTAAACAAGCTTTGACTTCCCTTCCGCTACGAGGAACTCATCGAAGCTTTTTTCCAGACCTGAAACGCCAATCAAGGTCCTGGGCAGAAACTCCTTCTCGCCATACCTCGATTTCAGGGCAGCTTCGTTTTCGCCTATTATACCCACAAGCTGCGCAGCCGGCACTTTTTCCATAGGGTATTTCCGCTCAACAGCAAATACACCGGGAATTTCCAATCCGTTGATGATGTCCATTTGGCGCTTTGTCAAAATCACCGGATCAGGGCTGCCAAAAGCAAACGGTTCCTTGGAATCTTCCACTGCAGTTTTCAATGCGTATTCAGAGACACCAATGGATTGTGCAACCTTATCAGCTTCCCAGTCCATCTTCTTTAAAAACGGAAACAGGACCAACACTGACGCGGTCTCATAGGAGAGTGGTTCACCTTTGCGGTCCAGGAAATTTCCTCTGCCGTTATCCACCACCATTTCCTGTGACCTTTGTTTGACGCTTGCTTCGATTAAATTGATCTCATGCTTTGAAAATGATTCGGTATCGATCAGCTGCAGCTGAGCCAGCCGAAAAATCAACAGGCCAAAGCCTGCAAGACAGATGGAAACCCAGGCCACCATTCTTTTTTTACGCATAAAAAACACCTCGTCAAAAGTGTTGACGAGGTGCGTGAGTTTCAAACATATGGATCATTACTTAATGGAAGTGATGCGGACGCTCATTTCACCGCCAGGAGTTTGGACAGCCACTTGATCGCCCACTTTTTTGCCCATTAGACTCTTCGCAATCGGAGAGTCATTTGATATCTTGCCCTCAAACGGATCTGCTTCTGCACTTCCAACGATTGTATAAGATTCTTCATCGCCATCAGGAAGCTCGACAAAAGTGACCGTGCGGCCAAGGCTTACAGCATCTGTGCTCAACTCATCTTCCTGGATGATTTTTGCGTTGCGGATCATATTTTCAAGAGTCGTGATACGGCCTTCAACAAAAGCTTGTTCCTCTTTTGCAGAATCGTACTCAGAGTTCTCTGAAAGGTCGCCAAAGCTGCGAGCGATCTTGATTCTCTCAACCACTTCTTTTCGTTTGACAGTCTTTAATTGTTCCAATTCTTGTTCCAGCTTTTCTTTCCCTGCCTGTGTCATAGGAAAAACTTTTTCTGTAGCCAAAATACTTCACTCCTTCTAGTCTTCACAAATCCCCAAAATAGATTGTGTAATATTATATTATGTATCCTGAAAAATATACAGGAGCGCGTCCTATATGAGGGCGCGCGATTTAAACAGGGCCATTTCAGGCCATTTATTTCTCTCTGGACAAAAGGAAGCACTTTTTGCAAGTACTTCCATGTCCATATTATCTATGCTATTGTGTCACAAAAATGATTTTTGTTCAAGAATTGTTTGAATTTTTGTTACCATCAGGTCAATCGCAACATGGTTGTGGCCGCCCTCCGGAATGATCACATCAGCATAACGCTTGGTCGGTTCGATGAACTGGTTATGCATCGGCCTGACAACATTCACGTACTGTTCAATGACTGAATCCATTGAGCGTCCGCGCTCCTTGATGTCACGCAGGAGCCTGCGGATAATCCGCAGATCTGCATCGGTGTCGACATAGAGTTTGATATCCATCAGATCGCGCAATCTCTCGTCCTCGAGAATCAAAATTCCTTCAAGAATGATAACATCCTTCGGTTCAACATGGATGACTTCGTTGGAGCGAGTGTGAATTGCATAATCGTAAACCGGCTTCTCAACCGCCTCGTGTTGAAGCAGCTTCTGGATATGTTCTATCAAAAGATCATTGTCAAATGCAAGTGGATGGTCGTAGTTTGTCTTTAATCGCTCTTCCATTGGCAGGTGGCTCTGGTCTTTGTAATAGTAGTCTTGCTCAATCATAAGAATTGATTGACTCTTAAAGCTATCATAAATAGCTTTTGTGACGCTTGTCTTTCCTGAGCCGGAGCCGCCGGCTACACCAATTACAACAGGTTTGCGGTCCATTTCTTACTTCTCCTTCCGCATCATGTTATTTGGGTAGACAGGCTTGTCCATCTTGAACTTGACGATTTGCAGAGGATGGCGGGCAACATCAAGTTCATTGCCATCTTCATCCCAAATCTTTTCAATCACATGAGTGAAGTACTCGATTTCAGGTCCAAAGAATTCAACCTCGTCGCCAGGCTTGAAGTAGTTCCTTTGCTGAAGTGTGACCATTTGAGTCTCAGCATCATAATCAAGCACAAGGCCGGCAAAATCGAAAGTTGTCTTTTTGCTATGGTTTCCAAACATTTGCTCTTTATACCCAGGAACTCCCTCAAAGAAAGCAGTTGCTGTCTCGCGGTTCGCACATTTGTCCAATTCTTCAAGCCATTCCTGCTTGATGACGAAGTTTTCAGGGTCCGCACAATACGCATCAATCACTTTGCGGTAGACGCTGACTACTGTTGCGATATAGTGGATCGACTTCATGCGGCCTTCGATTTTCAGGCTGTCGATTCCAGTTTCGATCATACGGGGAATTGATTCAATAAGCTTAAGGTCTTTAGGGCTCATTGCAAACGGAGCATCACCATCATTGAACAATGGGTTCTCATCGCTTCCTTCGAGCTTATACAAGTCATAGTCCCAGCGGCAAGACTGGCAGCAGCCGCCGCGGTTTGAATCACGTGCTGTCATGTGATTGCTCAGCGTACAACGTCCGGAATAGGCAATACACATTGCTCCGTGGACAAAGGTTTCAATTTCAATGTCAACCTTTTCCTTCATTAACTTGATTTCTTCCGCACCCGTTTCACGCGCCAGTACGACACGCTCAAGTCCTTCTTCCTTCCAGAACTGGACTGCTTTCCAGTTTGATAGGGATTGCTGAGTGCTTAAGTGGACCTCAATTTCAGGAGCTACCCTGCGGCAAGTTTCGATGATGAGCGGATCAGCCACGATGATTCCGTGTACCCCAGCTTCCTTCAACCCCATCATATAGTCTTCTAGTCCATCAATATTCTCATTATGGGCGAAAATATTTGTTGTGACATATATTTTTGCGCCGTATTTCTTGGCGAACTCGACACCTTCCTTCATTTCTTCAAAGGTGAAATTATCCGCATTAGAACGCAAACCATATTCCTGTCCGCCGATGAAGACGGCATCTGCACCGTAGTGGACGGCAATCTTAAGTTTTTCAAGATTTCCGGCCGGCGCTAGCAGTTCTGGTTTTTTCACGATGACACGTTTGCCATCGACAATTTGCGAAATTTTATCTGCTACTGCTGCCATTACGCAACCTCCTCATAGTTCTTCCTGTTAATAAACCGTCTCTTTGAAAAAGAATCCTGTATCCAGCGGGCGATTAGGCGGCTGCAGTTCTTCTGCCGCTTCCAGCAAGCTGTCTTTTTCTTCGTCGTATTGGTCAGGATCTTCCACTGCCAAATCAATGGCTTTGCGGTATAGCTTTGTAACTTCCAATATATATTCTGGGCTCTTAAGGATGCCGTCGATTTTAAGAGAATCGATCCCTGCTTCCACAAGCTCCGTCAGTTCATCAATAATGCAAATATCATTAGGACTCATGATGTGCGTGCCATTTTCGTCTTCGAAAATAGGATATTTATTCTCACGCTCTTTATCGTGAAGGAACATATCACGTTCCTGCTTACGATTTTCTACTTCCAGTGCCTTGCCTTGATATTCAAAATAATGGCCAAGAAGCGGGCGCTTTGACTGGAACATATTCATCATCCCGTGAACCTGGACCTCGATTTCAACCTCGGCATTTTCCTTGATTTCAACGATGGCATCCATATTGATTTCCCTGGCCAGGACAGCGCGCTTTGCCCCTTTCCTGCCCCAATAGTTGCACGTATACCAGTTCGTTCCTGTTGTTTCAGTGCTCCAATGAAGCTTCATGCCGGGAGTATATTCCTTCGCGGCCATCAAAACAGCGGGATCACCAAAAGTGACTCCATCCGCTTTTACATCCTGAAGGAATGTAAGATATTCGCCCAGCAAGTCCACTTTTTCGTTGTGGAACAAAGCGTTCATGGCTACATATACTTTTTTGCCTTTCGAGTGTGCCAATTCAATCGCCTGTTTTACATCTTCACGATTGAACTCACCAGCAAGACGAAGGCCGAACTTTTGCTCTCCAATCAGGAACGCATCTGCTCCAGCCTCTGTCAATGGGATAATATCATTTACACTAGTTGGCGTTACCAATAATTCAGGTTTCTTCATTCCGTTCACCTCTTCTTACTAACCGCTACCCCATCGCCAATCGGAAGGATGATTGTGTCATACTCCTCATTGGCTGCAAGCCAGCGGTTGAATTCGTCTATTTTTTTTACCAGGCTGCGGACTCTTCTGCTTTCTGCTTCCTGGTTATATACAAGCCCCTTAAAAAGGATGTTATCCGTGATGATCATTCCCCCGGGTTTTAAATACCTTGAGTATAGTTCGAAAAAGCGTTTGTACTGCCCTTTTGCCGCATCAATGAAAATAGCGTCAAATGGAGCATGGGCAGCGACTTCCGCTTCAAGCTCAAGCGCATCCCCTTTGATCTGGGTGATCCGCTCCTGCAGGCCGGCCCTTTTAATATACTCGACTGCAAGCTCGTACCGGTCTTCATCACGCTCGAGTGTGATGATTTGAGCCTGCGGCAGTGCGAATGCCATTCTCATTGCGGAGTAGCCGATTGCTGTTCCGACTTCCAGGATTGTGTCCGGCTGCTGGATTCTTAGAAGCTGGAGCATCGTTTCTATGCCAGCCGGCTCCATAATCGGAACACCGTTAAGCTCCGCATACTCTTCCATCTCGGAAAGAATGCCATCCCTGGGCTGTATGAGAGAATCTATATAATTCTGCAGCTCTTCGTTCAGCAAGCTGCCTCACCTCTATTCAAAGGCCTGAAGAAAGCCAGAGTAGATTTTCGCATGACTGTGCAGGCATGAAAAAAATAGCGTTCACAGGTCAAGAGAGAAAACCAAACAGGTCCATTAGCTAAAAAGCTTCAACTCCTTCATCTGCAATGCACGCTATCGAATAAAACCTGATGCCCAAATAGAGCATCCGCCAGACAGTAACATGACTATAAAAAAACACTTGAATTATTTTATCACAATAAGAAGGGAAATGCTAACCTTTCTGCATTTCCCTTTAATTGCTGTTATTTTTTATTGGTGATATGTTCGTTCACTTTTCGATTGTGCTCATCCAGAGTCTTCGAGAAGAGCACCTCTCCTGTGGAGGTCGCAATGAAATACATATCATCCGTGTCAGCTGGAGCCAGAGCGGCTTCAATTGACATGACCCCAGGATTGGCGATAGGGCCAGGTGGCAGCCCCTGAATTTTATAGGTATTATAAGGGTCATCGATTTCAAGATCCTTGAAATACACACGTTCTTTATGTTCGCCGTGTGCATACAGGACAGTTGGGTCTGTCTGCAGCATCATTCCGTCTTCCAGGCGATTGTAGAAGACGCTGGCGATTTTATCGCGGTCAGCTTTCTCAGTTGCTTCCTCTTCAATGAGAGATGCCATCGTCATTAATTGATGAGTCGACATTTCCTTTTCTTCCATCTGCCCTCTAAAATCCCCTAGCACTTCTTTTGTCTTTGTCAGCATGACGGTGACAATTTCCTCAATCGTCGGTTTTTCAGAGTAGAATGGGTATGTCGCCGGGAACAGATAACCCTCAAGTGGGTACTTCACATTTTCTTTTAGGATTTCGTCAGTAAGGACATCCGGATATTTTTCCATCATTTTTTTGATGAATTCCTGATCGTTCAGCTGCTTGAAAACAACTTCCTCGTCCTGCTGTGTTTTTTCAGCAATGATTCCGGCAATTTGTTTAAGCTGTTTGCCCTCAGGAATTGTGATTTTCATGACCACATCCTGCATGACCTTACCTGTTTTCAAGCTTGTGATGATTTCAGGCAGCGTCATTGACGGTTTCATTTTATAATCACCAGCCATAAAGCCGGCTTCATTTTTGAACTTCACATAATACTTGAAGACTCGGGCATCCCTTATGACCCCTTTATCCTCAAGAATCTGCCCGATACCTGTTGTAGAAGAACCAATCGGGATCGTGACATCGATTGTTTTCTTGCTGTTTTCCTCGACTGGTTTCATGGCTTCTTTTATGTAGTAATAACCGCCGCCGCCGATTGCCCCGATGAGCAAGATGGCCACGATTGCAGTAATGAAAACAATCTTCCTCACAATTTTCGCTTCTTTCTGCTGCTCAATCAGCTTTTCAGTAATCAAATGTTTCTTATCTTTTTTTGGATCCTGTATATTCTTTTCGTCAGACATAAGTTCCCCCTCCAGATCACAAAACTTACTTCCTGGATACTCTCTATTATCACATCTCGCACCATTATACTATATTTTCTATTTCTATTTGCAAATAATTACGAAAAAATACCTTGAACGACAAACAAACCAATAATTCGACAACCGCATTGGGCGTGTGATAACAAACAAGATAGTACTTTTTAATGGGAGGGTGCTGAAATATCGTTTGCATATTTTATGATTCATCTCTGTATCGGACACTCTTCAGGATTTTTCACCTTTTTTATCCGATAGCGCCCTTCTATTGGACACTTCTCCGGGATTTTTCTCCCTCTTTGTCCGTAGGGCGCTTCTATTGGACACTTCTCCAGGATTCTTCTCCCTTTTTGTCCGATAGGGCCCTTCTATTGGACACTTCTTTAGGATTCTTTTTCCTTTTTGTCCGATAGGGCCCTTCTATTGGACACTTCTTTAGGATTCTTTTTCCTTTTTGTCCGATAGAGCCCTTCTATTGGACACTTCTTTAGGATTCTTTTTCCTTTTTGTCCGATAGAGCCCTTCTATCGGACATTTCTCCAGGATTCTTCTCCCTTTTTGTCCGATAGGTTCCTTCTATTGGACACTTCTTTAGGATTCTTCTCCCTATTTGACCGATAGAGCCCTTCTATCGGACACTTACCTAAGACTCATGCCTCTCTAATTGTCCATTAGCTGTTTTCGGGCAAAAATAAAGGACCAGGCTTCATTCGCCTGGTCCAGATTATTCATTCCTATTCTTCGTCTTGCTCTGCAAGGAAGGTTTCGAGCATTTCTTCAATCATGTCCCACTCTTCATCTGTTTCGATTGGCATAAGTTCGCCATCTTCATTATCTTCTGTTGGTGTGAAAGCAGATGCGTGGATTTCGATTTCCTCGTCATCGTTATCCTCTGCACCGACTGGATAATAAAGCACATATGATTTTCCGAACTCTTCGGAATCAAATGTGAAAAGGACTTCGCATAATTGTTCGTTGCCGTTTTCGTCTACTACTGTAATGTTGTTTTCGCCGTGATCCATTGTAGTCACCTCAATTTAATTTTGGCTGTTCAAATAGCCTTGTAAGATCATTACTGCGGCCATCTTATCGATGACCTTCTTTCTTTTTTTGCGGCTTACGTCTGCCTCAAGCAAAACTCTCTCGGCAGCCACCGTCGTCAGACGCTCGTCCCATAAAATCGTTTGAACGCCAAACCGTTTTTCCAGCTCACGGGCAAAGAACTGGCTTGCTTCGCCGCGCGGGCCAATCGTCCCGTTCATATTCTTTGGCAAACCTACGACTACTTTGCCGACTGCGTTCTCTTTTATTATTTTACCAATTTCATCGAAACCAAACACATTTTCTTCTTCGTTGATTTTCAATGTTTCAAGTCCCTGAGCCGTCCAGCCGAATTCATCACTCAGGGCAATGCCGACTGTTTTCGAGCCGACATCGAGTCCCATGATCCGCAATTTATTTCCCCTCTCGATGGTTCCTTAAGTAGGATTTAACCAGTTCCTCGATAATTTCATCCCGCTCCAGCTTGCGGATGATGTTGCGGGCATCCCGATGGCGGGGAATATAGGCCGGGTCGCCAGAGAGCAAATATCCGACAATCTGGTTGATCGGGTTATATCCCTTTTCCTGCAGCGCTTCGTACACCTGCAGCAGGACTTCATTGGCATCATGCTCAAAAGGCTCTTCGGGAAAATTAAATCTCATCGTTTTATCAAAAGAGCTCATCGAATGCACCTCACTTTTAAGAAATGGCAGGTAAAATTTTCTTTCATGATACCTTCATTCTACACTACTTTACTTTTATATCAAATTGATTTTACCCATTCTTCGGCAAATTGAAGCGCATTGTCGAGTTTTGATGGGTCTTTTCCGCCAGCCTGGGCCATATCTGGACGGCCTCCGCCGCCTCCGCCGCAAATCGCTGCTGCTTCCTTGATCAGTTTTCCAGCTTGATAGCCTTTCTTGATCAAATCATCTGTCACAGCCGCAATCAGGTTCACTTTGCTGCCATCTGTCATGCCAAGCAGGATTACTGCAGAACCAAGTTTTTGCTTTAAGTCATCTGCCATATTTCGCAGGTTGTTCATGTCAGAAGCCTGGACTCGTGCAGCAAGCAGTTGGACACCATTGATTTCTTTTACCTGTGATGTAAGGCTCCCTGCTTCAATATTTCCCAATTTAGCAGCAAGAGATTCATTTTCGCGCTGCAGCTGCTTCATTTCTGTGAGCAGTGAGTCGATCCGGTTCGCCACTTCCTTCGGTGAAGTCTTCAGCTTGCCAGCAGCCTCCTTCAGGATGCCGATCTGGTCATTCAGTACCTTGTAAGCCGCCTCGCCTGTTACAGCCTCAATCCTTCTTGTTCCGGCACCAATGCCGCCTTCGGATACAATCTTGAACAGCCCGATGACAGATGTATTTGGAACATGGCATCCGCCGCAAAGCTCAAGGCTGTAGTCGCCAACTTTTACGACACGGACAATGTCACCATATTTTTCGCCAAACAATGCCATCGCACCCATTGCTTTCGCTTCAGCAATCGGCTTAAAGTTCGTCTCCACCTGGATGCTTCTCCAGATTTTTTCGTTGACGATTGCTTCTACCTGCTCAAGTTCTTCAGCAGTCACCTGGCCGAAGTGGGAGAAGTCGAAACGGAGCCTGTCTGGTTCGACGAGGGATCCTGCCTGATTGACGTGCGTGCCCAGGACATCCTTCAACGCCTGGTGCAGCAAATGTGTTGCAGTATGGTTCTTGATGATTCTTGCACGGTTATCCTGGTCGACTTTTGCAGTGACTTCAAGACCTTTGGAAACCGTTCCTTCCACGACTACTGCACTGTGAAGGTTTTGGCCGTTCGGAGCTTTCTTTACATCCTTAACTGAAAGCTTCACTCCGCTTGCTTCGACTGTACCTTTATCGGCAATCTGTCCGCCGCTTTCTGCGTAGAAAGGTGTAACATCAAGGATGAAATGGACTTCATCGCCAGCATTTGCTTCCTCAACAAGCTCGCCTTCCTTGATTAATGCTACGATTTTGCTGTTCGTTTCAAAATTATCATAACCGACGAACTCGCTGCTTTCTTTAATGTCGCCAAGAACACCGCCCTGAACCTGCATGGAACCAACATCCTGGCGTGCCGCACGAGCTCTTTCACGCTGGAGCTCCATTTCTTTTTCAAAGCCTTCGTGGTCGACCTTCAAGCCTTCTTCTTCGGCATACTCTTCCGTCAGTTCCACCGGGAATCCATATGTGTCATATAATCTGAAGACATCCTCACCCTGGATTTTGCCGCTGCCTTTTTCCTTTTCCTTCTTGATCAGTTCAGAAAGGATTGCCAGGCCTTCATGCAGCGTTTCATGGAAGCGGTCTTCTTCATTTTTGATGACCTTTTGGATAAAGTCGGTCTTTTCTTTTACTTCCGGGTAGAAATCATGCATGATTTCGCCCACTACCGGCACCAATTCAAACATGAATGGCCGATTGATGTTCAGCTTCTTTGCATAACGTACAGCGCGGCGCAATAAACGGCGAAGTACATATCCGCGGCCTTCGTTGGATGGAAGTGCACCGTCACCGACAGCAAAAGCTACAGTACGGATGTGGTCAGCAATAACTTTGAATGCTTCATCCTTCTCTTTGGACTGTCCGTATTTTTCACCTGAGATTTCTTCAGTCGCATTGATGATCGGCATGAACAAATCTGTTTCAAAGTTTGTCGGAACATCCTGGACAACGGAGGCCATACGCTCCAGTCCCATGCCGGTATCAATATTTTTCTTCGGAAGCGGCGTGTATGTGCCATCCGGATTATGATTGAATTCAGAGAACACAAGGTTCCAGACTTCGAGGTAACGGTCATTTTCACCGCCAGGATATAGCTCTGGATCTTCAGGATCGTTACCGTATCCAGGCCCTCTATCATAGAAAATCTCTGTGTTCGGACCGCTTGGGCCTTCACCGATATCCCAGAAGTTCCCCTCCAGACGGATGATCCGCTCTTCCGGAATGCCGATTTTCTCTCTCCAGATGTTGAATGCTTCATCATCTTCAGGGTGAATTGTCACAGATAATTTCTCTGGGTCAAAACCGATCCACTTTTCGCTCGTAAGGAATTCCCAAGCAAATTCGATTGCTTCTACTTTGAAGTAGTCACCGATCGAAAAGTTGCCGAGCATTTCAAAGAATGTATGGTGGCGTGCTGTCTTGCCGACATTTTCAATATCGTTTGTACGGATGGATTTCTGTGCATTTGTGATTCGCGGGTTTGCCGGAATAACACGGCCATCAAAATACTTTTTTAAAGTCGCTACACCGCTGTTGATCCAAAGAAGGGACGGATCATCGTGTGGAACTAGCGATGCACTTGGTTCGATGGCATGACCTTGTTCCTTAAAATATTCGAGAAACATTCTTCTGATTTCTGCACCTGTCAGTTTTTTCATTTTAGTAACCTCCTAAATCCTTATGAAATTTTAGCTTTCAGGGATTTTAGGCAACAAAAAAAGCCCTCATCCCTGGACAGGGACGAGAGCTTGCTCGCGGTACCACCCTGATTATGGACGCAAAAACGCACGCCCATCTCTCAATGACGCTTTAACGCAGCTGCTACGGCAGGTTTTGCCTGCACTCCGGAATAGCCTTCTGTTATCCTTCACCGGGAATTCTTTCAGCCTGGGAATCCCTCTCTGGACGATGGTCTATAACATACTCGTTCCTTCTACATTTTTCGAATTATTAATCTATAGCCGAATTATATATAGCTGTATTGCGTTTGTCAAACGACTCGGCAAAATTTTATGTCGGACGTGCTTTTTTTCTTTCAAGAATGATATGGTCTTTGGCGTGGATCAGTGCCGCCCTTAAAACAACCAGGACAGGAACGGCCAAAATCAGCCCCAGGATGCCGCCTACTTCTTCACCTGCCAGCAGCGCGAACATGATCATCAAAGGATGCATATGCAGGCTTTTGCCGACAATCAGCGGGGACAGGATGTTGCCTTCAAGAAATTGCAGCGAAAAGACGATCACAAGTGACAGCAGCACCATTTTCACGGACATTGTCGCAGCGATGATAACGGCCGGTATAGCCCCAATAATCGGACCAAAATACGGGATCACATTCGTGATACCGACAATGGCTCCTAAAAGGAGCGAATACTTAATACCCGCAAGCCAGAAAAACAATGATGAAAGCACGCCGATGATCAGGCAAATGAGAAGCTGGCCGCGTATATAACTACCGAGCGACTTGTCGACATCATGGAGGAATCTGGCACCCGGCTGCCTCCATTGCCTGGGGGTCATGTACCACGCGGCTTTTTTCATGGCATCGAAGTCCTTCAGCATGTAAAAGGCAATGAACGGAATCACCGCTATCGTCAAAATGGAATTGATGATTTCCATCAAAAAAGACATCGTTCCTGCAAGCACACCGTCAAGCCATTGCTCCATACTGTTGATTCCATCCTCAATTCTTTCGTGTATTCCTGCCGGCCATGTCGAGGTCTGGTCAACCACATTGTTGACCATCTGTTTATATTGTTCGGCGAAATATGGCGCGTTTTCCGTCAGGTCACGCAGCTGGCGGATCAAAGCAGGAATGCCCTTATAAAAGGCAAAACCGGCACCGCCAAAAAATAAAATATAAATGATCAAAATCGATACTCCCCGGTGAAGGCCCCTTTGGTGAAGGGATTCAACAATCGGGTGAAGCAAATATGTAATGAAAGCCGCTACCGAAAAAGGAATCAGCAAGGATATCAGTATTTGCAGCACCGGTACCCATAAGGATTGCAGCTTGATAAAAACAAACAGAACAATAAACAAAAGGAGAAGAAATCCAAGCCGGTAGTACCATTTCATTTGGATATTCACCATTTTCGCCCTCCCTCCTGTTTATTCTTGAAAGAAAGGAGGCGGATTATACCTTTTATTGGGTACCAGGTCGGGATTTTTTAAAATGAAAGTAACGATCGTTTACTTTTTATAGCGACTTTTTCTTTTTTATAGCGACTTTCGCCATATTATAGCGAACTGGAAATTCAACTTAATTTTTTCCATTTTTCACATTAGAAAATCCCCTGCAAATTACTACAGGGGATTGGTTCCATTTTTAAAGAAATGCTTTTGTCATTTTTCTGCCTAGCTTCTTCATTTTCCTGCCAGACATCATATTGTTGTTGGAAGCATAGTTATAGGCTGCCATACCAGCGCCAAATGCGATAACGGAGGTTAACATTTTGTTCATGTGTTTCACCTCTTCGGTTTATTTTACATGCCGTATTGACGTTGATCTTCGTCGAATAAGTCGTCAAGGGAGCTCAATGTTCCATCTTCTTCGACTTGATGGGTATGGATCAGACCTTTATTCAAAGACAGCTCTATGAAGCAATTCCAGCAGTAATATTGGTTGATGCCAATTTTGCCAATATCCTTGCTTCTGCAATTGGGACAACTTAACATAAGGACACCTCATCTCGGTTTAACTGTCACGATGATGGCATCCTTTCCGATTGCAGGCGGACCGGTGGTCTTGACTACACGCTTTCCATTCATGATATCCGAAAAAAAGCCATCCGTTAGTTCGTACCCTACAATCGTGCCCAATTCCTCCATGAAATATACGTCTTCCAACAAACCTAGCTGTTCGCCATCCCTTGATAACAGGATTTTGCCAGCCAGTCCCTCATTATGTTCAAACGTATATTCTGGCTCTGCCTCCAAAGGCTCCAGCGCTGTCTTGTCCTTTACCATTACACCATTCCAGCCAAAGGATTCAACTTGACCTATCTTGACCTGAAACGTCTTCTTGATGAATGCACCCTTTTTTACAAGTAAGCCTACAACGCTTCCATTGCTTGAAATGCTTACATCACAAACTTCGCCCAGTTTTTGACCACTCGTCAATTCGTATACAGGCAGTCCCTTTAAAAGTGAAAATGTCCGCAAAAGTGTGTCCCGCCTTTCCGAACACTCTTAGTTTCCACCGTCTCTGGCAATTCATGTGGTGTAAGGTTTTCCAAAGCCTCTCCTTGCCCGGAAAAATAAATAAGAATCCACAACTGCTGTGGATTCTTAGGCTTCATTCTCTTCCAAAAAATCATAAGGAGTCAGCGTCCCCATTCCGATCATTGGGTCTGCATTCTTGATTAATTCCAGATAGTCGGTTTGCTTACTGTCCTCTTTTTCAGCGGGTAAATGTTCCTTCTTCTCTGTCTCTTTACCGCTTAAATCAGGAAGCATCTCGACAAGCTTTTCAACAAGTGTTGTATTCCGCTCTGTATCTTCTCCGCGTTCAATGCCCATCTTCAGGGCATCCTCTTCGCCAACGAGAATCAAGAATTGCTTGCTCCTTGTAATCGCCGTATAGATCAAATTCCTGCGCAGCATTCTGTAATAACTTTTTACCACCGGAAGGACGACAATCGGAAATTCACTTCCCTGTGATTTATGGACGGAACAGCAGTATGCGTGTGTAATTTGCGAGAGGTCCGGGCGATTATAGGTGACCTCAATTCCGTCAAATGACACAATTAGCTGGTCCTGTTTTTCCGTATTTTCCTTCGCGTAAAAAATGGCGACGACCTCACCCATATCCCCGTTGAACACATTCGCTTCCGGCTGGTTGACCAGTTGGAGGACCTTGTCGCCGATCCGATATTTTATATCGCCGAAGGCAAGCTCTTTACGAGTTCCGTCTGCATTCGGATTGAATAAGTTCTGCAATAGCTCGTTTAGCCGGTCAATCCCCGCAGGACCCCGGTACATTGGGGCAAGAACCTGGATATTCCTTGGTGAATACCCTTTCTTCTTGGCATTTGCCACAACCTTTTCAACTACTTGGGGAATCTGGTTTGTTGTACACCTTATAAAAGATCGGTCAGGCTGTTGGGCAGAAATGTCTTCAGGCAGATGCCCTTTTTTGATTTGGTGGGCCAGTTCAATGATGGATGAGCCTTCTGCCTGCCTGTAAATATCGGTCAACCTCACTGTCGGGACCCTGCCGGAATCAAGCAGATCCTTCAATACCTGGCCTGGGCCTACGGAAGGAAGCTGGTCTTCATCTCCCACAATGATGACCTGGATATTGTCAGGCAGGGATTTGAACAATTGATGGGCCAGCCAGATATCGACCATTGAAGTCTCATCAATAATCAGGATTTTCCCTTCAAGCGGCTGATCCTCATTATGTTCAAAGCCTTCAGCCCCATTCCAGCGGAGCAGCCGGTGAATGGTCACAGCAGGCAGACCAGTGGACTCGGTCATTCGTTTTGCGGCCCTCCCGGTAGGAGCTGCCAGCAAAAACGGGTATGGTTCTTCCTTTTTATAATCTTTGGGATCTAAGGAACAGCCATGGAGTTCTCCGTATAATTCCACGATTCCTTTGATGACGGTCGTTTTCCCTGTACCAGGTCCGCCTGTAAGGAGCATCATTGGCGACATCAGCGCTGTCTGGATGGCTTCTTTTTGGCTAGGGGCATATTGGACATCAAGTCGCTCCTCAAGATTCCCGAGCGCCAGGAGGAATTCTGATTCAGGAAATTGATCTTCATACTCGGTCTGCTCAAGGATTCTTTTGATATTCGCTACAAGTCCCTTTTCAGAATAATAAAGCGACGGCAAATAAATCCTCTGCTCTTCGGCAATCAGCTTTCCTTCTTCACCGAGCTTGATGATTTCCCTTGAGATATCCGTAAATTCAATCTGGAAATTTTGACTGTCTTCAAGCAGTTTTTTCACATCCACAAGCAGTGATTCTGCCTCCATGAAGACATGTCCGCCCTGTATGCTTGAAGCCTCCAGGGTATAAAGGCAGGCAGCCTTGATCCGGTCAGGATGGTTCCCCGTCAGTCCAAGCTGGCTTCCAAGTTCATCCGCCCTGCCAAAACCAATGCCCTCAATGTCTTCCACGAGCTTATAGGGATTATTTTGGATCACTTCAATAGCCTGTTCCTTATATACCTGATATATTTTCATCGACAGCTGCGGGCCGAAACCATATTCATTCAAAGCAACCATGACCTGCTCAAGGCCCTGATGCTCCATCAAAGTATCATACAAGTCCTTCGCCTTTTCGGGTGCCAGTTTCGGAATCTGGTCAAGAACAGAGGAATTCTCGATGATTCTCGTGATGGCTTTCTCACCAAGAGTCTCAACGATTTTTTCAGCTGTTTTCTTTCCGATTCCTTTAAAAAGATCACTGGATAGATAACTGATGATTCCCTGTTTTGACTGGGGCAGGTCTTTCCTGAAATGCGTTGCATGGAATTGGGCGCCAAACTTGGGGTGTTCTTTTACTTCACCAAAGAAAATATATGTCTCCTGCTCATGAATCCTGGGGAAGTACCCGGTTATGACTGCCTCTTTGTCGTCATATTGTTCATTCGTTTCCTCGACCCTGATTCTCAGTACGGTGTACAGGTTTTGTTCATTATGAAAAATGGTGACTAAATGCTTCCCTTTCATGAACTTCCCCTGCTCTGAAAACAAATCAAGCGAGTCCTGCTTATCCAAAGTCCCTTCCCCCTTTCTGCTGATTCACTATATTTAATGGTTATCTTGTCCCTCGATCAATTTCTTTCCGTGGCCGGCCAGCAGGTGGTCAGGCTGGACTTCCAATGCTCGATTGAACAATTCAAGCGCTTTGTCGCCATCTTCTTTGAAACCATAAGCCACGCCAAGATTATAAAGCGCATCGGCATGTTCAGGATCAAACATGACTGCCTTTTCCAGCGCAATTATGGCTTCATCAATGAAGTTTTCCCTCGCAAGGCAGAGCCCGTATTGGAAATGTGCTTCAGCATCATCCTCAAGAAGTTCGGTGCTGCGCTGCAGGTATGGCAATGCCAGCTTGCTGTTTTCCATATTCGCAAGGCTCATCCCAAGCATGAAAAAATTATCCCCGGTTTCGAGACCCTTCTTCAGGGCAAGTTCAAACATATTTTTCGCCTGAGCAAAATTTTGCTGGTCATAATAAACGTTACCCTTGCTGTAATAGGCAGCAGGGGCATTTTCATCAAGATTGATTGCCTTATCGTAAAAATTCATTGCTCTTTCGGTATCGCCTACTGCTGTAAGGACGTTCCCGAAATTTATGTATGCAACAGGATCCTTCGGCTGTTCCTCGATCGCTTCAGCGAAAGCCTTGGCAGCCTCATCCCATTTTCCTTCTCTCATTAATTCAATACCATTCTGGTTTTTATCCATTTTAAACACTCCATTCTCCATGCAAGTATACCATAATCATGTACCTCAAACTCATAACAAAAAGCGCAAGCGCCTCGTTCAGCCCCGACAAGCGCTGGAGGGCCGACCGGTGAAGTCGTTCTTTGACTTCATTGGGCGGACCGAAATAGAAATGTATAGCCGACTGCCCAGAAACGCAGAAACTGGAGACTCCGACAAAGAAGCGCTTTTTGCTTCTGCCGGCGGAGTTGAAGTTTCGGAGTTTCTAGGAGGCGACACTAGACAAGCGACTCGAGGGGCTAGGTGCTGGAGCTGGATTAAGAAAACTACATGTATTTATCCACAATTATATCATGTATAATTTCCTATAAAATAAAATAATCCCCGGCGAAGCAGGCCCGCCGGGGATCAGTCAGAATTAACCGACATATGTCAATTTGCTTCCGTTTTTAAAAATCTCATCAATCGTTCCGCCGCCAAGACACTCATCTCCATCATAGAAAACTACAGCTTGTCCAGGAGTGACAGCGCGGATTGGTTCTTTGAAGATCACTTTTGCGGTCCCGTCGTCCTGAAGCTCAACCGTTACAGCATTATCAGGCTGGCGGTAGCGGAATTTTGCAGTGCACTCAAAGGTCTTTGGCTTCGGCTTGTCGGATACGAAGCTGATATTCACAGCCGTAATGCTGTCCGAATAGAGCAGATCATTATGGAATCCTTGTTCAACTAGCAATACATTGCGCTCAAGGTCCTTTCCTACAACGAACCATGGTTCGCCTGCACCGCCAATCCCAAGTCCCTGTCTCTGGCCGATCGTATAATACATCAGACCGTCATGCTTGCCTTTTACTTCACCACTCATGGTCTCCATATTACCCGGCTGGGCTGGAAGGTAATTCCCAAGGAACTCCTTGAAATTCCTTTCGCCAATGAAGCAAATGCCTGTGCTGTCTTTTTTCGTTGCAGTGGCCAGATTTGCTTCCTTTGCCAGTTCCCTCACCCGTGATTTTTCCATATCGCCGATCGGGAACAGTACTTTTTCCAACTGACTCTGATTCAGCTGATTCAAGAAGTACGTCTGGTCCTTATTTTCGTCGAGTCCGCGAAGCATTTTTCGCTCTCCGTCCCGGTCTTCCACCCGGGCATAATGGCCTGTCGCAAGATAATCCGCTCCAAGATTGATCGCGTGCTCAAGGAATGCTTTGAATTTGATTTCCTTATTGCACATGACATCAGGGTTTGGCGTCCTGCCTGCTTTATATTCATCCAGGAAATAAGTGAACACTTTATCCCAGTATTGTTTCTCAAAATTGACTGCATAATATGGAATGCCGATCTGGTTGCACACGCGGATGACGTCTTCATAATCCTCCGTGGCTGTGCAGACTCCGTTTTCATCGGTGTCGTCCCAGTTCTTCATGAAGATGCCGATCACGTCATAGCCCTGTTCCTTAAGGACCAGCGCAGCGACAGACGAGTCGACTCCCCCTGACATTCCTACCACCACTCTAGTATCCTTCGGTGATTTTTCCATTATGCTTCACCTCACTCTTCCTTTAAAACTAGTGTTCCCTTAAGCCCGGTTGTTTTTCATGAGCCTCTGGACAATTTTAGCTGTATCTGCAGCTGCTTTGTCAATCTGTTCTAATGTATTGTTTAATCCGAAACTGAAACGGATTGAGTTTGTCAGCTTTTCAGACTTTTTTCCGTACATCGCAACAAGCACATGTGACGGGTCAATGGAACCTGCTGTGCATGCTGAACCACTTGATGCCGCGATTCCAGCCAGGTCGAGATTGACAAGCATGGCTTCGACATTTGTCCCAGGAAAGCTTAAGTTTAAAATATGAGGCAGTGAATTATCAAGCAATCCGTTCAGCTGGAAAGAGATTCCGCTATCTTCAAGTGTGACGATGAACCGGTTCTGTAAATCCCGATAGAAACCGCGCTTGCTCTCTAGCTCTTGTTGGGATAGCTGAACCGCTTTCCGGAATCCGGCGATGGCTGCGACATTCTCAGTACCTGCGCGTCGTTTCCTCTCCTGTTCACCGCCGAAAAGCTGGCGCGCCAGTTTAATTCCATCACGGATATAAAGAAAACCGATTCCTTTTGGTCCGTTAATTTTATGGGCCGAAACAGAAAGCAAATCCACGTTCAATTCTTCAACACTGAATTTTTCGATCCCATAAGCCTGGACTGCATCACTGTGGAAAACGGCTTGATGTCCGTCAAGACGTTTCCTTATTTCTGCGATTGGCTGAATGGTTCCCACTTCATTGTTTCCGTACATGATGGTCACAAGAATCGTATCATCCCGCAATGCGTCTTCAAAAGATTTCATGGAAACGAGGCCATTTTCATCAACAGGAAGATACGTGACTTCAAAGCCCCTCTTTTCCAGTTCTTCACAGCTATGCAGGACAGCATGGTGTTCAACCTGTGTTGTGATGATATGCTGTCCTTTTGAGCGGTTTTGTTCGGCATAGCCAATAATAGCAAGGTTATCCGCTTCTGTACCGCCGCTTGTGAAAATGATATTATTCCCTTTTGTCCCGATGCTCTTTGCTAGTTCATCACGAGTATCATCCAGGATTTTTCTGGCTTCCCGCCCGAAATGGTGGATGCTTGAAGGATTCCCAAACTCCGATTCCATTACTTTTACCATTTCAGCCAGGACTTCTGGATGCATCGGTGTTGTGGCCGCATGGTCCAAATAGATTCTATCCAAAGTATTACCCTCTCTTCAGAAGATTTTAGTTTAATAAGCTTCATTCAAACAGCTTTTATATATAAAACATATAAGCATCTGACTCGCCAAAATGATCGGTGTGGTTGGCGAGGTCTTCAATCGTGGTATTGTCCAGCACATCTTTTACTGCATCCCTGATCCGTGTCCACAGTTCGCGCTTTGCAGGTTCTTCATCCTCGATGCCTTCGACAATACTGATTGGGCCTTCGAGGACCCTGATGATATCGCCTGCGGAGATCTGCGAAGGCTCAGAACCAAGAATATATCCTCCATACGCTCCTCGGATGCTTTTTACCAATCCGGCATTCCTGAGGGGAGCCACCAGCTGTTCTAAATAGTGTTCTGATAAATCATTCGTTTGCGCGATCGACTTCAATGAAGTTGGCCCTTCGCCATATTTTTTGGCAAGCTCAATCATGATGGTCAGTCCATAGCGCCCTTTCGTGGAAATTTTCATACTGCACCTCTATTCCATAATTCTTTAAATTGGGTTGATTTTTATATGATATATTCATAATGCCCCATATGGCATTCTCACACTATAAATTTTAACAAAATCCTTAGTCAATAGGTAGGCTTTTGACATTATAGCATAAATTGCATGTACAATGCGCAAGTCCCCTGTTCGTGTTATTGTATATATACACGAAACTGCGTTTTATTGGAGCGATGAGCATGAACCTTAAACCTCTTGCTTTCAGGATGAGGCCGCGGTCGATCGAGGAAGTGATTGGCCAGTCCCATCTGGTAGCTGAAGGAAAAATCATAAACAGAATGGTCAAGTCGAGACAATTATCGTCAATGATTCTATATGGACCGCCTGGCATCGGGAAAACTTCGATTGCAAGTGCGATCGCCGGAAGCACGAATTTTGCTTTCAGGACACTGAATGCCGTCACGAATAATAAAAAGGATATGGAAGTAGTGGCTGCAGAAGCGAAGATGTCAGGCAAAGTCATCCTGCTGCTTGATGAGGTTCACAGGCTTGATAAAGCAAAACAGGATTTCCTGCTTCCCTATCTGGAAAACGGGATGATCGTCCTGATTGGCGCCACAACGAGCAATCCGTACCACGCGATCAATCCTGCCATCAGGTCAAGATGCCAGATTTTCGAATTGAAGCCGCTTGAACCGGAGGATATAAAAACGGCTTTGCGAAGGGCTATTGCCGATGAAGAAAGAGGCCTTGGCAACTTAAAGATTGAGCTGACAGAAGAAGCTCTCACCCATTTTGCCACAGCCTCTGGCGGAGATGTGAGAAGCTCCTTGAATGCCCTGGAGCTTGCTGTCCTATCCACTGAACCTGATGAAGACGGGGTCATCCATATCAATGAGAGCGCAGCAGAAGAATGCATGCAGAAAAAGAGTCTCTCCCACGATAAAGATGGTGATGCCCACTATGATGTCCTGTCAGGTTTCCAGAAATCTATCCGGGGCAGCGATGTGAATGCGGTTATCTTAAAATGAATATTGTTAAAAATACTCAAAATGCTGAGGATAAAGGAATATCTTATTTTTTAACAGTAGATACTGATAAAAATTCAAATAAAAAAGGCTCTCATGAGCCAGTAATTCTTAGCAAATATAAATTAAAAGGAAAAATCGTCAAATGCACTTTGTTGCTTTTTCTCTTGAAGGTTAATTATATTTGAATTAGCTGCCTGTTCTGAACCTGATTTTCCTCTCAACCAATTATCAAAAAACTCTGGTTTTATGTCTCCTAGGCTATATTTCAGGAGAGAAACAACCATTGGGCTTCTTTCCTCACCTACATCAAGAATATTTTCGATTTTTGAGCGTTTTTTGGTACTTGCTAAGGTGACATCAAATAAAGCTTCTTCTAACCGTTCGACCTCAATTTGTTTTTGATTTAACAAATTCTCCACTTCAGCTAATCGCTCTTTAAGTTCTTTATTTTGCTTCCCTAATTTTTCCGTCTGCCCTTCGTAGTATTTGCCTGTACTTTCATTTAGTTTTAGTTTCTTAATAATAGCTTTAGTTAATATGCCATCTCCTGATTGTAAAAGAGCCTCAGTATTGTAGAAACCTCTCTTTTGATTTTTTTCACTCTCTTTACTAGCTTTCAATGTATCATTCCAATGGTCAATTAAATCCCTACCCATTTGCCCCTTACTTCTCCAAAAGCTCGAAGCATACTCACCCTCTAGCTCGCTTTTAATACTTTCCGCAAAAGTAAAAACAGCATACGGTCGAATTTCGTGAATGTTGGAGAACTCCTTTAGATATCTTTTTATGATTTCTTCAACTTCATTTTTATTTCTTTCTGAAGAAGGTCTGCCCCTTTTCTTTTTTTTATTATTCATTGTTTAACACTCCAGATTCAGTTAGATTTTTTATTGCAACGTCATACCTACTCATTTCACTACTTATATAACGATTTATTTTATTTATTTCATGCCGATGAATGATATTATCTTCTTTGTAATCATAAGAATTAAAATATTCTTTAAGTGCAACAGTGTGTAGGTTAAATAAGGAGTCTAAAAATCCTTTTACCTTATCTCTAGAATCATTTAATTCTTTTGCTATAAGCTCTTTCTTTTCTGTAAATTCATCATTACTTATTTTCCAATAAGGGCAAAAAATATGAGTTTCACTTACTATCGATGAACATCTTTTTAGTTTATCTATACAATAACCAACATTAAGAGGGTCCTTAAATTCTTTTCTCTCAATAACATCAATCTTTTCAGCAATAAATGAATTAGGAATTCTCGTTGAGGAGTTTGTTTTACTTTTTATACTAAATTTATCTTTAAGATAATCACCAATCTTGATTAATTCAAAATCATAGTACAAATCGTCATGGGCTTGATAGGGATTTTGCGCATTTAAGCTTGTGTGACCTGCTAAACGCGCCATTTCCACGCTATGGTATCCCTGTCGCAACAAGTTCATCATCGCAAAATGCCTTGTATCTCCAGGTCTAACCCTGCGAAAAACTGTTTTTTTCTTATCATCGGAAGATAGGTTCCGAGTCTGATAATACTTGTTAACAAAATCGTTAACGAAAAATCCTTTTTCATTTTGAACAATATGATAGTAGAAGCTTTCCAGTAGAACAGCTAGATTCGTTGAACTAAAGACCCTTGGGTTAACTTTTAATGCTGATGTAAAATGCTCTGGATGTGATGAGTAAGCAGGGTAAGAAATTAGTGTGTTAGTTTGACCATATTTATCACTAACATTTACATATTCAGTAATTTTTTTAGCTAAATGTTCAGGAATAAAGATTTGGTCAATTATCTGTACTCTTGCCTTGTTTTTTTTCTGCTTTTTTCTCGGTAACTGTAGATAATCCTTTCCTTTAATAATGCTTAATGCTTTACGTGGAATATGACAAAACTCACTTGGGCGAATAGGAATAACGCAAGTAATATTCCACCATAAATATAATGGAAAATATCTTAAATAATTTTCACTACCAACTTCTAGTTTTGGAACATAATCCATCAATGTCGTATGAAAAATTTTCAAATCCTCAAAACTTGGTATATTACGGTTGTTCATCTGTGAACTAACCTTTCGTTTAACTTTCTTTAATGTATTAAAATAATCGGGGATGACAGCTTCTGGGTAAAAGTTAAAAAAGTTTAATACTGAGGCACAAAGACTGGATTGAGATTTATCTCTATTTTCGAACTCAGTTTCAAGTTTGACTTTAAAATCTTCTAAGTAATCAATATCCACTCCGTTGGTCCACTCGAAAAATGTTTTTAATTTTCTAACACTCGACTGTATAGTTGTTGAAAATACATTTTGTTCAATAAGAGAAATAACCCAACATTTAACAGCCAATATTAAATCAAATGGTAGGTTCCAATTGGTTGATTCTTCCCTTAGTTTGCGAAAATCTATCTCAACATGAGTTTCAAGAAGTTCATTCTTTAATATCCAGTTATCCTTGTCTATGGACCCATCAACAAGAATTTGAGACTCTAAAAGAATATTATTATAATAATCTTTATCAAAATCTAAGTTGTATTCATAATCATTCCAAGTTGAAATTTCCTCCCCAATATCCCCAATGTTTAATAAAGCAGTGTTGTACATAATTATTCCTCCCACGATATTTTGTCTATTTCCACTAGCATCTTTTTATAGCGAGATACAGAAGGAATTGCCCTTAAACTTTCCCTCGCAGTATTCAGTCCATCTTTAAAGAACATAGAAACGACATCTTCTCCAAATTCCGCAACAGCTTCTTTTAATCTGTAGGTATATATTGCTAAAAGGCGTGTTAATCTAAGCCGTTCCGCATCTGGAACATCTTCTTTATATTTCGTAAAATTGCCCACTTCATTTAATCGTTGAAATTTCAGTTCACACTGAATGATTAACTTTGAGAAGTCCCTAGCTAAAACTGTTAAAGTGTGAAAATTCATTGTCATAAAAGGGCAACTAATACAGTCTTGTTCTAACTGTTTATAAACACAATCACTAAAAACGCACATAAAACCTTCATCTTTAGCATGATTTAAACCCATTTTCATTTTTTTATTTAGTTCAATCAATTCTTCTTCGGACATGCTATTAATCAAATCTTTTGCAATTATTTCGTTATTAGATAGAAGTTTAAATGTACGCACTAATTCTTCGATTTTTAACCAGTCTCCAAAAATTCGGGATATTTCCTTTGAAAAATTTGCTTTATCAACAGAAATTAAATTTTTGTCAATATTGTCTTTTCCTTCAAAAATGTTACTTAATTGTGTATGAACAAAACCAAAAGGTCCGGAATTAAATAAATTGTTAGAAATTTCGGTGAGCCGTTCTTCCGAAATGGACAAATAAATATTTGTAGACTGGTCTAAGTTGTGGTTACGGAAGGAACGTATAACATCCATTACAGCCTCATTTCCCAAGCGTCTGGAAGTTTGAAATCCTAAAGAACTTAAAGTAGCATTCATTTTTAACGACTTGAAATTCAAGTTCTTTTCTTCAAAATCGGAAAAGAAGTACCTTTCGTTCCTTTCAGGTAGTTGCCTACTTTTTGAATGAAAGTCAATAAGGTATTCAGTTTCGAAATTATCCAATTTACATCGAATCTCACAAAGTATAATCGCAGTCGCTAATGCTAAGGATGTTGTTTCTGTCCAAGTAAAATCTCGTTCCCCTTTATTCTTGTTGTGAATCGTTATAAACGCTTTCAATTTGTTTGCAATATATTCAACATCGCTCTTTTCCAAGTCATGTTTTTTTAAATAATTCAAGGCAGCCTTATAATTCATGTTGAATCTCTTTATGATGTTAGTATTTGAAATATCATCGCCAAGCGGCGGAAAAATCGTTACTTCATACCGTCTCCACTTATTATTTAGATGAATAAGGACATATAACCATGTTGAAGCATAACCTAGGTATTTTTTTCTATTCCCTTCTAAAAGGACCTCTATATCTTCAATCGCCTTTAGTTTGTGTTTTTCTATTTGGTTGACGTAATCAAGAAATGCACCATATTCATCTTTTGAGTAGACTTCTTTAATTCTGGACTGGTTTTCAGGGCGAGCAGGGTTCTCAAAGACATCTAATTTATATAACACTTTTTTTCCTTGACCCACATAATAGGATTGTAAATTGTAAAGAAACGAATACATTATTGCTTGTTGGTACACTTTCACGTTTTTATTAAAAACAGCTACCTTTATTTCTTTATTTGTCAGAAAAGCTACGTCTTTTTTGGTTGCTGAGAGTAACTTTGTCAGGAACTTCGCAGTCTGAACATGGTCTCGAATAGCCCTTAAAAGGGTTCTTTCATTATCTCTTCTTTCAAGAGTGATTTTTACAAAAGAATTCCACAAATCCTCAGTTTCTTTACTTCCTTCTGGAAATGTCACATTACAATGTTTAATTGTTTCTTGATATGCAATTAACGGTTGTGCCAACATTGTTTCACTAATCGCAACATAATCCCTTTCGAATTTCATATCTTGAATAAAATTGTCTATAATTTCTTTACGATAAAGAAAGTTAACTCCTTTAAAATTTCTCCCATCCTTTTCAATCCTTATAATTTCCGGAACAGAGATTTTTGATAAATTATCATTTTGATATTTTTCAAAATAGCTGTTAGAAAAAACTTCACGAGATGGAGAATTAATATGCAACTCATTTTCAACTAATTCGTCAACCTCTTTGGAAGTATAATAATTTTCTGTATAAAACACCCATTCTCTTTTTTGTTCCCTTTTTAATAATGGCAGTGTATCGGGAGTATAGAATTTTCTGCCTTGAAAATTTCTTTTACTTTTTTGATTTTTAATCTCTCCTACAACTGTTTGAGGCTGAATATTAAAAACCTTCAGGACTTTTTGGATGGCTTTTTGAGTTAAACCCAGAGAGTTCCCTAAACTTTTTTCTGATATTAGTTCTTGGGAATACGTCAAGAAGTTGCTCATGTAATTCTCGAAGTCTTTTTTTTTCACAAATCTATATGAATAATATTTCCCTATATTTAGAATAGAAATTTTCCCTTCAATATCGGAAAGTTTACTATGGAGTGTTTCAAAGGATAAACCTTTTTCTTTCGAAATGTTCGCAAGACTTATATAGTCATTAAAAAAGATATCTGTGTGCAACCTTGTAATGAATTTATCTTTCTTACCTAAAGAATCTATGGGACTAAGCTGAATGACTTCTATTAAGCCTAATAAGGAAAGTTTTTCAATTATTTGATGATATAGCTTCGAAACACCCTTTGATACTTTAGAGTTGTTCATATCAAAAAAGTCGGTAAAGTAATAAAACTTATCAGCAATAATTTCTTGTTGTATAAAATATTTCGCTAAATCATAAACTGAGTATTTAACATTTCCATCAATTGATTGTGTTCGAATACGCCCAGCATCAATTAATGTATTAAGCTTGGTAATTGGTAATACATAGCTTTCTATACTTTTAGCTTTATCCAACTTTCTTTTACTTACAAAAACACCAACTAAATGTTCTATCTTGTCATAGACACCAGTTTCATTCCTAACTAATTTTACTGCCTCCTCTAGTGATGTATATTTTTCCATAATTATGTCTCCTTTCTAGAACGATAGGATTTAATAGCTTCATCTTGCATGGTAGATACTACTTCTTGTCTCTTTTTCTTCACGATTTTTCTATTCCAATATGCTTCTAGGGCATGCGGGCTTAAATCACCGCGTCGATTTTTCATTTGTTCCTTTGTGTAGCCTAAATCTATTCCTAAGTTTGTAAAGACTGCTCGGCAAAGGTGGGGGGTCATCTTAAAATCATTAGTATCTACATCCGTTAAATTTTCAAGAGTTTTCTTATCCCCATTTTCAACTAGGGTTTCAATAAATATTTCTCCAAGCTTTTTAAATTGATAATAGGCAGCATTGTATGTCAGAGGCACACCTTTATGAGTGCTATAAAAGAATGCAAAATTATTGTTGATTTTTTTCTCTCGCTCCAAATATTTGATATGGAGCTTATGGTCTTTGTAAACGTCCGAAACTAGGGGGATATCGATAACCTCTAATGCAGCAAATTTTGTTCTCCTTTTGACTTGGTTGTTTGATTTAGTTTTTTTTCCAGCAAACAATTCAGGATTATCTTCTACGTGTACTACAAATCCATCCTCACCAGTATCATCATCGTCATAAAAAACTGGTCTTATCAGGTTACTGCGCGTCATATTAACAACCTCTCCCAATCTTAAACCGCCGTAAAACATTAGGCACAAAGCAAATGCAATATCCTTATAATAATTTCTAGCTAAATTTATCATAAGTCTAATATTTTCTAACCTATCTTCAAAACTATCATCTGTGAAATCACGGACAGATTGAAAAACCATTTCATTTTTTGGGAAGGGGACATAATAGGTCCCTATTTGGCGAAAAGGATTATGAATGGTTTTAATTTTGTTTTTTTTTCGTTCAATTTCTAGAATTTTATTAACATTTTCATTAATAACTCCACAATCAAGTAAGTATTGATAAAATCTCAATAGGGGATATTCCATTTCTCCAACTGTATTTGGTTTTATTTCACCACTTTCAACTCGTGCCACCTGGTCCTGCAAAAATAAACATGCATGCCGAAATTTCATTTTAAATAGACCATCCTTTAAGTCGGCAAATTCCGTCTCATCTCTACTCACCATATATCTGCAATAGTTTAAGAAGGAACAAATTGTCCGCATATATTTTTTTTGAGTATTTAAAGCTGTATTATTTGACCAAAGTTCATCTTTTAAAAAACTATTTGTTAATGGGTCAATAACATACGCTCCGTCTATTTTGCGTTCTAGCTTAACAGCAATTACAGTCTTTTTATTTGTTATCTCATTTGTAGTAACTTTCATTATTTTCCTCTCTCGTTCAAAGACTTTGTAATTAAAATCCGTCTCAAAGAGAATCATGTTTTTCAAGGTACTTTACTCCTTCATTAGTTAATTAGTACAAGTAGCCTTTAATGTTAGAAAACTAACATTAAATACAAAAAAACTTAAGCTGTTAACATCATGAGAATCAACAGCTTATTTTCATCACTTTCAGGAATTTGTTCAATAAAAAATTCCTTAAGTGTAGCAATATTGGTTTCAATACTAACAATGTTATCGAGTTCAGCTCTATTATGACCTGCTAAAATTGCATTTTTAATTGACCATTCAACATTTGTTTTAATTTTATTCGTATCATTTTGTCTATATATCCTCATCTTAAATTGGATATTATTAACATGCTGGTTTATAAATTCGACCCATAATATTGTGGAAGAATTCGTTTCCCTAATCCGATAATTAGTAGCAAAAGTTTTCTTTTCATCAATAAACCAATCATAAGAAGGTAAGTTAATAACCTCTTTCGATATAGCTACATCTAGATTGGCTTTAAGGAACTCAATTGCTTCTTGAAATCCTTGCAAGAACCATTCGCTCTGTAATTTCCCACTAACTACCTTTACATTTGAGGCTCTGGTAATCGCCTCTTTTTTTAGACCTTCTATTAATTTTGTTTCTAAACTCGAGCCAAGTTTCACATCAATAAATTCCTTTAAATCATCTTTCGTAATTCGATATCCTTCTTTTTTACTTCGAATAGCAGCCTTTATTCCATAATTGGATGCGATAGTGTGGGCATATTCAGATGCCTTTTCATGACTATCTCCCTCAGTAATATAGCGATTATATTCATTTTGAAATATTTTATTATATTCTCTTATCCATAGTCTAACCTGTTGTTCACCTGTAGATATTTTTGATTGACCATTTTTATTTTTATTTACTCTATTATTCCTCCGAATTATTCCTTTAGACACGAGAATAGCAGCAACTTCTACCACAGTATATTCTTTCATCGACTTCCGCCTTTTTTAATATTAGTTTACTAACATTATTTAATACAATAATAAAAAAAACCAAAATAAAAATCAATCAATATCTATTTAATATTAATTAATATTGTTTTATTATTAATAATGTTGTAAATATAAAATATTACCAAATAGTGGATGGATGGTGGACAATGCCCAGAATTTCAATTTGGGGTAGGGGGAAAGTATGGAAAAAGGAGAAATTTTTAATGAGAAAGACATGTGTGTGGAGTCCAGTAGTATATGGGAATTAATTCTTAATCTAGATATACCAATGCTAGGACTAGTAATTGCTGCTATTTTAGTAGTAGTTTTCTTTATCGCACTTCCTTATAAGGCAGGGATTAAAGAGGCTAAATCATATTCCAAGGAACAAAAAAGATTACTTTGGCTTGCAGTTATTATCTTTATTGTATGTATTTTGCTATCTATGTTTGGAATACCGGTTGATAATGGGTTTGCTATATTAGTATCAATAGCTACTTTGTTTTGGTCATTAGGTGATGTGCAGCAACAGATGGCGGAGTTAGAGGGGAAATCAGGCGTTTTTGGAAGGTCACTTCAATTTGTTAGTATCTTGCTATTTATTTCATTAATTCCTTACTTAGTATGGGACTTATTTGGAAACCCCCGCTTATTTTGTGGTATTGATAGTAATAACTTCTCTGTAATAGCCTTAGCAGTAACTCTCATTTCAATTGTTATCAGTTCTGAAATCCAGCATCGAAAGATAATTAATGAAATAAAAAATGGAAACCCTTCAGAAAAAGAGTAAAAGAAGGTAAAAAAGTTAGGGACATAGCATGTAGTGCTTTGTCCCTTCTAATTTTCATCTAGATAAATATCCCCATAAATAGGAGGGAAGCAGCCAATCAATTATAACGATATCTAGCTGTTAATCCCTCAACTGTCATATTTTCATTAATGTCGTTATGAGGGATTAATAAATAAATCCATTCCTTGCCACCATGTTTCAGTTCATGTTCTGTTGCGTGGCTGCACCAATTTTGAACTGCCTTAGCTTTTTCTTGTACTACTTTATCGTTAATATCATCTTTTTTCTTAATCTCGCAAATATACTTTTTCGTTTTTGTTTCTACAATAAAATCCGGGTTATAAGTTTCACTATGTCCATAATAGATTTTAAATTGACCTAAAGCTGGCTTAAACCACTTCTCGACGGTATCATCACTTTCGCAAATAATTGCGTACCGCCTTTCGCTATCCGAATCAAATTTTTGGGTGCGATATAAACACTTTAAGAAACCGCTAAAAACATAGCTTTTTATATGTGATTTATCTTCAACTGGCTCTCTAAATTGCCGCTCTCCATTATCTATCATAGTAGTATAATGGACCGTCTTTAAGGTTTCAAATCCTTTACTTATAGTTACTTCGTAGGCAGTTGCTAACTCGTAATAGTTTTCCTTCATTTGTAGGTGAATTAATTCTGCTAACCTAACACGATTATACTGCAAGACATTTCGAACAGCACTTTCATCTGGAAGATAACTTTGTAGGTGACAGACTAATTGCCCAGTTAATTTATACAGTAAGTCAACATGTTCGTCGTAAGAAATATCGGAATATTCTATTAGTTCGTTAACTATATAGTCTTCTAATCGTTCTTCCTCATAATTTTGATAAATGCGTTGCAACGTTTCGCGTTCATGAGTTCGCAAATGTTGAATTAATATTTTTTCCCCAACAGGCTGTAAATTAATTCTACTTACATTAAGATTAAAGTCTTTATAACCCCAGGAAAAACCTCCAACTGGTTGAACTAAAATGCGCGGGATATCAATACTATGCTGAATATTCTTCTTTAAATAAGTTTCTACAACCTCTGTAACAAATTCCTGAGCTTCTTCTGGGAACAAATGAAGCTGTTTATTTTTATATTTACTTTGAACATCAACTATTATTTGTTTCTTAACTTGCTTCTCATTTAATTTTTTTGAGCTAGGAAGATGTTCTAGACTTTGAATCTTAGTTTGTATCAAATTAATAACCTTTTTAATTTCAACTGGAGTGAATGTTTCCTTTGTTTCAGGATTTAGCTCAGTAATTTTTTTTATAGTTGTTTCTTCGACCTCGTTAACAATTAAATCTTCAAGCACAGGTGGAGATGTAACTGCTTTCCTTTGTCCTTTAGCAACATCTTTACCAATAATAACTCCAGTACGTATTATTGAGTTTGGATTATTAGCTTCATCAACAATTTCTTGAAATTTATCATGAGCAATTATAGTTAAACGGTCTACAGTCTTTACACCCGTTCTTTTTCCATATGGTAAACGTAGACCACGACCAATAGATTGTTCTACTAATGTTTTTGAATTTGCTGCTCTCAAAGGAATAATTGTATAGAGGTTAGTAACGTCCCAACCTTCTTTTAACATATTAACATGGATTACAATCTCAGTTTCTGAGTTAGGGTCCTCAAGCGCCATCAATTCTTGAATTGTTTCGTCTTTTTCTTCGCCTCTTTGATTTGAGTGCACAGTTATTACTTTTCCTTTATAGCTACCATTAAAAAACTCATCTGATTGGAGAAAAATCGACAATTCTTCTGCATGCTTTGTATCTTGAGCAACTATAAGTACAAAGGGTTTAACAGGTTGCAAGTGGTTTTGTTTAGCATATACTTCGAGCTCTACTTTTGTTTCTTCATGAACTAAAATCCCATCTTCCAGCTTTATTTTTTCGAGTTCTTCCACATCTTTAGGAGGGGTAAAGTCTGGTCGGGTCGCAACAGCAGGTTCTTTTACAAATCCATCTTCCATTGCCTTGTATAATGGATAACTATAAATCACATTATTAAAAGGTATTGTTTTATTACTAGTCTCGATTTGTGGGGTAGCTGTCAATTCTATTCCTAAAACAGGATTCAATTCATTTAATACCTTTACTCCCGCTGAAGCACGATATCTATGGGATTCATCCATAAGTAAAACAAGGTCAGGTAAAGATGCAAGATATTCAAAGTAACTTTGACCAATATACTCACTTAATCGTTTAATTCTAGGTGATTTACCACCTCGTACCTCAGAATTAATTTTTGATATATTAAAAATATTAATATGGATTTCATCTTCTCCAAATAGACTTTGCTTTCGAACTCCAATACCTTCCTCGTAATTATCCCCTGTAATAATTCTTGGCTGATTAATAGCTAATTCAGATATTCCTTTAAAAACATACTTAGGGGTATGCGGGGTAAAGTCTTGAATTAATTTATTATAAATAGTTAGGTTGGGAGCCAGAACGAAAAAGTTTTTCATCCTTTTGGTGATATACAAATACGCTATAAAAGCACCCATTAACCGTGTTTTCCCAACCCCAGTAGCTAGAGCAAAACAAAGAGAGGGGAAATCCCTCTCAAAATCTGTAACAGAGGGATAAAGCTTCTTAAGTTTGATTAATTCATTTTTTAAGGATTCAGCACTTTGTTTCCCGAGTGCCATTCGTTCAAGGATATCAGATAAAATTTCAAGTGATTCCTTTTGGGGCTTTCTTAAACTTAAGCGAGCTGATATGTTATTTACATTACAATTCATTCTTCATCAACTTCCCCTTCAAAAATGTCGATTTGCTCATACATTTCAACCTTTGGAAGTCCCTCTATCTCTAAGCTGTAGTCATCTTTTCCAAATTCACAATTCTTTAATATTGAAGTTGGTATTTTTTCAAATGTAATGTTGGGATAGTCATTAGAATTTACTGTAAACGCCTTACAACAAATTATAAGTGTTTCTTCCTCTTTCATTTGTTCTTGTATCTGGTCTGCAATCTCTCTGTTTATTAGTTGTGTTGTAGTATAAATAAAATCATTTTCTGTTGAATACCCTTGTTTCCAGAATATCGTTTCAGATGGCAGATATTTAAAACCTTTGTGTTTACACATTGCCTCAGCCAACATAGCTGCATTATATTCTTTACTTATAATCCAATTCCCGTATTTGTCCTTTTCTAATAAACTAGGAGCTAGTCGATAGTATCGAAAACCTCCTCCGCCTTTCCAATTAACAATTCTAGTTATACCACTTTGGTCTTCTCCATCAATTACGCTTTTTAATCTAGGAATAATATGAGTATGACAATGGTCACCAAGTTCTACCATTATCCATTGTCGTCCCATTTTATGAGCGACAGCTCCAGTTGTCCCAGAACCTGCGAATGAATCCAAGACTATATCACCTGGATTAGTGGCAATTTCTAAGACTCTTTTTATAAGTGCTTCAGGTTTTTTACCTTTCGGGAAACTAACGCCACCTTCCTTGTGAAGGTTGTTTGATAACAAATCATCCCAAATATTTGTTATCTTTTCTCCAGTTACATAACTTCCATCAATAAGTTTTAATTTATCTTTATAAAACAAGATACGTTCGCCCCTAATTAAGAACATTGGAGGATGGTTTTCACGCTCAAGCAAAAAAACTTTATTTGGATGTTCTTTTGACCTATCAATTAATTCTCTTGCAGCTGCGCTTACATTATTATAATCTGGTCTGGCTAAACGGATAACTGAAGATGAATTTTCAAGTACAAAATTCTCAACGATTTCTTCATATTTATTTCCTAGCTGTTTTTTTACATTCTTTTGTTCCAAACCATATTTACTAGCAATTGCATCATTCAATGTGCAGATTTCCCATTGGTCGTAGGGCTTATCAATATTGGTAATATACTGTGCATACCTCTTGTCACGACTCTTAGGTACATATACATCATTAAATCTCCATTTGCTCTTATTCTTAGCATAAACTAGGATATAGTTCGAAATGGTTATTGGTCCTGGGTTAATAGCTTTATGCCCAGTAACTGAGCCTTGTTTAAAAGTAATAATAGAGATGCGGTTTTTTTCTCCCATAATTTCATCTAATAATACCAGCAATCTTCCTAGCTCATTATCATCAATATGTACAAATAACGTACCAGATTCGTTAAGTAAATTTCTCAAAATGATAAATCTATCTCTCATTAGACTTAACCATAATGAATGTTCTAAGCCATCTTCATAATGTTCAAACGCTTGCCCTGTATTGAAGGGAGGGTCCACATAAATACATTGCACCTTTTCATTGTATTCATCTTCTAACGCCTTTAAAGCCAATAAATTATCCCCAAAGATTAATCGATTATTAAATTGGTCGTTCTCGGATATTCTTGTTGAAGAATGATATGAATTATCGCTATCCTCTAATAAAATACGGGGTTCTAATTTTTGAGGTTTGTTTTTACCAACCCACGTTAGTTCTAATTTTTCAAATTTACTCATTGTACACCTCTTAAATTACTCTTTATTAATTTTTTCTTAGGAAACATTTTATTTATGCCCAGATTTTCTGTAATGTCTTAACATTTTTGCTTGCTCCCTTTAGTTAGAAATTGAATATGAACTCAATCGAATTATAATACCTCACTATAATCACTTGCTAGGATTCGCTATGAGTGCTATTTAATTACACCGAGGTTCCACTGCATAAGCATTGAAGATGGAACTACGAGGCGTTTTACCAACCACAACTTCGTCAGCTAAAAAAAGCCCCCATTTTTTTAAGAAGCACGATAGGAAATAAAGTTACCTTGGTAGGGATACAAGTTTACAATCGCATTTTTTAGGATGGTCAGAATCATCCAACTGTATTAGAAGGATACAGCTTTATAAATTAATATACGAATACTGGTTATGATACATACTTATTTCAAAACCGTCTATTCCTTTTCCTATATATTATTTTATCATTCTATAGATTGGGACGAAATTGCCAAATAGCAAAAGATTTTAATTAGAAGGGAAAATATTATTTGGTTTAACTCTATTTAATAGAAAGATATTAAGAGAATAACAATTATACCTTAAACATTTCGGGACATATCTAATTTTACAAGGTAAGGAGGTAATGTCTTGGATTTAACAATTTACAATAAAGATTCATCATGTATGGATGAAATACAAACTGGAACAATCGATTTAATTATTACTAGCCCACCTTATTGGAATTTAAAGAATTATGAACACCCTGAACAATTAGGCTTTAATGTCTCATATAAACAATACCTATACCAATTAAAAAAGCATTTTCATGAGTGCATGAGGGTGCTAAAAGAAGATTCCTTTATATGCATTAATGTTGGTGATATAAGAAGTGGGAAGTACAAAGAAACGGGGAGACCTAGGCTTTATTCCATACAATCTGACATTATTAGTTTCTTTACTGTTGAAATGGACTTTGATTTATTCCAACACTTTATTTGGGAAAAGTTTGGTGTTAAAAAGGGGGAGAAATCCAAACTTATTTATGGTTCAGTAGGAAAAGGAGAGTATAAGGATTTTGGAGTGCCTCCATTCTTATATAACGACTTATTAACAGAACATATTTTAGTCTTCAGAAAACCTGGAAACAGAAAAAGAGAGATTAATTACGAGCAACAAGCAGAAGCTCAAAATTTAATTCCAAAGGAAATCCTTAAAGATTGGCTGCACCCTATTTGGAAAATTAATCCGTCAAGGCACAATTTACATAAAGCTACTTTCCCTGATGAAATTGCGATGAGGTTAATTAGACTTTTTAGTCTTAAAAATGATATTGTATTAGACCCTTTTGCTGGGACTGGCACGACTCTAAGAAATGCTACTGAGCAAGGTAGAAACGCTATTGGATATGAGTTAAATACAAATTACATTAAAGATATAATTGATAGTAATAAATTAATTTTTGATGGTAATAAATACTCAAGTAGTATTTGATAAGTTTAATGTTTTAAAAGATATCAACCCGAAAACAAAAGGGTAATTATACTCAGACCCTTTTGTTTTCATCTTCTAAATCTAGAGGAGGAACTCTTAAGCAGCTTAGGATTCGCTATCAAATACCCATGAGCCAATAACATTAGGGTCTTCACTCTTGGGGACAGGAGAGGCTGTAGCTATCTTAACAATATCTGTATAACCAAATGCCTCACCAAAAACGATTGCATATTGCTTCTCTAAACCCGGAACAAATTTTATTAACTCTTGATTGTTACTGGTAAGATTTCGATTAATAAATTCTAAATCTAACTTATTGGTTATTCGATGAACGATAAATGAATTGCATTGAGAAATTATTGACTTAGTTAGTTCAGATGGTCTTTGACTCGAAACTATTAAGCTTATCCCAAATTTTCTTCCCTCACGCGCAAGTCTCTCTATGTAATAGGTACCTAATTTAAATTCATCTTGTTCCTCTTCGTTAATATATCGATGGGCTTCTTCAAAGAGAATAACTAAGCTGGTAATAGCTCTAGTCCTTCTGTTATTAACAGCCCACTCATAAACTAGTTTAGAGAAAAGGAACATAACAATATCAAGCTCATCCTTTTCAAAATCAGCTTCAATTAATATAATCTCATCATCAGATTCAACAATCTCTTCAATTGTATTTTTCATGCTTTCTTTCCATTCTATAATTGAAAAAATTCTTGAGTCATCTGTGATAGTTTGAATTCGATTTAACATTGTTGAACACCAGTTAAACCATTGACTTGCCTTAAAATTATCATATTCCCCTGTAAAATTGCCGTCTCTATCTTTCTTTCTAGCATTGTTCCATAACCATTTATTAATTTCTTGATGGAGGTCCTTGAAAAAGAATCCTTTTTCTTCGGTAGTATCATTTTTAACACGAAGTTCTTTTATACAATTCTTTAGGATTGGAGCCTGAACACCTAGACTTGCACCTAAAAAACGATAATACTCAGTAAAACTCAAATGGTAATGAGGCAGATACAGTTCCTCTTTTTTTATTTTTCTAACTTTGAATTCGGTGCCTTTAAATGCCTGTTCGTATTCATCATTCGAATCAAAAATGATTATTTTCGGTTTTGTGTTTATTAGATTGCCTTCTTTATCGCACAATCTTCTTTTTAGCCCTTGAATTAAAGAAGCTACAGTACAACTCTTTCCAGTTCCCGTATTACCAAACACCCCCATATGCTTACCAAAAAGAATATCTGGATTCGCTGATATTTCTAATTGGGTATCTTCATAACTATTACCTATAGGAAGACGGTATGAGGAATTAACGCTTACGACAGATTGATACATTTTTTGATTTATCGAAAAAACTTCACTCCCTATAATAGGGAAAGTATTAATGCCCGAATCAAAACTTCCTAAGAAATCATCATAGATACCAATAAAAGAAGCTTCCAAAACAAATGAATCTTGCTCTTGTGTAAAAATATCATCAGGATTCAAAGTGTTCCTATCATATATTTTTCCTATACGTGCAATTATTTTTTTCCCATTGGGCAATAAACTATAAATCATTTTATTAATTGACACTACATAATCATTTATCCCATATTTTAAAACAAGTTTATTGGCTATATCTTTTTCCATAATTTCAATATGAATTGAGAGACCCTCGATTTTTATAATTTTCCCTATCTTTACATCCCCATCAAACATTGTTTTCCATCTCACCTTTTAATCTCTTTATTGTGTCTAGAATAACCTTCTCGGTATTATCAGAGTTTGGATATGGCACAAGATAACTAGTGATATACTGAAAATCGCCTAAAAAATTTCCAAAGAACAATGATATTCTTGAATCTTCCATGCTTCTTTCTATCAATCCTTTTAAGTAAGGTGATATCCATTCATCTTCTTTTTTAGAATATGAAAAAACAATAAGATTAAAATCTGGATTGGATAACGCATTGGTTATAATATCATTTACATGTTCATCTAAGAAGCTATATCCCATCACCAATAAAGTTGAAGTAGGTTTATTACAGAATTCAATGAATTGCCGGAACATTTCACTATAAGGAAGGTCTAGGGAATAAGTTTTCTTTGATTGAACAGGGTATATAATGCAATCAGGGATGTTTGTTACCTCTCCCACGTCATAATTCTTCTTAAAATCAAACTGCGTTTCTGATATCCCATAAGGCGGTTTACTATTATCAAAAATCCATGATAATGACCCATGTAGTTTAAATAAGTTGATACCTTTAGTAAAAGTTCTGCCACCGTCAGAGTATTGAATATGTGTATCCAGATGAAATGAAGAAGGATTAAAGGAGCGATTATGAAAACCCACAAAACCATTATTCACATGGATACCTAATTCCTCAGCTGTTTTTTCAATTAGTAAATCATAATTAAGAGTAAAGATATTCGCCTTCTTAACCTTGGAACCTCTTGATACTAATTTCTTTAGAAATGTTTTATGCAAATGGTTTTGTTCATAATTAACTGTAAGCACAAAATTCTTAATAAAGACCCGTTTAAACTTCTCCACGAGAACTTCCAATTGACTATGGATGGTTTCATCCTGAAGGACATTCCGATAATAGGATACCATCTCATATAATCTATCAAGAGCTTGTTCAGGTCGTGCTCTAGCTAAATCGTGTATAACAGATTCGAGTTCAGTTTGATTATTAACAGTCTTTGTAAAATTAAACTCCTCAAGCAACGTCGTATGTTCTTGTTTGTCATTCGTATTTATTGCTTTTGAGCCGGCATACATTGAACACCCATTGCTCATCAACACATGGAGGTTTTCACTTTGTAAATATTTATTTAATATATCGTTTCTAATGGTTTGTGTCTTTTTTTTAAGCAAGTCCCTAATATTAGACAAGACATTTTCATTATCGTTTACTGTTAATGAATTAAAAAAATCGTGATAGAGCGTTCCCTTAATTATATCAGTTAAATGTACATGGAACCCTTCTAACTCTTCTGTTGTAACCTGGTCAGGGCTTTCTTTAGAAAAAAATTCTTGTATCTCATTTTTACTAAAAGAAATTGAATGATTTATTTGATTGTAAATATAATCATGCATCTTAATCCCTCCACTGTCTAATATCCCAATTTCCGATTCCATTCGACAAAAGCGAAGAAATACCCTTTAATATCGATGGGATTTTTTACAAAAACATTTATCACTTGGTATAATTATAGAATAATATTTTTTATTTGGGGTGTAATTATGAACCAGACAAAATCATTTCGAGTTGTAGCTGACGAAATACCTTATGAACATGAACAAAAAAGTAAGATTTACAAAACATTTTTTGCAATATCTGATTATTACAAGAAAAGACCTAATCCTGGCGCATGCCATTTAATCTCTAGTGTTTTTCATGTTTTATTGAAGGAACAGGGTATAGAAAATGACTTGTGTATTGGTGAAGTTTTAGATGAAAAGCGCTTGTTTTTTGACCATTCTTGGATTGAGATAGATGGAAGAGTCTTTGATATTGCAATTCAGCTTACTTTGCAAAATGAAATAAATCCCCCGGTTTATGCAGGATATGATTTATATACCGAACAAATAGCATATAGAGTATATGGAGTAGATTCTCCGTCTGGATTTGATTCGGATGCAAAAAAAGTTCTTGAAACCCCATTTCTAAAATATATGAATGGTTATGGTAATTTTAAAGAAGATGCTTGGCAGCTCGTTAAAATAATCGGAAAAGACCTCCGGTTGAAATTTGATTTAAAAGAACTTCCGAAGCGTTATGCCAATACTCAAAGAAAATTAATATCTAGATGACGAGGGGAAGATGTACTTTAATTGTAAAGATAGCACACGAAGACAAGCAGACATACCGTTTCGAAAACACGTTTTATATTAGTAGCAATTATGTCTCTAATTGGTCGATGACAACTTTCCAATATAATTAGAAAAGAAAAACAGAGTAGAATAAAACTAACTGGTTCGGTTTTCGAGTACAAAAACTTAATTCGCATATAAATTAGCAGTCCAATTCTTAACTGAATTGGACTGTATTTTTTTGTTGATATATCAAGGTTTTCTTTGTATTTATTGATGTTTTAGCACTCAAATTCGCAACCTTTTTAGCGGAGTTACAGAAATTATTGTCAGTATGCTAATTGCTATGCGATTTGGTATGCTGAAAATGGTAAGCGGATTTCTGGATATTTATGTTAAAATGATAGCGGAATACTTTAATAAGACTTTACCAAAAAATGCTATTTTTCAGTATAATGAATATAAGAATAATAAGAAGGAGATTAAGACATTGAGAAAACTTGTAGGTATTTTAGTATCTTTGGTCATTGTTTTAGTGGGAGTAATAACTTTCGGTTATTTTAAATATGAAAACAGGCAGGTAGTCAACCCAGAGGGACAATCTCTTGAGACGAATAGAGATGGTTATCAATTTAGAGATATAGAGAGTATGGATAAAGCTAAAACGGTAGGAGATGCCATTGATATATTTTTTGGCGATGAGCGGTTGGTTATCACTGATAGTAATAAAGAGATGTACGAGCAATATTATCAAGAGGAACTTGCAACATCCTTGGTTTTAGTTCCATTTTACATGATTCCGGCTTCTGATAGCCGAAAGGAAATGATAGACTTTTTACATTTTATTCAACACAGCGAGCTTTTTGAGAATCAAAGGGGAGACCCTTATCAAATCCAAATGAACGTTAATCAGCCAATCAAGCCCGGAATGAATCTTCCAAGCCCACATCAAAAATGGATTGTAAGTACAGAGAATCTTAAATTAATGGATTTTAGTGATAAAGAGACAATGGTTTGGGAGATACAGCAGTACGGACATTTTGAGGGGTATAATCCGTCACAATGAAATAGTTTTTATTTTATCATTATTGTGCTACCGGGTGCTTATGTACAACAATGTGCTATTTATAAAGAAGGCTCAGAGCATAATGGCTCCGAGCTTTTTTGTGTGCTAAATTCACTGCTAAAGAGTCTGAGAATTACACTGCGAAAAGCACTGCTAATTCGCACTTTGTACTTCAAAACCGAACCCGTTATGCTTTTAACCACTGCTGTTCCTTTATATGAGTATGCAAATTTGTTTAGAATAAAGCTAGAAAATTGGAGACTTTAATGAAGGTATTCTTAACAAGCCTGCTTTCGTAAGATTCCTATATTTAACCTTACAACTAATTGGTTCGATTAAAACGTATTTATCGGTTTCATCCAGTTTCTTAATCAAACTATACAACTTTCTTTTCTCTGATGAATTCATAAACTCCATAATACCAGCGTACTTTCCATCCTCAAAGGATAAAACAGCCCCAAACTTATCTTTCCTAATTCCTGAAATAAATACCTCCGCATATTGATAGTTAATTACTTTTAACCAGTCATTGCTACGTTTATTTATTTGGTATTTAGAGTGTTTCCTTTTTAAGACAATTCCCTCTAATTCTTGTTGTTTAATTAAATTGAAATACTCAACACCATAACCCTCAATGAATCGAGTTAATACTATATTATCAGCAGGCTCAAGAACATTAGCTAATAACTCTTTTCTATTAACCAATGGAAGTGAGGTTACTCTTTCACCGTTAAATTGGATGATATCAAATACACAGTATTGAATGAAATTCTGATTATTATTTGAGCTAAAACGCTCCATCATCTTTTCAAAATCAGGTTTATTACCATTATCGGGCACAATAATCTCACCGTCTAGAATGGTTCCATTAGGTAAATTGATGTTGTGTATTTCAGGAAATTTGGAGGTTACATCGTTGTTGTGACGTGTATATAAACGAACCTTGTCATTAACTTTAGTCCACAGAACCCTAATCCCATCAAGCTTAAGCTCAGTAATATAGGAATCATCATTAAAAGGCTGTTCTACTTTATGAAGCAGCATTGGCGATACGAACATATCCATTTCACCCCACCCTAAATGATAATATAAATAATTTGTTAAATGTTTAGGAGAGTAAAGGAACATTTGGAACTATTTATCTTATTAGCTTTATGATATTTTATTTAATATATGGATTGATATTTATTGGTATTGGAGTGAAGGTCTTGGAAAAACAATGGGTAGTAGAATGTTGGGGAGACTTAGGGGAAACCGATATATTCTATACCGAAAAAGAAGCAAGAGCCTACTTTAACAGCATAAGAAATAGATTAGATAGCAGTAAATATATAATTACGAAAACAAGCATTGTTGAAATAGAAAATAACGAAAATGCAGTGTATTTGACCAACTTGAGGGAATTATCCTAATTAATGTTATTAAATAAGCATTCCTCTTCTAATTGTGAAATAAATATGTATTTTATTTGATTTCCCAACCCAAACCCTCCTAGGTATTGTATGTTTTTAGTAGGAGAGGAGGAGAGTAATGACAAGGGAAAAGCTTCAACCACATTGTGTAGTATGCCTTAAACCTTTTAAAAGAACAGACCAGGTACATACGGATACTTTTGGAATGCAAATTCAACATGCCAAGTGTTTCATGTGGAAACCAGAGTTTATAAATGATACCGGCACATACGAAGAAGTTGTAAATAAATATCCAGATTATAAAAAATCGTTCATTGTATCTGATAACCCTGTTACAAACTTACCACTTGTTGCAGCGCATAAAGTTCGAAAAAAAACGAAATGACAGTGAAGCCTTTAGCTTCCTGTCATTTTTCCGTATCAACCAACACACTCTCCATTTTTATATTGGTCCAATACATATTCAAGAATTTTAATATAATCAACCTCTTTAACATTTACAGAGACCTGCTGAGTAAAGACATAATAGAGAATTGGGTGAACTATATCCGGAAGTTCAGAGTACATCTCTCTTAAATTAATATTACATTTCCAATTATTAATTTTCCTGAATTCAAAAATCTTTGACCATTGTTTGTTTCCATCAGATTCATTTTTCCAGAGGGGAGTGTGAATCGGAATACCTTTTATATTGCAAAAGTCACTTCTATCCATTAATGGTGTTGTAACCTCCCCAATATATAATTCGGTAATAAACCAATCTGGGTAGATACTTTTGTGCGATTTCCAATAATCTTGAACAAGTTGGCTTAGCCTGAATTCTTTACCAAACTTTAAAAACAATATCTTATCCCCAGTTGCAATGTCATACTTAGTTAAACTAGTGTCTTTAGGGCACCAAAGACCGCTTTCGGAAGCAGGTTGTATATTCATCTTTTTATAACCTTTATAAAAATTAGGAGCTTGGCTCATAATCCAAATATTAAAAGGCTTGCCATCTCTGCTTAACAGTTGTTTGTGAAACAATCTATCGAAATTTTCTTTAACATACTGTTCAAAATCTAGTTTATCTAATTCATAAACATCGATATCAGGATACTTTTCAATGAGACCTAATGGTAAATTGTCATTTCGTAAAACAATAATACATCCTAACTTCTCCATAAAGTTATGGAATCTATCAATGTCATCCCTGTGGTATTTAAATTCCGAAGTCAGAAATTTAATCTCACCTGGTCTGCCTTCTTTATTTTTATCCCCTTTTAAAACAATCCTCTCTACATCTGGAAAAGTTGTATCAATAATCTCAAGATAAGAGACTGATACAACGCTAGGATTATGTAATAATTTACCGTGTCTAATAACATGTCTCATGGTTAAATTATTTTTGGAAAATCGAAACATCATATATTCATAAATGATTCGCTCATGAATAAAAGCTTTAGCATTTGACTTTAAATTCACCAAAATTAACACCTCTTTAAATAAAGTTCCATTAAGAGGTGGATTTTATTCTTTAGTTTTTAACTGAATATTTATCCATGAGAAACAATAAGTGTAAAATCAACAATTTGATTTTACACTTTGTTTACTATTGATTATTTAGGTTATTTTTTAGTCCATTCAGTTTTTCATAAACTTGACTATAATGTTTCTCATAACCATTTTGTTTTGGCTGATAATATTTTTTATCCTTTAAGCTCTCAGGTAAGTATTGTTGGTTAACCCAAGAGTTTGGATAATCGTGCGGATATTTATATCCACTTCCATGACCTAATATTTTTGCTCCACTATAATGTGCGTCCTTTAAATGTATTGGAATTTCCCCAACATTACCGTTTCTAACATCTTCTAGTGCAAGGTCTAAAGCCGTATAAGCACTATTGGTTTTTGGAGAAAGACATTGTTCTACTACTATATTTGCTAACGGAATTCTACCTTCGGGAAGACCTAGACGCTCTACTGCTTGAATAGCAGCCAATGTTCTGAATCCTATTTCTGGAGCAGCAATCGAAATATCTTCATATGCAATTACAAGTAATCGGCGGCATATTGAAATTAAATCGCCTCCTTCAATAAGCCTTGCCAAGTAATGAAGAGCAGAATTGACATCACTGCCTCTTATGGATTTTTGTAAACATGACAAAAGGGAATAGTGAAGGTCTCCATCTTTGTCATGTGTAAACCCTTTGTTTTGTACACACTCCTTGACAATTTCTTTTTCTACAGTAATACAATTTGCCTTATCATCTTTTGAAGCAATGATAACCTCTTCTAATACATTTAGCGCTGAGCGAGCATCTCCGTTTGTAGAAGAGCAAATTAAGTCAATTGAATCTTTTGTAATTTGAATTTTTTCTTTACCAAAACCTCTTTCTTTATCAGACAATGCACGCATTAATAATTCTTTGATGTCCTCTTTTAAAAGTGGCTTCAACTCCTTAATTTGACCACATCTGCTTCTTATTGCAGGGTTAACATCATGAAAGGGATTTTCGGTGGTAGCTCCTATTAAAGTAATTAACCCTTTTTCTACATGGGGTAATAGATAATCTTGTTGTGCTTTATTAAACCGATGCACTTCATCGATAAATAAAATTAAATTCCCTTCGATTTTTGCTTCTTCAACTGCATTTTCAATATCTTTTTTACCAGCTATTGTTGCGTTTATCGATACAAACGGTCTATTAACTGTTCCTGCTATTGCTCTTGCAATAGAAGTTTTGCCAACCCCAGGTGGACCGTAAAGTAAAATTGAAGGGACATGTCCATTTATTATCATTTTGTAAAGAGCAGTTTCTTTTCCAATAATATGTTTTTGCCCCACTACTTCATCAATATTTTGAGGTCTCATTCTATATGATAAAGGTGACTCGATTAATGAATCAAATAGCAAAATATCCCCCTCCTTTAGAAAAACCTTTCAATCATATAATTAGCCTTGTATAAGCCTTCATATAGCCTCTTTAAGCGTTTAACTCATTTTAAAGTAAATTATATATAAGATTACTTTCTACTGCTTATATGCCAAACTGTAGACAATAACACCTATTCTATTTGTGATATGCAATATAATGTGTTTCCTGAATTAATTTTAGATATTTTAAAGCAAACATAACTTAAGTTTAAATAAAACTCACAACCAGTTACTTTTACGCCTCCCGCTAAGGGCTACGTCCCCTAATAGAAACACATTAATAATATTAAATATTTTATTATCAATAGCTATTTTACACTGATAAAAAATAAATTCAATGATACTAACCCATAGCCTAACATTTATTGGCTATCCTATATTTTTATCTCGAATTTTAAGATAAATGCCGCTCTCCACTATCTTGGAAGATTGATTGAAGCAGGCGATCTTGTCAGCATCAATCGCAGACTTCTAGTGATTGCCTATGAAGACATCGGATTGGCAAGTCCTCAAGCAGGACAAAGGACACTGGCAGCCATTGAAGCAGCAGAAAGAGTCGGTTTCCCGGAGGCAAGGATTCCACTGGCCAATGCGGTGATCGAGTTATGTCTGTCCCCTAAATCGAATTCTGCTTATGCGGCTATTGATTCAGCACTGGCTGATATCCGCTCGGGCATCAGCGGAGAAGTGCCAGATCATTTGAAGGATGCCCATTACAAAGGAGCCAAAGACCTTGGCCGCGGCGTGGACTACCTGTACCCGCATGACTACGAAGGCGGCTGGGTCAAACAGCAGTATCTTCCTGACAGGATCAAAAACAAGGTATATTATAAACCTAAGAAAACCGGTAAGTTCGAACAGGCTATTGCCTCCATCTATGAAAAAATCACCGGACATAAAAAATAAGCGGCAGGACCCTTTTAGAGGTCCTTGCCGCTTTTTCTGCTTATTTACACGTTTTTTAGCTGTTCACACGCTCAATTTCGATGTCTTTTAATAGTTCTCTGACGACATAGCTGGCCATGATGAGCCCTGCTACAGACGGAACGAACGCATTGGAAGACGGAGGCATTTTCGCTTTGCGGATTTCCGCATTGTCATTGCCAACCTCTTTCCGGACATCCTCCCTGATGACAATCGGGCTTTCGTCAGAAAAGACGACAGGAATTCCTTTTTTTACTCCTTCTTTTCGCAGGCGAGTACGGATGACCTTCGCGAGTGGATCTGTGTGCGTCTTGAAAATATCAGCAATCTGGAACCGCGTAGGGTCCATTTTATTAGCCGCACCCATGCTTGAAATCATCGGTATGCCTCGGTTGATGGATTCCTTGATCAAATGGATTTTGTAAGAAATTGTATCCGAAGCATCGACGATAAAATCAAGGTCGTAGCCAAAAATCTCTTCATACGTTTCTTCCGTATAGAACATTTTCAGTGCGACAACTTCGCATTCAGGATTGATATCCATGATCCTGTCACGCATCACTTCGACCTTTTGCTTGCCGACTGTCGAAAGCAGCGCAATCAGCTGGCGGTTGACATTCGTGATATCGACATCATCCTTGTCGATCAAAATAAGCTTCCCTACACCAGACCGTGCCAGCGCTTCTGCCGCGAATGAACCGACACCGCCGATTCCCAATACGGCTACAGTACTGTTTTTCATTATATCAAGGCCCTCTTTGCCGATGGCCAGTTCATTTCTAGAAAATTGATGAAGCATCCAGACTCACTCCAAATATAAGATTGGTGTTACTATCTATACCCGCTTTCGAATATAACATACCTATCGTTAAATTCAAGTATTTTTATAGGAATTAATGTGTATTGGAGCGATGAATAAAAGAGTTCTATTAAATATACGGCTTTTCTTGCGGACAAACGCAGGTCCAAAACCCGGATAACTGTCCGTTAGACCCTCTCTATCGGACAAACGCAGGTCCATAACCCGGATAACTGTCCGTTAGACCTGCTCTATCGGACAAACTCAGACCCAAAACCCTAATTACTGTCCGTTAGACCCTCTCTATCGGACAAACCCAGACCCAAAACCCTGATTACTGTCCGTTAGACCCTCTCTATCGGACAAACCCAGACCCAAAACCCTGATTACTGTCCGTTAGACCCTCTCTATCGGACAAACCCAGACCCAAAACCCTGATTACTGTCCGTTAGACGCTCTCTATCGGACAAACCCAGACCCAAAACCCTGATTACTGTCCGTTAGACCCTCTCTATCGAACAAAACCAAATCAAAAACCCGAATGACTGTACGTTAGACGAGCTATGTG